>NZ_CP118314.1:0-825000 GCF_045012825.1 Georhizobium sp. MAB10
ATTCCGTCTGCTGGCCCAGCACCCGCTTCGGCCCGCCGCCCTGCCCCGGGCTCCAATCCTGTCGTCGGCTCGCCGCTCGACGCCCGCTATACGTTCGAGTCCTTCATCGAGGGATCGTCGAACCGCGTGGCGCTTGCCGCCGCGAAGACCATTGCCGAGGCCGGTGCGGGCGCGGTGCGCTTCAACCCTCTCTTCGTTCACTCCAGCGTCGGGCTCGGGAAGACCCATCTCCTGCAGGCGATCGCCTCGGCAGCGCTCGCAAGCCCGCGCAACCCGCGCGTCGTCTATCTGACGGCGGAGTATTTCATGTGGCGGTTCGCCAGCGCCATTCGCGACAATGATGCGCTGTCTTTCAAGGATGCGCTGCGCAACATCGACCTCCTGATTATCGACGACATGCAATTCCTGCAGGGCAAGTCGATCCAGAACGAGTTCTGCCATCTCCTGAACATGCTGCTCGACAGCGCCAAGCAGGTGGTCGTTGCCGCCGATCGGGCACCGTGGGAGCTGGAATCGCTCGACGCCCGCGTGCGCTCGCGTCTCCAGGGCGGCGTTGCGATCGAGATGGAAGGACCGGATTACGAGATGCGCCTGGAAATCCTGCAGCAGCGGCTTGCCGCCGCGCAGGCAGAAGACCCATCCGTCGATATCCCGCTGCCGATCCTCGATCATGTGGCGCGCCACATCACCGCGAGTGGCCGTGAACTGGAAGGTGCCTTCAACCAGCTTCTCTTCCGTCGCTCCTTCGAGCCCAATCTCACGATCGAGCGGGTGGACGAGTTTCTCGGCCATCTCGTCAATGCCGGCGAGCCGAAGCGCGTCCGCATCGAAGACATTCAGCGTGTCGTGGCGCGCCACTACAATGTCTCGCGACAGGAACTGGTTTCCAATCGCCGGACGCGCGTGATCGTCAAGCCACGTCAGATCGCAATGTATCTCGCCAAGACGCTGACCCCGCGCTCCTTCCCGGAGATCGGCCGCCGCTTTGGCGGACGCGATCACACGACCGTTCTGCATGCCGTGCGCAAGATCGAAGACCTGATCGGGAAAGACACCAAGCTTTCCCATGAGGTCGAACTGCTGAAGCGTCTGATCAACGAATAAACTACGCGCTGCCGACCATCATTGCCCGTGTCGCAAGCCAGTGCGGGCAAGCGGAAGCGTGACCGGAGCCCGGAGAGGGCGGCGGACGGCCGACAGCGGTATTCCGGCTCTTCAACAGAGACCGGTGCCGCTGCCGGTCGCCGGGTGGTTTCCCGGCTTTTTCCCCATGATCCACGCTCCCGAGAATCGCGAGCGGGCCCCTTTGGCCTTGCGCTCCGCCGGCCAAATTGCCAAATTGCCGGTCCACATTTAAGCGAGCCTCCGAACAAGCAATCGCAGTAGGTCCGGCCAGTCGCGGTCGGAGAGGCTGGCCCGCCAGAACGCCCCAAGTAGGCTTGAGAAGACGAGAAACGGTCCCATGCGTGTCACGCTCGAACGGTCGAACCTCTTGAAGTCGCTGAACCACGTTCACCGCGTGGTGGAGCGGCGCAACACGATCCCGATCCTGTCGAACGTGCTCCTGCGCGCCGAGGGCGCGAGCCTTTCCATGCGCGCCACGGATCTGGATCTCGAAATCACCGAAGCCGCTCCCGCCATGGTCGAGCAGGCCGGATCGACGACCGTTCCCGCCCATCTTCTCTACGACATCGTCCGCAAGCTGCCGGACGGCGCCGAGGTATCGCTGTCGATGACGGGCGAGAAGGGACAGATGAGTGTTTCCTCGAGCCGCTCGCGCTTCACGCTCCAGTGCCTGCCCGAGACGGATTTTCCGGATCTGACAGCCGGCGCCTTCAGCCACACCTTCCGCCTGCCCGCCGAGACGCTGCGCATGCTGATTGCGCGCACCCAGTTTGCGATCTCGACGGAAGAGACCCGCTACTATCTCAACGGCATCTACATGCACACGGTCGAGGATGGCGACAAGCTGAAGCTGCGCGCCGTTGCAACCGATGGACACCGCCTGGCGCGTGCCGACATCATCGCGCCGTCGGGCGCCGAGGGCATGCCTGGCATCATCATCCCACGCAAGACTGTCGGCGAGCTGCAGAAGCTGGTCGACGATCCTGAAGTGGTCGTGACGGTCGAACTGTCGGACGCGAAGATCCGCTTTACGATCGGCTCGATCGTTTTGACCTCCAAGCTGATCGACGGCACCTTCCCCGACTATCAGCGCGTTATCCCGACCGGGAACGACAAGGAACTGACGATCGACTGCCAGTCCTTTGCGCAGGCTGTCGACCGTGTATCGACGATTTCGTCCGAGCGCGGGCGCGCCGTCAAGCTCGCCATCCGCGACGGTCAGCTGGTGCTGACGGTAAACAACCCAGATTCCGGCAGCGCGACGGAAGAGCTTGCCGTCGGCTACGACAACGAGCCGATCGAGATCGGCTTCAACGCCAAGTATCTGCTCGATATCACGGGCCAGCTCACCGGAACCGAAGCCGTCTTCATGCTGGCAGATCCGGGGTCGCCGACGCTTGTGCGCGAAACCAGCGACGACGACGCACTCTACGTTTTGATGCCGATGCGGGTTTGACCCCGGCTTTTAACGCCCCGAGGCGGCAAGGCTGATGCCGGAAAAAGTGGCCATCGGGCGTCTCAGCCTCACCGATTTCCGCAATTATGGCGAGCTGACGCTGCGCTTTGCGGGAACACACGTGGTCTTCACCGGCAATAATGGTGCAGGCAAGACGAACCTCCTCGAAGCGATTTCTTTGCTTTCGCCTGGCCGCGGCATGCGGCGGATCATCTATTCGGAAGCCGCACGCGAAGGGTCGACCGGCGGTTTCACGCTGTTTGCTGAAGTCGAGGGCATGGCGGGCCCCGCCACAATCGGCACCACCGCTGGCGATGAGGCGGAAGGCGGCCAGCGCCGCGTGCGCATCAATGGTGCAGCCGCGCGCACCAACGAGGCGCTTCTCGACCATGTTCGGATCACCTGGCTGACGCCGGCGATGGACGGGCTTTTTACCGGACCTGCGGGAGATCGCAGGCGGTTTCTCGACCGCATGGTGCTTGCCGTCGATCCAGGTCACGGCCGCCGGGTGGCGGACTATGAGAAAGCCATGCGCGGACGCAATCGGCTGCTTTCGGAGGGCCGGTTCGATCGCGCCTGGCTTGACGGCATCGAGGCACAGCTGGCCGAGCTTGCCGTCGCGATCGCCGTTGCCCGGCAAGATTTCGTGCGGCTGCTCACGGTTCTCCTGGAACGGGCGGCGAGTGAGGCCGCGAGCCGCTTTCCCAAAGCCGCGATCAAGCTCACGGGCTTCATGGATGATCAGCAAGCCCTTGCGGCGAGCGACATGGAGACACGCTTCGCCGCCTCGCTCGCAGAATCCCGCTGGCGCGACGAAGCGGCCGGGCGGATGCTGGAAGGTCCGCACCGGCAGGACCTCGAAGTGGTCCATGCCGAAAAATCCATGCCCGCTGCACAATCCTCGACCGGCGAGCAAAAGGCACTTCTCGTAGGTCTCGTCCTTGCCCACGCCCGGCTGGTAGGCGACCTGACGGGAGCGGCACCGATCCTGCTGCTCGACGAGATCGCCGCACATCTCGACCCATCGCGCCGTGCGGCACTCTTCAGCATCATCGACGATCTCGGCGGCCAGGCTTTCATGACAGGCACGGATGCTGCGCTGTTTTCCGCCTTGGAAGGACACGCGCAATTCCTTAGCGTCAATGCCGGCACAGTGACGGAGACCGTTTTCGATGGCTGAACCCGCGCCGCCTCCCCTCTCGCCGGATGAAATCCAGCGTTATGCGCGCCACATCGTGCTTCCCGAAGTGGGCGGGCCTGGCCAGCAGAAGCTGAAGGCTGCGCGGGTGCTCGTGATCGGCGCCGGCGGCCTGGGCGCTCCCGTGATTGCCTATCTGGCGGCGGCAGGCGTCGGCACGATCGGCATCGTCGACGACGACATCGTTTCGCTGTCGAACCTCCAGCGCCAGGTCATCCACCGCACCGCGTCCATCGGCATCGCCAAGACTGAAAGTGCTGCGCAATCGGTTCAGGCGCTCAACGACAACGTCGAGATCGTCCAGCACCAGACACGACTTGATAGTGAGAACGCGCAGTCTCTCTTAGCCGGCTATGATCTCGTCATCGATGGGTCGGACAATTTCGACACCCGCTATCTCGCTGCCGATACGGCGCTTGGGGTGAAGATCCCCCTGGTCACGGGCGCGGTCGGGCGGTTTGATGGGTCGCTCACCGTCATCCTGCCCGATGGCGTCGATGCCAAGGGCCGGACGCACCCGAGTTTCCGCGATCTTTTTCCCGAGCCACCGCCGGCCGGCCTTGTGCCGTCTTGCGCCGAAGCGGGCGTCGTCGGTGCGCTCACCGGTGTGATCGGCACACTTCAAGCCATGGAAGCGATCAAGCTGATCACCGGGATCGGCGAGCCGCTGGTTGGACGGCTCTTGCTCTACGACGCGCTGGGTGCGCGCTTCGACGTGATGCGCTATCGCAAAGCGCCAGTTGCTTAGCCGGCTTTGTCGACGAAGTCGGTGTTGGCGAATGCCATGATGGCGTCGAGCATCAACCCGTCATCGTCGCCCTTCATGCGGCTATGGAGCGCCTGACGCGACATCTTGAAGACCGAGCCGTCCTGCTGCTTGCTCGGATCGAGCCGCTTGAACCCCATCTGCCACTGCGAGAAAGCCCGCTTCTCGGCTTCGCGTTCGACGAGCACCATGAAATTGCGATGACGCGGGTCTCTGCGGATCACGCGCGCGACCTCGCCGACCGTCGCCCGATCCCCTTCGAGAACCTGGATGAAGGTGTCGTCGGCGTAGAGCAGGACGCCGGTCACATCGCGCGTTTCATTGTTTCGGCGGGAAGAGGCAAGGATATCGTCGAGATCGCTTGGGCTGATCGGACGCGTGGCACCGCTTACGTAAAGCAGTTGGAAGATCGACACGCAGGGGTTCTCCGGATGCTCTTGGGAAGGAGCATCCGGTATAACCCACAAGCGTTACTCGACCCTTAAGTCATTATATTAGAAGTACTTTTATCAGAAATACTGAGAATAACTTCAGGCGGCGATGCCGATTTGGTATTCCTTGATCGCGTCGAACTTGATCGCCTTCCAGCGTTCTGCCTCGTAATTCAATGAAAACCCGTCGGATGCCAGGAACACGGGATCGCCGTCGAGATCACGGGCAATATCGCCGCGCTTGACGGTGACGAAGCGCTCGAGTTCAACTTTGTCCGCCGACGAGATCCAGCGGCAGACATTGAACCGCGCGAGTTCGAAGGACACCGGAAGACCGTATTCGGCTTCCAGCCGCGCCTTCAGAACGTCGAGCTGCAGGGCACCGACGACGCCGACGAGCGGTGGCGACCCGTCTTCCGGCTGGAAGAGTTGCACCACGCCCTCCTCCGCCATCTGCGCCAGCGCCTCCTTCATCTTCTTCGCCTTCATCGCATCTTCGAGACGCACGCGGCGCAGGATCTCAGGCGCGAAGTTCGGCACGCCCTTGAAGACCAGATGTTCGCCATCGGTCAACGTGTCGCCGATCCTGAGCGTGCCATGGTTCGGGATGCCGACCACGTCGCCGGCATAGGCCGTGTCGGCAAGCTGGCGCTGGTGGGCGAAGAAAAATTGCGGGGCCGATAGCGACATCGGCTTTCCGGTACGGGCAAGCCGCGCTTTCATGCCGCGCTGCAGCTTACCGGAGCACACACGCACGAAGGCGATGCGGTCACGGTGGTTCGGGTCCATATTGGCCTGGATCTTGAAGACGAAGGCCGACATCTTTTCGTCGGTGGCCGCAACCTTGCGCGTATCGGCAATCTGGTCGCGCGGCGGCGGCGCGTAGCGGCCGAGCGCATTGATCAGGTCGCGAACGCCGAAATTGCGAAGCGCAGAGCCGAAATAGACCGGCGTCAGATGGCCTTCGAGGAAGGCCTGGCTGTCGAACGGCCGGCAAGCTTCCATGGCAAGCGCGCACTCCTCGATGAAGGCTTCGCGCTCGTTTTCCGGCAGAAGACCTGCGACCGCGTCGGATTCAGGCCCATTCACGGACGTCGTCTGCTCCTCGGCGTCGCTGCGGCGGATGGTGTTGTCGCTTAAGTGGTACGTCCCCGAAAAGCTTTTGCCGCGACCGATCGGCCAGGTCATGGGCGCCGTGTCGAGCGCGAGCTTTTGCTCAACCTCGTCGAGGATCTCGAACGGGTCGCGGCTTTCGCGGTCCATCTTGTTGATGAAGGTCACGATCGGAATGTCGCGCAGGCGGCAGACTTCGAACAGCTTCAACGTGCGCGGCTCGATGCCCTTCGCCGCGTCGATGACCATGATGGCAGCATCGACGGCAGTCAGCGTGCGATAGGTGTCGTCGGCGAAATCCTCGTGGCCTGGCGTGTCGAGCAGGTTGAAAACATGGTCGCCATATTCGAAGGTCATCACCGAGGTGACGACCGAGATACCGCGTTCGCGCTCGATCTTCATCCAGTCGGAGCGCGTGTTCATGCGGTCCTTCTTGGCTTTCACCTCGCCGGCAAGCTGGATCGCGCCCCCGAACAGCAGCAGCTTTTCGGTCAGCGTCGTCTTGCCGGCGTCCGGGTGCGAGATGATCGCGAAAGTGCGGCGCCGTGCCACTTCGGCGGCCAGTGGTTCGCTCATGGTGTGGATATCCTATTGTTGCGGGGTTTCTAGCCGGTCCGCCCGCGTCTTTCAATTGACCGTGACGCTTGGCTTGCGGCAAATGCGGCGATGACCAGCCCTGCCACCAGCGACGCCCCCATTCTCGGCCTGATCCGCCTTCCGCATGGCGAGGGGCTTGCCCTGCCCGGCTACCAGACCGACGGTGCCGCCGGCATGGATTTGCGCGCTGCCGTCGAGGCGGATAGGCCGCTGATGCTCGCCCCCGGCACGCGGATGCTGGTGCCGACCGGCTTCATTTTCGAGATCCCCGTGGGCTACGAGGTCCAGATCCGGCCGCGTTCCGGGCTTGCTTATAAAAATGGGGTGACCTGCCTCAATACGCCAGGGACGATCGACTGGGATTATCGCGGCGAGGTGCAGGTGCTCTTGATCAACCATGGCGATGCGCCCTTCGAGATCACCCGCGGTTTGCGCATCGCGCAGATGGTGATCGCCCCGGTCGTACGCGCTGCCATCGAGGAGCGCGCGGAGGCTTCCCAGAGCGCGCGCGGGACGGGCGGGTTCGGATCCACCGGCACTGGATAGCCTGTGGATAACCGCTGGAAAAGCTGTGGGCCGGCCGTGGACGGAGCGCTCGTCACGTTCTGCTAATGTTCAGACAGCCAGCACCAGCGCCGCCACGCCGCAAACGATCAGCGCGCAGCCCGCAAGTTCCATGCGCGTGATGGTTTCCTTGAAGATGAAGACCGATGCCGCGAAGGTGAACAGCATCTCCACCTGCGCCACCGCCTTGACGTAGGCCGCCTGCTGCAGCGTCATCGCAGTGAACCAGCCGAAGGATGCCGTGGCGCCCGCCAAACCCACCAGAAGCGCGGGTTTCCATGCCTTGCGGATGCGGCCGAATTCCTCCGGCTCCCGCAGTGCCATCCAGATCGACATGACGATGGTCTGGAAGATGACCGCGACGACGAGCGTCGTACCTGCCTGGATTACCGCATGGGGGCCGCCGAGCGAAACGGATGCCGCGCGATAGGAAACGCCGGAGACGCCGAACAGCGTTCCCGAAGCGAGGCCGATCAGCGCTGTTCTGCTGGTGACCGAAAGCAAAAATGCCTTTGTGGAAAACGCCGTGCGCGCCACCGAAATCAGCATCACGCCGAACACCGAGATCGCGATCGCAATCAGCGTTCCGACCGTGACGACTTCGCCAAGGAACAGGAGCCCGAACAAGGCCGCCTGCGCGGGTTCGGTGCGCGAATAGGCGGTGCCGACCGTGAAGTTTCGAAACGAGAAGAGATGGACGAGAAGCGCCTGCGCAAGGATCTGCGCAATGGATGCAAGCACGACCCAGAGGAAGAAGGTGGTGTGGACCGCTGGGATCGGCAGATCGAGCACCGCGACGGCGATTGCCAGAAAGAGGAGCGCAAAGGGCACGCCGAAGCCGAAGCGCACGAAGGTTGCCCCTGTCGTGCCCATCGCGCCCTTGAGATATTTCTGAAGCGCCGAACGGATATTCTGAACGAATGCCGCGGCGAAAGTGATTGCGACCCAAAGTTCCATGTCGGTCGCGTTAGCACGAAGCCATCGCGCTCGGTAGCATCCCCGACCGGAGAATGATGGCTTTGGTGCCTGCCAATCACCACATTCCGGGTTCTTCCTGTTTCTTTACGACCGGTATGGCATAAAGCGGCGATGGCACCGAAGAATCACACACCACAACCCGACGATTTCACGCATATCCGCGACTGGGTCTTCGATCTCGACAACACGCTCTACCCGCGCCACACGGATCTGTTCTCGCAGATCGATGCGCGGATGACCGATTTTGTGGCGGAGCTGCTGCAGCTGCCTTCGGACGAAGCGCGCGTGCTGCAAAAGCAGTATTACCGCGACCACGGCACCACGCTGAAAGGCCTGATGACCGAGCACAAGATCGACCCGAACGCCTTTCTGGAGCGGGTGCACGACATCGATTATTCGTGGGTGAAGCCCGATCCGGCGCTGGGCGAGGCGATCAAGTCGCTGCCCGGCCGCAAGTTCATCTTCACCAATGGCGATACGCGCCATGCGCAGCGCACGGCACAGGCGCTCGGAATTCTCGACCATTTCGACGACATCTTCGACATCGTCGCCGCAGACCTGATGCCGAAGCCGGCCGCCGTGACCTATGACAAGTTCATGGGGCTGCACCGCATCGAGGCGGACCGTGCCGTGATGTTCGAGGACCTGCCCAGGAACCTCACCGTGCCCAAGGCCGTCGGCATGAAGACCGTTCTGATCGTGCCGAACAACATGGAAGGCCCGCTTGGCGATGTCTGGGAGCACGAGGGCTATGACGGCGAGCACATCGATTATGTGACCGACGACCTCGCGGCCTTCCTGAAGGCGGCTCAGCGCCAGTTAGAGCCGGGCGAGTAACGCCCGGCTTTCGTTTCCACGAGTTTTAGTGCTGATGCTCGTGCGCGCCGCCCGCCTGACGGGAGCCGGCTGCAAGCACAGGCAGATCGAGCGTCACTTCGCCAGCATTTTCGAACTCGAGCGTCACCGAGACCGTCTCGCCTTCCACGAAGCCTTCCGACAGGTCCTGGAACATCAGGTGAAAGCCGCCCGGTTCAAGGGCGATGCTTTCACCTGCGGGAATCGCGATCCCGTCATCCAGTCGGCGCATGGTCATGACGTCATTCTCGACGGCCATCTCGTGGATTTCGGCGCGCTCGGTCACCGGTGAGCTTACGGCAACCAGACGATCCTCGTCGTCTCCAGTGTTTTCAACCGTGAGATAACCACCGCCGACGCGCTGGTTCGGCAGGGTCGCACGGGTCCAGTAGCCCGAGATCGTCAGGTCGCCGACCGTGACCGGCTGAACTTCGGCGTCCATCGCAGCATCGGCGCCGTGTGCGTGGCCGCCATGGGCGTGGGCTGCATGGCCATGCGCATGCTCGCCGGCTTCTGTTTCAGCGGCAATGACGGTCAGCGTCGGTGCGGGGTAGTCGAGGCTGTGCGGGTCGATGCCTTCTTCGGCCACGTCCACCCAGGACACTTCTCCGTCGGCGCAAAGCTGGGTCGTCGGGAAGCTGAGGACCGCGCCTGCCTCCACATTGGAGATCCGTCCTGCAACGACGAATTCATCGTAATGGCCGTCCTGCAGATCGCCGCCCGACCATGTGACGGAGCGCACGCCCGACGTGACTTCACGGCCATGGAGATGGTGGGCCTCGGCATAGTCGCCGGTTTCGGTTGAGAGCGTCCAGCCAGCCTTCGGCATGGGCTTGGCGTCGATGAAGCCTTCCGGCAGGTCGATCGTCACAGTGTGCGTGGCCTGGCCGTCGCAGCCGTGCGGAATGCGCATGACGGCCTTGAAGGAGCCCGGCTGGGCCTCGGCCCGCTCGAGCGATGCATGGGCGGATGCGTTGGAGATCGGGAATACGGAAAGCGTGGCGAGCATGGTGCCGGCCAGTACGGATGCGTGAATGCGCATGGGAATGCCTTTTTCAGATCTGGAAATGCCAAAGCGTCGACCACTTTCGTGGCCGCATCGGATCAGATCGAAAAAGGAGGGGCCTGGCCGGGAGGTCCAAAACTGCGGTCGGGACCTGGAAAGACCGTCACTGACAGGGAAACCGAACTGCCGGCCGCTTGCGGCTCGCCGATGCGTCCGATCTCCGGCTGCGATGGCTCGGGAAGCGCGGTCAGCGCACAGAGCGCTGTGCAGACGCAATGGTCGATGGCCGACGAGGCACCGTCGCCATCGATCGTCTGAGCGGGATCGAACGGCCCGTGGACGGTACAGATGACCCCGGATGGTTTGCCTGCGGCCGCATGCGCCTCGACGAAGGGCTGCAGGAACGGCAGTGCGAGCACGAGCAGCGCCACCCGCGCGAACAGCGAGATCTCGCTGCGCAGGCCGACGATCAGTCCCTCGTGCCGCCGTTTCCTCATGGCAGCACCTCTTATCGGCTTCGGCCGTGGGCGCCAAACGACAAATTGCAGCAGGCCCGGTGCATTGCGCTCCTTGCCACAATCGTGCCTCTTCCTTAGGAGGACGGACATCGTGCGGGGCAGCAATGCCCGGCACCACCGAAAGCCAGACGAGAGGCCCGCATGACCAGCCATCAAGACCTTGCCCGGATCATCGATACCGCCTTCGAGGAGCGCGACCAGATCACCACGTCCACCAAGGGCGAAGTGCGCGATGCGGTCGAAACCGCGCTCAACCTGCTCGACCAGGGCAAAGCGCGCGTTGCCGAAAAGGGCAGCGATGGCGAGTGGACCGTCAATCAGTGGCTGAAGAAAGCCGTGCTTCTCTCTTTCCGCCTCAACCCGATGGACATCATCAAGGGCGGTCCGGGCGACAGCGTCTGGTGGGACAAGGTCGGCTCGAAGTTCGACGGCTGGAGCGGCATCGATTTCGAGCATGCCGGTTTCCGCGCCGTACCGAACTGCACGGTGCGCCGCTCGGCCTTCATCGGCCGCAACGTCATCCTCATGCCCTCTTTCGTCAATCTCGGCGCCTATGTGGATGAAGGCACGATGGTCGACACCTGGGCGACCGTCGGTTCCTGCGCGCAGATCGGCAAAAACGTGCACCTGTCAGGCGGCGTCGGCATCGGCGGCGTTCTGGAGCCGCTGCAGGCCGGCCCGGTCATCATCGAGGACAATTGCTTCATCGGCGCCCGCTCCGAAGTGGTCGAAGGCTGCATCGTGCGCGAAGGCGCCGTTCTCGGCATGGGCGTCTATATCGGCAAATCCACGAAGATCGTCGATCGCGAGACCGGTAGCGTCACCTATGGCGAAATCCCGGCCTATTCGGTCGTGGTGGCAGGGACCATGCCCGGCAAGCCGATGGGCAATGGCGAGCCCGGCCCCGGCCTCTATTGCGCCGTGATCGTCAAGAAGGTGGACGAGAAGACGCGGTCGAAGACGTCGATCAACGAGCTGCTGCGGGCATGAGATGAGCGACAGCCAACGAGGGGCGGACAAGGATCCAAAAGGCGCCGGTGGCGCCACCCTCTTCTGGCTGTTTTTGTCGGGACAGGGGCGCATCGGCCGGCGCCTCTTCGTTCTCGGCTGGCTGTTTCTGACAGCCATCAACGGCTTCCTGCTCTCCATCCTGCTCAAGCTCGACGAGGAAAGCGAGGCGGTCCTCTTCTGGATTTCGGTCTCGTTCGTCGTCGGGCTCTTCACCCTCGTCGCGTCCATCATGCTGACGATCAAGCGCCTGCGCGACATCAACGCGGCGAGCGCGTTTGCCGTTTTAATCTTCATTCCGATGCTGTCGCTGATCGTACTCGGGCTGCTGGCGCTCATTCCGGGGCAGCCTGAGGGCTCGGGCGTGGACGAGCGCGACGAAAGCGATGACACCGACCTCTGAACCGGGCTAATTTTCCGCGCATGACACAAGAGACCCTCGCCACAAACCCCGTCGCCAATCTGTCAGCGCTGGTACGCTGCGCCTCCGTCACGCCGGCAGAGGGCGGAGCGCTCGGCGCGCTCGAAGCCATGCTCGTTCCTCTCGGCTTCAGTGTCGAGCGCGTCACCTTCAGCGACGACGACACGGCGGATGTTGAAAATCTTTATGCGCGTCTCGGCAGCGCGGAGCCGCATCTGATGTTTGCCGGCCATACCGACGTGGTGCCGCCCGGCGATGTCGCCGCCTGGTCGAAGCCGCCTTTCGAGGCAGCCATCGTCGACGACATGATGATTGGGCGCGGCACGGTCGACATGAAGGGTGGCATTGCTGCCTTCGTGGCCGCCTGCGCGAGCTACATCGCCGAAAACGGACCGCCGAAAGGCTCGATCTCTTTCCTCATCACGGGCGACGAGGAAGGGCCGTCGATCAACGGCACCGAGAAGCTCCTGAAACATGCCGATGCAAAGGGCGAAGTCTGGCAGGGCGCAATCGTCGGCGAGCCGACGAACCCGGAAGCCATGGGCGACATGATCAAGATCGGCCGCCGGGGCTCGCTGTCGGGCATCATTACCGTTCACGGCGTGCAGGGTCACGTCGCCTACCCGCATCTTGCCGACAACCCGATCCGCGCGATCGTAGCGTTCTGCAATGCGCTGCTCGAGACCCCGTTCGACGAAGGCACGGATACTTTCCCGGCTACCAATCTCGAAATCACCTCGATCGACGTCGGCAATCCGTCCGTCAATGTGATCCCGAGCAAGGCAACCGCGGCTTTCAATGTGCGTTTCAATGATCGGTGGGACGCGGAAAGCTTGCAGATGGACATTCACAACAGGCTGGATCAGGCGGCGGAGCGTTTGCGCAGCGGCACGGAGCGGCTGCCGGTCGACTTCGACATTACCTGGAAGGAGCGGCCGAGCCCATCGTTTCTGACACTTGACGAAACACTGATCGCCGCCATGCAGCAGGCGGTCGAGAGCGTGACTGGGCGGACGCCAAAGCTTTCCACGACGGGTGGAACGTCGGATGCCCGCTTCATCAAGGATTACTGCCCCGTCGTCGAATTCGGCCTTGTCGGCCAGACCATGCACATGGTCGACGAACGCGTGGCGCTCTCCGATCTTCGGACGCTGACGCAGATCTACCGCCAGTTTCTCGATCGCTGGTTCGCCTGATGGTCAGCGGCGGAGAAGTGCAGCGCTATCTCTCCGGCGTGTTAATGCTGGCACGCAACGATCAGCGCGGGTTCAACTATCTGGATCTCACCGCGGACGGTTTCTGGCGCTCTTTCACCGCGATCCTTTATGCCGTGCCGGCCTTCGCGCTGTCCTGGCTCAACTACCGCACGAGCTATATCGCGGCGGCGGGTGACAGCGCCGCGACGGGCCTCGGCTTCTTCCTGCGGCTTGCGATGATCGACGTGCTCAACTGGATCGTGCCGGTGATCATCGTTGCCCTCGTCGCCGCCCCGCTCGGTCTCTCGGCGCATTTCGGCCGGTGGGTCATCGCCACGAACTGGCTCAGCCTGCCTTTCGCCTATCTGATGGCGATACCTGTAGCGCTGATGCTTCTGATGCCGGGCGCCGAGCCGATCGCGGTGATCACCTCGCTCGCCTTCTTCGGCATCGCAATCGCGATCTTTTTCCGCGTGACGCGCATCGCCTTCGACAACGACATGCCGGTCGCGATCGGCATCACCGTCGGCCTCGTCGTGCTGTCCTTCACCATGACCGGCATGCTCCACGCCGCCTTCGGGCTCGCGCTGGAACCGTTGCCGTAAGCACCGCAGTCCGATCAGATGGCGCGCTGGTTGACGCGCTTCGACAGGTCCTCCGCGCTTTCGACGCGCTCGGAATAGCGATCGACGAGATAGTCGGCGCGATCACGCACCAGCAGCGTGAACTTCATCAGTTCCTCCATCACGTCGACCATCCGATTGTAGAAGGGCGATGGCTTCATGCGGCCGTTCTCTTCGAACTCGGTGAACGCCTTCGGTACGGAGGACTGGTTGGGGATCGTCACCATGCGCATCCAGCGCCCGAGGATGCGCAGTTGGTTGACGGTGTTGAAGCTCTGCGAGCCGCCGCAGACCTGCATCAGCGCCAGGGTCCGGCCCTGGGTCGGACGCATGCCGCCAAGCGCAAGCGGTAGCCAGTCGATCTGGGCCTTCATGATGCCGGTCATCGCGCCGTGCCGTTCGGGCGAGCACCAGACATGGGCCTCCGACCAGAGCGACAGATCGCGCAGTTCCTGCACCTTCGGATGGTCAGCAGAGGCAGCATCCGGAAGTGGCAGATCCTTGGGGTCGAAAATCCTCACTTCAGCACCGAAGCGGGTGAGAACCCTGGCTGCCTCCTCAGTCATCAGGCGCGAATAGGACCGTTCGCGCAACGATCCGTAGAGCATCAGAACGCGGGGCGGATGCGTCTTGTGAGCGGGCCGCAGCAGCGCGTCCTCGTCGATGGGGCAGAACGCATCTTCGCGCAGCGCCGGGAAATCTTGCGTCATGAATATGCCTTTGCTGTCGATAGCTGACCCCGAGGGCTTAAGGCCGCCGGATCACCTCGCCATCTTCCTTGGTAAACTCTGTCATCGCACCGTCCGGCAGCAAGTCGAGAACCTGTTCGGACGGGCGGCAGAGGCGCGTGCCCAGCGGCGTAATCACGAACGGCCGATTGATGAGGATCGGGTGTTTCATCATGCGGTCGAGCAGATCATCCTCCGTCAGGCTCTCATCATCGAGACCGAGCGCATCATAGGGAGTACCCTTGCGCCGCAGCGCCTCGCGGACCGTCAGCCCCGCATCGGCGATCATCTGCTTGAGCGCCTCGCGCGTCGGCGGGTGCTTCAGATATTCGATCATCTGGGGTTCGACGCCGCTAGCCCTGATCATCGCAAGCGCATTGCGTGAGGTGCCGCAGGCGGGATTGTGGTAGATCGTCACGCTCACGCGGATCTCCGTAATCATATTTCTAGATTTATCGATATATCGTCCACTGCGGGGAACTGCAACACCCTCGCGGCTCGACATTGCAGCGCAGCATCTGCCCTCCTACATCCTGAGAGACAAGAGAGAACCTGGGCCATGATTTTCAGCAGCATCCGTCTCGCAATTGCAGACCTTTTCGCGCCGGAAAGCCGTTCGGCATTCTGGAAGGTGATCGGCCTGACATTGCTGATGCTCGTCGGGCTGTGGTTCCTCGTCACCGGTGTATTCTCTGAATGGACGTTGCCCTGGCTGCAGGGCTTCTTCCCCGACATGCCGGAATGGACGAGCACGGCCGGCTTCCTGTTCGGCATCCTCGCCTCGATTGCGCTGGCTCTTGGTCTTGCGTTTCTGATCGCGCCGATCTCCGTGCTGATCGCCGGCCTGTTCCTCGACGATGTGGCGGAGGCGATCGAGCGGCGGCACTATGGAGATCGGCCGGTCGGTCAGGCGCTATCGCTGCGCCAGTCCATTCCGCACACGCTCAAGTTCCTCGGCATCGTCATCCTCGGCAACCTTTTGGCGCTGATGCTGCTCTTCATCCCGCTCGTCAATCTGATGGCGTTCTTCGTGGTCAACGCCTACCTCCTGAGCCGTGAGTTCTTCGAATTTGCCGCCATGCGGTACCATACGCCGGCGGACGCCAAGCAACTGCGGTCGCGCCACGGCACGACGGTGTTCTTCGCGGGCATCGCCATTGCCGCGTTTCTGGCGATCCCCATCCTCAACCTTTTGACGCCGCTCTTTGCGGCGGCGCTGATGGTGCACCTGCATCAACGCGTCGTGGCCAAGGACCCCGAATACGCACTCACGGCGCGCGCTCCGACCCCTGCCACGGTGCACTGACTCTTTTAGTCAGATGGCTTCTGCCGTCGGAGCGTCGATGTCCTGCGTCAGTTCAACGATCGGGGCGGGAATGTCCGTTGTCTTTTCCTTCGATTTGCAGAGATCGGCGATGATGCAGCGCTCGCATTCCGTCTTGCGGGCCTTGCATACATAACGCCCGTGCAGGATTAGCCAGTGATGCGCGTGGTAGAGATAGGGCTGCGGGATCACCCGCATCAGGATCTCCTCCACCTCATCCGGTGTCTTGCCGGGCGCGAGGCCTATGCGGTTGCCGATGCGGAAGATGTGGGTGTCGACCGCCATCGTCGCCTGGCCGAACGCCATGGAGAGCACCACATTCGCGGTCTTGCGGCCGACGCCCGGCAGCGTCACCAGCTCTTCCCGCGTCATCGGCACCTCGCCGCCGAAGTCGTCGACGAGCTTCTGGCTGAGCGCGATGACGTTCTTCGCCTTGTTGCGGAATAGCCCGATCGTCTTGATGTAGTCGCGGACCGTGTCTTCACCGAGTGCCAGCATCTTCTGCGGCGTGTCGGCCACCTCGAAGAGCGCCCGCGTCGCCTTGTTCACGCCGGCATCGGTCGCCTGCGCGGAGAGCGCCACGGCAACGACCAGCGTGAACGGGTTCACGTGCTCCAGTTCGCCCTTCGGCTCGGGCCGCTGCAGCTGGAAGCGCCGGAACATCTCCTCCAGCTCCACCTTGGTGTAGCGGCTGCGCCGCGTCGGTTTGCGGGGACTGCGGCTCGCGATTATTTGTCCGGCGGGGGTCTTGGGCTTTTGCATCCGGCCTCTATAATCTGCGTCCATGAGCCAAGGCAACGCGGCCGATGCCGCACCCGACACACCGGTCTTCGAGGCCCTTTTGACCCCGCACCGGTCGCTCGGTCGCGGCGGATTCATCGTCTTGATGACGCTGACTTCGGCGCTCTTCATCGCCCACGGGATCGTGTTCCTGATCGCCGGGGCGTGGCCGATCTTTCTGTTTTTCGGGCTGGATCTCGCGCTGCTCTACGGCGCGTTCTGGCTGAATTACCGCTCCGCGCGCGCGCGTGAAATCGTCAGCGTGTCACGAACACTGCTCACGGTCCGCAAGATCGCGCCGTCGGGCCGCAGCGCCGAACACCGGTTCAATCCGTTCTGGGCGCGCTTCCATGTGGCGCGGCATGAGGAGATCGGTATTACCGGGATGGCCGTGGAAGGCGAAGGCCGGCGCACCGATGTCGGCTCGTTCCTCAATCCCGACGATCGCGAAAGCTTCGCCCACGCCTTTTCGGGCGCGCTCGCTTCGGTGAAACGCTGAACCAACCGGCCTGATCAGCCGCAGAAGCGGCTGGCATCGGCGCGGTAGTAGTTCACATAGCGCGGGCTGATCGCGGCGCGCGGGAGCACCACCATCACATCCGTCGTGCCGAAGGCGCGATCGATCACGGCACCGTCGCCGAAGCGGGCGCCAAGCCTCAGATAGCCCTTCACCAGCGGCGGCAGGGCTGCAAGCGCCTCGCGGGGGCGGATCGCTTCGACGGGCATCAGATCCATCTTGCGGTAAAGCTCCGGCAGCGCCGACACGGCCCACTCGCCTTGCGCGGCCGCGGAGTGGTGCAGGAACGACAGGGCGAGCGCATGGGCTTCCGGCCGGCAGCCGCCGAAGGATGCGCAACCGAACATCACGTCGATGCCGTGCTCCAGCGCATAGGCCCAGATGCCCTGCCACAGCAGTTCAACGGTGCGCTTGGTGCGGTAGGGCGGCAGCACGCAGGAGCGGCCGAGCTCGAGAAACCGCTTCTGCGGGTGGCGCGCGATCATGTCCGCAACGCCGAATTCCGAGGTGGAGTAGAAGCCGTGATGGGACTTCGCCACGCTCTGGCGCAGTAGCCGGTAGGTGCCGACGATCTGGTCTTCGGCGTCGCCGCCAAGGCTGGTGTCCAGCACCAGCAGGTGATCGCAATAGGTGTCGAGACTGTCGACATCGTAGCCCGTCGATGCGGAAGCCGGCGTCATTCGGGCGCCGAACTCTTCCACGAAGACGTTGTGGCGCACGCGCTGCGCGGCACGGACCTCAGAAGGCCCTGCTGCAAGGCGGGTGACCAGCGTGCCGATGCGGCCGAGGATGGCGCTGTCGGCGACGACATGGGGCGGGATCATCCGGCTCTGGCTGGCGGCAAGCTGTCCGAGCTCAATGGTCATGGGAATCATCCAAAAAAGGCAACCGTTTCTGCAGCGCCTTTAAACATGACTGTGCAACAGAGCAGTGACAAGGTCGGCGGGCGGATGAAACCCCAGGCTGCGGCTTCAGGACGCGATGCGCGCGATCAACCGCAACAGGCTCGTCGGATCGATCGGTTTTTCGAGATAGAGATCCGCCCCGATGAGAAGCGTCGACTCGCGCGTCTCATTTTGCCCGTCAGCGCTGAGCACAACAACAGGGATATGCGGCAAGCGCCTGGACCGCTGCGTGGCGCGGATCTCGCTGATCGCCGTCGCACCATCCATTACCGGCATGGCGAGATCGGTGATGAGCAGATCATGGGCGCAGGCGCCGGTGATCGGATCGAATGTTTGCTCGATCAGCTGCTGCCCGTTCTCGACGAGAACCACGGAATGGCCCTCCTTGCGCAGGACATTGGTGATGAGCAACGCATTCACCGGATTGTCCTCGGCAACAAGGATGTTCAGCGAGCGCGTCATTCCGTCCAGAACGATGAGGCGATCGCCATCGGGATGCGGGGCGTGGTCGGGCAGTGCACGAAACTCCCCGCGCAGAACCGACACGAGGCTCTTGAGACGGATCGGCGAGATCAACCAGCTGTCGAAGCCGCGCTCGGTCAAGCGCTGCAGCGCCTCGCGCTCGATGGGCCGAACGAGAAGCGTGCGTCGCGGGCCGCCATTTTCGAAAAGCGGCAGTCCGGCGATCGATCCGCGAGCACGGTCCAGGATCCGCGCATCGACAATGACGTCGGTGATTTCTTCGTCGGCGCAGAATGCCGCAAGATCGCCGCTGGGCGTTGCCACGTGCCAGCTGCGGCCCCCTTCCGCCGTAATGCGCTTGACCAGCGCATCCGCCGTCTGGCCGCGCGGCACGAGCAGCAGCACGCGGTTTCCGGCAAGCGCCGGCTGCTTGGCGAAGTGATCGATGCCCGAGGGCGACAGCGCCTCGGCGAGCGGCAAGGTCACGATGAAGCGGCTGCCGTGCCCGGTCAGGCTCTCGACCGTGATGGTGCCACCGAGCGCCTTGACGATGCGGTTGGAGATGGACAGCCCCAAGCCGACGCCGCCATGGGTGCGTGTCTTGCCGCCATTCGCCTGCTCGAATTCCTCGAAGATGCGTTGCTGATCGCCACGCGCCAGGCCCGGGCCGGTGTCGGCAAAGGTCAGCACAAGGTTGTCGTCGACACGTGCCACCTCGAGCATGACACCGCCTGCGTCGGTGAACTTGATGGCGTTGCCGAGGAGATTGAAGACCACCTGGCGGAGCCGGTTGTGGTCGGTCGCGACCATTGTCGGCGTACCGGCGGCGATCGCTGCGGCGACATCGATGCCCTTTTCGTGGGCGCGCGGCGCCATCAGTTCAATCGCGTCTTCGATCAGGTGATGCAGATCGCCCGTCTCGCGCCTCGGTTCGAACTTGCCAGCCTCGATGGCCGAGAAGTCCAGAAGATCCGCCACGAGATCGAACAGCGCGGTGGCAGAGCGGCGCACGGCTTCGACGTAGCTTTCCTGCTCGGCGGATAGCTGCGTGCGCTCGAGCAGATGCGTCATGCCGAGAATGCCGTTCAGCGGCGTGCGCACTTCGTGGCTCACCATCGCAAGGAAGCGCGATTTGGCACGGCTCGCATCTTCCGCCTTGCGGCGGGCTTCGACCAGTTCGGCGGGCAGCGCTGCCGGTTTCTGATCGGGAACGAAAGGTCGACCCGTGCTGCCAGAAACGAAAGCGATCGCAGCGGCACCGGTCAGGCCCACCATGAGAAAGGGCATGCTGGCCGGTGCGATGAAGGACACGATGGTCGCGACGAAAAGGCCGGCAAGCACGATGCCGGCCTGGGGCTGGTCTGAAAGCCGTTGGCGAAAAGTGCCAAACCACCCGCCGGAGGCCGGTTGGAGAGCCTGCAAGGGTCTCAAGACCCGTGAACGTTCGCTGTCAGGGACAAAGGTCATGAGAGCGAGACTAGCAGCCTCGCCCTAGAGAAGATTTGAAACCTTCAGTAAGATTTTAGGGAGATCGTGAGGCCGAGCGCCTCAGACCGCCTCGACTTCCCGAACTTCGGGAATGAAGTGCTTCAAAAGGTTCTGGATGCCGTGCTTCAGGGTCGCCGTGGAGGACGGGCAACCGGCGCAGGCGCCCTTCATGTTCAGGAAAACCGTGCCTTCCTTGAAGCCGCGGAAGGTGATGTCGCCACCGTCCTGGGCAACGGCCGGACGGACGCGCGTTTCCAAGAGTTCCTTGATCGTCGCGACGATCGTTTCGTCCTCGTCATCGAAGAACTCGCCGTCATCCATGGCGTTGCCGCCGGAATTGGCCGCTGCCATCACCGGCTGTCCGGCCATGAAGTGTTCCATGATGGTGCCAAGCACGGCGGGCTTGAGGTGCTGCCAGTCAAGCGCATCGGACTTCGTGATGGTGACGAAGTCATAGCCGAAGAAGACGCCTTCGACGCCGGCGATGGCGAAAAGCTTGCCAGCGAGCGGGGAGGTTTCAGCGGCAGAAGCGGCATCGCGGAAATCCGCCGTGCCCTGCTGCATCACGACCTTGCCCGGCAGAAACTTCAGGGTCGCCGGGTTAGGGGTGGCTTCGGTCTGGATGAACATGTTCATTACTCCCTGCAAACCGGGCTTAACCGATTGGAGCGCGATGCGCTGCTTATGTCTCGCGTTTCCGGACGGTGAACCGGTATCCGTTGCACCTTGGAAACGCTGCTAGTTTGGAATCTTTCCAAAGAAGATATGGCTTTCCGCGGTCGCGATCAAGCGACTGCTTTGCGGTAGTTGACTGCTTTTGGAAAGTTTGATGCGCGGCGGCTCAGCTCAGCGCATCGATGTCATCGTCGGAGAGATCGCTCGGAATGACGGTGACCGGCACCGGGAAGGCGCCTGCCCCGCGTCCACCGATCGCCGAAACGAGTGGACCGGGGCCATCTTTAGCTGAGCCCGCCGCGAGAACCAGGATCGCGATGTCCTTGTCTTCCTCGATCAGTGCGTTGATCTCGTCGCGCGTCGATCCTTCGCGCACCACGGTTTCGGCGTCGATGCCGATCGTTTCACGCACGCGGCCGGCAGACTTGGCGAGAAGGCTTTCGGCTTCCTCGAAAGCCTCTGCCCGCATGATTTCCTCGACGCCGAGCCAGTGCTGGAAATCGGCCGGCTCCACCACGAACAGCAGCACGAGGCCGCCGCCGGAGTTCTTGGCGCGCATGGCCGCGTAGCGCACGGCACGTTCGCATTCGGGGGTGTCATCCAGCACCGCCATGAATTTGCGGCGGTGCCCTTCTTCGCGCGATAGTCGTCTTGATACCATGGCGCGGACATTGCCACCGCGCCCATGCCCCCGCAAGAGACATTGTGAGCGGCTGCTTTGCCCCGCTCAGAGGAAGCCGATAATGTCCTTGACGTCTGCCATCGTCTCCTCCGCGATGACACGCGCCTTGGCGGCTCCTTTTGCAAGAACCGCGTCGATATGGCCGGGATCGTCCATCAGGCGGCGCATTTCACCGTTCATCGGCGCCAGCTTCTCGACAGCAAGATCGGCAAGTGCCGGCTTGAATTCGGAGAACTGGCGGCCACCGAATTCGGCGATCACGCTCGCCCGGCTCGTCTCGGCCAAGGCGGCATAGAGCGTGACGAGGTTCTCGGCTTCCGGACGGCCGGCGAGGCCCTCGACCTCGGACGGCAAGGCGTCTGGATCGGTCTTTGCCTTGCGGATCTTCTTCAGGATCGTGTCGGCATCGTCCGTCAGGTTGATGCGCGATAGGTCGGACGGATCCGACTTCGACATCTTCTTGGTTCCGTCACGCAGCGACATGACGCGCGGTGCCGGGCCTTCGATCAGCGGCTCGGTCAGCGGGAAATAGGCGTCGATGCGCTCTTCACCGACGATGGTTTCGACGGCACGGCCGCTCGAGGCGATCTTGCCGGAAAAGTCGATGTTGAACTTCATCGCGATATCGCGGGTCAGCTCAAGGTGCTGCTTCTGGTCGTCGCCGACCGGCACGTGGGTTGCGCGGTAAAGCAGAATGTCGGCAGCCATCAGCGACGGATAGGCAAGCAGGCCGAGCGAGGCGTTCTCGCGGTCCTTGCCGGCCTTGTCCTTGAACTGCGTCATGCGGTTCATCCAGCCGATGCGCGCGACGCAGTTGAAGATCCAAGCGAGTTCGGCGTGGCCGGACACGGCAGACTGGTTGAAGACGATGTGGCGCTCGGGATCGATGCCCGCAGCCAGGAATGCTGCAGTGATCGAGCGCGTCTGGCCCTTCAAATCCTCATGGACGAGCTGCGCCGTGATCGCATGCAGGTCGACGACGCAATAGATGCAGTCGTAGCTGTCCTGCAGCGCGACGAAACGCTTGATGGCACCGAGATAGTTGCCGAGATGGAGGTTGCCGGTGGGCTGAACGCCTGAAAACACCCGCTCCTTGAATTCTGCCATGCGCATTGCCGGGCTTGTGGAGGGCCCGCTCCTTTGGTTCGGCCCGATCAGGCCCATTGAAATCGCGGCGGGTTATGCATGGACGCCCGCCCTTCTGCAAGAGCCAGCCACCCGCAAGGGTCGGCGTCGTGGATCAGGTTGCCGCCTTGTTGCGCTTGAGGAGCCGCATGAGATGGCGGCCCTCGATTGCGCCCGTGGCGAGCGTGAAACCGAAATAGACGAGCGCTGCGACGCCGATCGTGCCGAAGACGGCAATCGCTCGCACCAGCAGCCCCGCATCCATCAGATACGGCTCGAGATAGGCGAGCGCCAGCCACAGCACCGCGCCCATGAGCGCGCTGCCGGCGATGATGAGCGCGATGCGCCGCAAGGTGACGCCGGACGGCCGGAAGAGGTTGCGGTTCCACAAAACGATGGCAAGCAGGCCGGCATTCGCCCAGCCGAAGAGCGCCGTCGCGATACCGATGCCGACGACGCCGTAGATCGGGAACAGGATGAGGCTCGCCGCCACGTTGACGACAACACCGACGCCCGCCATCCACATGGGCGTGCGCATGTCTTCGCGCGCATAAAACCCCGGCTGGAAGATCTTGATCAGCACGAAGGCCGGCAGGCCGAGCGCGAACGCGGCAAGCACCGCCGCCGTGATCTCGGTGGTCTCCCGGCTAAACGCACCGCGCTCGAACAGAAGCGCCACGATCGGCGCGGGCAGGATGAGCAGTCCGACGGTCGCGGGGACCGTCAGCGCCAGGCCGAATTCGAGGCTGCGGTTCTGGAGCACGGCCGCATCGCCCAGATCGCCGGCCTTCAGCGAGCGGGCAAGTTCCGGCAGCAGGACCACCCCAATGGCGACGCCGATCGTCGAGAGCGGCAGCTGGAGAATACGATCGGCATAATTGATGACGGCGATCGCACCATCCTGGCCGGATGCGATGACCTGGCCGATCAACAGGTTGATCTGCGTGATGCCTCCGGTGATCGCCGCCGGCAGCGCCAGCCATAGCAGGCGTTTGACGGCAGGCGTCGGTCGCGGCACCCGCAAGCCAATATGAAAATGCTCCCGCCGCACGCCCCAGATGATCGCGCCGAGTTGCACGAATCCTGCGACCACGACACCCCAGGACAGCGCAAGGCCTAGCCCCTCCTCATCATAGCCGAGCGCCATGGCGATCAGGATCGCGCCGATCATCACGACATTGAGAAGGATTGGCACGAAAGCGGCGAGGAAATAGCGGCGAAACGCGTTCAGAATGCCCGAAAACATCGCCACCAACGACATGGCGGCAAGATACGGGAACATGATCCGCGTCATCGTCACGGTCAGGTCGAACTTGTCGGGCGTATCGGCAAAGCGCGGTGCGATCACGGTGCCGACGAGAAATGGCATAAAAATCATCGCGAGCGCCGATAGCGCAATCAGGATGAAGATCAGGACCGAAAAGACCTGTTCGGCAAAATCCCTCGCCGCAGCACGCCCGCCGCCCTCAAGCTCCTTGGCGAACAACGGCACGAAAGCGGAGTTGAACGCGCCTTCCGCAAATAGCCGTCGAAAGAGGTTCGGAAAACGGAACGCCGCATAGAACGCATCGGCAACCGGTCCCGCGCCAAGCGTGCTCGCGATCAATGCCTCGCGCACGAAGCCGAAGACGCGGCTGCCCATGGTGGTGCCGCCGACAGTGGCGAATTTTGCTATCAGTCCCATGGTGATTCAGGCTTTCACGCGTCTAGCCGACGCACGGCGCGGCGTCGGCGGAGCAACCATCCCGTTCGGCATGCGCTCTCGAGCTTCGTCTTCGACATTCGCCATCACCGCCTTCAGCCGAGCAATGATGTTGGCTTGGCGCGTTTCCGAGACGATCTTGTGACCGACGAGGTCGGTCACGTAAAAATTGTCGATGACTTTTTCCCCGAAGGTCGAGACGTGTGCAGACGTGATGTCGAGCGAAAGGTCGGACAGCACGGCAGTGATGCTCGCCAGCAGGCCCGGACGGTCCAGCCCTTCCACCTCGATCACGGTGAACTTGTTCGAGAGGGAATTGGAAATGGTCACCGCCGGCGGGACCTTGAAGGCGTGTGCCTTGCGCGGCTGTTTCGATTTAGGGGCGATCACGTCCGGAAGGCGCTTCTTGCCCGAAAGCATGTCCTCGATCAGGCGGCCGATGCTCGTAGCCCGGCGGATCTCGTCGGCATCGTCCTTGAACTCGCGGTTGATCAGGATCGTGTCGAGCGCGCGGCCGTCGGATGTCGTGAAGATCTGCGCGTCTGCGATGTTGGCGCCGGCCGCAGCGCATGCACCGGCAACCAGCGTCAACAGGCGCGGATGGTCGGGCGAGAGCACGGTGATTTCCGTGATCGCGTGGAAGGAATGGGTGCGCACCATCGTCGCGAGCACGCGCCCTTCGCGATCGGCCTCGCGCACGAATTCGGCATGGCGGATCTGGTCTTCGAGTTCGGTCGACAGAAGATACGGCTCGTAATGCAGGCCGAGGTAGCGCTGACGGTCCGCCTCATCCCAGGACGCGAGCGCCTTGCCCAACTGCTCGGAGGCAAACAGTGCGCGCTCCCGGCGAGAGACTTCCGAAAAGCCGCCCGACAGCATCAGCTCGGTCTCATAATAAAGTGTGCGCAGGAGCTGGCCTTTCCAGCCGTTCCAGACGCCGGGGCCGACCGCGCGGATATCGCAGACGGTCAGGATGAGGAGCAGCTTCAGCCGGTCGAGCGACTGCACGATCTGCGCGAAGTCCTCGATCGTCTTCCGGTCGTTGAGGTCGCGTGCTTGCGCGATCATCGACATCTTCAGGTGCTCTTCGATGAGCCAGGCGACCAGTTCGGTCTGCTTCGGCGAGAGGCCGAAGCGCGGGCAGAGCTTGCGGGCGACACGGGCGCCGGCAACCGAGTGATCTTCCGGGCGACCCTTGGCGACGTCGTGCAGGAATACGGCGACATAGAGCGCCTGGCGTTCCTCCACGCTCGGCATGATCTTGGACGACAGCGGATGGGCATCCATGTCGCGGCCATTGTCGATGTCTGAAAGCACGCCGACGGTGCGGATGAGGTGCTCGTCGACCGTGTAGTGATGATACATGTTGAACTGCATCATCGCGACGATCTTGCCGAATTCCGGGATGAACCGGCCAAGCAGCCCTGCTTCGTTCATGCGCCGGAGGATGAGCGCAGGATCACGGCGCGACGTCAGGATCGACAGGAAAAGCCGGTTTGCCTCGGCATCCTCGCGAAGCTCGTTCTTGACGAGCCGCAGCGACCGCGTGACCCGCTTCAAGGCATCGGGATGAAACTCGAGGCCGTTGAGATCGGCAAGGTGGAACAGGCGGATCAGGTTGACCGGATCGCGCTTGAAGACGTCCTTGTCGGCGATGGTGATACGGCCCCGGTCTTCCAGAAAATCCAGCGTGCCGGCGATCTTGCGCGTGCGGGCGGTGAACCGCGTGATCATCGCGGTGATGCCCGGCGCCTCTTTCGCCTGCTGATCCTCAAGCTCGGCGCAGAGGATGCGGGTCAGGTCGCCCACATCCTTGGCCACGAGGAAATAGTGCTTCATGAAGCGTTCGACGGCGGAGAGGCCCGGGTGGTCGTGGTAACCGAGCGCTTCGGCGATTTCGCGCTGAATGTCGAAGGACAGGCGCTCCTCGGCCTTGCCGGTGAGGAAATGCATCTGGCAGCGTACGGCCCAGAGGAAATCCTCGGCCTTTTTGAAGACCTTGAATTCGCCCTTGGAGAGCACGCCGAGCTTCACCAGCTCCGCCTCGTCGTCGATGCGGTAGAAGTATTTGGCGATCCAGAACAGCGTGTTCAGGTCGCGAAGGCCGCCCTTGCCTTCCTTGACGTTTGGCTCGACGAGATAGCGCGTGTCACCGGACTTGCGGTGGCGCTGATCCCGTTCGGCAAGCTTCGCCTCGATGAATTCCGGCGCCGTCGACCGCACCACCTGCGTGTCGAAACGCTCGGTCAGGGCGTCGAAGAGCGGGACCGCGCCGCAGATGCGTCGCGCTTCGAGGATCGCGGTGCGGATGGTAATGTCGCTGCGCGACAGTCGAATGCACTCGTCGATCGTCCGCGTGGCGTGACCGACCTTGAAGCCCATGTCCCAGAGCACGTAGAGCACGAACTGGGCGACCTCTTCTTCCCGCCCGGAACGGCGATCGGCAAGAACGAAGAGCAGGTCGATGTCAGAACCCGGCGCGAGCGTGCCGCGGCCATAGCCGCCGACGGCCGCCACCGTCATCCCGTCACCCGCTCCAGTACCGGAGCCTTGCGAGGGGTAGACATGCGTCGTCGCAAAGTCGAAGAGCGCGGTGATGATCGTGTCCTGGAGATGTGAGATCCGTGCCGCACAGAGCAGGCCCGAGCCATCGCTTTCCAGCAGCGAACGCGCCTTTTCGCGGCCTACGTTGCTTACCCGGCGCATCTCGACAAGAAGGGCAGCGCGTGCCTCCGGCGTGGCGCCCCCAAGCTCGGCGGCGATGGCCGAAACGGCCCGCGCCAGCGCAGGGGCGTCGACGATCTCGGTGAACTTCATGTCGTGCTGCGTCATGGAATCATGCCGGCCCCAGTTTCCCAGAAGCGCTATAGCCTATCTCGATGCCCGGGCGCCATTGCGGCCGCTCAGGAATAGGTTGCGAGACGTTCCGTCAAAAGGGTGAAGAAGCCCTCGGCATCCACCTCGCGCATGACAGTCGCGTTCGGCGCCCGGTCAGTGACATGCCACCAGTCGACGACCGTCATGCCGCGCGTGAGATCCGAGGCAGTTTCGATCTCGACATTGCAGAAACGTCCGGCGAAAAGCTCGGGGCGAAGCAGATAGGCGATGACGCAAGGATCATGCAGCGGCGCACCGTCGGAACCGTATTTCTGCTCGTCGAAACGCTCGAAGAACACCAGCATTTCGGCAAGCGCTCGCGTCGCCTTCGAAGGGAGCGCGGCGATCGCTTCGGTGCGGGCACGGGTGGTCAGCACCTTGTGTGTGACATCGAGCGGCATCATCACGATGGGCACGCCTGCGCGAAACACCACATCCGCCGCTTCCGGATCGACATAGATGTTGAATTCGGCGGCGGGCGTGATGTTCCCGCCTTCGAAGAAGCCGCCGCCCATCAGGACGATCTCGGCAATGCGGCCGGCGATCTCTGGGGCTTTTTGAAGAGCCAGTGCCAGATTGGTGAGCGGCCCCAACGCACAGAGGGTGACCGTGCCTGTCTCCTCGGCAAGCAGCGTGCGGATGATGAAATCGACCGCGCCCTCATCCTGAAGCTCGCCGACGGGCTCATCGAGCAGCGGACCGTCGAGCCCGGTCTTGCCGTGAACGTGTTCCGCCGTCACAAGCGGACGCTTCAACGGTGCATGGGCGCCGGCATAAACGGGAACGTCGGCGCGCCCCGCAAGCTCGCAGATGATCAACGCATTGCGGGTCGTCCAATCGAGCGGAACGTTGCCGGCCACCGCCGTGATGCCGAGAACATCGAGCTCCGGGCTCGCCAGCGCCAGCAAAATTGCGGCTGCGTCGTCCTGCCCCGGATCGGTGTCGATGATGATTTTGCGCGTCGTGCCGCTGTGCATGTCGTATCAGGTCCTGGTCTCTTTTCGGCAACGCCTATCCTCGCCGGCCCCTCGCCGCAAGCCGCTTGCAGTGCAGCAATCCGCCACCCATATTGAGCGCAACGGAGATGCCGCCTTCTAAGGGTCTCCGCCTGAATGGTCGCTTCGTGCAAGGACTGGCAGACGATGTCACGCATAACTCCCTTTTCGAGCCCGCTTCTGCTCGGCTTCGATACAATGGAAAAGACGCTGGAGCGTCTCGCCAAGGCGAGTGATGGATATCCGCCCTACAATATCGAGCGGATCGCCCCACGCGACGGCATCGGAGACAGGTTGCGCATCACGGTAGCCGTCGCTGGCTTCAGCGACGACCAGCTGGATGTGACCACCGAAGAGAACCAATTGATCATCCGCGGCCGCCAGGTCGATACCGAAGAGCGTGATTATCTGCACCGCGGTATTGCCGCGCGACAGTTCCAACGCATTTTCGTGTTGGCGGATGGGATCGAAGTTCTCTCTGCGGAGTTGAACAATGGACTGCTTTCCATTGATCTTGCCCGTCCGGAACCGCAGCGACTGGTGAAGAAAATTAATATTTCGGTTCGAGACTGAAATATGCAGGGCGCGCGAGTCGATCTTCGATCGAGCGGCCCGTTTGGAGAAATGCCATGGCTTTCAAGGAATTGACATCGCGAGATGCCGCCGGCGCCGAGCTGGCAGCGAAGATTAGCGCGAACGAGCTTGCCGATCTCGGCAATGGCGAAGTCGGCTATATCCGCAAGATGCGGTCGGAAGACGTGTCCAAGAAGTTCCCTCAGGCACCGGATTTGGAACCCGGGCTTGACCTCTGGGGTCTTTTCGGTGCCGACGGTACGCCGATCCTCCTGAGCGATAGCCGGTCCAGCGCCTTCTTCAAGGCAGCGGAAAACGACCTGAGCACCGTTAGCGTTCACTGACGCTTGCATAGATACCCGAGGGCGGCGTCTTCGACGCTTGCCCTCGGTATTAGGCGGCGTTCGACGCCTCGTCCTGGGTCAGGAAAGTATAGATGGCCGACGCCTGGTCGCTCGCACGCAGCTTAGCGACAGTGTCCTGGTCCCGCAGCACGCGTGCAATGCGCGACAGTGCCTTGAGGTGATCCGCACCAGCACCCTCCGGAGCAAGCAGCAGGAACACGAGGTCGACCGGTTGATCGTCAAGCGCTTCGAAATCGATCGGCTGATCGAGACGCGCAAAAACACCGACGATTCCAGGCAATGTCGTCAATTTGCCGTGCGGAATGGCAATGCCGTTCCCCACACCGGTTGAGCCGAGCCTTTCGCGCTGAAGTATGACCTCGAAGATTTCCCGTTCGGTCAATCCGGTGATTTGGGCGGCTTTCGAAGCCAGTTCCTGAAGGAGCTGTTTCTTCGAGTTTGCCTTCAGCGCGGGTATCACCGCGTCCGGGGCAAGCAGATCAGCCAAAGCCATTCCTATTCCTCGCGTATCATCCCGGCGACATCGAACGTCCGCCCCAAAGAGGGGCGGACATTACGCATCAACTCGTCAGGATTTATTGTTGGCTGCGTCGACCCAGCCAATGTTGCCATCTGTCCGGCGGTAAACCACGTTGAGGGCATCGTTGCCGGCATTGCGAAAAATTAGAACCGGTTCATCCGTCATGTCCAGCGCCATCACTGCGCTTGCGACCGACATGGTTCTTACCACTTTTGAGCTCTCGGCGACAATGACGGGCGCGTAATCCTCAGGAATTTCGTCGTCTTCGTCGGAGCCGCTGTCCATAACCGTGTAGGGCAGTTCCATCATCTTGCTCTGGCCGTTGCCGGCGTGATGGTCCTTCAAACGGCGCTTGTAGCGGCGCAGTCTCTTCTCCAGGCGCTCCGAAGCGCCATCGAAAGCGAACTGCGGCTCCTGTCCTTCCCCGGTCGCCTGCATTACCACGCCCGTATCGAGATGAATCTTGCAATCGGCGGTGAAGCGCGACCCGGATTTCTCGACCGTCACCTGGCTGGAATATCCTCCGTCGAAATACTTGCTCACCGCATCCTGGATCTTGTCCTCGATCCTGGTACGGAAGGCTTCGCCGATTTCCATATGTTTTCCAGACACGCGCACGCTCATGGAGAGCCCTTTCTTATTCTGTGACTTGCGGTGTCAGCTTATGCCAAGGTCGAGCGCCATCCAAGCGCAGACCTCGTAATCGGTCCGGTCCTTCGCGGCGCTTGGCTCGCGCATCTCGTCCGGCCGTCGGCGGTTATCTTTTCGGAACGCAGCCTCATGCACTTTGGTACAGCCGGTTCCACGAATGGCGGGGCGTGTACGCGCCGCGGAATGGCCTGTCAAGCAAGGCGAACCGGCACTCGGGGAAGCTGGAAGCCTAGGAAGCGACGCTTGCCATCAGCGCCTTCTTTTCCCGTCGGCGCTGTACCGAGGAGGGAATGTTCATCGATTCCCGGTACTTCGCGACGGTCCTGCGGGCTAGATCGATGCCCCGATCCTTCAGCACCTTGACGATATCGTCATCGGAAAGAACCGCATCCGCCGCTTCCGCGCCGATCATTTTTCGAATCGTTTGCCGCACTGCCTCGGCCGAATGGGCATCCCCGCCTTCGGACGAGGCGATCGAGACAGTGAAGAAATACTTCAGCTCGAACACGCCGCGCGGCGTCATCATGTATTTGTTAGAGGTGACGCGGCTGACGGTCGATTCATGCATGCCGATCGCGTCGGCGACGGCGCGTAGATTGAGCGGCCGCAAATGGCTCACGCCATGCAGCAGAAAAGCATCCTGTTGGCGGACGATCTCGCTTGCCACCTTCATGATGGTGCGGGCTCGCTGATCGAGGCTGCGCGTCAGCCAGTTGGCGCTTTGCAGGCATTCCGCGAGGAACGCCTGGTCTGCGGGGCTCTTGCCGGCGATGCGACTGACATGGGCGTAATACGTCTGGTTGACGAGCACGCGCGGCAAAGCGTCGGGGCTCAGTTCCACGTGCCAGCCGCCCTCCGCGGCCTGGCGGACCATGACATCGGGCACGATCGTCTCGACGCTACCCTTCTGAAAGGCCAGGCCTGGCTTTGGGTCCAGCGCCCGGATCTCGCCCAGCATGTCGAGGATGTCTTCATCGTCGACGCCGCAGAGCTTGCGCAGTGCCGCAAAATCCCGCCGCGCCAGCAATTCCAGGTTCTCCAGAAGACACGCCATGGCCGGGTCGTGCCGATTACGCGCTTTCAGCTGCAGTGCGAGGCATTCTTTCAGCGACCGTGCGAAGAGGCCAGGTGGGTCCATGCGCTGCAACCGAGCAAGCACGGCTGTGATCACATCGGACGAAACGCCCAGACGCTCGGCCATCGCAGCCGCGTCGAAATCGACATAGCCTGCATCGTCCAGATGATCGGCGATCTCAGCCGCGATGACGCGCTCGATGGGATCGGCAATGGACAGCGCGATCTCGGCCTCGACATGATCGCGCAGCGTCGTTGCGGCCGCGACGAACTCGTCGAGATCATGGATGTCGCCGGCACCGGAGCCGTTCGCGCCAGGCATCGATTTCCAGCTGTCGAGGAATTCGGGCGACGCGGCTTTTTGGGGCTCGCCATCGTCGGGAAAAACGTTGTCGTAGTTGGCATCCAGACGTTCGGACACGAACTCGCCGTCCGGCGTCAGGCCGTTTTTTGCCCAATCGGCATCGCTATCGACAAGGGCTCCATCGCTGGCTGCATCATCGCGCCTGTCGCCGTCGTCCGGCCGACGCTCACCTGAGCGACCGAAGTCGTGGGCGTGCATGTCCCCGTCGTCGCCCGCCAGTTCCAACAGGGGGTTCTTTTCGACTTCCTGCTCGATGAAGCGGTTGAGTTCGATATGGGTCAGTTGCAGCAACCGGATCGACTGGATGAGCTGCGGTGTCATCACCAGTGATTGGCTCTGGCGCAATTGCAGGCTTGCCGACAGTGCCATGACTGAAACGAACTCCCGAAACGCGACGCTCGGTGCGGCTTGCCGCACGACCAAAGTGATGTGGCCCAAAAATTGCTTTTTTCCCGAACCGGGTCAAGTCAAAGCAGATTTCTGCGACATTGTGCTTAAAGCGTAAACTGTTCGCCCAAATACAGGCGGCGAACGTCGGGGTTGGCCACGATTTCATCCGGCCGCCCATGGGTGAGCACCGCACCCTGGTGGATGATATAGGCCCGGTCGATGAGGCCGAGCGTCTCGCGCACATTGTGATCGGTGATCAAAACACCGATGCCGCGCTTTGTCAGGTGGCGGACCAGATTTTGAATGTCGGCGACTGCGATCGGATCGACGCCGGCAAATGGCTCGTCGAGCAGCATGAAGGTCGGGTCGGAGGCCAGTGCGCGGGCAATTTCGAGCCGACGCCGCTCGCCGCCCGAAAGCGCGATGGACGGCGACTTGGCGAGATGGTCGATGTGGAATTCTTCCAGCAGCGAGGCGAGCTTCTCGGACCGCTTCTTCCGGTCGGGCTCCACGACCTCGAGAACGGCGCGGACGTTTTCCTCGACGCTCAGGCCGCGAAAGATCGAAGCTTCCTGCGGCAGGTAGCCGACGCCGAGACGTGCCCGGCGATACATCGGCATCTGCGTCACGTCGAAGCCATCGATCTCGATCGTGCCCTTATCGACCGGAACGAGCCCCGTGATCATGTAGAAGCACGTCGTCTTTCCGGCACCGTTCGGCCCGAGAAGGCCGACGGCTTCGCCGCGACGCACACCGAGGGAAACGCCGTTGACGACGGCGCGCGACTTGTAGCTCTTGGTCAGGCCTCTCGCGATCAGCGTGCCCTGGTAACGCGCCTCGGATGGCGCATCGCTGTCGCGCGCCGGCGGCGCTCCCCGGTTGAAGAGAGAATTCAGCAAGAGGATGGGTCCTTGAGGCCGTTATTCCGAAGGCCGCGAGGCTGGGTTCAACTGGATCTGCACCCGGTTCCCGCAGCTTTCGAGGCGCGCATTGCCGTTAGCGACCTCGACAGTCAGCTTGCACCCGACGAGGACATTGTCGCCTTCCGACAGAACGACCCTGTCGCCGGATAATGTCAGGATTTCGTTCGACATGTCGTAGGTGCCGGCATCGGCCGTCGCGGTTTGCTCGCCGGATTGCAGAAGCACGTCGTTGCGCAGTTCGATGCGCTCGATCGCCGCCGTTCCGGTCGAGACCGAGCCGCTATCGCCGCTGTAGAACACGGTCATGGCGCCCGACTTCAGCACCATCTCCCCCTGGACGACGTTTACATTGCCGGTGAAATCAGCGCGGCCGTCGCTTTCGCTGACCTGAAGCTCATCGCTTTCGATCTGGATCGGCTGGTCCTCGGACAAAGCGAATCTCGAGCTTTGCCGCTCCACCGTTTGTGCGTGAATTGACGGCACGGACAGAGCGAGCGCTGCAAGGACAAAGGCCGCATAACGCGTCGGACGGGCGAGCGACGAAGTATAGAAATTCATGGAAGACATATCAGTCGGCGCTTTCTTCGCGGCTGCTCAGCGTCGACGGATGGATAATCATCCGCACGTCACGCTCGAAAACTATGATCGCGCCGTTATCCCTGATCCGAACAGACTGCGCAACAAGAGACGTCTTGCCATTACGGATAACAACACCGTCATTGGTTTCCATGGCCCCGACACCCATGTCGAACCTGGCGGATTGAAGATCGACTTCAAGCCCTCCGGTCGCACGCACCGTGAAGGGTGCATCGAGCACCAGGGTTTCGAGCAGGCGATCATAGATCCCGCGCTCGGCCTCGACGCTCGCGATCTCATTATCGCCGACGGGCAGTTCGGCGTTGATGTCGTTCAAGGTGATCACATCGGGCGTCGCGACATTCTGGGTGGCACGCGCAGCGTTCATCGTGAAGGTCCGGCGATCATCGTTCTGTCCGGAGAGCGCCGGATTTTCCATGACGATGACACCGTTTTCCATCGTCATGCGATCGAAGACGATGTCGGCGGGGGTGACCCGGAAAGCAATCGACACGACGACGAACGCGACCGCAAGGCCGATCGACACCACCGGCAGCAAAATCTTGAGCCGTTTCACCCAGGCGGAATGGCGCTGCCCCTTGCGGTATTCGCGCGCAGCACGGCTGATTTCCGTACCGCTGCCGTCCGCCATCGCCTCGCCACTCACTGCCATTTCGCCGCTCTTTTGATCCGTCACACTCCGACCTTGTGCGCCAATATGGTTATTTTGCCGTTGACCGACCAGTCGACGACGGATGTGTCGGCGATATTTCCTCTGCCGTCATGGCGCAGCGGTTGCGGCTCTGGTATGGAAACCGGCCACGTGATCACGTGAAAGGATTGTTATCTTGGACCAATCTGGCATCGCCGATCGTCGGCGGCTCAGACGCAAACTGGCCTTTTGGCGCATCGTCGGCCTGCTGGCCGTCGTGCTGCTCGTTTTCGGCCTCACCTATGCCGGTAGGTTTGCCGAGCGCGGTGACAAGGCACGGTCCCATATTGCGCGCGTCATGGTTTCCGGGGTCATCACGGCAAATGAAGACCTGCTGGAACGCCTCGAGGATGTCCGCGATGATCCGAACGTTCGGGCCGTCGTCATCGGCATCGAGTCCCCCGGTGGCACCACCTATGGCGGCGAGGTGCTCTATAAGGCGGTGCGGGACATTTCCGCCGTCAAACCCGTCGTCGCCGAAGTGCGCGGCCTTGCCGCCTCTGCCGGCTACATGATCGCCAGCGCCACCGACCACATCGTTGCCGGCGAGGCTTCCATCGTCGGGTCGATCGGCGTGATCTTCCAATACGGCAATATTTCCGAGCTCCTCGACAATATCGGCGTCAGCGTAGGCGCCGTGAAGTCGTCGCCGCTCAAGGCAGAGCCCTCGCCTTTTTCACCCGCCAATCCCGAAGCCGAAGAAATGATCGGCCGGCTCGTCGCCGACTCCTACGACTGGTTCGTCGATCTGGTGGCCGAGCGGCGCAACATGACGCGGCCGGAGACACTTGCGATCGCCGACGGGTCGATCTTCACGGGACGTCAGGCGCTTCAAAACGGCTTGATCGACGCCATCGGCGCGGAGGACGAAGTGCGCGCCTATCTCGGCACGCGTGACATCGACACCAATCTCGACATCGTCGACTGGGAGCCCGAGCGCTCGCGTGGCCTGCTCTTCGGCCAGGCAGCAGCTGGCCTCATCGGTGGAATGTTCGGCAATTCCGCTCTTGGAAGCCAGGTTCTGTCAGCTTTTACCGATCAGAAGTTGTTTCTTGACGGTCTGATTTCGGTTTGGCAGTTTGGCGGGCAACAAGCACGAGACGACTGGGGGAACACACCGTGATAAAGTCGGAGCTGGTGCAGATCATTGCGTCTCGTAATCCGCACCTCTTCCATCGCGACGTCGAGAACATCGTCAATGCGATCCTGGACGAGATCACCAATGCTCTGGCCGATGGAAATCGCGTCGAACTGCGCGGTTTTGGCGCTTTTTCGGTGAAGAACAGACCGTCGCGGTCCGGCCGGAACCCGCGCACGGGTGAAACCGTTTTCGTCGAAGAGAAGTGGGTCCCCTTCTTCAAGACCGGCAAGGAACTGCGTGAACGCCTGAACCCCGATCAGGTCGACTGAACGCGGTCCGCATAAAGCCGCCGATCAAGAAGCTGGCACGGTTCACCAGTCATTACCAAGAGGCGCTTTCGCGTGAGAAAACTCGTCAACATCCTCATCCTGTTGCCCATCGCCGTCATCCTGATCGCCCTGTCGATCGCGAACCGCGGGGCGGTGACGCTGGCGCTGAACCCTTTCGCTCCGGATGACAGCGTGCTGTCGATCACGGGCCCGTTCTTCGTCTTTCTGTTCGTCACGCTGATGCTCGGCATCCTGATTGGCGGCCTCGCCACCTGGTTCACGCAAGGACACTACCGCAACCGCGCCCGCAAGCAGCGGTACGAGGCGGCGAAGTGGCAGAACGAGGCGGACCGGCAGCGCGAACGCGCCAACGATCTCGCCCGCCAGACAGGCGGTGCTTCACCGAATTCCCTGACGAGCGGCTCCGGGTCCAACTTGCCTGCCCGGACGTGATCCGCTCGCCATCTTGAAAGTGCGTTTCCCATGCGCGTGATCTCCGCCAGCGACGTCGACCGGGTGCTCAGTTACACGGCCCTTGCCGATGCGCTGGCTAGGACCTTTGCCGAGGGCGTTCAGGCGCCGACGCGGCATCACCACACTATAGAACGACCCGATGGCGCGGACACGACGCTGCTCCTGATGCCGGCCTGGAGCGACTTCTGCGCCCGGGGCACTTCGGCCGATGGCTATATCGGCGTGAAGCTCGTGACCGTCAGCCCGGACAACAACGCGCTCGCCAAGCCGGCCGTCATGGGCGTCTACATCCTTTCCGACGGGCAGACCGGCGAACCGCTCGCTCTCATCGACGGGCAAGCTTTGACGGTCTGGCGCACGGCCACCGCGTCGGCGCTCGCCGGCCGCTATCTCGCCCGCAAGAACGCAAGCAGCATGGCCATGCTCGGCGCCGGCCGGCTTGCCCCTCACCTCATCCGCGCGCACGCCGCCATGCGGCCGATCTCGCACGTCACGCTCTGGAACCGCAGCCGGGGGAACGCCGATGCGGTTGCCGAGGCGCTGCGCGACGACCCGTTCGAAGTCCGTGTCGTGGAAGATCGCGAGGAAGCCATCCGCGATGCCGATATTATTTCCTCCGCGACGATCTCTGAGACACCGCTGATCGACGGCCGGTGGCTGAAGCCCGGCGCGCATGTGGATCTCGTCGGCGCGTTCACGCCGAAGCTTCGGGAGAGCGACGACGAAACGGTGCGCCGGGCGACGCTCTTCGTCGACACGTTCGATGGCGCGCTCTCCGAAGGCGGCGACCTCGTCCAGCCGATCGCAGCCGGCATCGTGTCGCGTGATGACGTGAAAGCCGATCTCGCCATGCTCGCCAGCGGGACCCATCCCGGCCGAACGTCAGACGACGAGATCACGCTCTTCAAATCAACCGGCTGCGCCCTCGAAGATTTCGCCGCCGGAATTCTGGTCTATGAGACGGTAACTGGCGCGGCTTGATTCAGGCAGTGCTGCATACGGCCAGTTCGCAACGCATTGCCTTGGCGCAGTTCACCTAGATCATGATCCAAGTCCGTCATCCTAGGGCTTGTCCCCAGGATCCACCGGCACCTCCATTTAGGAAAAAAGCGCAGATGGTCGGGACAAGCCCGACCATGACGGGCAGATAGGGCGACCCGGGTCACATGCGGGCGCGCGCCTCAGGCCGACGCGTTGGCGCCGCTGACCACTTCGTTGAACTTGGCAAAGAACTGCCCGGCGAGCTTCTTGGCGGTGCTGTCGATCAGGCGGGAGCCCATTTGGGCGATCTTGCCGCCAACCTGTGCCTTGCAGTCATAGTTCAGCACCGTCTCGGCCCCGTCCTCCTCGAGCGACACGTCGGCACCGCCCTTGGCGAAGCCCGCGACGCCGCCCTTGCCTTCGCCCGAGATCGTGTAGCCCTTCGGCGCGTCGATGTTTTCCAGCGTCACGTTGCCGTTGAAGGTGGCGGACACGATGCCGATCTTCAGCTTCACGGTCGCCGCCATCGCGTTGTCGCCAGTCATCTCGAGAGACTGGCACCCCGGAATGCACTGGCGCAGGATTTCCGGGTCGTTCAGGGCCTCCCACACCTTCTCACGCGGTGCCTGGATGCGTTCGCTGCCATTCATTTCCATGAAGCCGTCCTCCGCGCTTTCACTTCGATTTCCGGGCCTTTCTTGCAATTCGCCGGGCGCTTTGCCAAGAGGGAGCGCAAGAGAATGCCTTAAAGTATGAGCCCGGCCATTTTGCGGCCCGCTCGCCCATGGATCCGCCCTTGAGTGCAAAGACACGACGCAGTCGAAGAGATGCGCCTGCCGAAGACGCGCAGAAACCGCCGCTTGCCGAACGTCCGCTGACGCAACGCCGCGGCGCGCGTCCGGCCGAGCGTGTGCCTGTCATTCTGGAAAGCGAAGGATCCGACGGTTACCGGCTCGTCGACAGCGGCATGGGCGAGAAGCTGGAGCAGTACGGCCCCTACCGCATCGTGAGACCGGAAGCGCAGGCGCTGTGGCAGCGCACGCTGCCGGCCAAAGAGTGGGACCAGGTCGACGCGGTCTTTACCGGCGATACCGAGGAAGACGGGATGGGCCGTTGGCGCTTCCCGAAGACGCCACTCGGCGAAACTTGGCCGATGAAGCTGCTGGACGTCGATTTTCATGGCCGCTTCACCGCGTTTCGCCATGTCGGCGTGTTTCCCGAGCAGATGGCGCACTGGTCGTGGATGGCAGAGCGCATTGCGCGTGCCGATCGGCCGCTCAAGGTGCTCAATCTCTTCGGCTATACCGGCGTCGCCTCTCTGATCGCCGCCGCCAACGGCGCGGAGGTCACCCATGTGGATGCCTCCAAGAAAGCGATCGGATGGGGACGGGAAAACCAGGCGCTCGCCCGGCTCGACGACAAGCCAATCCGCTGGATCTGCGACGACGCCATGAAATTCATCGCCCGCGAGGAGCGGCGCGGCAACCGCTACGACATCATCCTCACCGACCCGCCGAAATTCGGCCGCGGGCCAAATGGCGAGATCTGGCAGCTGTTCGACCATCTCGCCCTGATGCTCGACATCTGCCGCGAGCTCTTGAGCGAGCGGCCGGAAGGCCTCGTCCTGACGGCCTATTCCATCCGCGCGTCGTTCTATTCGATCCATGAGCTGATGCGCGAGACGATGCGCGGCGCCGGCGGCACGGTGGAATCGGGCGAGCTCATCCTGCGCGAAAGCGAGGCGGGCCGCGCACTTTCGACCTCCCTCTTTTCACGGTGGCTGCCCAAATGACCGAACGCCGCCGCATTGGCCAGGTGAAGGAGGTCACGAGCCTCACCAACCCCCTGATCAAGGACATTCGTGGTCTCACCCAGAAAAAGAACCGTGAGGAGAGCGGGCAGTTTCTGGCCGAGGGCCTGAAGCTCGTCATCGACGCGCTCGATCTCGGCTGGACGATCTCGACGCTGATCTACGCCAAGAACGCCAAGGGGCGCCCGCATGTGGAGCCGACGGCGCTGAAGGCACTGAACGCCGGTGCGCTGGTGCTCGAAGTCAGCGAAAAAGTGCTGTCGACGATCACGCGGCGGGACAATCCGCAGATGGTCGTCGGCGTGTTCGAGCAGCGGTATGGCAAGCTCGACCGGCAAACGCCGGCCAGGGGCGAGACCTGGCTTGCGCTCGACCGGGTGCGCGATCCCGGCAATCTCGGCACCATCATCCGCACCGCCGATGCGGCCGGCGCGTCCGGTATCGTGCTCGTCGGCGAAACGACGGATCCGTTCGCGCTGGAGACGGTGCGGGCAACCATGGGCTCCATCTTCGCCGTGCCGCTCTACCGGGCCTCGGTTCCTGAGTTCCTCGCCTGGTGCGCAAAGCACAAGGCACCGCTCGTTGGCACACACCTCGAAGGTGCGGTGGACTATCGCACCATCGACTTCAAAAAAGCACCGACAGTGCTCCTGATGGGCAATGAGCAACAGGGCCTGCCGCAGGAATTGTCGTCTGCCTGTTCGGCGCTCGCGCGCATTCCGCAGCAGGGTCGGGCCGACAGCCTTAATCTTGCCGTCGCGACCGGGCTGATGCTCTTCGAGGCGCGCCGGCATTTTCTTTCCCTGGAGACATGACCCCGATGGCCAAGCCCACCCCCCTTTCCCGGCCCCTGCCGGCGCTTGGCCTGCTGGCACTGCTGATTGCTGCCGATCAGGCGATCAAGCTCTGGGTCGAGGCGGCTCTGCCACTGCAGCAGCCGATCGAATTGCTGCCGATGCTGGCGCTCTTCCGCACCTACAATGAGGGCATCGCGTTTTCCTTCCTCGCCGGACAGTCGGAATGGACGCTGGTTGCGGTGACGACGTTGATCGTCTGCTTCGTCGTCTATCTCTGGCGGTCGACCGCGCCGGATCGGTTCTTCGCCCATCTTGGCTATGCGCTGATCGTCGGCGGTGCCATCGGCAATCTGATCGACCGGGCGGCCTACGGCCACGTCGTCGATTACATCCTTGTCTATACCGAGACCTGGTCCTTTGCCGTCTTCAACCTCGCCGACAGCTTCATCACCATCGGCGCGGTTTCGATCGTGCTCGATGAAATTCTTGCATGGCGGCAGGGCCGGACCACACCGAAAGACCAAGCCGAATAAGGTTTCGCATCGGGCAAGACGCGCCTATTTCTTGAGTTGGATTGCAAGCGAAGGAGGAAGCGCATGCAGGAGCCGTTCAGGGCCATTGTCGTCTCGCGCGATGAGAACAAGAAGCAGTCGGTGGCGATCACCGAACTCACGAGCGCCGATCTGATGGAAGGCGACGTCGTCGTCGAGGTCGAGGCGACAACCGTCAACTACAAGGATGGGCTTGCCATCACCGGCAAAGGGCCGGTCGTGCGCCGCTGGCCGATGGTTCCCGGCATCGATGCCGCCGGCACGGTCGTTTCTTCCACCGGCACGGAATTCAAGGCAGGGGACAAGGTGCTGCTCAACGGGTTTGGCGTCGGCGAAACCCATCTCGGCGCCTACGCCCGCTACATGCAGCTCAAGAGCGACTGGCTTATCCCGCTGCCGGAGGGCATGAGTACCCATGACACGATGGCTGTCGGCACGGCAGGTTACACGGCGATGCTCTCCGTCATGGCGCTTGAGCGCCACGGGATCACGCCGGCATCCGGGCCGATCGCTGTGACCGGTGCGAATGGCGGGGTCGGCACGGTCGCGATCGCGCTTCTCTCGAAGCTCGGCTTTGAGGTGGTCGCCTCGACCGGTCGCATGGGCGAAGCGGACTTTCTGAAATCGCTCGGCGCGACCGAAGTGATCGACCGGACGGAGCTCTCCGAACCCGGCAAGCCGCTCGGCAAGGAACGTTTTGCCGGCGGTATCGACGCGGTCGGCAGCCATACGCTGGCCAATCTTCTGGCCCAAACCCGCTATGGTGGCGTGGTCGCGGCCTGCGGTCTTGCCCAGGGCATGGATTTGCCGACGACGGTCGCCCCGTTCATCCTGCGCGGCGTCACGCTTTGCGGAATCGATTCGGTGATGGCGCCGAAGCCGGTGCGTATCGAGGCGTGGCAGCGCATTGCCAAGGACCTCGACATGGAGAAACTCAAGGCGATTTCGAAGACGATCGGCTTTGAGGATATCATCGGCGCGGCAACGGATATTCTGGACGGCAAGATCCGCGGACGGGTCGTCGTCGACATGACAACCTCCGCCTAAGGCGCAAGCGCTGTGCAGCTCGTCGTTTACCCGATCGCTGCCAGCGGCTAGACCGGTGCCATGATCATTCTCGCCCTCGATTCTTCGGCCAATCTTTGCGCCGCGGCTTTCTACGACGCGTCCAGCGACACCACGCTGGGACGCGTCGTGGAGGATATCGGCCGAGGTCATGCGGAGCGCATGATGGCGGTGATCGAAGCGGCACGGGCCGAGGCTGGCATTGCCCTCAAACAAATCGACCGGATCGCCGTGACGGTTGGCCCTGGCTCGTTCACTGGCATCCGCGTGGGTGTCGCCACCGCGCGCGGGCTGGCGCTGGCGCTCGGGCGCCCTTCCGTTGGGGTGACCACACTCGAGGCGTTGGCAGCTTCAGCCGAGACTGCGAATACAGCCATCATGGCCGTTCTCGATGCACGGCGTGACGAGGTTTTCGCGCAAGTCTTCGCAGCCGACGGCACGCCACTGACCGATCCGGCCGCACTGTCCGTGGCGGAAGCGGCGGATCTGGCGACGCGCCATGATGCCCGCCTCATCGGCACCGGCGCGTCTCTCGTTGCTTCCCTGACAGGCCAGCCGGAGCGCGTAATCTCCGAAGCGGGCACGGTCGAGATCCTGGATGTCGCCCGGATCGGGGCAGGAAAAACCGCGAGCGCACCGCCGGCCCCGCTCTATCTGCGATCGCCCGATGCCAAGCCGCAGGAGGCCTACTTCCTGGCGCGGCAGGAGCGATTGGCGCGATGATCGGCGGCTTCTTCTCCCGCACCGCCGATGTCGAGGTCGTGCCGATGGAACAGGCCGACTGCGATCGCGCGGCCGAGCTGCATGGTGCGAGCTTTTCGCGGCCCTGGAGCGCGGAGGAAATCGACGTTCTCCTGACGCAGACCAACGTGTACGGTTTCGTCGCACGTCAGTCTCCGGCGGGACGCGGATCCTTTGCCGGCTTCATATTGCTGCGCACGGCGGCGGACGAGGCCGAAGTGCTGACGATCGCCGTGCGCGAAAAATTCCGCAGCCAGGGCATCGGCTGGCGGCTGATGCTTGCCGGTATCCGGCAGATGCGCCAGGAAGGCGTCGCCTCGATCTTTCTGGAGGTCGATGCCGCAAATCTGCCGGCGCTGGCACTTTACCGCCGACTCGGCTTCGTCCAGGTGGGCGAACGAGAGGCCTACTACAAAGCCGCCGATGGACGACGGACGACGGCGCTTGTCATGCGGCTTGATCTGATTTAGTGCGGCTAACCCTCGCCGGTCGTGCTCTGACGGCGGGGAACTGAACGATAAGAGGGTCGGAGCGTTCGTGACCAGCGAGACAAAGCCACTGGAAGAACGCTGCGCCGAGCGCGGCATGCGCATGACCGAGCAGCGCCGCGTCATCGCGCGCGTGCTCGATGGCGCGGACGACCACCCGGACGTGGAAGAGCTCTACCGCCGCTCCGTCGAGGTGGATCCGAAAATTTCCATCTCGACCGTCTACCGCACCGTGCGTCTGTTCGAGGATATCGGCATCATCGAGCGGCACGATTTCCGAGATGGGCGTTCGCGCTACGAAACGGTGCCGGAAGAACACCACGACCACCTCATCGACCTCAAGACCGGGCAGGTCATCGAGTTCCATTCGGCCGAAATCGAAGCGCTGCAGGAGCGGATCGCCCGCGAGCACGGCTTTCGTCTTGTAGACCACCGGCTGGAGCTCTACGGCATCCCGCTCAAGAAAGGCGATGCCTGAGAGTGCGTGCACGCTCGGTGCTTGAGCTCCCGCGGAAGACGAGACTGCGATGATCGGCTGGCTGCGTCTCGTCTATGTCGCCCTCGCCTTTCTGGCCATCACCGCGGTTCTTTTGCCGCCTCACCTTTTTGCATTGTGGCGTGATCAGCCGCTCGCGCGCCGCATTCCGCGGCTTTGGCACCGGCTGATGTGCCCCGTTCTCGGTCTGAAGGTCACCACGCGCGGTACTCGGCATCCGAACGGCCCGCTGATGCTGATTTCGAACCACGTGTCGTGGCTCGACATCATCGCGCTCGGTTCGGTTGCAGACGTGGCGTTCATCGCCAAATCGGAAGTGAAGGACTGGCCGGTCTTCGGGCGGCTGGCACGTTGGCAGCGCTCGATCTTCGTCGAACGCAGCCAGCGGCGCTCCACCGGCGAGCAGGTCAGCGCCATCACTGAGAGGCTTGAGCGGGGCGAGATCGTCGTTCTCTTTGCCGAGGGCACGACGTCGGACGGCAACCGTGTTCTGGAGTTCAAGTCATCGCTGCTTGGCGTTGCCCGCCAGGCCGGCCAAGATGCCCATGCCGGCGTGGTGCTGCAGCCGGTTTCAATTGCCTATAACCGCATCCAGGGCCTGCCGATGGGGCGGCGACATCGCTTCCTCGCCGCATGGCCGGGCGATGTCGAGCTCCTGCCGCACCTTTTGACGGTGCTGCGCGAAGGCGCGATCGACGTGGAGATCTGCTTCGGCAAACCGTGCGAGGTGTCGGACGCGCGCGATCGCAAGGTGGTGAGCCGGCTGATGCGTGAGGAAGTCGAGACCATGCTCGCGGAAGCGCTTCGGCGCTAGACTTCTCCGCTTTTGCTGCAACCGGCATTTTCTTCCGCCGCCGGACCGACTAAATAGGCGGCCATGCAATCAACCAGCACCCCTTTGGCAAGCACGCCTTCGCCCGCCGACAATTCTTCTGCGCCGGCGGATTCCAATCAGCGCAAGGTCTATGTGAAGACCTATGGCTGCCAGATGAACGCTTACGATTCCGATCGCATGGCGGACGCGCTGGCGAAGGACGGCTACGCCCGCACGGAGCGGCCGGAGGATGCGGACCTTTATCTCATCAACACCTGCCACATCCGCGAAAAGGCGGCCGAAAAGGTCTATTCCGAGCTCGGTCGCCTCGCCAAGCAGAAGGCGAAGGCAGAACCCGGCGCCAAGGATTTTCTCGTCGGCATCACGGGCTGCGTCGCGCAGGCCGAAGGGCAGGAAATCTTCCGCCGCGCTCCGGTGGTCGACCTCGTCGTCGGCCCGCAAACCTATCACCGGCTGCCCGAGATCGTCAGCGAAGCGCGCGCCGGGCGTCGCGTGGTCGATACCGACTATGCGATCGAGGACAAGTTCGCGCATCTGCCGCGGCCCGACCGCAAGATCGTCCAGGCGCGCGGCGTCACGGCCTTCCTCACCGTGCAGGAAGGCTGCGACAAGTTCTGCGCCTTCTGCGTGGTACCCTATACCCGTGGCTCGGAAGTCTCCCGATCGGTGGCGCAAATCGTGGCCGAGGCGGAAGCGCTGGCCGAGGCAGGCGTGCGCGAACTCACTCTTCTCGGCCAGAACGTCAATGCGTGGCACGGCGCGGGCGCCGATGGTCGGCAATGGGGGCTGGGCGAACTTCTCTTCCGTCTGGCGGAAGTGCCCGGCATCGCCCGCCTTCGCTACATGACGAGCCACCCCCGCGACATGGACGATGCGCTGATCGCGGCGCATCGTGACCTCTCGCAGCTGATGCCGTATCTCCACCTGCCGGTGCAGTCCGGATCGGATACGATCCTCAAAGCGATGAACCGCCAGCACAAGGCGGACGACTATCTGCACCTGATCGATCGGATTCGCGCCGCTCGGCCCGACATTGCGCTTTCGGGCGATTTCATTGTCGGTTTCCCTGGTGAGACCGATGCGGATTTTGAAGCGACACTCCGCCTGATCGAAAACGTCGGCTATGCGGCTGCCTACTCGTTCAAATACTCGCCACGACCGGGCACACCTGCGGCGGAAGCCACGGATCTGCTGCCCGAAGAGGTGAAGTCGGAGCGTCTGCTGCGCCTGCAAGCGCTTGTCACAAAGCAGCAATATGCTTTCCAGCAAGGGTGCGTCGGCAAGACCGTGGACCTGCTGATCGAGAAGCCGGGACGTCGCGAAGGCCAGATCGTCGGGCGCTCTCCGTGGTTGCAGCCAACAATTGTTGATGCAAAGGCCGGTGCGATCGGCGACATTGTGAAGGTACGAATCACGGCGAGCGAGGCCAACAGTCTCTTTGCCGAATGCATCCAAGGCTGATAGTTTGTCGATGAGTTGAGCGAAAGGAGCCCCACCGCTTGCAAGCGCACGATCCCGTCATGACACCGCCGGACAGAAGCGCCTCCGGCGCCTCCGACACCACCCACATCGTGCTCACCTTCGACAACAACAGACTTGCAAGCGCGCTGTTTGGCCAGTTCGACCAGAACCTCGCTCTCATCGAGCAGAAACTCGGCGTCGATGCCCGTGCCCGCGGCAACCAGGTCGCGATCCGCGGCGATGCTACGGCGACGGACCATGCCCGCCGCACACTCGATTTTCTCTATGAACGCCTGCAGTCCGGCAGCGAAATCGCTGCGTCCGACGTGGAAGGGGCCATTCGCATGGCGATTGCGTCGGACGACCAGCTGATCTTCCCGACCATGGAACGCAAGGGCAAGATGGCGCTTGCGCAGATCTCCACCCGCAAGAAGACGCTGGTGGCGCGTACGCCGACGCAGGATGCCTACATCCGCGCGATGGAGCGCAGCGAACTCGTCTTCGGCATCGGGCCGGCCGGTACCGGCAAGACCTATCTCGCGGTCGCCCACGCGGCGCAGCTGCTGGAGCGCGGTGCGATCGACCGCATCATCCTGTCCCGTCCGGCCGTCGAAGCAGGCGAGCGCCTGGGCTTTCTTCCGGGCGACATGAAGGAGAAGGTCGATCCCTATCTCCGCCCCCTCTATGACGCACTCTACGACATGATGCCCGGCGACAAGGTCGAGCGGGCGATCACCGCCGGCGTCATCGAAATCGCGCCGCTCGCCTTCATGCGCGGCCGCACGCTGACCAACGCCGTCGTCATTCTCGACGAAGCGCAGAACACGACGTCGATGCAGATGAAGATGTTTCTGACGCGTCTGGGCGAAAACGCCCGCATGATCGTGACCGGAGACCCGAGCCAGATCGACCTTCCGCGCGGGGTGAAATCCGGTCTGGTCGAGGCGCTGCGCATCCTCAAGGGCGTCGAGGGCGTGATTACCTGCCGCTTCCGCGACGTCGACGTGGTGCGCCACCCGCTGGTGGCACGCATCGTTCGCGCCTACGACGCCGACAGCACCATGATCGACGAAAGCGGCAAGCCCGATCCGCGATGAGCGCGGCCGCGATGGGTACGATCGACATCCAGGTCACGGTAGAGGCAGGCGACTGGCCGGCGGAAGAAGCGTTGTACGAGACGGCGACCCGAGTGCTCGGGGCCGCAAACGCCTATCTGTCCACCGAGCTTCATCAGCCATTCCCCGCCATGTCGCCGGAGCTGTCGCTGCTCTTCACGAATGACGCGGCGATGCGGACGATCAACGCCGAATGGCGCGACAAGGACAAGCCGACGAACGTCCTGTCTTTCCCCGCATTTCCACTGGTTCCAGGGGGCGTGCCGGGACCGATGCTTGGCGACATCGTGCTCGCAAGTGAAACAATTGCCAATGAAGCCAAGGACTTACAACGAAGTTCAGGCGATCATCTGGCGCATCTCCTCGTGCACGGCTATCTTCATCTCTTCGGCTACGACCATATCGAGGTCGAGGATGCTGAGATCATGGAACACCATGAGATCCGTATTCTTGCCACACTCGGCATATCAGACCCATATGAGGGACAATCCCTCTTGGACACGACGAAGAGACAATGAACGAACAAGTTCGAATGCCCCTGCCGTCTCCCGCCTCCGATGAGAGCGGCGAAGACGGCTCCCAACCTCCGAGTACGAAGCCTCAGCAGCGCAGACGGACCGGCCCCTTAAATCTATGGTCCAAGGCGACGCGCTGGTTGAGGCCCACAGATCGCAACAATATCCGCGATAATTTCGCCGACGCTCTCCTGAGCGACGCCGAACACAATCTCGCGTTCTCACCCGAAGAACGCGCCATGCTGCACAACATCCTGCGGCTGCGCGAAGTGCGCGTGGAAGACGTGATGGTGCCGCGTGCCGACGTCGACAGTGTCGATCAGACCACGACCCTTGCGGAACTGCTCGTCCATTTCGAGGAATCCGGGCACTCGCGCATGCCGGTCTATGCCGATCATCTCGATGATCCGCGCGGCATGGTTCATATCCGTGACCTTCTCGGCTACATCACCAAGCAGGCCCGGTCCAAACGTCGGGCGACGACCACCAAGACCAGCGGTGCCGCGAACGCCAATGGCCAGGCTGGCAGTGGCGACAAGGCCAAGCCGCGGCCCGCGGTCGATCTCGGGCGGGTGGATCTCTCGAAGACCGTCCAGGAAGCCGGCATCATCCGCAAGGTGCTGTTCGTGCCGCCATCCATGCTCGCTTCCGACCTCATGGAGCGCATGCAGGCGACGCGCACCCAGATGGCCCTCGTCATCGATGAATATGGCGGGACCGACGGTCTCGTTTCGCTGGAAGACATCGTCGAGATGGTCGTTGGCGACATCGCGGACGAGCATGACGATGAAGAAGTCATGATCACGCGATCGTCCGACGACGTCTTCCTGGTGGATGCCAAGGCCGAACTCGAGGATATCGCGGAAGCGATCGGCCCTGATTTCGATGTGTCCGAACAGATCGAGGACGTTGACACGCTGGGCGGCCTGATCTTTTCGGAGCTCGGCCGCATTCCGGCCCGCGGGGAACTCGTCCAGGCGCTGCCCGGCTTCGAGTTTCATGTGCTCGACGCCGATCCTCGCCGCATCAAGCGGGTTCGCATCGTGCGCAAGCGCCACAACGACCGCCGCCGCCGTCCGGCACGGCCGGAGTTGGAAAGCAACGCTCAGCCGCTCGCTCTGCCGGCACCCGAGCCTGTGAACGAGCAGCCCATCGCAGCGGTATCGCCACCGGTGCCGCAGCCGCTGGAGCAGTCGCAAAGAGGCTGACGGCGCACTCGGGTGCCTGATCCTTCATCCCCACACAGATCAGCCGCCGCTGCCTTCGAGACAGCGGCGGCTTTTTTTGGAAGGATGGCGCCGGCGATTCGGGCAAGGGGCAAGCCATCATGAATACATTGGAAGTGTTCGCAGGCAGCCTCATGCTCGCCTGGGGTTGGCAGCGGGCAGTCATTGCCATCCTGGCCGGTGCGCTCGCCGTGCTGGCACTGCCGCCGTTCGACTTCTTCTTCGCGATGTTCCTGACGTTTCCGATCCTCGTCTGGCTTCTCGACGGCGCAAGTGGCGATCCGGACCGGGGGTTCCTGCGTCGCCTCTGGCCCGCCTTCGTGACCGGCTGGTATTTTGGCTTCGGCTATTTCCTTGCTGGCCTCTGGTGGCTTGGGAACGCGCTCCTGGTGGAGGCCGAAAGCTTCGCCTGGGCCATTCCCCTTGCCGTTCTGGGTCTGCCTGCCTTTCTCGCGCTGTTTTTCGGCTTCGGCACGGCGATCGCCCGCATTTTGTGGTCCGACGGTCTCGGGCGCATTGCGGCTCTCGCCTTCGGGCTTGCGCTCATGGAGTGGCTGAGAAGCTTCATCCTGACGGGCTTTCCGTGGAACACGATCGGCTATGGCGCGATGCCGCTGCCGGTTGCCATGCAGACGGCGCCGATCCTCGGGCTGAACGGCATCACCGCCCTTTCCATCTTCACCTTTTCCATGCCGGCGCTTCTGGCGACACGCCAGCATATGCGGCTCGGTCTTGCATTGGCCGCAGCACTCGTGGCCGCCCATCTCGGCTACGGTGCCTATGTGCTAAACACGGCGACCGCTACCCCAGCCGAAGGCGCGCCGACGATCCGCATCGTCCAGCCCTCCATCCCGCAATCGACCAAATGGGACGAAGCGGAACGCGACCAGATTTTCGAACAGCACCTGGCACTGACCCGGCAGGCTCCGGCGGAGGGCGGGCCTGTGCCCTCGCTCATCGTCTGGCCGGAAACGGCTGCACCCTTCATTCTGACCGAAGCGCCGATCGCGCTCGAAGCGATCGCGCAATCCCTACAGCCGGGCCAGCAGCTCGCCACCGGCGCGATCCGGATGGAAACGGTGCCGGGTGATGGGGTGCGCTACTACAATGCGATCAGCGTCATCGGCGAGGATGGCGAGATCATCGCCTCCGCCGACAAGGTTCATCTCGTACCGTTCGGCGAATATCTGCCGCTGACGGACCTCATGAGCTCGCTCGGGTTCTCGGCTGTGGCGCAGATGCCGGAGAGCTTCACGCCTGCACCGGCCACAAGCCTGCTGACGCTGCCGACCGGCACCGCGCTTCCCCTGATCTGCTACGAAGCCATCTTCCCGCTGGAACTGCCAGAGGGAGACAACACCCCCGATTTTATCCTCAACGTCACCAACGATGCCTGGTACGGCGCGACGCCGGGTCCCTACCAGCATTTCCGGCAGGCGCAGGTTCGCGCCGTCGAGCTCGGCCTGCCGCTCGTTCGTGCGGCCAACAACGGGATATCGGCAATTACCGACAGCCAGGGGCGAATCATCGAAGGGCTCGGACTGGATGCCGTGGGGGTCATCGACGCTCAGGTGCCGCCCAAAACCGTATCAAATTGGAACAACAGCGATCGCACACAAAACTTCTGGTTGATAATCGTGATACTTTTGTTAGGAGCTGCTACTGCGCGTTACGGTTTCAAGCGCCGGAGAATTGACTAAAAACCCCTAGAATTGCATAGTCATTTGCAAGGGCAATCTCGCGTATAGTGACCATACGGCTCGTTCAATCTCGGACGGGGCGACGCGCCACCTTGCTATATCGGAACCCTTGTCGAGCAATTTTCGGGTGGCCGCGCGCAGAGGTAGTGTCATGATCACTAACAAGAAGAAGCCCAATCCTATCGACATCCATGTCGGCAGCCGCATTCGCCTGAGACGAACGATGATGGGGATGAGCCAGGAAAAGCTTGGCGAGAGCCTGGGCATCACCTTCCAGCAGATCCAGAAATACGAAAAAGGCACCAACCGCGTCGGTGCCAGCCGCCTTCAGAACATTTCCTCTATCCTGAGCGTCCCGGTATCGTTCTTCTTCGAAGATGCTCCCGGAGACACCTCCGCGCCGGGTGGCTTTTCCGAGGCGGCCAGCCCCAATTATGTCGTCGACTTCCTGTCGTCTTCGGAAGGACTTCAGCTCAATCGTGCCTTCGTGCGCATCGAAGATCCGAAGGTTCGCCGCAAGCTGATCGAACTGGCCAAGGCGCTGGCAGGCGATCAACCAGACTAGCAATCACGGAGAGCGAAAGGGCGCCGTCGACCCGATCCTCCGCCATGAGCCCGTTCTATCCGAAGCGCGACTTGCGGATGGAAATGCTCATATCAAGATATATTTATGTCGTTCTACGCTTGTTTTTGGGCTTCGCCTTCAATATCACAGGGCGAGATTTGAAAGCCTGAAAAGGGTCATGGAATGGCGCGCGCCGAATACTTCTTTACGAGCGAATCCGTCTCCGAAGGTCATCCCGACAAGGTCTGCGACCGCATCTCGGACGAAATCGTCGATCTCGTCTACAAGGAAGCCAAGAAGACCGGCGTTGATCCCTGGACGGTGCGTGTCGCCTGCGAGACCCTTGCCACGACGAACCGCGTCGTGATTGCCGGCGAAGTGCGCATTCCCGAAACGCTCATGAAGAAAGACAAGGACGGGAAGTCGGTCATCAACCCGTCCCGGTTCAAGTCGATCGCGCGCCGCGCCATCCGTGACATCGGTTACGAACAGAACGGCTTCCATTGGAAGACGGCGAAGATCGACGTGCTTTTGCATTCGCAGTCGACCGACATCGCGCAGGGCGTCGACAATGCTTCAGACAACCAGGGCTTCGAAGGTGCCGGCGACCAGGGTATCATGTTCGGCTACGCCTGCCGCGAAACCGCGGAGCTGATGCCGGCGCCGATCTACTATTCCCACAAGATCCTCGAGGTGCTGGCAGCGGCACGCAAGAAGGGCGAAGGCGATGTCGCGGGCCTCGGCCCGGACTCCAAGAGCCAGGTCACGGTACGCTATGTCGACGGCAAGCCCGCCGAAGTCACGCAGATCGTGCTTTCGACCCAGCACTACGACGGTGCCTGGGATTCCAAGAAGGTCCGCTCGGTCGTCGAGCCTTACATTCGCGAAGCGCTGAGCGACATCCAGATCGCCGACGACTGCGTCTGGTACATCAATCCGACCGGCAAGTTCGTCATCGGCGGCCCCGATGGCGACACGGGCCTCACCGGCCGCAAGATCATCGTCGACACCTATGGCGGCGCAGCGCCCCATGGCGGCGGCGCGTTTTCGGGCAAGGACACGACCAAGGTCGACCGTTCCGCCGCATATGCAGCTCGCTACCTCGCCAAGAACGTGGTTGCAGCCGGGCTTGCAGAGCGTTGCTCGATCCAGCTCGCTTACGCAATTGGCGTGGCTCAGCCGCTGTCGGTCTATGTCGACCTCTACGGCACGGGCACGGTCAGCGAAGAAGCCATCGAAGCTGCCGTGCGCAGCGTGATGGATCTGTCGCCGACCGGTATCCGCAAGCACCTGGATCTGAACAAGCCGATCTACGCCAAGACCTCCGCCTACGGCCATTTCGGCCGCAAGGCTGGTCGCGATGGCTCGTTCTCCTGGGAGAAGACCGACCTGATCAAGGCCCTGAAGGACGCCGTCAAGCAGGCAGCTTGACGGCATCCCGGCGCTTTCCATGACGGAACCAAGACGTGAACGATCGACGGAGGCCTTTTTCGGCCGCCGCCGCGGGAAGCCTCTGACCGAGCTGCAGAGCGAGCGGATGCGCGACCTCCTCCCGCGTCTGCGTCTCGATCTCGACACTGCGCCGCCATCCGACCTGAAGACGCTGTTTGCGGCGCATGTCGACCTCGTGCGGCTGGAAATCGGGTTTGGCGGCGGCGAGCATCTCCTGCATCGCATCGAGGAAAACCCGCGCACGGGCTTCATCGGTGTCGAGCCCTTCGTCAACGGCATGGCAAAATTTCTGCGCGCCGTGGCGGAGACCCCCGGCGACCGCATCCGGGTCTATGAAGACGATGCGACGCGGGTGCTGGACTGGCTGCCGGATGCCTCGATCGACCACATCGACCTGCTTTATCCGGACCCGTGGCCGAAGCCGCGTCACTTCAAGCGGCGCTTCGTCAATCCGGGCAATCTCGACCGCTTCGCCCGGGTGCTGAAGCCCGGCGGGGCCTTCAACTTCGCGTCCGACATCGACACCTATGTCGACTGGACGCTCGGCCATTGCGACCTTCATCCGGCGTTCGAATGGCTGGCGACGCGCCCGACCGACTGGCACACACCCTATGCCGGCTGGCCAGGCACGCGGTACGAGGAGAAGGCGATCCGCGAAGGGCGCAAACCCTGCTATTTGAGGTTCCGCCGGGCCTAACCCCGGCGTTCACCGCGTACGCTGGCTTCAAAGACCGCCGCGCTTCCAGTGGCGGCCTTCGATCGCGATGCCGAAAAGTCCCGGCGTGCGCGCATAGGCGGCAAGACCCGAGAGCGCCGCGAGCGGATGCGTCATGACGAATGTCGGCATCGCACACAGAAGCCCCTGATGCGGAGCCTTGTCTTCGAAGGCGGCGCGGAACTCCGGTCCCTCGAGCGCCTTGATGACCTTCTGCGAGATGCCGCCGGCCAGATAGACACCGCCCTGCGCCATGAAGATCAGCGCTAGGTCGCCAGCGCAACGGCCGAGATAGGTCGCAAAGAGCCGTAGCGTCTCGGCGGCAGGTTCCTCGCCAGCAAGACCGGCGGTGGTGATGTCGGCCGGTGTGGAGAGAGAGGCATCCCGCCCGTCGGCCGCGCAGATCGCCCGATAGATATTCACGATCCCGCGGCCGCACAGGAGCTGCTCGGCCGAGATACGACCGTCGATCTGCTCCAGATGCGGAAAAATCTCGAAATCGCGCTTGGAGCGCGGCCCCATGTCGATATGGCCACCCTCGCCCGGCACCGGGATCCACCGGCGCTGTGCATAGACGAGGCCGGCGACGCCAAGACCCGTGCCGGGTCCGAGCACGATGCGTGACGCATGCGGCTCGATGCGGCCTTTGCCGATCTGGTGCCGATGGCTCTCATCGAGCGACGCGACGGCGAGTGCCTGAGCGGCGAAGTCGTTGACGACCACCACCTCGTTGAACCCGAGCTCGGCAATCATCTGCTTGGGGCGCACGACCCAGGGACAGTTGGTCAGATCGATCTCGTCGCCATCGACCGGGCCGGCGACGGCAAGGATGGCGCTGCGCGGCTGCAGGCTCGTCTTGTCGAGCACACTCGTCTGGATCGCCTCGTCGATGGTCGCGAAATCGGCAGTCGCGACATTCGGGAAGGCCTTTGGCTCAGAGTGGGCGTCCACCAGGATGGCGAAGCGGGCATTGGTGCCGCCGATATCCCCGATCAGGATCGGAAAAGGAAAGTTCGGCTCATTGTCGTGCTGCGCCATCGTCGCTTCCTGTCTGCAATTTTCACTATGGGTCGCACCGTTCAGCGGCGCAACAATATCTCGGCTGTCGCGCGGTTGAGCGCCATCGGTATGTCATAGACGATGGCAAGGCGCATCAGCGCTTTCACATCGACGTCGTGCGGCATAGGCGTTAGTGGATCGACGAAGAAGATCATCATGTCGATCTTCCCTGTTGCGATGAGCGCGCCGATCTGCTGATCGCCGCCCAGAGGACCGCTTTTCAACCGAACGAGTTCCAAGTCAGGCACCGCTTCGAGCACACGACCGCCGGTCGTTTCCGTCGAAGCAATCCGCAGGCCCTTCAAGTCGGCGGCGTGAGCGGCCGCGAACGCGACCATCTCGTCCTTCATCTTGTCATGCGCAATCAGCGCTACCGTCTTCCGCCCAGTCGACACCGCCTGTCGCCCCACCGATTAAATCGATTTGATATCGGAACGTATAGCGAAGCCGCTCGATCATTGGAAGTCGCAGCGCTGTTTCCCGCTTATTGAAAAGGCCGTGGCGTGGGGATCGGAACCGGTGCGAAGCCTGTTGCAGAACTCGGCATGGCGGCTTGCGTCCCGCTCGCGTAGGTGACGGCCGCTTCCGATGCCGGAGCCGCCGCATCGAGCACCTGGGCGCAGGCGCGCGGCAGATCGGAAAGCGGCGTGATCCGCGGCTTGGGCGGTGCGGGCGGCGGATCGTCCGGCTGGGCCCATGGCTCCTCGGTGAACCACCATGCGAGCGACGCGTCACAGCCCGAGCCAGCCGCCACGGGCTGCTGCGCCGTGCAGCCGGATGAACCGGGCGGGCACTTCATGCGGATGTGGAAATGGTAATGGTGGCCATAGGCTGGCCGGACCTTGCCGAGGTTCGATCGATCACCGGAATAGCTGTCGCAAAGCTTCTGCTTGATGCCGGGATGAACGAAGATGCGCTCTACCTGGGGATAGCTCGCCGCCCGCATGATCAACCGGCCATGGGCTTCGGACCAGCGGTTGGGGTCGACCTGCAACGAGCCATCGGCCAGCACGGAGGGCGCTTCTGTGTCCTCGCGCTCCTGCGCCGTCAGACGTCGGTTCGGCATCGGCGTCAGCCAGATGTCGGCATCGAGGCCGATCTGGTGCGATGCGTGGCCGGACAGCATGGGACCGCCACGGGGCTGGGAGATATCGCCGACGAGAAGTCCCGGCCAACCATCCTGCGCCGCCGCTTCACGCGACAGACGATCGAGGAGCGCGATCATGTCGGGATGGCCCCAGCGGCGATTGCGGGAAAGGCGCATGGCCTGCCAGGTCGGCCCGTCTGTGGGTATGGCGATGCCGCCGGCGAGGCAGCCCTTGGAATAAAAGCCGATCGGTGCCGGCGCCGTCGCGGCCGGCAAGGTACGGGCGCCGAAAAGCTCCTTGGCATCCTGCGCGGTGGCCGGAAGCTCGGCCGCCAGCAAGGCGATGACAACAGCTCCCCAGACGCTCGCGCGCTTAAACAATCTCGATCGAGCCAAGGCTTCACTCCCGCGTTTCGCGAGTGACGGTAGCGAAGATTGCGATTCGAGGGAATCGTGTCGGCTTCGCGCTCAGCGAACCCGGAAGATCGATATGTCGCCGACGCTCGGCACGGGCTCGAGATAGGACGGCACGCGGCCCTCTCCGATCGCGGCATAGAGCCCGTCCGGTGCGCGACGGGCGAGCATCCGCGTTTCCGGATCGCCTGGGCAATAGACGAGGATCCCGACGCCCGCTCCCTGCATGAAGGCACGCGCGCTTTCGGGCGGCTCCATCGCAAGATGGAGTTGCGTGAGCATACCGCCCTGATTGCGGTGATAGGGCGCCGATAGCACGCGATGGCCCGTAAAGCGCAGGATCGACGCGCCGAGATTGGAGACGGAGGACACGGTGGTCGGGGCCAAGCCGCGCAACGGGGCCAGCGCCTCCGCCGTCTGGCAGGACCGCGCAGTCGGGGAAGGCACATCGGCCGCATTCGCAGTCTCTTCGCTGAAGGCCAGATGCCCGGCGATCGCCCAGGAGGTCGGTGTCAGGGCGATCACCGCCGCGCAGAAAGCCAGTGCGCGGCGCCAATTGCCGGGTTCGACATGCATCCGGGCACGCAGTGCCGCGACCACCGGCACGAACGCAAAGATCGCGAAGAGATTGCCGAAGACGGCGCCGCGCACCTGGACGGATGCGACGAGCAGCGCGGTGGCCAGCAGCAGAGCAAGCGTCAGCGCCTGGCGACGGCGATTGCCGGTCCAGGCTGCGTAAAGGCAAAGCGCAAGCGCTGCGAGCGACAGCAGATAGTTGCTGATCAGCGCCTCCGGTGTGCTTCTGGCGAGATCCATCAAGGATTGCGCTTCCGTCACCTTCTCCAGCCACAATTCGCGCAGCATCGGGTCGAGCCCGGCAAGTGGATTGGCGAAGCATTGGGGCGCGAATGCAAGCGCTGCAGCCCCCGTCAGCGCTCCGACCCCGGCCAGCATCATGAAACGCCCAGGCAGTTCTTGCCGACGCCCCAGCGCTGCCGCAGCGAACAAAGCCCCGGCGCCGACGACGCCTGGCAGGTAGAAACCGGCCGAGTAGGCATCGCAATAGGCGACCATGCGGGCGCCCGGCGGCACAGTGGCAAGGAAGGTCGCGGTCAGCGTCGCGACGAAGGCGAGCGTGAAACCCTCAACGCCTGGCCGCGCCCTTTCGCCAAGCGCAAGCCAGACGAAAGCAACCGCAAGGCACGCAGCCGCCACGATCGGCATGGTTTCGGCACCGATGCTGAGCGCCAACGCGCCGGCCGCGCCGGCCACGGCAAACGCCGCCCTGCTTGGCTCGCGCTGCAGCAGGCCGCCTGCCATTGCTGCCAGGAGGACGAGCTGGACATTATGGTGATCGATCGCGCCCGGCGAGAACCGGTTTATGCCGACCGTGTACATGGCACCGAGAAACAGTACTGCCACGACGGCGTGCGGCCCCTCGCTGCGAAACGAAAGCGCAAGCGCGGAGAGAAGCGCGAGAAGCAGCAGCGCAGGCCATAGCGCAAGCGCAAGCGCCTCGCCGGTCGCGCCCGGCACGATCGCCTGGAAGAGCGTGATCAGGTTGGCGATGGGCAGATCCACCAGTCGTGACCAGTGCATCTCGGTGCCCGCTTCAAGTCCGAGCCTGTATTGGGTGAAGTCGAACCAGCCCTGTCCGGCAAGCAGATCGCGCACCTGGACGAGGCGCATGACGTCGTCATTGTCGGCGCCGACATAGTCGCCGTCATCGAAGCGTCGCGCGACGAGCACCGCAAAGGCCATCACGAAGGTGGCAAGCGTCGGCCAGAAAATCCCGACGCGGGAGGTTATCGGGGTATCTGTTTTCGGGACCGCCCGCTCGGCGACGCCATCCGCTGTCCCAGCCGCCATGTTGCCTTACCCCGCGCCCGCAAAACAAAGAACTTCTCGGGCTGCAACCTAGCCTTAACCTTCCCAAGAAATAGTAAAGCGCCCGGAGCAGCCGGCCAAAACGTCCAACGCTTGAGGATGGACAGAAGATGCAGGCCTACGACATCGCCGTCCTCATTCCTTGCTACAACGAGGAGGCGACGATCTCTTCCGTCGTTGCCGATTTTCGGCGGGTGCTGCCGGATGCGCGGATCTACGTCTACGACAACAATTCATCCGACCGCACCGCGATGCTGGCCAAGCTTGCCGGTGCGACCGTCGTGCGCGAGCGCCGGCAGGGCAAGGGCCATGTCGTACGCCGCATGTTCGCCGACATCGACGCCGACATCTACGTCATGGCCGATGGCGACGGCACCTATCCCGCCGACGATGCGCCGGAACTCGTGCTGACCCTGATCAGCGAACGGGCAGACATGGTCGTCGCGACCCGCAAGGACGTGACGCGCGACGCCGGCCGCAAGGGTCACGCATTCGGCAACCGGATCTTCAACAGCATCTACCGGCGTCTGTTCGGGCGCGATTTCACCGACATCTTCTCCGGCTACCGCGCGTTTTCGCGACGCTTCGCGAAGAGCTTTCCGGCACTTTCCGCAGGCTTCGAGATCGAAACGGAAATGTCGGTCCATGCATCGCAGCTCAAGCTGCCCGTGGCCGAAATCCCCGTCGTCTACGGGCGGCGTCCGGAAGGATCGCACAGCAAGCTCGGCACGTTCCGCGATGGCGGTCGCATCCTGTGGATGCTGGCGCTTCTGATGAAGGAAACGCGGCCCTTCACCTTCTTCGGTTCGATCGCGCTTGGCTTCGCGGTGGTCTCGCTCGGCTTCATGGTCCCGGTGCTGATCGAGTATTTTCGCACGGGGCTCGTCGACCGGTTGCCGACCTGGGTTCTGGCAGTCGCGCTCAGCCTCATGGCGCTCGTCGCCTTCGTGTCCGGGGTCATCCTGGATTCGGTTGCGCGCGGGCGCGCCGAGCAGAAACGCGTGTACTATCTGACTTTGAAACCCGGCTTTGCGCCAACGGCCGAGCGCACGGACGCGCAACCTGCCGCCAAGACCAAATCCACACGCAAAGTCGCCTGATGCGGCGCGTGCTTGCCTTCGGCATGGTGGGTGCCATCGGCTTCGCCGTCGATGCAGGCGTTCTCGCATCTGGCCTGCATGTCGGGCTGGATCCACTGATCGCGCGCATCGTCTCGATCGGAACGGCCCTGCTGGTGACCTATGTGCTCAACCGCGCGGTGACCTTCGGCAAGAGCGATCGCTCGGTGGCTGCCGAAGGTCTGCGCTATGGCGGCGTGGGCTTGAGCTCGGCCGGGCTCAACTACCTCATCTATGCGGGGCTTCTTCTTGCCTTCCCGCGGCTCATGCCGCTGGCCGCGCTTGTCGCGGCCTCGGCCGCGGCAGCGCTCTTTTCCTATGTCGGCTATCAGAAGCTCGTCTTCCGGCGGCCCTGACTCCGCCTGTCAGATAGTTTCCCAGCCTTCGTGCTCGCCTGCCCTGAAGATCGCATCGATCACCTTCTGATTGGCGCGCGACGCCTCCAGTTCGAACAGGTCGACATCGCCGCCGGCGATCTTCTCGGCAAAGGCTTCGGCCTGGAGGCGATACTGGCGCACGCCGGAGAAGCGGAAAACCTCCGAACGGTCGCGCTTCACCGAGTGCAGCGTGACGCTGGCCAAATCGTACTCACCCGCATTGAAGGGCGCAGCCACTTCGATCGTGCCCTGATCTCCGTGGAAGACCATTGCCTGGCGCAGCGCCATCTGGGTGGAGCAGTAGAACCCCATCTCGAAATCGCCGAAGTCGACGACCGCGCTGGCATAACGGTCGGTGCCGAAATCCGGATCGCGTTCGACCGTGGCACGCACGCGCTGCGGCTCCATGCCGGTCGCAAACCTTGCCGTGATGACGGGATAAACGCCGATATCGGCGAGCGCCCCGCCGCCGAGTGCCAGCTGGTTGCGCATATTGCCGGGGTCCCGGTTGGCATAGGTAAAGGCGCCGTCGATGCGCCGCAGCTTGCCGATCGCGCCGCCGGCGATCAGTTCGCGCACCTTGCGCCACTGGGGATGGTAGAAGACCATGAAGGCCTCAGAGACGACGACGCCGGCCTTGTCGCGCGCGGCGATCACCTCGTCGATCTGCTCGGCCTTCAGCGCCAGCGGCTTTTCCACCAGCACATGCTTGCCGGCCTCTGCGGCGCGCACGGCCCATTCGACATGCTGGCTCGTCGGCAGCGGAATATAGACCGCGTCGACGTTCGGCGAGGCGAGAAGCGCATCATAACTGCCGTGCACTTCGGAGATCCCAAAACGTTGCGCCGTCTCACGCCCGCGCTCCAGGTCGCGGCTCCCGATGGCCGTGACGACGCAATTGCCCGCGTCCAGGAGCGCCGGGATCACGTGTTCGCGCGCGATCTTGGCCGTCGAGAGAATTCCGAAGCGCATCATGGTTCTTTCCTTGCGTGATGGCTGACTGGTGCTGGAGCCATACAGGCAGGCCGCGCGCTTGTCATCGACCAGCGCTGCCGCATCGCTGTTGCCGATGCGCAACATAGGCGCCGCGCGTCCGATTTTCGCGGAATAGCCGGCAGCGCCCTTTCGTTAACGCCTCGTCAATCACATCAGGAGACGAGCGATGCGCTACCGGACAGGGCGCGTTGCCGGCATTCTCCGTCAGGGACTGCTTCAGGCTGCGGCACTCGCGGCAGCGCTGATGCTCGTCCCCATGACGGCCCATGCCAGCACCGCAGACTACATTCCCCGCTATCTCGACATCCGCACACCCGAACATCTGCGCGGCGTTCCAATCGACCGGCAGCAACGTGATTGCCTGGCACAGGCGCTTTACCATGAAGCGCGTGGAGAAACGGAACTCGGCCGCATTGCGGTTGCCCAGGTGATCCTCAACCGGGTACGCGCCAAGGTCTATCCGGACACGATCTGCGGGGTCGTTTACGAGAACCGGCACATGAAGAATCGCTGTCAGTTTTCCTTCGCCTGCGACGGGGTCAGCGATCGGCCGCGGGACGCAAAGTCCTGGCGATCAGCGGTCAGGCTCGCAAACGGAATCCTCTGCATCGGCGGCTGCGCCCGACGGGCGGCTTCACCGGAAATCGAGCGGCTCAGCCGGGGGCTCAAATCGGCGACGCATTACCACGCCACCTATGTGCGGCCGCGATGGGCACGCGCGAAGAAGCGCGTTGGCCAGATCGGCCTCCACATCTTCTATCGCAGCGAACGCGTGGCGCGCACCATGCCGGCGTCCTACTGACAAGTTCCTAGTTGCGCTTCAGGATGCGGTCGCGCGGGCCCGGATGTCGGCAAAGGTCCAGTCCTTCAGCAATTTGCCGTCCTGCCAGACGGGTTCCATGAGGTTCACGTCTCCGTTCAAATCCTTGAGCGGCACCGCCTCGGGTCGGCCGTTCTTCAGGATGACGGCCTGGCGGTAGCGCTTGGAGGCCTTGCCGGGGTCGGTCTTCGGGTCCTTGGCAATGCCGTGCCACTGGCCTTCGCTGTCCTGGCGGGAATTGGCCTTCATGGCGAAGCGGAGCGTGTCGCGATTGACCTTCTGCAAGAGGCCGCCGCCCATGCCGAAGGCAAGGTTTTCCGACGACCAGCCGCGATCTTCGAGCCCTGTCAGCAGTCGGCGGATCATGTCGGGTGATATGCCGTCGCCCTGTATGACGCGCACCGCGGGATTGAGAACCTTGTAGCCCTTGGCGTTGACGGAGTGGCCGAAGATTTCGCCGAGCATCTCGATCGTGTCGATCGGCACCCGCGCCGCGTCGCCGGAATCGGGCCTGACTACCAGCGTGCCCCCGCTCGCCTCGACCTCGGCGCGCAATTCTCCGCCCCAGATCTTCTTAACGGCGCGGTAGAGATCGTAGCTGTCGGAGACGACGGCGACGAGCTTGCCCTTACCGCCGAACTGCACGAGCATGTTGCGGTAGGCATCCGTTTCGCGTTCTTCGCCCCAGCTGGTCATGGTGGAATGCTCTGCCGCCGGGATGGAGAAGCCGGCCATCTTCTCGTGGTAGAAGCGGCGGGCATAGACGACGCCGGCGACCGTGTCGGTGCCGAGGAAGCTGACGAGGTGCGCCGCCCCACCGATGCCCGCCTGTTCGGCCGACGTCGCGCCGCGCGCGCCGAAGTCGTGCAGGCGGAAGGGCAGCACTTCGTCCGGCGTCTCGCAGGTCCGCTCCAGCGATGCCTTGATCATGCCGCGCACCGAATGGGACACGGTGGCGACGGTGGACGGATACCAGACCGCGCGCAGAAGGGCTGTTTCCAGGAATGTCGGCAGCCAGAAGAAATCCGGGTCCGTGTTGCGGATCTGGACAAGCGGTGTACCTGTCGGCACCACCATGCCTTCCGGCAGCGCCTCGATCATCACCGGCATGGCACCGCCGTGCCGTTCGACAAGCAGTTCCCAGCCTTCGCGGTGAAATGGCAGGCCGTGCGCGGTCACGATGTCTGCGGCCTCCTCCACATCCTCGCGCGTCACGCGGCGGGACAGATAGTCCTTCAGGAACATCTGCAACCCGAAGAACAGCACATGGTCGTAGGCACCGCCGGAGCGCGCTTCGATATAGGCAGAGATGGCGGCCGTCTGCGGCGGATACTGCGCGAAATGCGAGTATTTGTAGCTGTCGGTGTTGAGGATAGGGTTCATGCTCATCTGTCCGAAGGAAAGCGCCGCCAAAATGATCTGACCGTCCTTAGCGCGGAACCGCTTTGCCCGGCCACTGGCAAATGTCGACAATGACACAATCGGCACAGCGCGGCGCGCGCGAGGTGCAGATCCGCTTACCGAACTGGATCAGCCAGAAATGCCCGTCCCGCATGGCCCAGCCCGGCGCGCGCGCCTCAAGTTGAGCCGCGGTCTGCGCTTCGGTCTTTCCTAATGCGAGGCCCGTGCGGTTGCAGACGCGGTGCACATGGGTGTCGACCGCGATCACGTCGGCGCCGAAGGTGAAGCTCATGACGATATCGGCGCATTTGCGCCCGATGCCGGGCAGCTTGAGAAGACCCTCGCGCGTGTCGGGCACGACGCCGTCATGCTCTTCGAGCAGCACCTCGCAGAAACGACGGATGTTGCGGGCTTTCATGTTGTAGAGGCCGGCCGGACGGATCGCGTCGATCAGGTCCTCTTCGGGCAGCTTCAGGATCGATCGCGGCGTGCGGGCCTTGGCAAACAGTGCCTTGCTGGCCGCAGCCGTGTTGCGATCGAGGCTCTGCGCCGACAGCATGCAGGAGATGCAGGAACGGAACGCATCCGGCTGCCCCTTCGGACCTTTGGCGTTCTTCGTGCGTCCTGGCATCGCCTTGGACAAGCGGGAAAAGAGCGTTTCGATTTCTTCTGGATCGAGCGGGCGTTCGGCGGCTGGCGTCATGCAAACGAAGCTAGCGCGCTTGGCACATGCTGACAGTGTCTGGCGGGTCAGCTTGCCGATCAGGCGGCGGTCTGCCCCGTTTCCCAGCCGAGCATCGCCCGCTTGCGCGTCAAGCCCCAGTGATAGCCCGTCAGATCGCCCGATTTTCCAAGCGCGCGATGGCACGGCACGACGAACGAGATGGGGTTGCGCCCGACAGCCGCGCCGACGGCACGCGACGCGGTCGGCTGGCCGATGTCGCGCGCGATATCGGAATAGGTGACGGCCTTGGCGAGCGGGATCGTCATCAGCGCCTGCCAGACGCGGATCTGAAAGTCCGATCCGATGAGCACGACATTCAGCGGCGCATCCGCCGTCCACCGCGCCGGATCGAAGATGCGGGTGGCATAGAGTGCCGTTGCGGCTGCATCCTCGACATAGGTGGCCCGGGGCCAGCGCGAGGCCATGTCCTCGAAGGCATCGCGGCGTTCGCCCGGGTCGTCGAAGGCAAGGCCGGCCAAGCCCCGATCCGTGATCATCACCAGCGCGGTGCCAAATGGCGAGGGATGGTAGCCATAGCGGATCGTCAGCCCCTCGCCCTTCGCCTTCCAAATACCGGGCGACATCGCTTCATGGGTGACGAAAAGATCGTGCAGCCGTCCGGGCCCCGAATAGCCGACCTCGAAGCTCGCATCGAGCAGCGGCAGCCCCTCCCGACCGAGCAGGCGTTTGGCATGATCGAGCGTCACGGCCTGCAGGAAGGCTTTCGGCGAAAGCCCCGCCCAGCGGGTGAAGACCTTCTGCAATTGAGTCGGCGACTGGCCGAGCTCCGCGGCGATCGTCTCCAACGTCGGCTGGCTGCGATAGTCGTTGGAAATCAGTTCGATCACGCCGCGCACGGTGTCGTAATCCGTGCCCTTCGGCGTGATCTCCGTTTGCAGGCGGGCAGCAATCGTCATGGCTGACATCTCCACTTCATGGGGTGGATATCACCACGATGGCCGCTTGCCCGCCACCCGATTCATGCGGCCATCAACTCGCGTTGAAGGCCGCAATGGCGGCGAGGTTCACGAGGTCCGTGTCCTTGGCGCTCATCGAGGCGATCTGGACGGATTTGTCGAGGCCGACCAGAAGCGGGCCGATCACGGTCGAACCGCCGAGTTCCTGCAGCATCTTCGTCGAGATCGAAGCCGAGTGGAACGCCGGCATCACGAGCACGTTCGCCGTGCCGGAAAGCCTGCAGAACGGATATTGCTCCATGATCTTCGGGTTGAGCGCGACGTCGGCGGCCATTTCGCCATCATATTCGAAATCGACGCGGCGCTTGTCGAGGATGCGGACCGCTTCCTTGACGCGATCGGAGCGCTCGCCGGACGGATGGCCGAAGGTGGAATAGGCCAGCATCGCGACGCGGGGCTCGTAGCCCATGCGCCGTGCAAGCCGGGCTGCCTCTTCGGCGATATCGGCCAGTTCCTCCGACGTCGGCATGTCGATGACCGCCGTATCGGCCACCAGCACGGTGCGGCCGCGGCAAAGCGCGAGCGACGCGCCGATAACGCGGTGGCCGGGCTTCACGTCGATCACGCGGCGCACGTCCTCGAGTGCCGTCGAATAATTGCGCGTCGTGCCCGTCACCATCGCATCCGCATCGCCGAGCGCGACCATGCAGGCGGCGAAATGGTTGCGGTCGTTGTTGATGAGGCGCTGGCAATCGCGCTGCAGGTAACCCTGCCGCTGAAGTCGGCCGTAGAGGTAATCCACATAGGCGTTCACGCGGTGCGACCGGCGGGCGTTGATGAGCTCGATACCCGGACGGTTGAGGTCGATGCCGGCCTTCTGCGCAGTTTCCTGCATCTGCTCGTCGCGGCCGAGAAGGATCGCGGTGCCGAGCTTCTGGTTCACATAGGAGACGGCGGCGCGCATGACCTGCTCTTCTTCGCCCTCGGCGAAGACGACTCGACGCGGGTGGCGCCGCACGCGCTCATAGATGCGCTGCAGGGTGGACGCGATCGGATCGCGGCGCGCCGACAACTCGTTGGCATAGGCCTCCATGTTGAGGATCGGCTTTTGCGCAACGCCGGAGTCCATCGCGGCCTTGGCGACGGCGAGCGGAATGGCGGAGATCAGGCGCGGATCGAACGGAACCGGGATGATGTATTGCGGGCCGAAACGCGGTCTGTTGCCGGAATAGGCGGCAGCCACGTCGTCCGGCACGTCCTCCCGCGCAAGCGCCGCCAGCGCTTCGGCCGCCGCGATCTTCATCGCGTCGTTGATCGTGGATGCACGCACGTCGAGCGCACCGCGGAAAATATAGGGGAAGCCAAGCACGTTGTTGACCTGGTTGGGATAGTCCGAACGCCCCGTTGCCATGATCGCATCGGTGCGGATGTCGGCGACTTCTTCGGGCGTGATTTCCGGATCCGGGTTCGCCATGGCGAAGATGATGGGATTGGGCGCCATGGAGCGGATCATGTCTTCCGTGAGCGCGCCTTTCACCGAGAGGCCGAACACGACGTCGGCGCCCTTCAGGGCATCGGCCAGCGTGCGGTCTTCGGTGACGATAGAATGCGCCGATTTCCACTGGTTGAGGCCCTCGGTGCGGTCCTTGTGGATGACGCCCTTGGTGTCGCAGAGCGTGACGTTGCCGGGCGTGAAGCCCATGGCCTTGATCAGTTCCACGCAGGCGATGGCGGCGGCACCCGCACCATTGACGACGAGCTTCGTCGTCTTCACGTCGCGGCCGGTGAGGTGCAGCGCGTTGATCAGACCGGCGGCGGCGATGATCGCCGTGCCATGCTGGTCGTCATGGAAGACCGGGATATCCATCAGTTCGCGCAGGCGCTGCTCGATGATGAAGCAATCGGGTGCCCGGATGTCTTCCAGGTTGATCCCGCCGAAGGAGGGTCCGAGATAGCGCACGCAGTTGATGAATTCGTCGACATTCTCGGTATCGACTTCGAGGTCGATGGAATCGACGTCGGCAAAGCGCTTGAAGAGCACCGCCTTGCCTTCCATGACGGGCTTGGAGGCCAGCGCGCCGAGATTGCCCAGGCCGAGAATGGCCGTGCCGTTTGAAATGACGGCGACCATGTTGCCACGCGTCGTGTAGTCGAAGGCGCGGGAGGGATCTTCGGCAATCGCCTTCACCGGCACGGCGACACCCGGCGAATAGGCGAGCGCGAGATCGCGCTGCGTCGCCATCGCCTTGGTCGGCGTCACCTCAAGCTTGCCGGGGCGTCCCCGCGCGTGAAAATCCAGCGCCTCCTGATCGGATATGCTGGACGCCGAACGGCCAGCCTTGCGCGGCTTCATTTCCATGGGCATGTTTCCTCATCATTTCGCGTCGCCGATTATTCGGCGCTTCTCGTCGCAGGCCGTTCTTGAGACGACTCTGAAACATCTTTATTCCTGTGGAGCGGGCTCGTGCAAACGTGCTTTCCGCCCCCGGGTCCCGCACACTAGACATCCCAAGCGAAATCGCAATTCGACAGGACGGACAGACCGCGTGCTCATGAAGAACGCTTCGTCGACAGAGTTGACCGCCGAGCGCCTGATCTCGGCCGAAAGCCTGTCGTCGGCGACGCCGATGATGGCGCAATTCATCGAAATCAAAGCCGCCAATCCGGATTCGCTGCTGTTCTATCGGATGGGCGATTTCTACGAACTTTTTTTCGATGACGCTGTTTCGGCGGCGCGCGCGCTCGGCATCACGCTGACGAAGCGCGGCCAGCACATGGGCGAAGACATTCCCATGTGCGGCGTGCCCGTGCATGCAGCCGACGATTATCTGCAGAAGCTGATCGCCCTTGGTTTCCGCGTCGCCGTCTGCGAGCAGATCGAAGACCCGGCCGAGGCGAAGAAGCGCGGGGGCAAGTCGGTCGTCCAGCGGGGCGTTACCCGGCTCGTGACGCCGGGCACGCTGACGGAAGAACGCCTGCTCGATCCGGCCGAGCCCAATTACCTGATGACGCTCACCCGGCTGAAATCGGCCGGCGATCGCGGCTTCGCGATTGCCTGGATCGACATTTCGACAGGTGTCTTCAGGGTTGCGGAAACGGATGCCTCGCGGCTCGTCGCCGACATTCTGCGCATCGATCCGCGCGAAGTGCTGGTGCCCGACACGCTGTTCCACGATCCGGACATGCGCGCTGCGATGGACGTGCTCGGGCGCATCGTCATGCCGCAGCCGGCGGTGCTGTTCGATGGGACAAGTGCTGAGGGCCGTGTCGCCCGGTTTTTCGGCGTCGCAACGCTTTCGGGCTTCGGCAATTTCTCCCGCGCCGAACTCTCCGCAGCGGCTGCGGCGATCGGCTATGTCGAGAAGACGCAGCTTGCCGAGCGACCGCCCCTCTCGCGCCCGCAGCGCGACGAAGCGGGATCGACGCTCTTCATCGATCCTGCCACGCGGGCCAATCTGGAACTGACGCGCACGCTTTCCGGCAGCCGTGACGGCTCGCTCCTCAAGGCGATCGACCGGACCGTCACCGGCGGTGGAGCCCGTCTCCTCGCCGAACGGCTGACCGCGCCTTTGACCGACCCGGATGCCATCGACCGCCGTCTCGATGCGATCGCGTGGCTGATGGCGGAGCCACGCCTTGCCGACGGCCTGACCGATCACCTCAAGCAAATGGCGGACATGCCGCGCGCGCTGTCGCGCATTGCGCTGAACCGTGGCGGACCGCGCGATCTCGGAAGCCTCCGCCAAGGCCTCACGACCGCGCGCGCCATCGGCCAGATGCTTGCCGAGCGCGATCTGCCAGAGGAGCTTGCCGAGGCGCGTGACGCGCTCGGCCGCCTGCCGCTTTCGCTGATTGCCGAGCTCGAGGCGACGCTCGACGACGAGTTGCCGCTGCTCAGGCGCGAGGGTGGCTTCGTGCGTCCCGGCCGCGACGGCGAGCTCGACGAGATGCGGGCACTGCGCGACGACACGCGCCGGGTCATCGCCTCGCTGCAGGCGCGCTACGGCGAGGAGACCGGCGTCAAGTCACTGAAGATCCGACACAACAACGTGCTCGGCTATTACATCGAGGTGACCGCCGGCAATGCCGGACCGCTTACAAGCGACGAAGGCCGGGAGCGCTTCATTCACCGCCAGTCCATGGCGAATGCCATGCGGTTCACGACGACGGAACTCGCGGATCTGGAATCGAAGATCGCCAATGCTGCCGGCTGGGCGATCGCGATTGAGCTCTCGATCTTCGACACGCTGTCCGCACAGGTGGTCGCCAGCGCCGACCCCATCCGGGAAGCAGCGCATGCGATTTCCGTCATGGACGTCGCGCGCGCGCTCGCCGCGCTCGCCGAAGAACAGGGCTATTGCCGCCCGATCGTCGACCGCTCGATGGATTTCGCCATCACGGCAGGCCGCCACCCGGTGGTGGAGCAGGCGCTGAGGCGCCAGGCGAGCGACCCGTTCGTTGCGAATGATTGCGACCTGTCGCCGCCGGAGGGTGCAAAGCATGGCGCGCTCTGGCTTCTGACCGGCCCCAACATGGGCGGTAAGTCGACCTTCCTGCGCCAGAATGCGCTGATTGCGGTCATGGCGCAGATGGGTTCCTTCGTTCCGGCGGGTGCTGCCCGCATCGGCGTGATCGACCGGCTGTTCAGCCGTGTCGGCGCGTCGGACGATCTGGCGCGCGGGCGCTCCACTTTCATGGTCGAGATGGTCGAGACGGCCGCGATCCTCAATCAGGCAAGCGAGCGATCGCTGGTCATCCTGGACGAGATCGGCCGCGGCACGGCGACCTTCGACGGGCTGTCGATCGCCTGGGCAGCGGTGGAATATCTGCACGAAGCCAACCGCTGCCGCGGGCTTTTCGCGACGCATTATCACGAGCTGACGGCACTTTCGGAAAGGCTCGCCCGGCTTTCCAACGCGACGATGCGGGTGAAGGAATGGCAGGGCGAAGTGATTTTCCTGCATTCGGTCGGCCAGGGTGCCGCGGACCGGTCCTATGGCATCCAGGTGGCGCGGCTTGCAGGCCTGCCCGACAGTGTCGTTGCCAGGGCGCGCGACGTGCTTGCCCAGCTGGAAGAAAACGACCGCAAGAGCCCCGCCGCCAATCTCGTCGACGACCTGCCGCTTTTTGCCGCCTCGATGCGGCAGACGAAGCCGGAAAGCGCCGCCTTGCCGTCGGCTTTATCGGGTCTGGCGATTGAACTCGCCGCCGTCAATCCGGATGAGCTCAGCCCGAGGGAAGCGCTCGAGGTGCTTTACAGGCTGAAAAGCCTTGCCGTAGATGGCTCGCCCAAAGGCTGAAGGCGACGACATCCTTGATTTTTGGCGCCCGAACGTCGATATGCGCCCCAAGAGAATTCGCCGCCGTTACCGAAGTCGCTTGTCACGCAATCGCGCGTTGGCAGCCGGAGCGGTGCAACTTCAGGCCGACAGGGAATGAAACGAGCGTCATGACCGACGACACGAAGAAGACGACCGAAACCACCCACCAGGACGGCGCAAACGAGCGCATGGAAGAAGCGGTGAAGGCTGCCGAGTCCGCGTTCGACGAGCCTCACGCCGGGCATGACGATGGCGCGCCGGACAATTCCGAGGCGATCGCCCTCCTCGTCGACGGCCTGAAGGCCGAGAATGCCGATCTCAAGGATCGCTACCTCCGCCTTGCCGCCGACATGGACAATCTGCGCCGTCGCACCGAGCGCGACGTGAAGGATGCGCGTTCCTATTCGATCGCCAATTTCGCGCGCGACATGCTTGCCGTTTCCGACAATCTGCGCCGTGCGCTCGATGCCATTCCGGCGGAATCGCGCGAAGCCGGGGATGACGGCTTCAAGGCGCTCGTCGAAGGCGTCGAGATGACCGAACGCGCGATGCTGTCGGCGCTGGAACGGCACGGCGTGGCAAAGCTGAAGCCGGAAGGCCAGCGTTTCGATCCCAATTTCCACCAGGCCATGTTCGAAATCCCGAACCCGGACGTGCCGAACAACACCGTCATGCAGGTGGTGCAGGATGGCTACGTGATCGGCGAACGCGTTCTGCGCCCGGCCATGGTCGGAGTCGCCAAGGGCGGCCCGAAGCAGCCTGTGGAGCCGAAGCCGGAAGCCGGTGCGGAACCCGGCGCACCGAACGGCGAGGCCGAGCGGGACGCGTAAGCCTCAGGGCCAGACCTGCTACAATTGACGCGCCCGGGATCCGGGCCATAGAAAAGGCCGGCCAGTCCGGCCTTTTCACGTTTTCAGGACCGCTTGAATGCCGATCATCGACCTGCTCGACTATGCCGGCGTTGCGGTCTTTGCGGCAACCGGCGCGCTTGCGGCTTCGCGCAAGCAGCTCGATATCATCGGCTTTATCTTTCTGGCGGCCGTGACGGGCATCGGCGGCGGCACGCTGCGCGATCTCATCCTCGACGTGCCTGTGCTCTGGGTGGCCGATCCGGCCTATATCCTGGTCTGCGCGCTTGTCGCCGTCACCGTCTTCTTCACCGCGCACCTGTTCGAGTCGCGCTACAAGCTTCTGCTCTGGCTCGATGCGATAGGGCTTTCCGCCTATTGCGTTATGGGCGCCGCGAAAGGCTATGCCGTGACCGGGTCAGCCACGGTCGCCATCGTCATGGGCGTGCTCACATCCACCTTCGGCGGCATTTTGCGCGACATGCTCGCGGGTGAGCCCTCCGTCCTCATGCGCCCGGAAATCTATGTCACCGCCGCTCTCTCAGGAGCCGCGACTTACACGTTTCTGGCCGAAGCCGGGCTACCGGTGATCGTCGCAACGCTCTCAGGCGTCATCGTCGCCTTCATCGTGCGCGGCGGCGCGCTGAAGAACGGCTGGACCTTCAAACCCTACCGAGCCCGCCCGGGCCGCAAGCCGGAAGACATCATGTAGATCAGCAAACGCCTCATCCCAGTCCGTGCGCCTTCGCCTCGTCGCGGAGCGACTGCAGGGGGCGGGGGCCGATTTGCTGGATGACGAGGCCGGCGGCGAGCGAGCCCAGTCGGCCGCAGGTGGCGAGGTCGCGGCCCTGGGTATAGCCGTAAAGAAAGCCGGCGGCGTAGAGATCGCCTGCGCCGGTCGTGTCGACCAGTTCCTCGATGGCGAGGGGCTCGACGATGACGCGCTCGTCGCCGGTGACGACGATCGAGCCCTTTTCGCTCATGGTGACGACCGCGAGGCGGCAATCCTTGGCAATGCGTTCCAGAGCTTCTTCGAGGCTCTCGGTCTCATAGAGCGATTTTGCCTCGCTGGCATTGGCGAAGACGATGTCGACCGTTCCCGAGCGCATCAGATCAAGGAATTCCGCCCGGTAGCGATCCACGCAAAATGGGTCGGAAAGCGTCATCGACATCTCCCGGCCATTGGCATGAGCGATGCGGGCACATTCGCGGATCGCTTCCTTGGCGCGGGGCGGATCCCAGAGATAGCCTTCGAAATAGGTGACCTTGGCGGATGCGACGACCGCCTCGTCGACGTCGTCCGGTCCGAGTTCGACGCAGGCGCCGAGATAGGTGTTCATCGAGCGCTCGCCATCGGGCGTGACGAAGATCATGGAGCGTGCCGTCGGCGGGGGCGAAGCGAGCGGTGCCGTTTCGAAATGCACGCCTTGAGCGCGGATGTCGTGCGCGTAGATTGCGCCGAGCTGGTCCTTGGCGACCTTGCCGAAGAAGGCGGCCTTGCCGCCGAAACTTGCGATGCCCGCTGCCGTGTTGCCGGCCGAGCCACCGGAGGCTTCGACAGCCGGACCCATCCGGTCGTAGAGCGTCTCGGCGCGTTCGGCATCGATCAGGTTCATCGCGCCCTTGATGATGGCATTGTCGTTGAGGAACGCATCGTCACAGCGGGCGATGATGTCGACAATGGCATTGCCGATGCACAGGACGTCGATGGAAGACATGAAGGGTTCCGGAGCTGTTGGAGAAGCGGGCCGTCCGCTGTTCTAGAGGTGCTGCAGTTCGATTGAAAGCAGCGATGGGCTCAATAGTCGACGCTTGCGAAATAGAGCCCGTCGGGCGGTGCGACAGGGCCACATTTCTGGCGATCGCGCGCTTCCAGCGCGGCGGTCATGGTGTCGGCGCTCCAGCGGCCTTCGCCCACGAGCTTGAGGGACCCTGCAAAAGAGCGGATCTGGTTGTGCAGGAAGCTCTGGGCCGAAGCGTGGATCTCGATCACCTCCCCGCTGCGCGATACATCCAGCAGGTCGAGCGTGCGCACCGGGTTCTTCGCCTGACACTGGACGGAGCGGAAGGTCGTGAAATCGTGGCGTCCGACCAGGCGCTGCGCCGCCTCGTGCATGGCGTCGGCATCGAGATGGCGCGGCACCCGCCACGCGCGGTCGCGAAGTACGGTCAGCGGCGCCGCGCGGTTGACGATGCGGTAGACATAATGCCGTTTCAGCGCCGAAAAGCGCGCATCGAACTCTTCGGTCACCAGGTCGACGGCGAGGATCGCGACGGCATCACGGGCCTTGATCAGATGCGCGTTGACGGCGTTGCGAACGGTCTCGACCGGCCAGTCGCGCGCCAGGTCCACGTGGCCGACCTGGCCGAGCGCATGGACGCCCGCATCGGTGCGGCCGGCGCCTTTTACGGTCACCGTCTCGCCGCTGAAGCCGAAGATCGCAGCCTCGATGGCGCCCTGCACGGAGCGGCCATTGTCCTGGCGCTGCCAGCCGACGAAGCTCGAGCCGTCATATTCGATGGTCAGCTTGTAGCGCGGCATCAGGAGAGGACCGTGCCCTTCACGATGCGGCCGCCGCGCTGGAAGTCGTCCGCCGCCAGCGGCTTGCCGCCGGCACGCTGCAGCTTCACGAGGCGCACCGCGCCGTCCGCGCAGGCAATGGACAAATCGTCATCCAGCACCGTTCCGGGCGCGCCGCTGCCTTCTACGAGGCGCGATGCCAGCACCTTCACGCGCTCGGGCTTGCCGGCGAACTCCGCTTCGAACCACGCGCCTGGGAAGGGCGAAAGGCCGCGTATGTGGTTGTGGACCTCCGCAGCCGGTTTGGAAAAGTCGATGCGCGTTTCGGCCTTGTCGATCTTGCGGGCATAGGTCGCGCCCTCTTCTGGCTGCTGGGTCAGGGTCAGCGTGCCGGCCTCCAGCGCCTTCATCGCGCGGGCCATCAGGCTGCCGCCGATCACCATCAAGCGGTCGTGAAGTTCGCCGGTGGTCATGTCGGGATCGATCGTCACGCGCTCGGTGAGGGCAACGGGGCCGGTGTCGAGGCCGGCATCCATCTTCATCACCATCATGCCAGTTTCCGCGTCGCCCGCCATGATCGCGCGGTGAATGGGGGCCGCGCCGCGCCAGCGCGGCAGGAGCGACGCATGGCCGTTGAAGCAGCCGTGATGGGGCGCATCGAGGATCGGCTGCGGCAAGAGCATCCCATAGGCGACGACGACGGCGACGTCAGGTTTCAGCGCAGCGAAAGCTGCCTGCTCCTCGGCGCTTTTCAGGCTTGTCGGCGTGCGCACGTCAAAGCCCAGGAGTTCGGCCTGCTGGTGCACGGGCGACTTGACGGGAGCCAGGCCTCGACGGCCACCGGGCCGTGGCGGCTGGGTGTAGACGGCGAGGATCTGATGCCCGTCCTGCGCCAAGGCGGCAAGCGTCGGCACCGCAAATTCCGGCGTTCCCATGAAGACGATCTTCAACGGCATCGGATCTCTTTCCGCAGACGCAGCCGCCTGCCGGCCAGTTCAGAGCGCCGAGGCCGGCCGCGACTTGGCGAGCTTGGTGAATTTGCGCACGACCATATCGCGCTTCAGCTTCGAAATGTGGTCGATGAAGAGCACGCCGTTCAAATGGTCGAGTTCATGCTGGAGGCAAGTGGCGAGAAGGCCATCGGCCTCGACGGTGCGCTCGTGACCGTCGATGTCCAGGTGACGCACGGTGACCCGTGCCGGTCGCTCGACCTCGGCATAATAGTCGGGGATGGAGAGGCAGCCCTCTTCATAGACCGACCGTTCATCCGAGGATGCCAGGATCTCCGGGTTGATGAAAATCTGGGGCTGGCGGCCCTCCTCTTCCTTCGCGACATCGATCACCAGCAGTCGGCGCGGCACACCGATCTGGATGGCGGCCAGGCCGATGCCCGGCGCATCATACATGGTCTCGAGCATATCATCGACGAGCCGGCGCACGTCGCCATCGACGCGTTCGAGCGGCTCGGAGTGCTGGCGCAGCACGGGATCGGGAAGGAGGACGAGTGGCTTGATGGTCATGCCCGGCAATTAAGCATCGCCGGCTTTCTCGTCAATCTTCCGCTTGCGCAACGAGGCCTCTGGGCTTGCAGGTCACCGCGAGACCGTTAAGCCTGTTCACGTTTTGATCTGGCATGGAGCAGAAATCCGTGTAGGATTTGGGGATGGTCGACTTGTCTCTCCTCGCGCAGCCTCTCTTCACCCTCGGCGATACCGCCGTCAGCTTCGGCATGGCTGGTGCTGCGTTGCTGGTGGTTCTCGCCATCCTGTGGATGTGGCGCTCCGCCGTCCGGCGTACCGAACGTGCCGAGCTCGTGCAAGCGGCGGAGGAGAGCGAGCAGCGGCTTGCCGAGATCCTCAAGGCGCAGTCGGAAATGCAGGGACGCATGGCGACCATGGCCGAGCTTTTCGGCGCACGGCAGGCGGAACTCAATCAGTCGATCCAGCAGCGGCTGGACGGCATGACGCAGCGGCTCGGCACGACGCTCACCGAGCAGACGCGCTCGACACACGAGAACCTGACGAAGCTTCAGGAGCGCCTTGCCGTCATCGACACGGCGCAGAACAACATCCAGTCGCTCGCCAAGGATGTCGTGGGGCTGCAGGCGATCCTCACGAACAAGCAGACGCGCGGTGCGTTCGGCCAGTCGCGCATGGAAACCATTATCGCCGATGCGCTGCCGATGGGCAGCTACACTTTTCAAGCGACGCTTTCCAACAATCAGCGGCCCGACTGCCTGATCCATATGCCGAATGGACAGCCCTCGCTTGCGATCGACGCCAAGTTTCCGCTCGAAGCGTGGCATGCCATCCGGGCGGCGGAGAATGCGGAAGCGGCGAAGCCGGCTGCGCAACAGTTTCGCCGTGACATGGACGTGCATATCCGAGCCATTTCGGAAAAATATTTGATCAAGGGCGAGACGCAGGACACGGCGTTTCTCTTCGTGCCGTCGGAATCGATCTTCGCCGAAATCCACGAGAATTTCGAGGAGATCGTCCAACGCGCGCACCGTGCCCGCGTTGTCATCGTCTCGCCCTCGCTGCTCATGCTGTCGATCCAGGTGGTGCAGGCGATACTGCGTGACCAGCGCATGCGCGAACAGGCGCATCTCATCCAAGGCGAAGTGGGAAAGCTGATGATGGATCTGACGCGGCTCGATCAGCGCGTGCGGAACCTGCAGACCCATTTCGGCCAGACGCAGAAAGACATCGACCAGATCGTCACTTCGACCGACAAGCTCGCCAAGCGGGGAGCCCGGATCGAGGCACTGGAACTCGAGGCACCCGGTGCCGACACCGCTCAGCCAGCCGCCGAGCCGACCCAGGCGGTCGAGAGCCGCACCGGGTCGTTGCGGCTGCGCGTGGTGGAAGAAGACTGACACCCCCTTGCCGGCCCAGCCGAAAAAGGCAGAGTGGCCGGCGCATTCAAGCGGGGAGACAATCAGGGCATGATCACCGTCGTCGGCTCCATCAACATGGACCTCATCGCCAATGTCGCGCGATTGCCGAAACCGGGCGAGACGCTGGCGGGCACTGCGTTTGCCACTGCAGCCGGTGGCAAGGGCGCCAACCAGGCGCTGGCCGCGCGCCGCGCCGGCGCCGATGTGGCGATGGTGGGTGCCGTTGGAGCGGATGGCTTTGCCGATGAGGCGCTCGCGCTTCTCGCCGAAGCGGGAGCCGATCTCGATAAGGTGGCTCGCGTCGAAGGCGCCACCGGCATCGCCTCGATTCTGGTCGGTGCAGAAGACGGCGACAATGTCATCGTGGTCGTCGCCGGTGCCAATGGTGAAGTTAGCGCGGATGCGGCAAAAGCGGCCGTCGACCGGATGGGCAAGGACGATACGCTGCTTCTGCAGATGGAAATACCGGCGCCTGCGATCGAAGCGGCGCTGAACGCGGCGCGCGACAGGAGCATCCGCAGCATCCTCAATGTCGCGCCCCTGACGGAGGATGCAATCACGCTCGCTCCGCTCGCCAGCATCGTCATCGCCAATGAAACGGAATTTGCGTTGCTCTGCCGTGCCAAGGACCAGTCTGCGGCCGAGCGTGAGGATGCGATGCAGGCGATGAGCCGGGACCGCGACCAGACGATCATCGTGACGCTTGGCGCCGATGGCGTGATGGCCTTTCACGAAGGCCGGATGCATCACGTGCAGGGGCTATCGATCAAGCCGGTCGATACGGTCGGCGCGGGCGACACGTTCTGCGGCTATCTCGCAACCGGGCTCGATGCCGGCCTCGATTTCGAGCTGGCGCTCCGGCGCGCGGCCGCTGCCGGCAGCCTCGCCTGTCTCAAGCCCGGCGCGCAGCCCTCGATCCCCACGGCTGTGGAGGTCGATGCCGCGCTGGCCGACACCCAGTAAGCGGGCGCTCAACCCTCGAGGCGTTCGAGGAACCAGTTGGTCAGCCTGGTCCAGACTTCATCCTTCTCGGCGAAATCCTCGACACCATGTTCTAGGTTCGGATTGTCGTTGACCTCGATCACGAACACGCCATCGTCGGTCTCTTTGAGATCGACGCCATAGAACCCGTCGCCGATGCAGCGCGCAGCACGCAGGCCCGTGTCGAGCACGAGCGGTGGCGCGGATGCCAGCGAAAAACCACGGAAGCCGCCTTCGAGCGGCTTGCCGCCGGTATCGTGCTTGATGATCTGCCAGTGTTCCTTGGCCATCAGATACTGCACCGCGAACAGCGGTTTGCCGCCAAGCACCCCGATGCGCCAGTCATAGGCCGTGGGCATGAATTTCTGCGCCAGCAGCAGGTCGGAATCCTCAAGCCAGGTCGTTGCGAGCGCCTTCAGCTCTTCAAGAGACCCCACCTTGGAGACGCCGCGCGAAAATGACGAATCCGGGATCTTCAGCACCATCGGAAATCCCAGAAGATCGGCGGCGCGCGGCAGGTCGTCTATGCCAGCAATCATCACCGTCTTCGGCACAGGGATGCCGTTTCCAGCCATCAGCTCGTCGAGATAGACCTTGTTGGTGCAGCGGATCATCGAAACCGGATCGTCGATCACCGGCATGCCTTCCTGCTGGGCACGGCGCGCGAAGCGATAGGTGTGGTTGGAGATCGACGTCGTTTCGCGGATGAAGAGCGCATCGTAGTTGGCAAGCCGCGACAGGTCGCGCTTGCCGATCGGCTCCACTTCCACACCCATGCGGGCGGCGATCCGCGCCCAGTGCTTCAGGCTCGATATGGACGATGGTGGCAATGCCTCGTTGGCGTCGACGAGGGTGGCGAAGGTGTATTTCGCCGGTGTCTTGGCCTTGGCGTCGCGCCATTGCCGGCCCGTGTAGCGGTTGAGGCATTCGAAGAAGAATGCGCGCTCCTTGTCGGAAAGCTTCGTCACCGAACCGAGCGCCACCTTCGGGATCGACAGCCAGGCGCCATTGTCCTTGATCGTGACCTCGACGAAGGGCGCGCGAAACCAGTCGAAGACGAGGCGGGCGAAGCGTTCCAGACGCTGGTCGGCGGTATAGCCGAAGAAGATGTTGAGCCGGGTCGGCCGCTCGCCGGCCTTGGCGCAGACCTTGTTCAGCGTGTCCTCGAGTTCGGGGATCGCGTTTTCGTAGAGCTTGCGCGCCGACAGGTCGATGATCGTCTCGACCGACGGAATCACGCGCTGCCCGCGCGCGCCGGCAAGCAACGAGGCATAATAGCCACGGCTCTGATAGCGATAGGATCGCGCCAGGTTGATGATGTTCGGGCGGGAGCCCCGGAAAAGCTCCGGCCGCGCGAGGTAGTCGCGGGTCGCAAGCACTTTGTGGGAGGTCGCCGCATGGTCGATGTCGTTCATGCGCGACGACAGGATCACCCAGTTGAACATCAGGAACGTCTGCCTTTCAGGATCACCGCAGCGCGCAGGTTGGAGCGGCCGAAACGCGTGATGCGATCGAATATGTCGTAGGGAACCGGCAGATTGGACGCGTCCGACGCCGTTTCGGACGTTTTCTCTTCCACCCACGGATCATTGATAATCAGGTGCCGACCATCGTCACCATGCACGAGCACCCAGTGCGGCACCTTCTTGCCGAACATGTAGTAGCCGGAGATCAGGACGATGGCCGAATGGCCCCGTTCGATCGCCGCCCGGATCGTATGCAGCGAAGCGGCAAAATTGAGGACGGGAATGGCCGCTTCTTCCACCCGACGCCGAAAATCGCGCTGGGCCAGTTCCATCACCTGGCGCTTTTCCAGGTTTCGAACGGTATCTAGGAAAAGAACGTTGGTATCGGTGACGTAAATCTCCGGCTCGAGCCCATAGGCATGGGCCGTGACGGCGAGGCCGAACGGCTCGCAGCCGCCCATGCCGGACATCATGAAAACCGTTGTCGCTTCGCGCCAGAAACGGATCTCCCAGACCGGATCCAGATAATCGCGCGACACATAGCGCGCGAGCGCCATGTTGAGGCAGGCGGCGCCGCAGGTAAAATCCGTCGTCTGCTCGTAAAACGGCGTTTCGTAGTCCTGATGTTCATCATCCCGCAGCCGCTTCTCGAAGCGCAAAGCGCGGCTGTGATCCTCGTAATAATCCTCGTAGACGCCGATGCGGCGATATCCCGACCGCTTATAGAGCGATATCGCCGGCATGTTGTCCTCGCGCACCTCAAGGCGCAGAAGGAAGCGATCATGCTGCTTGGCGGCCTCCTCGGCCTTGGCGAGCAGCGCCTTGCCGACACCATGCCCCTTTGCGTCGGGCGCCACGCCGATCGAGTACAGGCGGGCGAGGCCCGTGCCCTTGCGAAACAAAAGCATCGCATAACCGACGATGCGATTTGCCTCGTCCTGCGCGACGATCGTCTCGGCCGTAGGCCGGTTGATCAGCGCACGGAAGGAGCGTCTTGAAATCCGGTCCGTGGCAAAGACGGCATTTTCGATGGCGAGAAGGGCATCGATGTCATCGTGGGTGGCGGGACGTATCCGCAGAGCGGACATGGGAACACTTCCAAAAGGTGCGCCGTGTGGGGCACGGCTGCTTTGCATGGGCCGACCTTATCACCGGCACGCGGAGCGGCGGAATGCCCCAACTCCCGCCCATGCGAAGAAATATGATCGATCACCGCATCATCTTCGAGACGAGCTGTGCGGTATAATCGACCATCGGAACGATCCTCGCATAGTTCAACCGCGTCGGTCCGATCACGCCCACCGCGCCGACCACACGCGCTTCGCTGTCGCGATAGGGCGCGACGATGAGCGATGAGCCGGAGAGCGAAAAGAGCTTGTTTTCGGAGCCGATGAAGATGCGCACGCCGGACCCTTCCTCGGCGAGCGTCATCAGCTGCACGAGGCTGTCCTTCTTCTCCAATTCATCGAACAGAAGCCGCAGCCGCTCGATATCCTCGCCGCCCGAGACGCTATCGAGCAGATTGGCGCGGCCGCGCACGATGAGCTGGGCGGGCTGATCCTTGCCGCTGCCCGACCAGACGGCGAGGCCCCTGGAGACGAGATCCTGGCTGAGTTCATCCAGTTCGCGCGTCAATTCGGATTTTAGCGTCTCCAGCTCGCGGCGCACTTCCGGGATCGTGCGGCCGGCGAGATGAGCGTTCAGAAAGTTCGAGGCCTCGGTCAGCTGTGACGCGGTGGTTCCGACCGGCAGGTCCAAGATGCGGTTTTCGACATGATCGTGCTCGCCCACAAGGACCGCGAGCGCGCGCGTCGGGTCCAGCCGGATGAACTCGATGTGCTTCAGCACCGTGTCGGATTTTGCCGCAATCACGAGACCCGCGCCGCGGGAGAGCCCCGACAGCATTTGGCTCGCATCGGTCAGAAGGTTCTCGACCGTCTGGTCGCGGTCGCGGTGGGTCTGGCGGATCTGCGTCTCGATCTGCACCCGCTCGTCATCGGACAGCGCGCCCGCCTGCATGAAGGCATCGACGAAGAAGCGCAGCCCCTGCTGTGTCGGCAGTCGTCCGGCCGAGATATGCGGCGCATAGATGAGGCCGAGATGTTCCAGATCGCTCATCACGTTGCGCACGGATGCGGGCGAAAGCGCCATGGGCAGGATGCGCGACAGGTTACGCGACCCGACGGGTTCGCCGGATTCCAGGTAGGATTCGACAATGCGTCGAAAGATCTCGCCGGTTCGGTCGTCAAGCGCTCCCGAAAGCGATGATGATCCGGACAAGGAAGCCGAGCCCTGGCTCAGCTTTGGCGTCTTGGAGAAGCTGTTCACGTTGGTGGTCGACTCCGTGCCATTCGTTCTCAGATATAGTGTCTCCGCGAAGCGGACGGAAGAGAGGCGCATCCTGTGCCATCAGGCTTTTCCTTTGCAAGCGGGCTTTGCCGACGATAGAAGGCAGCCAACTTGATCAGCAGGAGCTCCCAATGCGACCTTCAGGGCGGAAGCCAGACCAGATGCGCGCCGTTTCCTTCGAGCGGAACTTCTCCAAGCATGCGGAAGGCTCGTGTCTCGTGAAATTCGGCGATACGCATGTGCTCTGCACCGCATCGCTGGAAGAGCGGGTTCCGCCATGGTTGCGCAATGCCGGTCGCGGCTGGGTCACGGCCGAATATGGCATGCTGCCGCGCGCCACCGGCGAGCGCATGCGCCGCGAGGCCGCTTCCGGCAAGCAGGGCGGCCGCACTGTGGAAATCCAGCGCCTCATCGGCCGGTCGCTGCGCGCCGTCGTCAATCTGGAAGCGCTCGGCGAGCGCCAGATCTCGATCGACTGCGACGTGATCCAGGCCGATGGCGGCACGCGCACCGCGTCCATCACCGGTGCCTGGGTCGCCCTCCACGATTGCCTGAAGTGGATGGAAGCACGCAGTATGGTGAAGACCGATCGCGTGCTGAAAGACCATGTGGCCGCCGTTTCCTGCGGCATCTTCGCCAGCCAGCCGGTCATCGACCTCGACTATCTGGAGGATTCCGCCGCCGACACCGACGCCAACTTCGTCATGACGGCGTCTGGCGGCATCGTCGAGATCCAGGGCACGGCGGAAAAGGACCCGTTCTCGCAGGATGAGTTCCAGACGCTGATGAGCCTTGCGCGCGCGGGCATCGACGAGCTCGTCGGCCTGCAAAAGGCTGCGATCGGCGCATGACGAACGGGCCCGCCGCACCCTCTGCCATCCTGGAATCGGCGCTTTACGCCGAGGACCTGGAGCGCGCGGAGGCGTTTTACGGCGGGATCCTCGGCCTGGAGAAGATCGTGGCCGTCGAGGGACGTCACGTCTTCTTTCGCTGCGGCGCCAGCGTGTTGCTGATCTTCAATCCGCAAGCGACGCGGGAACCCTCTACGAATCCAGACATGCCGGTCCCACCGCATGGGACAATTGGCCAAGGGCATCTCTGTTTTTCCGCAAGCGCAGACGAGATCGACGGCTGGGTCATGCATCTTGCTGCAAACGGCGTCGCCATCGAGGCCGATTTTCATTGGCCGAATGGTGGCCGATCCATCTATTTCCGCGATTCGGCCGGCAACAGCCTGGAATTCGCCGAACCCAAACTCTGGGGACTGGAATGAGACGTCTGACGGAAAAAAAGCTCGTCGTCGCTTCGCACAATGAGGGCAAGATCCGCGAGATCGCGGAGCTTATCGAGCCCTTCGGCTTCGAGATCGTGACTGCGAAATCGCTGGGCCTTCCCGAACCGAAGGAAACCGGGACGACGTTCGAGGAAAATGCGGCACTGAAGGCGCTTTCCGCAACGAAGGCGACCGGACTGCCCGCACTGTCCGATGACAGCGGCCTGATGGTGGACGCCCTTGGCGGAGAGCCCGGGGTCTACACGGCCGACTGGGCCGAACGGCCGGATGGCAGCCGCGACTTCACGATGGCGATGGAAAAGGTCGAGGCGCTGCTGTCCGAAAAGGGCGCCACATCGCCCGAGGAACGCCGTGCGCGCTTCGTATCGACGCTCTGCCTCAGCTGGCCGGATGGCCATGTGGAATTCTTCCGGGGCGAGGTCGAAGGCACGCTCGTCTGGCCGCCGCGCGGCAATGACGGCTTCGGCTATGATCCGGTGTTTCTGCCTGACGGGCATTCCCGCACCTTCGGGGAAATGACGGCGACGGAAAAGCATGGCTGGGTTCCGGGTCAGGCCGAGGCGCTTTCCCACCGGGCGCGCGCCTTCAAGCTCTTCGCGGAAACAGGCCTTGCCGAACGAAATGCGTCGTGAGACGCGTTGATCATCGCGCGGGTGCGTCGCGATTCGACGCAGATGGCCGCTGAACCGAAATTGTTGCGAAGACACTGGCCATGACCATCACGACCCGATTTACCGGCGATTTCCGCGCCTATCCCGACGCGGGCGACCCGGGCTTCGGCGTTTATCTGCATTGGCCGTTCTGCGCGGCCAAATGCCCCTATTGCGACTTCAACAGTCACGTCCGCCACAAGCCGGTCGACCAGAACCGCTTCGTCGACGCATTCCGGCAGGAGATTGCCTATACGGCGGGGATGACCGGACCGAAGACGGTCACCAGCATATTCATCGGCGGCGGCACTCCGTCTCTCATGGATCCGTCGACCGTCGGCGCAATCCTCGACACGGTCGCGCGCAACTGGCATGTGCCGGACGGCATCGAGATCACGCTCGAGGCCAATCCATCATCGGTGGAGGCGACGCGCTTTCGCGGCTATCGCGATGCCGGGGTGAACCGCGTTTCCATGGGCGTCCAGGCGCTCAACGACGCCGATCTTAAGGTGCTCGGCCGGCTCCATGACGTCGAGGATGCGCTGAAGGCGATCCGGCTTGCACGCGAGACTTTCCCTCGGCTTTCCTTCGACCTCATCTATGCGCGTCCGAATCAGACGGTCGCCGCCTGGGAAGCCGAGCTGAAACAGGCGATCGGCTACGCGGTCGACCATCTGTCGCTTTACCAGCTGACCATCGAAGAGGGCACGCCCTTCTACGCCCTACACAAGGCCGGCAAGCTGATCGTGCCCGATGGCGATCTTTCAGCCGAACTTTACGAGGCGACGCAGGCGATTACGGGCGAGGCCGGCATGCCGGCTTACGAGGTTTCTAATCATGCCCGGCCGGGCGCGGAAAGCCGTCACAACCTCACCTACTGGCGCTATGGCGACTATGCCGGCATTGGCGCCGGCGCCCATGGGCGGCTGACGCTGAACGGGACCCGCATCGCCACCGCTACGGAGCGCATGCCGGAACGCTGGCTGGAGATGGTGGAGGCCCGCGGCGCTGCTCATGTCGAGATCGAGGAGCTGGAGCCCGAGGAGCAGGCCGACGAATTACTGCTCATGGGTCTGCGGCTGACGGAAGGCATCGAAGTGTCGCGTTGGCAGGCGCTTTCGGGCCGTCCTTTCGATTCCGCGCGCGAGCGGGACCTGATCGCCAACGGCTTCCTGGAGCGGCTTGGCAACGATCGCATCCGCTGTACACCGGCCGGCATGCTCATTCTCGATGCGGTGGTTGCGGATCTCGCGATCTAGGACCCATCAACGGGACCAATCTGCTGACTCTTCAAGAAACCGGTCTATGATCGCATCAATAGGCTGGTCGATGTCGATCACCGTCGCGCCCTCGTCCGGCTCCGGCACTTCCAGCGTTGCCAACTGGCTGGCCAGCAGATCGGCCTTCATGAAGTGGCCTTCGCGTGTTTCAAGCCGCTGCCGCAGCACATCCTCGCTTCCCACGAGACAGAGGACACGCATGGTCGGTGCCGCTGAGCGTAGGCGATCACGGTAAGCGCGTTTCAAAGCGGAACAGGCAACCACGATCGGGGAACCTTCCGCCTTCTGCAGGGCAGTGATCTCTGATGCGATGCGATCCAGCCAGGGCCCTCGCATTGCATCGTCAAGCGGCTGGCCGGCGGCCATTCGGGCGATGTTTTCAGGCGGATGGAAAGCATCGCCCTCGATCAACCGGCCGCCGATCTTGGCAACAAGTTCAGTCGCCACGCTGGACTTGCCGCAGCCGCTCACGCCCATGACGAGGATGACCGTGGCTTGATCCAGCATCAGCACTGCATCAGAGTTTCGCGAGAAGCGCCTGACGCGTCGGCTCGTCGACAAAAGCAGCCTCGATCGCAGTGCGCGTCACGTCCCGCAACTGGTCATCGGACAAGCCGAAGGCTTCCGACCCCAGCTCATATTCCCGCGCGAGCGACGTGTCGAAAAATGGCGGATCGTCCGAGGCCAGCGTGACTTTCACGCCCGCATCCATCAACCGTCGAAACGGGTGCGCTGCGAAGTCGGGGAAGACGTTCAGCGCAATGTTGGAACCGGGGCAGACTTCCAGCACCGTTCCCTCGTCGGCCAGGCGACGTACGAGATCGGGATCCTCGATCGCACGCACGCCGTGGCCGATGCGGCTTGGGCGAACCACATTGAGCGCGTCGCGCACGCTTTCAGGACCGACGAGTTCGCCGGCATGGATGGTGATGCCGAGGCCCGCATCACGCGCGATGTCGAAAGCACGCGCGTAATCCGCGACGCGGCCGAACCGCTCCTCCCCCGCCATGCCGAAACCGGTGATCAGCGGATGCGGCCTGGCCGCCGCGAAGCGCGCCGCACCCTCCACGGCATCCGCCCCCAGATGGCGCACGCCGACCACGATCATCCGGCACTCGATGCCGGACTTGTCTTTGGCGCGCGCAATTCCTTCCGCCAGGCCTTCGATATAAGCTTCCGCCGACAAGCCGGCGGTGCGGGCATGATCCGGTGAAACGAAGATTTCGCTATAGATGGCGCCGGCCACATCCAGTTCGGCGAGATAGACTTCGGCAAGCAGCGCGTAATCCTCCGGCGTCCGGAAAAGCGCGGCTGCTCCATCATAGGCTGCCATGAAGGTCGTGAAATCGTTCCAGACATACCGGTCGCCGGCAATGAAGCTGGCGGTATCGACGCCGTAGCGCTTAGCCTGCGCCCTTGCCAGCGCCGGCGGGATGGCGCCTTCGATGTGGCAATGAAGTTCCGCCTTGACCACCGGACCCGTCACAGGAACGACCGCCCATGCCTGCCGCGCGATAGTTGCAGATGCGTGGCGATGCTTTCGCCGATATCCGCAAATGTCGTACGCACGCCGATCGACCGGGCAATGACGTCCGGTCCGAAGGCCAGGATCGGCACCCGTTCGCGCGTGTGATCGCTGCCCCGCCAGGTGGGATCACAGCCATGATCGGCGGTGATGATCACCACATCGCCCTTCTTCAGCTTGGCCTCGATCTCCGGCAGGCGCCGGTCGAACGCTTCGAGTGCGGCCGCGTAACCGGGCACATCGCGGCGGTGACCGAAGAGCATGTCGAAATCGACGAAATTGGTGAAGACGAGATCGCCGTCCTCGGCATCGTCCATCGCTTCCAGCGTCCGGTCGAAAAGCGCCATGTTGCCATTGGCCTTGCGCAGATCCGTCACGCCTTGGTGAGCGAAGATATCGCCGATCTTTCCGACAGCGATGACGTTGCGGCCGGCTTCCTTCGCGCGATCCAGCAAAGTCGGCTCCGGCGGCGGCACCGAATAGTCGCGGCGGTTCCCCGTACGCTCGAAGGTGGCAGCACTCTCGCCGACGAAGGGACGGGCGATAACCCTTCCGATGTTCAGCGGTGCGACGAGACCGTGCACCAGTTCGCAAAGCTTCAGGAGCCGGTCGAGACCGAAATGCGTCTCATGAGCGGCAATTTGGAAGACACTGTCGGCGGACGTGTAGCAGATCGGCTTGCCGGTGCGGATGTGCTCTTCACCAAGCCTAGCGATGATCTCCGTGCCGGATGCATGGCAATTGCCGAGGATGCCGGAAATGCTGCCTTGCTCCACGATCTCGTTGACCAGTTCGGGCGGGAACGCATCGCCTTTGGTCGGGAAGTAGCCCCACTCGAAATCGACGGGCACGCCTGCGATTTCCCAGTGGCCTGAGGGCGTGTCCTTGCCCCGCGAGGTTTCACTGGCTGCGCCATAGATCGCGCGCGGCCGCTCATTGGTCGCGAGCGCTTCCGGCGTCGCGCCCGCAGCAAGGCGCATTGCGCGGCCAAGCCCGAGCGCTTTCAGATTGGGAAGATGAAGCGGGCCTTCGCGCAGGCCCTGCTGGTCGCCCGCGCCCATGGCGCAGAACTCGGCGATGTGACCGAGCGTATCGGCGCCCTCATCGCCAAACGCCTGGGCATCGGGAGCGCCGCCGATACCGACGGAATCGAGCACGAACAGAAATGCGCGCGACATGGAACACCTTCTTCAAGACCAGGCTTCGGAGAGGTTCCATCGCCAGAATGGTCAAGTCATGTCAAGCGCAGGCGCTTAGCGCTAGCAGGAGCAGGTGACGCGTTCGCCGATGCGAGGGCGCAGATGATAGGTCTTGGCCATGTCGATACCGGTCATCGTCTGCCCGGTGATCGGGAAAGACGTGATCATGTCGTGCCGGTAATCGATCTCGCTTCGCAGCAGAAACGTGTTCGCGATCTTCAGATTTTCCGGAATGTCGACGACGGAGCCCACCGTGTAGGCCGCCTCGCCATTGCCGCCATTCGGCTTCCAGGACCATTCGACCTTGGGCACCAGATCCGTACCCACCCAGATGCCGGTGATCTTCATCGCCACCGGCGTGGGGTCATAGGGCGACATGATGCTTTGGGCGACCGTGTTCATGCTCTTCAGCTTGTCACGCGTGACCGACTGTTCCTGCGTGATCAGGTCGGCAACCGTGCTCGAGGCGCGTGCCAGCTTCTTGTTGACCGACATGGCGACCGACACCTCGACCGCGCCGATATAGAGCACGATCATGACCGGCGCGATGAAGGCGAACTCGATGGCGCCGACACCGGACCGATCGCCGCGCAACCGCCGCAGGAGACCGCGAAACGTCGTCTTTGGCGCAGTGCTCATCTCAATACGCCTCGTTCTGGAATGCGGAGGTCCCGACGATCAGGTAGTCGGTGGGCATCGACCCATCTTCGGGTCGAATATTCGTGATGTACGGACGAATGAGGTCTGTGATGATCGGCCAGCGATAGAAGGCGCGCACCATGTTGATCGAACCGGCGCCACCCGGCGCATAACCGAAATTCGTGGTGTCCAGATCGCCAAAGGTGCGGTTGTCTTCACGCGGAATTCCGACCGGAATGTTCGAAAAATTCGAGAAGGAACGTATGTCGAGATAGAGCTTGTCGGTGTCGCAGGAGAGCATGATCTCGATGCGTTCGCAGAAGGCTTCGCGAAATTCAGCTGCGTTCATGTCAGTCGGCAGATTGGCGCCAGCCGTGATCTGACCGGTGCGCAGCTGTCGGCCGATATCGTCGACGGCATTGTCGAGCACCTGCTCCGCCGCATAGGCGATGCAGGATTCGATGATGGCGAAAAGCAACATGAAGAACGGGATCGCGAGCATGGCGAACTCGATCGCGACCGCACCTTCATCGGAACGGCGGAACGTACGCCCTTTCAGACCAAGGCGTCTGAACACGCCTTTGCGCCCTGTCGATGCTGTCATCATGGCCCCCGCAGCTGCCCTTTCGTCATCAAAAGGATTAGCGCAAAGGCCTTTACAATCCGTAATAGGAACCGCTCGAATCCAGCGCAACTGCCCCGGATACAGGCGTTTCAGCAGCTAAATTGGGTCAGTTGACCGCAGCGGCGGCCTCGGATGGACGCTCGCAGGTGGGCGAGCAGATCAGGGTCGAAGGCTCGGTGTTGCGGTAGACGCGCAACTGGTCCGTGCCATCCCGCGCGACGACGATCCGTTCGTCGACGAGGGTCGTGCCTTCGGTGTCGATGATGACGAGGTTCGTCACGCCGAACGATCTGCCGGTGACGACAATCGTCTGAGGATCACTAACCGTAACATCGGCGATGTTAGGGTTTCCGATGATGACCTTGCTGACAGCGCGGTCGAGCTTCAGCACACGCGCGTAGTCCATGAACACGCGGATGTTCTCGGCCGTGGCCGGGAGGGTCGATACGGCGCCGAACCCGACAAGGCTGCAAAGTGCAATGAGACCCGATCTGGCGGCACGCTTCATCATCTTGGTCGACCCTTCAAGGCTGATCTGGAAGGCGCCATCGTTCCGCCTCCGCATTGAACGCGCGTCGGCGCCCATGTGCCAAGACTGAACGAGAATGGTGAATGAAGGCTTAAAGCGGCCCGCTATGCACAGTTTGAATTTTAACGATCACCGACTGCACTTGTTAACCATCGGGGCGGGATGGGGGCGGCAAGCTTTCGGTAACCCTGTTTCTTAAGTGGATCGCAATGGGCCACACGTAGATTAGCGTCATCCGATCAACACGGCAGAACACGTTGACGGCAAATGCTGAATTTCACGGTGGAGCAAGGAGTAGCAAGATGAAAAACCTTATCGCACGTTTCATGAAGGACGAGTCGGGTGCAACGGCCATCGAATACGGCCTGATCGCAGCTCTGATCTCCGTCGGTATCATCACTGCAGTCAGCACTGTTGGTAACAACCTCGAGACGACGTTCAACAGCATCTCGAACGGCCTGACTCAGTAAAACTGACGTCAGTCACATCATTCCAAAGCAAGCCGTCCGAATTTCGATCCGGGCGGCTTTACGTTTCGGGCCATCGACCACAAACGGAGCGCGATCAATGCTCACAGCAGCTATTCTCGTCATCTTTCCGCTCTGCATGGCTTATGCGGCGTTTACGGATTTGTTGACGATGACGATCGCAAACCGCGTGTCGTTGCTGCTGATCGTTTCCTTTTTCTGCATCGCGCCGATGGCGGGCCTAGGCCTCCACGAGATCGGCAATCACGTGGCGGCGATGCTTGTCGTCTTCGTCATCTGCTTCGGCCTTTTCGCTGCCAACACGATGGGGGGCGGCGATGCCAAGCTTTTGTCAGCCAGCGCGCTCTGGTTCGGGCTAGGCACCGAACTGATGACGTTCATGATCCTCGTCACCGTGGTCGGTGGTCTTCTGTGCCTCTTCATCCTCAAGGCGCGTAGCCCGGCTGGCATATACATCATGTCGCGCATTCCGCTGACGCATAATCTCACCGCCGCGCAAGGCGTGCCCTACGGGATCGCGATCGGCGCTGCCGGGCTCATCACCTATCCCGACACGGCGATCATGCAGCAGGTCATGGCGCAGCTTGCGGCCGGCTGAGGCCGCTCTAGCAAGGTTTGGTTAACTACGCTTGTAAGCATCACGTTAACCTTAATTACACCAATAGCCGACATTCTCCGCAGAACAGACAGTCGTGTTCCGGGGAATCACCATGAAGCCTGCCCGCCTCGTCATACTTACCGTGGCCGTTGCCGCGGCTGGCCTCGCCGGGTATCTGGCGATGACGCTGAGCGCGCCGCAGCCCGTCACCGAGCCAACCATTCAGCAGGTCACCGAACGCATCGACGTGACCGACGTGCTGGTCGCCAATACCAGCCTGCCGATCGGCACCCGCATCACCGAAGAGGTGATCGAATGGCGCGAATGGCCGACGAGCGGCTTGACCGAAGGTTTCATCACCCGCGACGAACGCCCTGACGCATCGACCGAGCTTGCAGGCGCCGTGGTCAGATTGCCGGTTTTCGATGGCGAGCCGCTGCGCGCCGAGAAGATCGTTGATTCCTCCTCGCGCATCATGTCGTCGCTGCTGCCGTCCGGTAAGCGCGCTGTCGCTACCGACATCTCCGTATCGACCAGCGCCGGCGGCTTCATCCTGCCAAACGACCGCGTCGATGTCGTCATGGTGCGGCGCGGGGAGACCGACAACTATCTGACCGAAGTCGTGCTCAGCAACATCCGCGTTCTGGCGATCGACCAGACCATCCAGGAAAACGAAGACGGCAGCCGCACGGCGATCGGTTCGACCGCGACGCTCGAGCTGACGCCTGAGCAGACGCAGGTCATCGCGGTGGCCCAGCAGATGGCCGACCGGCTGACGCTCGCGCTTCGCAGCGTCGCCGACGTCCAGCAGCCCGACACGACATTCGCAGAACATCTCTTGAGCGGTGCGAGCGGCGCTGACGCGATCCAGCTCATCCGCTCCGGCGCCATCACGAGCGTTGGCCAGTAAGACTTAAACGGGGGCAGACCACAGTGCTGACATCCAAGACATTTCGCCCGACCGCCCGCACGACCCGTTTGTCGACGGCTTTCGCGCTGATCCTTCTCACCGGCGCGGCGACGCTCGGCAACCCATTTGACGGCCTTCAGGTTGCGACCGCTCAAGCGCAGGAAGCCAACATCATCCGCATCGCGCAGGGCGGTTCCGGCGTTTCCAAGCGCGTCGGGCTCGGTCTCAACAAGGCCGTGGTCATTGATCTGCCGAGCCAGGCAGGCGATATCCTCGTTGCCGACCCTTCCATCGCCGATGCGGTCACGCGCACGTCGACAAGGCTCTATCTCTTTGGCAAAGCTGTCGGCCAGACCAACATCTTCGTGTTCGGACCGAACGGCGAAGAAGTCGTCACGCTCGAACTGCAGATCGAACGCGACATTACGGGGCTGCAGCAGCAGCTTGCACGCTTCATTCCCGACAGCGACATCAATGTCGAGATCATCAACGACAACATCGTGCTGAACGGCTCGGTGCAGACACCGCAGGATGCGCAGCGCGCGAGCCAGCTCGCGCAGATCTTCCTGACGGGCGGTGAAGCGACCACCCGCAACCTCACGGCCGTCGGCGATGGCGGCGATGCCGCGATCTTCGCCGAAGACCGCCAGGTCTCACAGATCGTGAACCTCTTGACGATCCAGGGCGAAGACCAAGTCACGCTGAAGGTCACTGTCGCCGAAGTCAGCCGCCAGGTTCTCAAGCAGCTCGGCTTCAATGGATCGACCTCCGGCACGAGCGGAGCCTTCTTCGGCCAGCTCAGCCAGGGCCTCGGCAGCAATCTCGAGCAACCGCCGATCGCCGGCCTCAGCAGCTCGATCGGCGGTACGATCGGCAGCGTCAACCTGGCTTCTCAGCTCAACGCGCTCGAACGATCCGGCGTGATGCGCACACTTGCCGAGCCGTCGCTGACCGCAATTTCGGGCGAGGCTGCTTCCTTCTTCGTCGGCGGCGACTTCCGTCTCGTCGAAGACATCACCGTCACTCCAGCCGATGCCAACAACCCGGCTCGCCAAAATTACTCCATCGGCGAAGTGCAGTACGGCATTGGCCTGGACTTCACGCCACTGGTGCTGGGACCCGGCCGTATCAGCCTCAGGGTCCGCACGGAAGTGTCGGAACCGACCTTCGAAGGCAGTGTCGGGAACCAGGCTGGAACGCTGCTCGGCATTCGCCGGCGCGAAGCGCAAACCGCGGTGGAATTGCCTTCAGGCGGCTCGATCGTGATTGCCGGCCTCATTCGCGACGACATCCGCCAGGCCATGTCGAGCGTCCCTGGAGCGTCGAGCATTCCCATCCTCGGCACGCTCTTCCGCAGCCGCGATTTCCAGCGCAACGAAACCGAGCTGGTGATCATCGCGACGCCCTATCTTGTGCGTCCGGTGGCCCGCAACGAACTTGCCCGTCCCGATGACAATTTCAACGCAGCAAGCGACGGCGCCGGCTTCTTCCTCGGTCGCGTGAACCGCGTCTATGGCCGCGCCGACACCAATCTGCCCGATGGCCGTTATCACGGCGTCGTCGGCTTCATCTACAAGTAAGCGCGGGGGCTTCCACCATGACCTTGAAGGCACGATCACCTCACATCAGCCTCCGCACCGTGCGCAGCGCCCTTCTGGTTGGCCTTGCCACGACACTTGGCGCCTGCGCCAACGTGCACCACATCGAAGTCGGGGCGGTGCCTGACGATTATCGCACCAACCATCCGATCATCGTCAGCGAGCAGGAGCGCACGATCGACATTCCCGTCGCCTCGGGCGATCGGCGCATGACGCTCGGCGCACGCAGCGCCGTTCGCGGCTATGCCAATCGTTATCGCGACACAGCTTCGGGCGCGATCACGATCCTGACGCCACACGGCTCCATCAATTCGAACGCCGCTTCGATCATCGCCAACGACATCCGTTCCGAGCTGGTGGCGCAAGGCGTTCCAGGTGGCAACATCATCGTGACGGGCTACCAGGCCAACACCACGGGCGATGCGGCCCCGATCCGCCTTTCCTACTATGCGACGGCCGCCTCAACGGGCGAGTGCGGACGCTGGCCGGAAGACATTCTCGCCAATGGCAACGAGAACAAGCACTACGCCAATTTCGGCTGCGCGACGCAAAACAACCTCGCTGCCCAGATCGCTGATCCGATGGATCTAATCGCACCGCGCGGCTCGTCGCCGATCGACGCAGAGCGCCGCGGCAATGCGATCCGCGACTACCAGGCAGACGGCGCCGGCCTTTGAGCAGCGAAGCTGGCCAGTGAATTGAGCCTTGGGGGCAAAACGACGATGAACGACAGCGGCATTGAAGGACGGGGCGAGATGAGCGAGAGCGACATCGCACGCGGACAGATCGACAAGCTGAGGCCGCTTCCGCGGATCTCCATCCAGGCTTTCTTCGAAACCGAAGGCCTGCTGCGGACGATCGAGCGCTGTGGCGAAGATCGCCGCATGGCCAAGGTCAATCTTCGGGTAAACAAGGGCGGGCTGCCGGCTGCGATCAACATGTTCGCCTCGCATCCGACCCCCAATCTGATCATCCTGGAGTCGGATGGCGACCGGGCAACACTGCTTGGCGAACTCGAGCAACTCGCAGAGGTTTGCGATGCCTCGACCAAGGTGGTCATCGTCGGACACCAGAACGATGTCGGCCTTTACCGCGAGCTCATCCGCAACGGCATTTCGGAATACATTGTCGCTCCCGTATCGCTTGCCGACCTGATCGGCGTCATTACCGCGATCTTCGTCGATCCCGAGGCAGAGCCGCTCGGCCGCACCATCGCCTTCGTCGGCGCAAAGGGTGGCGTCGGATCGTCCACCATGGCGCACAATTGCGCTTTCGCGATCTCGAACCTCTTTTCCGAGGAAGTCATCCTCGCCGATCTCGACATGCCCTTCGGCACGGCCAACATCAATTTCGACCAGGACCCGCCCCAGGGCATGTCCGAGGCGGTGTATTCGCCAGAGCGGCTCGACGACGTGTTCCTCGATCGACTTCTGGCCAAATGCTCCGAGCGTCTTTCGATGCTTGCCGCACCCTCGATGCTCGACCGCACCTATGATTTCGACCCTTCGGCCTTCATGCCCATGGTGGAAGTGGTGCAGCGCAGTGCGCCGGTGGCCGTTCTGGATGTCCCGCACATCTGGACCGACTGGGCGCGCAATCTGCTCTCATCGGTCGATCAGGTGGTCATCACGGCGGTGCCGGATCTCGCCAATCTGCGCAACACCAAGAACATGCTGGATGTGTTGAAGAAGATGCGGCCGAACGATCAGCTGCCGCATCTCGTGCTGAACCAGGTGGGCTTGCCCAAGCGCCCCGAAATCACGCCGGCCGATTTCTGCGATCCACTCGGTATCGAGCCGATCGCGATCCTCCCATTCGAAGCGGCGCTCTTCGGATCGGCGGCAAACAGCGGCCGCATGATCAGCGAGATCGACGCCAAGTCTGCCACGGCCGAGACGATTTCGCAGATCGCGCATGTCGTCACGGGTCGCGCGGAAGCGAAGAAGCGCAAGAAGTCTGGCTTGCCGGACCTCATGTCGCTGCTCGGCAGGAAAAAAGCGGCACGCTAGTCGGTCCCCCAGACCGCCCCACACGTGCGGCAAGCGAATTGAAGAACGGAAAGATCGATGTTCGGCAAAAGAGGCAAGGACGGATTTCAGCGCCCCCAGGTGCCGGTAGAGCAGATGCCGCCATTGGCTCCGGAAAGCCTGCGGCCGGTTGCCGACGAGCTTGAGCTGACAGGCGCCGAGCCTACCGGCCAGGCTGCCGATGCGATGCGGGCCAGAGCGCCGACGCCTCCGCCGGTGCTCGAAACGCGCACCAAGGTGGCGCCACCTCCGCCGGCACCAGAGCGCAAGCGCCCCCGCAAGACGGATAATTATTACGACACCAAGAGCCAGGTTTTTGCCGCGCTGATCGATACGATCGATCTGTCGCAGCTTGCCAAGCTCGATGCCGAAAGCGCGCGGGAAGAAATCCGCGACATCGTCAACGACATCATCACGATCAAGAACTTCGCGATGTCAATCTCCGAGCAGGAAGAGCTGCTCGAGGATATCTGCAACGACGTGCTCGGTTACGGCCCGCTGGAGCCGCTTCTCGCTCGCGACGACATCGCCGACATCATGGTCAATGGCGCCGGGCAGACCTTCATCGAAGTCGCCGGCAAAGTAGAAGAGTCGGAGATCCGCTTCCGCGACAACTCGCAGCTCCTGTCGATCTGCCAGCGCATCGTGAGCCAGGTCGGCCGTCGCGTCGACGAAAGCTCGCCGATCTGCGACGCGCGCCTTCCCGACGGCAGCCGCGTGAACGTCATCGCGCCGCCGCTCGCCATCGACGGCACCGCGCTTACCATCCGAAAATTCAAGAAGGACAAGCTGACGCTCGATCAGCTGGTCAAATACGGCACGATCACGCCAGAAGGCGCAACGATCCTGCAGATCATCGGTCGCGTTCGTTGCAACATCGTCATCTCCGGCGGTACCGGCTCGGGCAAGACGACGCTGCTCAACTGCCTGACTCGCTATATCGACCGCACCGAGCGGATCATCACCTGCGAAGACTCCGCCGAACTTCAGCTGCAGCAGCCCCATGTGGTCCGTCTCGAAACCCGCCCGCCGAACATCGAAGGCGAAGGCGAGGTAACGATGCGCGACCTCGTCAAGAACTGCCTGCGTATGCGCCCCGAGCGGATCATCGTCGGCGAAGTCCGTGGTCCGGAGGTGTTCGACCTTCTGCAGGCGATGAACACCGGTCACGACGGTTCCATGGGCACCATCCACGCCAACACGCCGCGCGAGTGCCTGGCACGTATGGAATCGATGATCGCCATGGGCGGCTATACGCTTCCCGCACGCACGGTGCGCGAAATGATCGTCGGCTCCGTCGACGTCATCATCCAGGCATCGCGCCTGCGCGACGGTTCGCGCCGCATCACGCACATCACCGAAGTCATCGGCATGGAAGGTGACGTCATCATCACCCAGGACCTGGTGAAGTTCGCCATGGACGGCGAAGACGCCAATGGCCGCATCATCGGCGCGCATAAATCGACCGGTATCGGCCGCCCCTATTTCTGGGATCGTGCGCGCTACTACAACGAGGAAAAGCGCCTCGCTGCCGCTCTGGATGCGATGGAACGGGAATAGGGAAGGCGACGCTCGTGTTCGGTTTGGACCCGCAAGTTCTGCTCATCGTTCTGCTCGTCGCGGTGGCCGCTGCGGGGCTGTCCTATGGCGCCCTCTACTCACGTTTCGAGAATGAAAAGAAGGCGGAAGTCCGCCTGAAACGCGTGCGCGCGGCTGAAACAGACCAGAACGCCGTGCGCGTTGCGCGCGACCGGGTCAACGAAGCATCGCGCCGCCGCAAGACGATCGAGAACTCCCTCAAGGATCTCGAAGACAAGCAGAAAGAGAACCAGAAGACCTCCAAGTCGCCGCCGCTCAAGGTGCTTCTGGTTCAGGCGGGTCTCTCCATCACCCCGCGCCAGTTCTACCTGATGAGTGCCGCGCTCGGCTTGCTGCTCGGCTTCGTCACCTTTGCAGCGGGAATGCCGCTCCTCGTCGTGGCAGGCGTGACGTTCGCCGCCGGTTTCGGAGTGCCGCGCTGGATCGTCGGTTACATTCGCTCCAAGCGCTTCAAGGCCTTCCTTAACGAATTTCCCAACGCGCTCGACGTCATGGTGCGCTCGATCAAGTCGGGTCTGCCGCTGAACGACGCGATCCGCCTGATCGCAGCCGAAGGCCAGGAGCCGGTGAAGAGCGAGTTCCGCCGCATCGTTGAAGCCCAGCAGCTCGGCCTCTCCGTACCGGATGCGGTCGCCCGGCTTTACAACAGCGTGCCGCTGCCCGAGGCGAGCTTCTTTGCCATCGTCATTGCGATCCAGGCGCAAGCCGGCGGCAACTTGTCCGAAGCCCTTGGCAACCTTTCCAAGGTCCTGCGCGACCGCCGAAAGATGAAGGCCAAAGTTCAGGCCCTGTCGATGGAAGCCAAGGCATCGGCTGCCATTATCGGCGCTCTGCCCTTCATCGTCGCGATCCTCGTCTACCTGACCTCGCCCGACTACATGATCGTGCTTTTCACCGATCCGCGCGGCCAGTTCATCATCGGCGTGTCGGCCGTCTGGATGACGATCGGGGTTCTCGTCATGCGCAACATGATCAATTTCGAAGTCTGAGACGGGGCGAGCACGGCGATGTTCACGACCATCATCAACACGGCGACCCAACCGAGCTTCGTTCTGGCCGTGCTCGTCTCGATTTCGGTCTTCGCGACGCTCATCACCTTCGTGATGCCCTATTTCGAACGCGGCGATCTCAACCAGCGCATGAAGGCGGTCGCCGTCGAGCGTGATGAGATCCGTGCCCGGGAACGCGCACGTCTCAACGCGGAACAGAACCGCCGCGGTTCGCTGCGCCAGGAAAACAACTCCTCGCTGCGCCAGATCGTCGAGAAGCTCAACCTGCGCAAGGCCCTCGTGGACGACAACACGGTCGCGAAACTCCGCTCGGCCGGCTATCGCAGCCCGAATGCCCTCAACCGGTTCCTTCTGGCACGCTTTGCCTTGCCATTCTTCTTTCTGGCCGGCGCGGTCTTCTACGTGATGTTCATGGGCGGGCTCGCCGAGCAACCCTTCACCATCAAGCTCCTGTTCTGCATGGTCGTCGCCTATGCCGGGTTCTACGCGCCGAACCTCTATGTCTCCAACAATGCCAGCAAGCGGCAAAAATCCATCCGGCAGGCTTGGCCAGACGCGCTGGACCTGACGCTGATCTGCGTCGAGTCGGGCGTCTCGATCGAGGCGGCGCTGCGCCGCGTGGCCGACGAAATCGCTGCCCAGTCGACGGCACTGGCCGAGGAGCTCGTCCTCACGACAGCTGAACTCTCCTACCTGCAGGAGCGCCGGCAAGCCTATGAAAACCTCGGCATCCGCACGGGGCTCGAAAGCGTCAAATCCGTCTGCCAGGCTTTGATCCAGGCGGAGCGGTACGGCACACCCATTGCCCAGGCCCTGCGCGTGCTGGCCCAGGAAAGCCGCGATCAACGCATGACGGAAGCGGAAAAGAAAGCTGCCGCACTGCCGCCGAAGCTCACCGTCCCGATGATCCTGTTCTTCCTGCCGGTCCTCTTCGGGGTTATCCTGGGACCTGCCATCATCGGCGTCATGGACACGTTCTGAGTACTATCCCGACGTCCGGTCCGAATGGCCGAGATCGCGCTCGGGAAACGCCGCATCCCGCACGCGCTGCTTCAGCACCTTGGCTTCGGGGAAACCGCCGTCACGCTTGCGCTCCCAGACGAGCACGCCATCGACGCTGATCTCGAAGATGCCACCAGTCCCCGGCTCGAGCGAAACCGATCCCAGCTCCTGGCCGAAAGTTTGCAACAGTTCCTGGGCCAGCCAGGCAGAGCGCAGAAGCCAGTTGCACTGGGTACAATAGCGGATGGAGACCGCTGTCTTTTGCCTTTCCCCGGTCACATCGACCTCGTACCGGCGATCTCGCCGAGCCTGTCTTCGAACTCATAGATCGCGCAGGCGATGTGATAGAAGCTGCTCGCCGGTGCAGGCTCGTCGACAAATGTGCCATCGGGGCGCATCTTGTCGAACCATAGCCCTTTGACCGGCGTCTCCAGGAAGCGCCGGAGCGCCGATGCTGCCCGCTCTGTCGAAGCGAGATAGCGGTCACGCTCTGCGCCGGTCGACATCGCAGCCAGCAGGCTTGCAGCCTTCAGCCACTCCGTCTGCGCCCAGAGCCGTGCGATCGGGTCCACAATGCCGAACGCATCGTCGAGCGCCATGAAAGCGACGCCCCGCGTATCCACGCCGTGCGTCTCTCCGATATCGAACAGCCGGGCGGCATGGGTAACGTGACGGTCCTCGTCGAGGCCGCCGCGGGCGTGCCGGGCAAGAAGCCAGGCCCACTCGAATTGGTGCCCTGGCTCGACGATCCGGCCCGTTTCGTCCGGCATCGGCAACCAGCCGCGGCCGAAATATTCCCGCAGCGCGCCTGTCTCGGCATCAATGAAGCTGCGCGTGGCGAGCGCTGCGATCTCGTCTGCGACCGCAGCAAATGCAGCCGTGTCCACATCCGGCACCGCCGTCCAGGCCTGTGCGGCTTCGAAGAGATGCATGTGCGGATTGGATTTCAGCGGTGCCGTCGGCGGCTCGCTTTCCTCAAAACCGGCGATCGGATGGGCAAACCGCGCCTTCAAGAGCGACAGAAGGGCCAAGGCTTCTTCATGCAGCGCGTCACGCTTGTCCGTAAACACCTTCGCCGCCGAGGCGAGCGCCAGGAGAACGAAGGCATGGTTGTAAAGATCGAACCGATCGTCGATCAGCCCGTCGGGTCCGGCGACATTTCCGTAAAGACCGTCGCTGCGGCGGTAGATCGTCGTCAGCCGCTCGAGCGCCTGTTCCACCGGCCGCTGCCAATCGCCGCCCCACTGATGCAGCCCCGCTTCGGCATAGACATAGATCTGACGCGGCACCACGCGTGCGCGCACCGGCCCGTTCACAGCTTTGCTTGAATGATCGATCCGCTCGACGAAGCCCCAGTCAGGATCGACGCCGCGATCCGCCCAGAGCGGCAGAGCGTCTTCGTCCAGCCAGCGCCGGAATTCCTGCGCATGCGCTTGAACACGGTCCAAAACGCCACTCATGCCAAAGCGAGCCCTTCGGCGCTTCGGCCGAGAAGCCCCGCGAGCGCTGCCACCACCATCGCGTGGTCGTCACGCTGCGGCAGGCCTGAAACGGTGACTGTCCCGATCATGCCAGCACCTTGAACGCGGATCGGGAAGCTGCCGCCATGGGCCGCGTAATCGGCATCGGCTAATGCGTATTTTCCGTCGAGCGTCGCCTCCGCCCGCTTCAGCCCGAGACCGACGGCATAGCTCGCCCGCTGAAAATGAATAGCGACGTTGCGCTTGCGCCGGATCCAGTTGCTGTTGTCGAGCGTCGCGCCGCCAACGACGGTATGAAACAGGCATTGCCCGGCGATGGTGATATCGATCGCAACCGATACCTGCGCCGCTTTTGCGGCATCGCGCAGAAGCGTGCCCAGTTGCCAGGCCTGATCCGCATCGAAAGTCGGAAATACGAGCGCATCTTCCTGCTCGGCGATCCGTCTCAGATCGGCTTCGATATCCTGCATGGTCGGTCCTTCGCGGTTCAGGCGCTTGTCGCGCTATCCTTCCACAGCCAGGCAGCGCCGCGAACCCCCGAACTGTCGCCATGCACCGCCTTGCGGATCGGCGTTTCGAAACCATCGCCGAAAATGTAGGTCTCGATCAGCGGCGGGAGGTCGCTGTAGAGCTCGTCGACATTGGACATACCGCCGCCCAGTACGAAGACATCGGGATCGACGACGTTGACCAGAAGCGCGAGACTGCGGGCGAGGCGATCGGCGAAGCGGCGGTAGACACCATCGGCCACAGCATCGCCGGCGCGCTTGTCCGTCAGGATGTCGCGTCCGCGCTTTTCCCGGCCGGTCGTCAGGCGATAGTCGAGCTCGAGCCCGGTGCCCGACGCATACATTTCCTGGCAGCCGGTCTTGCCGCACCAGCAGGCATGGCCGGGATATTCGTCGGCCCGCATCCAAGGCAGCGGGTAGTGGCCGATCTCGCCGGCAAAGCCCTGAAATCCGGCATGCACGCGGCCTTCGATCACCAGCCCTCCGCCATGGCCGGTGCCGATGATGATGCCGAAGACGACATGGGTGCCCTGTCCCGCTCCATCCACCGCCTCCGATACGGCAAAGCAATTGCCGTCATTGGTGATACGCACCGGGCGGTCGAGCGCGGTCTGCAGATCGGCGCCGAGCGGCTTGCCGTTGAGAAAGGTCGTGTTGGCGTTGCGAATGAGGCCGGTGCGCGGCGACGGGCTGCCCGGAATGCCGAGGCCGACCGTGCCACGGTCGCCCGTCTCGCCTTCCACGCGCGCGACGAGGTCGCGCACCGCCGTCACGCAAGCGTCATAGCCGGCCCGCGGCGTGTCGATTCGATGGCGTGCGCGCGTCTCGCCATGGGGCGAGAGCGCGATCACTTCCATCTTGGTGCCGCCCCAATCGATACCGATCAGCATTGTCTCACCGGTCAGGCGAGGCGCTGAGTCGTCTTGGGATCGAACACGACGGCCTTGTCCAGATTGAAGGCGAACTGGAATGTCTCGCCGGCGCGCGCATCGACATCGGAGCGCACGCGGGCGGTGATCTCCTTGCCGGCGATCTTGGTCACGACGAAGGTGTCGGAGCCGGTCGGCTCGACGAGATCGACAAGCGCATCGACGAAGCTCACGGAATTCGCTTCGGGATCCGTCAGGCCGCGATCGGTGATCGCTTCAGGTCGGATTCCCAGAATGACGCTCTGCCCATCGACGAACGTGGTTTCGCGAACGGAACTCGGCATGGCGAGACGGATCGGCCCATCGCTGCCGCTTCCAGCAAATTCGATCGCCCGTTCCGCGCCGTTGGTGACCACCTTGCCTTCCAGCAGGTTCATCGCGGGAGAGCCCATGAAATCGGCGACGAACAGATTGGCGGGGCGACGATAGATTTCTTCCGGCGAGCCCACCTGCTGAACGATGCCTTCCTTGAGCACCGCGATCTTGGTCGCCATGGTCATCGCCTCGATCTGGTCGTGCGTCACATAGACGATCGTGGCACCGGTATCGCGGTGCAGGCGCTTAATCTCGGCCCGCATTTCCACGCGCAGCTTCGCGTCGAGGTTCGACAGCGGTTCGTCGAACAGAAAGACGCGCGGCTTGCGCACGAGCGCGCGGCCCATGGCAACGCGCTGGCGCTGGCCACCGGACAACTGGCTCGGCCGTCGCTTGAGGAGATGCTCGATCTGCAGCGTCTTCGCCGCCGCCTTCACCGCTTCCTCGCGTTCGGGTTTCGGCACGCCGCGCATTTCGAGCGCAAAGGCGATGTTCCCCTCCACCGTCATGTTCGGGTAGAGCGCGTAGGACTGGAACACCATCGCGATATCGCGCTTGGACGGGTGCAGGTCGTTGACGATCTCGCCGTCGATGACGATGTCGCCCTTGGTCACGTCGGTCAGGCCGGCCACCGTGTTCAGCAAGGTGGACTTGCCGCAGCCGGATGGGCCGACGAGGACGAGGAACCCGCCCTTGTCGAGCGTGATGTCGATGCCCTTGAGGATGTCGGCACCGGCGATCGTCTTGTAGAGACCGCGAATTTCAAGAAACGCCATGGGCTTATCCCTTCACCGCGCCGGCCATCAGACCGCGCACGAAATAGCGCCCCGCGACGACATAGACGATCAGCGTCGGCAGAGCGGCGAACATGGCGGCTGCCATGTCCACATTGTATTCCTTCACGCCCGTCGACGACGAGACGAGGTTGTTCAAGGCAACCGTCATCGGCGCTCCACCGCCCGAGGCGAAGGAGACCCCGAACAGGAAGTCGTTCCAGATATTGGTGAACTGGTAGATGACCGTTACGACGATGATCGGCCCGGAGCTTGGCAGCAGGATGCGCCAGAATATCTTGAAGAAGCCGGCGCCATCCATCTGGGCGGCCTTGATCAGTTCATCCGGAAACGCCTCATAATAGTTGCGGAAAAACAGCGTCGTGAAGCCGAGACCGTAGACGACGTGGACCAGCACGAGCCCCGTCGTGGAATTCGACAGGCCGATGAGCCCGAGCACGCGCGCCATCGGGATCAGGACCGCCTGGAACGGGATGAAGCATGCGAATAGCATCATGCCGAAGACGAGCTTGTGGCCGGGAAAGCGCCATTTCGTCAACACGTAGCCATTGAGCGCGCCGAGGATCGTGGAGATCGCCACGGCCGGAATGACCATCTTGATGGAATTCCAGAAATAGCCGCTGATCCCCGTACAATTGACGCCGACGCACGCGGTGCCCCAGGCCTTGGCCCAGGCTTCGAATGACGGTTCTTGGGGCAGCGACAGCATGTTGCCCGAACGGATCTCGGCCAGCGGCTTCAGCGACGTGATGATCATCACGAAGAGCGGTAAGAGGTAGATCAGCGCGAACAGAACCAGGATCGCGTAGATGAAATACCGGGCAAAGCGTGCCGAGCCCGGCGAGACGGATGTGGCAGCCGCGCTCATCGCTCACGCTCCCTCAGTTCCGAATAGAGATAGGGGATAATGATGGCGGAGATGCCCATCAGCATCATGACCGCGCTGGCCGAGCCAACGGCCATTTGGCTGCGCGTGAAAGTGTAGGCATACATGAAGGTCGACGGCAGTTCCGTCGCGTTCCCAGGTCCGCCGCCGGTCAATGCAATCACAAGGTCGTAGGACTTGATCGCCATGTGGGCGAGCACGATGACGGCCGACAGGAAAGCCGGCCGCAACAGCGGAATGATGATCCGGCGATAAATCGCATAGGTGGAAGCGCCATCGATTTCGGCGGCCTTGATGATTTCGCTGTCGATGCCGCGCAGACCGGCGAGGAACATGGCCATGACGAAGCCGGAGGCCTGCCAGACGCCCGCGATCACGACCGTATAGATCGCCATGTCGGTGCTCGTCAGCCAGTCGAACTCGAAACTTTCCCAGCCCCACTGCTTCATGGTGCGCTCGAGCCCGAGGCCCGGATTGAGGAACCACTTCCACGCCGTACCGGTGACGACGAAAGAAAGCGCCATCGGGTAAAGGAAGATCGGCCTCAGCACGCCTTCGCCGCGAATACGCTGGTCGAGAAGAATCGCAAGCGTCAGACCGATGGCGATGCAGAAGAAGATGTAGAGCGAGCCGAAGATCGCGAGGTTCTGCAGCGCCACATACCAGTTGGGCTGCGACCACAAATTCACATAGGCGCCGAAACCGACCAGTTCATAGACCGGCAGGATGCGCGAATTGGTGAAGGAGAGATAGAGCGTCCACAGGATGAACCCGTAGACGAAGAACAGGATCAGCGCGAAGGAGGGTGCGAGCACCACTTTCGGCAGGATGTCGCGGGCCTTGTCGAGGACCCCGGCCCTGTGGCGCACCGGCTCGACCGCGTCCACTGTGACGGTCATGTCCGCCCTCTCCCCATGTGTATCGGATTGTTGGGCGCATGGCCGGCACCATCTGCCGGCCATGCACGCCTTGGGTCGTCGGCGCCGAAGCGCCGATGTTCAAGCCTTAGGGCTTACTGAGCCGAAGCGACGGCCTGCGGCAGGCGCTCGAGCGCTTCGTCGGTGGTGATCTGACCGTTGAGGTGCTGCGTGATCACGTCGTACATGGCTTCCTTGACGGCAGCCGGCTGAGCGTGGCCATGGGCCATCGAGCCTGCGAGGTTCCCGCTTTCGGCAGCTTCGGCGAGATCGGCCATGCCCTTCTTGCCGCAATCGTCGAACTCGGTGTCTTCAACGTCGGTACGGGCAGGAACGGAGCCCTTGACGGTGTTGAAGGCAACCTGGAAGGCCGGATCCATGACGGCAGACGCCATCAGGTTCTGGGCTTCGCGCTGGTCGTCACCGACTTCGAACATGACGAACTGGTCGGAGTTGAACAGAACGCTGCCCTGGGTGCCCGGGAAGCGCATGCAGACGAAGTCTTCGCCCGGCGTCAGGTCTGCGCGCAGGAACTCGCCCTTTGCCCAGTCGCCCATCTGCTGAGCGCCAGCTTCGCCTTCGATGACCATGGCCGATGCCAGGTTCCAGTCGCGGCCCGAGAAGTTCTCGTCGAAATAGGTTGCGAGCTGGGTCATGTTATCGAAGACTTCGCGCATCGTGTCGCCGGTCAGCGCTTCTTCGTTCAGTTCGATGACGGCGTCACGGTAGAAGTCCATGCCACCGACGGAAAGAACGACGTTTTCCCAAAGCGTCGCATCCTGCCAGGGCTGGCCGCCATGGGCGAGCGGGGTGATGCCCTGCTCCTTGAAGGAGTCGAGCATGGCAATCAGGCCAGCGAAATCGGTCGGCTCTTCGCCGCCTGCCGCATCGAAGGCTTCCTTGTTCACCCAGAGCCAGTTGGTCGAGTGCACGTTGACGGGAGCAGCGATCCAGTTGCCGTCGTACTTGGAGAACTCCTGAAGAGCAGCCGGCACGACATCGTCCCAGCCTTCTTCGGCCGCGAGATCGTTCAGGTTGGCGACGACGCCGAGTTCAGCCCAGTCCTTGATGTCGAAACCGAGCATCTGAACGGCCGTCGGCGCATCGCCGGACGTGACGCGGGCGCGCAGAGCGGTCATGGCCTGGGTACCGCCACCGCCGGCAACCGGCATGTCGGTCCAGCTTACGCCTTCACCTTCCAGGTTTTCTTTCAGAACGTTGACAGCTGCAGCCTCGCCACCGGCAGTCCACCAGTGCAGAACTTCAACGCTCTTGTCCTGGGCGCTGGCACTGCCGGCGGAAAGCGCCAGAAGTGCGGTACCAGCGGCCAGTTTTGCAATCGTGCGAATAGTCATGGAAACCTCCCATCGTGTCCGGTTCCTTCCGGACGTGGGGATTTATAACGATACAAGCTTGGAGATTGTCAAGCCGGGAAGATCAAACCGATTTAAAATTGTGCAACAGGCGCGATATGATCGTTTTCTCGCCGTTTCACCTATGCGAATTGTGCTTCCGATCGCCCCTCATTCATGTTTATAACGTTGCAAATGCGTGGGGAGACGCAAAAATCGGGAGGCTGCAGCATGAGTGGACGGGATGACCTCCCGCGCCGGGACGTGGATGATGCCGGCGGCAAGCCGACATTGCGGACGATCGCCGAGATCACCGGTCTTGCGGTCACAACCGTATCCCGAGCGCTGAGCGGCGCACCGCAGATCGCGCTCGAGACGCGCCAGCGCGTGCGCCAGGTGGCCGATCATATCGGCTACATGCCCGATCGGGCTGCGCAGCGGCTGCGCACAGGGCGCACCAATGTCATCAGCCTCATTCTCGATCCCCACGAGGAAATCATCAATTTCGGCACGTCGCTGATCCGCGGCATCAGCACGGCGCTTAGGCAAACGCCTTACCATCTGGTCATCACCCCCTCTTTCGAGGATGCGCCGAACCTCGATCCCGTGCGCTACATCATGCGCAACCGGATGGCGGACGGCATCATTTTTTCGCGCACGCAGCCCTTTGACGAACGGGTGCGGCTGCTGCTCGAAAACGACTTTCCCTTCGTCTCGCACGGGCGCACGGAACTGTCCGTGCCGCACCCTTACGTCGACTACGACAATGAGGAGTTCGCCTTCCTGGCGACGATGAAGCTGATCGCGGCCGGGCGCACCAAGCCGGCGATCATCCTGCCGCCCGAGCGGTTTACCTTTCATCATCACCTTCGCTACGGCTTCATGAAGGCGGTGCGCATGCAGGGCGTGGACTACGAGGTCCTGTCCGGTGTCAGCCTCGATAGCTCGGCGGAGACGATCCATGCGCGCATTCTGGCCCGGCTCGACGAAGCGTCGCCGCCCGACGGCTATGTCTGCGGCGGGGAAGTCTCGGCGCTGGCCGTGATGGCCGCTTACACGGATCGCGCCATGGTGCCTGGCCGGGACGTGGGCATCGTGGCGAAGAAGACCTCGACGCTCTTCACGCCGGTTCGGCCGCGGATCGATACGATCGAAGAGGATTTGGCCGCTGCCGGCGAGGCCATGGGGCGGCTGCTTTTGAAGCGCATCGGTGGTGCAGCCGCGGAGGACCTTCAGGAATTGCATCGCCCTCAGATGGAGACCGCCGACGCAACGGCTGCCTGATCCAACCCGAACGATCGCCGCCCGACGGGGCGGCAAATCCGAGTTTCCCGTCAGTAATCGCGCTCGAAGAAGATGCCGAGGCTCGTGTCGCCGTCGGCACCTGCGGCACCGCGTGCTTTTAGGCTGTCGGTGATGTCGAGATCGATGGTGACCTCGCTGGAATCTCCCGAACCGGCCTGGATGCCGAGATAGACGTTGTCGCGCAGATACCGGCCAGCCCTGAGCGCGGCGTTGCCTTCGTCGTCGGTAACGACATCGAGATCATCCAACCCAGTCGACTGGCGCAATTGACCCAAAAGCGAGGTGTTCTGCCCGCCCGAGAGTTCGGCGACGGCGGCAGCGAGCTGTGCGATCTGGAATGCCGACAGGTCGGCGATACCGCGATCGAAGATCAGGCGCGAGATCACCTCGTCTTCCGGCAATTCCGGCTGCGAGGAGAAGTCGATCTGGATGTCGGACGCCCTTCCCGACACGGTGATAATGACTGTCGTATCGCCGGATTGGGACGAGGCCGTCAGGTTCACGAACGGGTCGAGATCACCGATGAGCGTGACGTTGCCCTCGTCGAACACAATGCGCCGTCCGAGGATCGAGAGACGACCGCGGATGAGGTCGAATGCACCGACCGGCTGAACGTTGGTCGCCGGGCCAGTGATGCGAAGGCTGCCGCCGAGTTCCGCATCGAGGCCACGGCCGCGGACGAAGATTTGGTTGTTGGCGTTCACCTGTATGTCGAACTGGACCACGCTCGGCCGTGCCGTCGGTACGGGCATTTCGCCGTCCTGGCGCAGACGGGCACGATCGAGCGTTGCGGCAACGGCCGGCGGCGGGTCGATGTGCCGAACATCCGTCAGGCCATTGGCACCGGCGCCACCTTCCGGAATGCCGATCTCGGCATTGTCGATGTTGACGGTGCCGGACACCAACGGATCGCGGGTGAGACCGCCGGTGACAGCGAGGTTGCCCGAGGCCGTCACGATCAGGAAATCGCCGTCGGCATAACGCGTCTGGTTGAGTGCGATGTTGATATTGGCCGGGAAGCCGGCGGCGGCATCGAGCGAAATGGTGCCGCCAACGGTGATGGTGCCGCCGGTGGAGAGGCCCGCCTGGAACGTGTTGATCGTGACCTGCTGGCCCTGGATCGATGCCATGACATTGATGCCGCGCAACTGCACATTCGTATCGGGATCGAGCACTGCGGCGTTCGAGGTGGACACCATGCCGTCGAAGCGCGGATCGGCGATGGAGCCCGACGCCCGCACGGACAGTTCCACAGTGCCATCGACACGCGTGCCGCGCTCGGCCAGCGCCACATTGGCGATGGAGAGCGGAGCGCGGCCCTGCACGTTGACATTCAGCCCGCTGCCGGTGAGCGGAACCGTACCCGACGCGGAGATGTCGATGCCCTGTCCGTTGGTGACCGTGGCCGAGGAGAGTGCAACGGACTGCTCGGCGAAGCGGCCGCTGGCAGCGACGCCGAGCGGCGTGATCCCATTGCTGGCAAGCGCGCTTGCCGAGACGCTTGAGCCGGTGACGTCGAAAGCAACCACCGGGGCCGCGATCGTTCCCGTCACCCGCGCATCGGCGGAAACGCGGCCCTGAAGCCCCTGATTGCCGGCCAGTGCGTCGATCGTCGCCAGCGGCAATTCGTTGACCGTGACGTCAAGAGCGAGTTGGCCGTCGCCGATGGGCGCGGAGCCGGATATGTTGACGTTGATGCCACCAGCCGCCGCAAGCTGCGCATCGAGGTTGACCCGATTGCCCGACGAGCGACCCGAAGCATCGACCGAAATTGCGCCGAGACCGAGTTCACGCACCGGCGCGGCGGTGATGCCCCGGCCTTGAACGTCGAAGGTGATGTCCGGCGCATCCCGCGTGCCGCGGATTTGCGCCGTGCCGTTCACCGTGCCGGCCGCCTGGAGGTCGGGCATGATCGTGTTGGCGATCGAAAGCGGAAGGGCGCGGATCGCGACATCGAGGTTAATCTCGTTTGCGACCGTGCCGCTTGCCCGGATCTCGCCTCCGGCGACGTCGAGCACGATGTCGCTCAGCGTATAGCGCTCGCCTTCGACCAGGACTTCCGCCGGTTGCAGAAGCCGTGCCGCCGTCTGGCCTTGCCTCAAAGCGAGTTCGGCCAAAGCCACGCGGAAACCCGTTTCGATGTCTTCCAGCGCACCGGAAAGCGCGATCGTCGTGCCGCCTGCCAGGTTGGCATTGGCCGTGAAGTCCGTCAGGGCGCCCTGCCGGTTGGCCGTCGCGTTGAGCCGCTCGACGACGGTGCCGCCCGCTTCCAGCCCGGCTGCTTCTACCGTGCCGTCGATCTTCGGAATCTCGAACAGGTCTTCGATCGTCGCATCGATCTGCGCGGAGGACAGCGTGACGGCCTCGGCGGCGATGTTGGAAAGATTGGCCGAAACGACTGCGTTTTGACGCCCTTCGACGATGATGAACTCGATATCGGCATTGGCCGCGCCGGTGGCATCCTGAAGCGCAAGCGCAGCCAGCGTCTCGATTTCAGGCGCATCCAGCGTGATCGCGCCGCTCAGCAGGCCATCGGCATTTTGTTCGACCGAGCCGGCAATCGTCGCGCCGCCTGCCCGGAAATCGAGATTGTCGAGGGCGCGGCGCTCCGGTGAGGCAAACAGATCGGCGCTGAGGCCGATGCGCTGACCGTCGAGGAAGGCATCCACCAACAACTCGCCTTCGACGCCACTACCGTAGGGCGAACCCGTCGTCGCATCGACGCCGATCACGTTGCCTTGGAAGCCGAAGGTTGCCTCGCGCAGCGGACGGTCGACGAGTGTGCCGCTCGGGATGCTGCCCTGAAGATCGAGCGCAACGGGACCACCGTCTCCGGTCGCCGTTCCCGTCAGTGTCAGCCGGCCGGATGCATCCTCACTGACCAGCGCGAGATCGGCGAGCATGATGTCGAGCGCGATGTCGGCGCGTTCAGTCGAATAAACCCCGTCGGCCACAAGGCTGAACTGCTCGTTCTCGATGCGGAAATCACCGGCCTGAAAACCAGCCTCGCCACGGGCAAGCCTGCCGGACAATTGCACGGTGCTCTCGATCAACGCATCGAGCGCCGGTGTACCGACCTGCAACCCAGTGCCGCTGCCGTCCAGCGTCAGGTCGAATGCGCCCGAAATCGGCGCCAGCGTACCGTCGGCCGTCAGATCGATGCTGCCTTCGAGCGGGCGTCCTGCAAGATCGGCGAAAGGCGCGATGCTTTCGGCGACGACGCCGATCGTGCCGGTATAGGCGAACTCCTCGATTGCTCCTGCAAGCTGAAGCGCCAGCGCCTCGCCGCGAAGTTCGGCGCGCGACAGTTGCACCGCGCTGCCCGAGGACCATGCGCCATCGATCGCCAGCTCGAGCCTCTGCCCGAGCGCACTCGCCACAGCCTCGTCCTCGGCTGCGATGCCCGTCATCGCGCCTTCGACGGTGAAGGTCACGCGCCGGTTTGCCGGATCGTCCAGAGCAGCGGCGATCCCGCCGAAGGTCAGCTCCAGATCGTCTGCAGCAAGAGTGGCCGTTTCCAGCCCGCCGACAGTCAAGGCGCCCGACCAGTTCTCCGAAGCGTCGGCGCCATAATCGACCGTCAGTCGCGCCTGCCGAACACTGGTGTCGCCGCCGGCAACCGGGAGTATCACGGCGTCGCCGGACGGATCGGCAAGGGTGGCTTCAAGGCGAAGGCGCCGGAGGAAATTGTCCGCGCTGGTCTCAGCAGTCGCATTCACGGAGAGGGAGGCCGTGTCGATGGTCAGCGCCTCGACCGCGAGACCACCTTCGTCTCGCACCAGAGCGTCGACGCTCAGGCTGGCGTTATCGCCAAAGAAATCGCGGAAGGCCGGGGCAACGAGGCGGGCAATTGCGCCTTCGACATCGGCATCGACCGCCAGGCCTGCTGCGGTTCGCTCCAGGCGCGAAGTGCCAGACACGACCCGTGTTCCGTCGGCATCGAGTGTCAGCGCAACCGTCAGATCGGCGAGCGGTCCGGAGCCGGCGAGGCTGAGATCAACCGCAGGCCGGCCGTCGATCGAAAGCAGGTTTGCCAAAATCCCGTCTTGTGGCTCCGAGACGGCAAGATCGAGGTTGAGCTGCTCGGTGGCATTGGAATAGGCGAGCGCCAGCGTGAGCGATCCGCCCGGGCCATCGAGCCGCTCGATCGCGAGGTTCGTTTCCAGCGCACCATCAGTCAGGCTGATGCCGCCATTGATCGACAGGATCGATTCAAGACCGAACACCGTCGGGCCAAAAAACACTTCGGGCACGGTCAATTGCTGCAGGCGGATCGCCACAGGCAGTTCGGGAAGCGCAAATCCGCCGGCTTCCGGCGGGGGCGCGCCCTCTGCCGGAACCGGCTGGCGGCTGACCTCGATGCGATCGGCCGTCAGGCTTTCGATATCAAGCCGGCCGCGCAACAGGGCCGACCGGGTCCAGTCGATGCGCGCATTGACGATTCGCAGCCACACGCCCTCGCGGTCGGCGACGGTGATTTCGCCGATCACGGCCTCGGACGACAGTGCGCCCTGGATGCCGCGCAGACGGATCTGCCGGTTTTCCGCCGACAGCTGGTTCTCGACGAAGCGCGTGAAGGCCGAACGGGTTTCCGCTTCCTCGTCCTGCGCAAAGGCCGGACCAGCGAAGAGAATCGCAAGGATGATGAGGAGAAAACGGGTCAAAACGCCTGTCCTATCCCGACATAGAGGGCAAAGTCCGGATCATCCGGCCCCGGATCGAGCGGCATGGCGGCATCAAGGCGGATCGGCCCAAGGCCGGTCTGGTAACGCAGGCCGATACCGACGCCGACTTTCAGGTCTTCGGAAAAGTCCGGGAAGGATTCCGCGCCGACATAGCCGACGTCGGCAAAGCCAACGAGGCCGATCGAGTCCGTCACCTTGGTGCGAATTTCGCCGGATGCCTCGATCAGAGAACGGCCGCCGGTGACTTCGCCGCTCGGGTTGACCACCCCGATCCCGCGATAGGCATAGCCGCGCGTCGAGCCGCCGCCACCCGAAAGAAACAGCTTGTCCGGCGGGAGCTCGAAAAGATCGGCGCCCACGATGGAGCCGATCTTGAGCTTGCCGGCCAGCACGAAACGATCGTCCGCATCGATGCCGTAATAGGCCCGCGCCTCGGCTGTTGCCCGACCCGCTATGTTGCCGAACTCAAACTCGTAGAACGGCTCGGCGGTTACTTCGAGGAAGTAGCCCTCCGTCGCGTCGGCGGAGTTGTCACGCGTGTCATAGGTGAGCTTAGCCGGCAAACCAAAGGTGGTGAAGCTGCGCTCGCCGAGATCGTCTTCGAAGTCGGCATATTTCGCCTCGGCAAAGATTTCGCCGCTCAAATATTCGGAAAAGATGTGCGTGAAGCCCATGCGGGCCGCAACGGACGTCTCGGTATAGACATCGAGCACCTCACGCTTGCCGAGCAGGCTCGCGACGAAGTTGGTGTCCGGCGTGAAGACGCCCGGCCGCGTGAAGGTAGCGCCAAGCGAATAGTCGAATTCCTGAACATCGAGCGTGTCGCCGATGCCGCCGACCCGCGCGTCGAGCCTGAGACGCTCAGCCTTGCCGAACAGGTTGCGGTGCAACCAGAATGTCTCGACGCCCAGCCCATCGACCGTCGAATAGGTGCCGCCAACGCCCAGGCGGCGGAGCGGGCGCTCCTGGACATTCACCGTCATCGGCAGAAGGCCGTTGCGGGCAATTTCGTCGGCCTCGCGCACGGTGAGCGCTTGGAAGACATCGAGGCGCGCGAGGCGCTGGCGGGCCCGTTCGATATCATCGGGATCATATTCCTGCCCCTCAGGCAGGTCGGTCATGTAGCGGATATAGCCCGCATCCATGCGCTGCGCGCCTTCGACCCGCGTCTGGCCGTAGGCGGCGCGCTGGCCGGGATCGACGATGATCGACACATCCACAGTCTGGGAATTATGATTGGCGGTCACCGTCCGGTCGGCGATCTCCGCCTTGGCAAAGCCCTGTTGCCGCCAAGCTTCGGTCGCCAGTCGCTCGCCGCGAATGACCACGCCGGAACGGGCGATCTCGCCAGGTGCCAGCCCCTCTTCGGATGGCAACGCGACTTCGTCGCCACGCTCGGTCGCAGGCGGTGCCTGATTGCCGATCGTTGCCTGGCCAAATGAAAACTGCGGGCCGATATCGACGGTGATGGTCACCACGGCAGGATCGGGCAGCGTGGAGTCGACCGGCAAGTCGGCAGCTTCGCGGCCGTCGATGAGAATGCTGACCGAACCGCCATAATGCCCTTCGGTATAAAGGGCTGCGACCATGCGCGCGTAATCGGACTTGGCCCGGCCGATCAATCCTGCGGATCCGGAGGCTGGTTCGTCGCGGTCGCTCCAGAGCCTGGAGGCACCCCGCACGGCATTGAGGACGCGGCCCTCAGCAGGTCCCGCGTCGAACGTCACCTCATAGGACTGCGGATCGCCGATCACATCGGCTTCAGCCGGCTCGCTGCTCCCGAAAATGCGGATACCGAACAACTCGAAGGCAGCCGCCTGCCCACTCGTCCCGGCAATCAGCACCGCCAAGGCGATGGCTGATGCGCTCTCTCCCAGTCTTCGACGCAACGCGAACCCACTTCCTCGACAGCCGTTCGTCTTGACGCATTGCTGCGCCTTCGGAGCGGCGACCTTACGTAAACGCGGCGGCAATCGGCAAGGCAAGCAGCCCTGATTTCACGTAACTGGCAGCAACGAGGCGTGTTGGTGCAGCAAGATTGCACCACTTGACGTTGGTCGAAAGAGGTTACCGCTCTGTTAAACTCGGCGACAACGATGTGTGAGAACGGGAATGACGCGCCCAAAATGGGCTATGCCATGGCTCTATCAGAGAGTGCTTCTGCTGAATTGCTTCGGGTCGAGCAATCCTGGTCTTCGCTTCATATGTCCAGACGTTGAACATCTCCAGCGTATGGGGACCAAACGTATGGAACAGCGGAATATCGGCGGCATCCCGTCCCTTCGCGACCGCGATGCGCCCGATGCGTCGCTGGTTGTGGCGCGCGTCAAACGTGTACCAGCGATCGCCGAGATAGACTTCGAACCATGCGTTGAAATCCATCGGCGCCGGATCGACCGGAACGCCGATATCGCCCATGAAGCCATTGACGTAGCGGGCTGGAATATTGAGGCACCGGCAAAGTGCCACCGCCAGATGGGCGAAGTCGCGGCACACGCCAACGCGTTCATCGTTGGCTTGGCAGGCCGTGCGTGTCGCGCGGGCATAGCCATAGGAGAAGGTCAGGCGCTCGTGCACATAGTCGCATACCGCCTGCACGCGCTCCCAGCCCGACTGGATCGAGCCGAAGCGGCGCCAGGCGAAATCCGACAGATGTTCCGTCTCGCAGTACCGGCTCGGCAGTAGGAAGGCCAAAGCTTCTGCGGGGAGACGGTCGACGGGAACCAATTCGGCGGTCGGGTCGTACTCGTCCGGCTCGCCGTCGTCTTCAACGACGGCGTCATAGCGCAGTTCCATGCCGCCTTCGGGCACGAGGCAGCGGCGGCAGTCATTGCCATAGATGTCGCGATAGGACGCAAAACGCACGTCGTTCGACGCGCTCAACCCGGTCTCGCCAACGATATCGCGACGACGCTCGGGATGGATCGCGAGATGCATCGTCATCGGCGTCGGCTGGCTACAGGAAATTCCGATCTCAAAACCAACACGTACCAGCATGATCAACCTCCCTGCGTTTGATCCCGCTACAACCGATACGAGGCACTCTGGTTCCGCGAGGTTTGCGGTTTATCTCGCTATGATTGCAGGCAGTCACGAAAAGGGATCAAAGAGTTTCAGTGGCTTATGCTCAATGGGCGATGAACATCGGCACATCCGTATGAGCGAGCAGATGGCTCGTCGCGCCACCGAAAATCATCTGCCGCAAGCGGCTTTGCGTGTAGGCGCCCTTGATGATCAGGTCCGCACCCAGATCGTGGGCTTGCTTCATGATCGATTCGCCGGGGCCCGAAACGAGCGGTCGCGAGGCAAGCTCGGCGTTCACGCCGTGCCGCTTCAAAAACTCGACCTGGTCGGACGCGCGCGGACCGTCGACTTCCCAGCCTTCCAGGTGCAGAACGATAGCGCGTTCCGCCTGCAGCAGGATCGGCATGGCGAATGCGATGGCGCGGGCCGTTTCGAGACTGCCGTTCCAGGCGATGACGACTCTGCGGCCGATGGCCTTGGGAATTGCCGGCGGAACCAGAAGGACCGGCCGGCCGCTCTCGAAGAGGATCGTTTCCACGGTGGCGATGCGGCTGCCATCACGACGTTGCTCCGGACGAGCCAGCACGACGAGGTCGAACAGGCGCGCATAGCTCGCGACGCGCCCATCCTCTCCAAGCTCGTCCATGGCCCAGCGGTAGCAGGGACCGGTCACCTTGTCGGCACATCGTGGCAATTGAGCCTGCTGCATCTGCTGCTCAAAATGTCGTCGCGCCGTCGTCACCATGTCGCGCCGGTTGTCCGGGTCGATGTAGTGCGGGTCGATCGGAAACTCGGCTGCGATAGTGCGTGACAGATCGGGCGCGAGCGCCATTCCTTCGACAAGACTGCCGAAGACATGGGCAAAGGAGATCGCGCAATCGAAGACGGCGGCACTGGGTTGTTCGGGAACCGGAACCAACAGCGTCTTCATGCACATTCTCCAGTATCAATCAGTGCTTGCGCGCCACCATGCCCGCTTCGCCTGCATCGGGCAATGTCTGCATGCGCATCAGCGCGGAGGCACAGAACCCGTCGTAAACACGCGTCAGTTCCTGTTCGGACACACCGAGGTCGCGGTCTTTCAGATCGGCCGCAAGCCGCTTCAGAAGAAGGCCGGATCCATCGCGTGTCAGAACAGCGTGCGCATGCGTCGAGACATAGCTGTCCGCATCCGCGCCGATCAGGCCGAGCCTGTCTGCGGCCCAGCGCGCCATGTCCCGCATGGCGATGACGCGCATGCGGAATGCCGCTTCGAGATCATGGACATATTTGAGTTCGAAAGCCCGTTCGCGGTCGTCGAAGAGGGACATGCTGCATACCCCTGAACCAATGAACATTGAAGGATCATACCAGATCGCGGCTCCACTCAAAAGCCGATCGCTTGCGTCTGGCGCTGCTCAAAGAAAATGCCCCGCACTCGAGGAGCACGGGGCATGGTTTGATTGCAGTTTGCAGCAACTGCCGCAGCGCTTAGTCGTTACTGGACCGTCGGTGCCTGGGCCGGGCCGGGCTCGTCGGTCGCATCCTGCTCGATCGTGTTCTCACCCACCGGATTTTCCGGCTCCGTCGCCTCGCCGAAGAGTCCGGCGGCCGCCCACGCCAGCAAGGCGAGAACCAAGGCAACGATCAGGATCTTCAGGACGGGCAGGCCACGTTCACCCTGACGGGCCTCGCGCGGCGTCAATTTCTCGGTCATGCATCTCTCCGAATTGCATCAGCGCACCGCATCGGCGCGCTATTTCAGCTTCAGATGATGAACGACCTCGCGCTTGGAATGTTCCCTCGGTGCGCGAGGCACAGGACGTCAGATGTCGAGATTGGCGACCGTCAGCGCGTTGTCCTGGATGAACTCGCGGCGGGGTTCGACCTCGTCACCCATCAGTCTCGTGAAGAGGCTGTCGGCGTCCGTCGCGTCGCTGATCTTGACCTGCAACAGGGAGCGGACATTCGGATCGAGCGTCGTTTCCCAAAGCTGCTCGGCGTTCATTTCGCCAAGCCCTTTATAACGCTGGATCGAAAGACCCTTCCGGCCGATCGCGAAGATCGTGTCCAGCAGCAGGCGCGGTCCGGTCATCGGTGTGCGATCGTCCTTGCGCAGAAGCAGGGGTGTTTCGCCGTAGACCTCGCGCATGCGTGGCGCCATCTGATCGATGTGGCGCGCGTCGGCCGAACCGATGAGGGCGTTGTCGAGCAGATGCGACTCCTTGACGCCGCGCACCGTGCGCTCGAGCCGGATCCCGCCTTCGGAGGTGACCGTGCCCTGCCAGCCGCGCTCGGTGTCTTCGGAAATCATGTCCAGACGCCGTGCGATTTCGTCGGCGGTTTCCTGCGCTCTTTGCGGATTGGCAGTCAGGTCGGGATTGAGCGCGCCTGCGACGGCGGCCTGCTCGATCACGGAGCGATCATAGCGCGAGTGGATGCCGTCGATCAGCGTGCGGATGCGCAACGCGTCGTTGATGACGGCACGGAAATCGTTGCCGAGCCGCACTTCACCACTGCCAAGCTCCAGCGAAGCCTCTTCCAGGCCCATGGAGATCAGGTAGTCCTCCATGGCCTTCTCGTCCTTCAGGTACTGCGAGGACTTGCCGCGCGTGACCTTATAGAGCGGAGGCTGGGCAATATAGATGTGACCGCGCTCGATCAGTTCCGGCATCTGGCGGAAGAAGAAGGTGAGCAGCAGCGTGCGAATATGGGCGCCGTCGACGTCGGCGTCCGTCATGATGATGATCTTGTGGTAGCGCAGCTTGTCCGGATTGAACTCGTCCTTGCCGATACCGGCACCGAGCGCCGTGATCAGCGTGCCGACCTGATCGGACGAGATCATGCGGTCGAAGCGCGCGCGCTCGACGTTGAGGATCTTGCCGCGCAGGGGCAGAATCGCCTGGTTCTGGCGCGACCGGCCGCTCTTGGCCGAGCCGCCTGCGGAATCGCCCTCGACAATGAAAACTTCGGATTTGGCCGGATCGCGTTCCTGGCAATCGGCAAGCTTGCCCGGCAGCGAAGTGATGTCGAGCGCGCCCTTGCGCCGCGTCAACTCGCGCGCCTTGCGCGCCGCTTCACGCGCCGAAGCCGCTTCGATGACTTTTCCGACAAGGATCTTCGCCTCAGTCGGGTGTTCTTCCAGCCACTGGTTCAAGCCCTCGTTGACGAGGCTTTCGACCACGGGCCGCACTTCGGACGAAACGAGCTTGTCCTTGGTCTGCGAGGAGAATTTGGGGTCGGGAACCTTGACCGAGAGAACCGCCGTCAGGCCTTCACGGCAATCGTCACCGGTCAGCGAGACCTTTTCCTTCTTCGTCAGGCCCGATGTCTCGCCATAGGACACGATCTGGCGCGTCAGCGCGCCGCGGAAACCGGCCATATGGGTGCCGCCGTCCCGCTGGGGGATGTTGTTGGTGAAGGCCAGCACGTTTTCGTGGTAGCTGTCGTTCCACCACATCGCCACTTCGACCGTGATGCCGTCCTTTTCGCCGATCATCGTGATCGGAGCGGGGACGAGCGCCTTTTTGGAACGGTCGAGATATTTGACGAAGGCCTCGAGACCGCCCTCGTAGAGCATCTCGACTTCCTTGACGTCGGCATGCCGCTTGTCGGTCAGCTTGATGTGGACGCCCGAGTTCAGGAAGGCGAGTTCGCGCAGCCGGTGTTCCAGCGTGCCGAAATCGAATTCCGTCATCGTGAACGTCTCGCCGGAGGGCAAGAAGGTAATTTCCGTGCCGGTGTGGTTCCCGGCCTCGCCCGTGACCGCGAGCGGTGCATCCGCAACGCCGTGCGTGAAGCTCATCTCGTGCCATTTGCCGTTGCGCGCGATGCGCATCTTCAGCATCACGGAAAGCGCGTTGACCACCGAGACGCCGACGCCGTGCAGACCGCCGGAGACCTTGTAGGAGTTCTGGTCAAACTTACCGCCGGCATGAAGTTGGGTCATGATGACCTCGGCGGCGGAAACGCCCTCACCCGTGTGAATGTCGACCGGAATGCCGCGGCCGTTGTCGGTAACGGTGACCGAGCCGTCCGCATTGAGCGTGACCGTGACGATGTCGGCATGGCCGGCAAGAGCCTCGTCGATCGCATTGTCCACAACTTCGTAGACCATGTGGTGCAGGCCCGAGCCGTCATCGGTATCGCCGATATACATGCCCGGCCGCTTGCGCACGGCATCCAGCCCCTTGAGCACCTTGATCGATTCGGCGCCGTATTCGCTGTTTGCGGAAGCCTGCGGCGTTGGCTCGTTCGAAGGGGTATCGCTCATCGTCGGGAATGCTTTCGAAAGGAGGTGGATGACGGTCGGTTGTCGTGCCTAGCGCGACCCGTGGCGGAAACGGCTCCGACCGCATCGAATCGATGTCATTTCACTTTGCAAGATAATCATTCCGCACGGTTACTTCAAACTTTGGCGCCCCAAGAACTGGGGATTGCTACCCGAGCAACCCACTTCTCAGGGCTACGGCGACCGCCTGCACGCGATTGGTGGATTTCAGCTTACCCGAAGCGGTGTTGAGATAATAGTTCACCGTGTGCTCGGAGATGCCGATGATCTTGCCGATCTCGAAACTCGTCTTGCCCTCGGCCGTCCAGCGCAGGCATTCGCGCTCGCGCTCGGTGAGACGAGGCTTTTCCTCGTCGCGCGTCCCACGCAGCTTTGCGAGCTGGTCGAATATGCCCGTGGAAACAAGCTGCAGTTCACCCATTTCCTGCATGTCGAGTTCGTCACGCTGGCCCGAGTAGCCGATCGCACCCGTCCCGTAGGAGGGGCAATGCACCGGAAAATATGCCCAGCGGACCATGTCGAACTTGCGGAAGAGATCGACGACCGACGGCCGCTTCCCGGTCTCCAGGTGCGGAAGCTCATCGAGCGTGTATTGGAAGCACATGGCCGATTGGGACAAGCGCTTCAGGATAGGGCTCGAAGACCCCACCTTCCGTTCGTCATAGGTACGGGTGAGTTCGGCAGGCCAGTTGGACAGCTCCGAGAGAGCACCGATCTTCGCCTCGCCGACCGCAGGCAGCTTCAGAACCGTGAAATATGCAAAACCATATTCCTGCGTCTTGGAACGCAGCAACCGCAAGAGGTCGTAAGGCGTCTGCATGTCGCCCATGACGGCCGGCATATCCGATGCACTGGAAATGCCTAGATTCATGCCGCCGTCACCCGCTCCGTCCCGATCGAGCCGCCCAATGTCGTTTCCTGCACGCTCCACGATTGTCGAGTGCCGACAATGGGGCAGGCGCGTTCATGGAGCAAGCGGGAATGCGCGAGAACGCAACCTGTCCTCATCAAATGCTCCCGATCAAATGCCAAGCACACTTGCACGCCATGGTGCACTTGCTAGATGACGGGTCAGCATCCATCCAGGGGTTGCAGTTTCCGGGGCCAGGCTTTGAGCAACCCAATATTTCTCGGCATTGATACCGGCGGCACCTATACGGATGCCGTGCTGTTCAGCGAGACGCGCGGCGTCGTCGCGAAGGCGAAGGCGCTGACCAGCCACGACGACCTCGCGACGGGCATCGCGGCCGCCGCGGATGCCGTGATCGCGCAGTCCGGAATCGATGCAGCGTCGATCGCGCTTGTCTCCCTTTCGACGACGCTCGCGACCAACGCGCTGGTGGAAGGCCGCGGCGGACAGGTCGCACTGGTGGCGATCGGGTTCGAGCCCGCAGACCTCGAACGCGCAGGTCTTCTCGAGGCGCTGTCCGGTGCACCCGTCTACCGGCTGCCAGGCGGCCACGACGTTCACGGCAAACCACGCACGCTCGATCTTTCGGCTCTGCAAGCGGCGCTGCCGACGCTGGCCGAAGAGGCGGAAGCGATTGCAGTCGCCGGCTATTTCGCGGTGCGCAATCCAGAGCATGAGATCGCCGTTCGCGCGCTGATCCGCGAGGCGACCAGCCTGCCGGTCACCTGCAGTCACGAACTTTCGTCGAAACTCGGGGGTCCGAAGCGGGCCTTGACGACGCTTTTGAACGCGCGGCTGATCGGCATGATCGACAGGCTCATATCGGCCAGCACCGCGTTTCTTGCCGCGCGCGGCATCAGCGCCCCGCTGATGGTCGTGCGCGGCGACGGCGCGCTGATTTCGGCCTCAGAAGCACGGCTTCGGCCGATCGAGACGATCCTGTCGGGCCCGGCCGCAAGCCTTGTCGGCGCCCGTCATCTGACCGGGCTCGATCGCGCCATCGTCGCCGACATCGGCGGAACGACGACGGATATCGCCATTCTGGAAGACGGGCGGCCGCGGCTCGATCCCGAAGGCGCGCTTGTCGGTGGGTTCCGCACCATGGTGGAAGCCGTCGCGATGCAGACGCATGGGCTGGGTGGGGACAGCGATGTCTCCATCCTGCGTGACGGCATCGCTGCCGGCATTCTGCTCGGACCGCGCCGCGTGGTGCCGCTGTCGCTCGCGGCGCTCGGCAACGGCAGCGATCTCGTCTCAGCGCTTAAGCGGCAACTGGCCAACGACCGGCCCGGACGGCTCGACGGGCGCTTTGCGGCGCGAACCGCCATGACGCCGCCGCGCCATCTGCCGGACCGCGACCGCTCACTGCTTGCGCGGCTCGGCCACGATTTCCGCCCTCTCGATACGGTCCTCGTCAGTGCATCCGAACGGTCGGCGCTCGATAGGCTTGCCGCCCAAGGGCTCGTGCGCATCAGCGCTTTCACGCCAACCGACGCGATGCATGTGCTCGGGCGCTTGTCGCTCTGGAACAGCGAAGCCGCCCGACTCGGCGGGGCGCTTCTCGCCCGTCAGCGTGACGGCAGGGGCGATACGCTGGCCGTCGACGAAGCGGCCCTGGCCGAGCGCGTGATCGCTACGCTGACGGAGATATCCGCCCACAAGGTTCTGGAAGCCGGGCTCAGCGAGGATGCCGCGCGCGGGTTTGGGCCCTCCTTCGATCCGGCACGCACGGAGGCAGTGCGGCGTGCGCTGGCCCGCCCGACATCGATCATCGGCTTCCGGCTTTCGCTCGATCGCCGGCTGGTCGGGCTGGGCGCTTCTGCTGCTACCTATTATCCGGGGATCGGCGCGTTGCTTGGAGCGGAGATCGTCGTGCCGGACCATGCGGATGTCGCTAACGCGATCGGTGCCGTGGTCGGGCAAATCACCGAGATGGCCGAGGTTCTCGTCACCGCGCCGGAACCAAGCGTTTTCCTTGTTAGCGGCGGTGCGCAGATGGAACGGTTCGACGCCGAGGAACCTGCCCTTAGAAATGCCCGCGAAACCGCAAGCGCAATCGCCCGTGCGAAGGCCGAACGCGCCGGCGCCAGTGATCCGTCATTGGCCGTGGACGAGCACATTTCCGCTCCGGTCATCGATGGGCAGCGCCAGTTCGTCGAAGCGCGGATCCGCGCTGTCAGCTCCGGAAGACCACGGCTTGCGGTCGATCCGGTCTGATTGTTTCCAAAATGGAACAAATCTTTGGAATTGATGATCGATTGACAGGGAATGCGCCGAGCTTATCTCTGGCGTAACGGAAAGTGCGACCAGCCGGTTGCCGCGCCAAGGGAGATCCACGCATGACCACGACCGAGCAGCACGGGCTGACGATCGACACCACGCTTTACGACTTCATCGTCTCGGAAGCTTTGCCGGGGACTGGTGTCGAAGGCGATGCATTCTTCAAGGCGTTGTCCGATGCGATCCACGAGCTTGGTCCGAAGAACCGTGCACTGCTTGCCAAGCGTGATGATCTGCAGGCGAAGATCGACGCGTGGCACCGCGAGAATGGTGCTCCCTCCGATCTCGAGCGCTACAAGGCGTTTCTCTCGGAGATCGGCTACATCGTGCCCGAAGGCGGCGCCTTCTCGGTCTCGACCGACAATGTCGACCCTGAAATCGCGACGACAGCCGGCCCGCAGCTCGTCGTCCCGGTGATGAATGCGCGCTACGCGCTGAACGCAGCCAATGCGCGCTGGGGTTCGCTCTACGACGCGCTTTACGGGACAGACGCGATCTCAGAGGCTGACGGTGCGGAGAAGGGCAAAAGCTACAACTCCAAGCGTGGCGCGAAGGTCATCGCCTGGGGGCGCAATTTCCTCAACCAGAGTGCTCCGATCGAGGCCGCTTCCGGCGACACGACCTGGGAGAATGTCAGCGGTTTCTCGATCGAAAACGGCCAGCTCGTCATCGCGCTCACCGACGGCGCGCTTGGCAAGCTGAAGGATGGTGCTCAGTTCGCCGGCTATCTCGGCGAAGCCTTCGCCCCGACCTCGATCCTCTTGGTGAAGAACGGCATGCATGTGGAGATCGTCATCGATCGCCGCAGCCCGATCGGTGAAGGCGACGGCGCCGGCATTTCCGATATCATCCTGGAATCGGCCCTGACGACCATCCAGGATTGCGAGGATTCCATCGCTGCAGTCGACGCCGAGGACAAGGTCGCGGCCTACCGCAACTGGCTCGGCCTCATGAAGGGCAATCTGGAGGACACGTTCGAGAAGGGTGGAAAGTCCGTCACCCGCGCGCTCAATGACGATCGCGAGTACACCGCGCCTGATGGCTCGATGCTGACCCTGCCCGGCCGTTCGCTGATGCTGATCCGCAATGTCGGACACCTGATGACGAACCCGGCGATCCACGACCGGGACGGCAACGAGGTCCCGGAAGGCATGATGGACGCCTTCGTCACCGCACTGATCGCGCTGCACGACATCGGCGCCGATGGCCGCCGCAAGAATTCCCGCGCCGGCTCCATGTATGTGGTCAAGCCGAAGATGCACGGGCCTGAGGAAGTGGCCTTTGCGGCGGAGATCTTCACCCGTGTCGAGCAGGCGCTGGGCATGGCGCCCAACACGATCAAGATGGGCATCATGGACGAGGAACGCCGCACCACGGTCAATCTCAAGGAGGCGATCCGGGCTGCCAAGGAGCGTGTCGTCTTCATCAACACGGGCTTCCTCGACCGCACGGGTGACGAGATCCACACCTCAATGGAAGCCGGCCCGATGATCCGCAAGGGCGACATGAAAGCCTCGACCTGGATCCAGGCATACGAGAACTGGAACGTCGATATCGGTCTCGAATGCGGCCTCTCCGGCCATGCCCAGATCGGCAAGGGCATGTGGGCCATGCCGGACATGATGGCGGCGATGCTGGAGCAGAAGATCGGCCACCCGAAGGCGGGCGCCAACACGGCCTGGGTTCCCTCGCCGACCGCTGCGACGCTGCACGCGACGCATTATCATCAGGTGAAGGTTTCCGAGGTCCAAGCCGGTCTCAAGTCACGCGGCCGCGCCAAGCTCGACGACATCCTGTCGGTGCCGGTTGCCGAACGTCCCAACTGGACGCCCGAAGACATCCAGCGCGAACTCGACAACAACGCCCAAGGCATTCTCGGCTATGTCGTGCGCTGGGTCGACCAGGGCGTTGGCTGCTCCAAGGTGCCGGACATCAACAATGTCGGCCTGATGGAAGACCGTGCGACGCTGCGCATTTCTGCTCAGCACATGGCCAACTGGCTGCACCACGGCGTGGTGACCGAAGCGCAGATCGTCGAGACCATGAAGAAGATGGCGAAGGTGGTCGACCAGCAGAACGCCGGCGACAGCGCCTACCGGCCAATGGCTGCCGATTACGATGGTTCGATCGCCTTCCAGGCTGCTCTGGACCTCGTTCTGAAGGGCCGCGAACAGCCATCCGGCTATACCGAACCGGTCCTGCATCGTCGCCGTCTTGAGCTGAAAGCCGCCACGCGCGGTTAACGCACCGTCCAACCTCATCTCACGACACCATGCGCCCCGCTGTGAAAACGGTGGGGCGCATCTGCATTAAGGAAACGTTAAGGCCGCATTTTAGACCAATCGAGGCCATAATCGCCCGGCATGGATGCCGCCGCGTCGGTAACGGCGGGTGCATCGGAACTGCCAGCAAGGCAGCACATCCTGCCGATCCGTTCGACAAAGGGACATGTCTCCTGCGTTTCGAGAGGCGTCGGAATGATCAAGAAGTACAGATTCGAAAGCGAGCCGGAAGACCGCATGTCGCTGCGGAAGATCGCGCTTTGGGCAGCCTTTCCAGTCGGCGCTGCGCTCGTGCTTGCAGGTGGCATTGCGGTCAACATGGATCGTGCGCAACAAACGGAACCGCTTGTCGAGCTTGCAGCAGCCGGCGAAGCGCCGGGCGCCGCGTTCGTGGCGGCACCCTCTGTCACCAAGGCGGAACGTCCGGTCGACAGCCAAGCATCTGAAGCGGCCGAGACGACGCCGCAGCCGCTTGCCGAGAGCGATCCCCGATGGGGCGGCGAAGCCATCGCCTCGACGGGCGCTTCACAATCGGAAGAAACCGCGTTCGGTGCCCAGGGCGATGCCGATCCGCTCCCGGCTGAAATGACTGATGATCTTGATGCAGCGCTGGCCGCAGCCACCATCGATGAGGAGACGACGTCAGCGATCGACGCTCTTCAGTCCGATCCGGCCGCAGAAGTCGTCGTCGCTGAAAGCGAGCAGGAGGTTGCAGCGCTCGAGCAGGCCGTGGCCGTTCGCCAGGACCAGCTTCCCGACGCAGCTTTCGTTGCCGAGGCGAATTCCGCAGTGGCCGCGCTCGATGCACAGACCGGCGCAGTCTCTGGTGAAGGCGCCAGCGGCGTCGCCACCGCCGGATTTCTCCCAGGCCGGACGACGGAATATGTAAACTTTCGGACGGGACCCAGCAACGACGCGGAGACCATCAGCATCGTTCCGGGCGGCACTCAACTGACAGGACAGCCGATCGACGAGTGCGTGCATTTCTGCGCCGTCGAAATCGATGGTCGGCAGGGCTACATCTACAAGGCGTTCATCGACTATGCGGCGCCTTCGGTCGACACCGCGCGCTCCGAATAGAGCGATAGCGGCGGACGCGTGTCCGCCGCCTGTTGTGCTTACTGAAGCACCACGACCTTTGTGTTGCGGCCAGGCGTCACGCGATCATAGAGATCGATGATGTCCTGGTTGATCAGGCGGATGCAGCCGGACGAGGCCGCGGTGCCGATCGAATCCCACTGCGGCGTGCCGTGCAGGCGGTACAGCGTGTCCTTGCCGTCCTGATCGAACAGATAAAGTGCTCGTGCACCAAGCGGATTCGTGAGGCCCGGATCCATCCCACCATCGGCATATTCTTCCAGATGCGGCTCGCGTTCGATCATCTCGACAGGCGGATGCCAGCGCGGCCAGGCCTGCTTCCAGGCCACATAGGCTTCGCCTTCCCAGGCAAAACCCGCGCGCCCGACGCCGATGCCGTAGCGCACGGCTTCGCCGTTCGGCAGCACGTAATAGAGAAACTTTTCCGGGGTATCGACGATGATGGTGCCCGGCGCATGCTCGGTTGGATAGCGCACGATCTGACGCGAGAAGCGCGCTTCCAGCCGCTGCATCGGCACGGCCGGGATCGTGTAGCCGGCATCGACGATCACGCCGTAATCCGGCGTCAGTTGCGGTGTCGCAGCGATGGGCGGAACGGTGGTGCAGCCGGCCAAAGCAAGGGTCGCGGTGGCGGCGGAAGAGACTAGAAACTGGCGGCGGTTCATTGTGGGATGTGCCTTCGGCGGGGGCGGCCTGCCCTCGGCATCCGCACTTCGCCCAAACCATATTTTCGCCACCGCAGCGCCACAAGCGGCACGCATGCGCATCGGCGCGATTTAGCGGCAGGATTGTTTTTGAGCAACAAGACATGGACTGGCCGCTGGCCGCCACGTGCGTTCTGTTATTGTTCCGAATCGTCGGCCATGGCAAACTGGTCCCATGCCGATCATTGCTCCCTTCGCCCAAAACCCGCTGATCGATGGCCGCCAGTCCGATCGCGCCATGATGGTGCGGCGCGGCGTCCAGCGGTTGCTCGCCGATCTTCGCTACGCGTCCCTGCCAGAACTGGCACTAGCCAGCGGGCGGCGTGCAGATATCGTGGCGCTCACCAGCGGCGGTGAATTCTGGATCGTCGAGATCAAGACGTCGGTGCAGGACTTTCGCGTCGACCGCAAATGGCCGGACTACCGGCTGCATTGCGACCGGCTGTTCTTCGCCACGCATCCCGGCGTACCGATCGACATTTTTCCGGAAGAGTGTGGCCTGATCCTTTCCGACGGCTTCGGCGCGCATCTGTTGCGCGAGGCGCCGGAGCACAAACTTGCCGGCGCGACGCGCAAGGCGATGACGCTAAAATTCGCGCGGGCCGCCGCCGGACGGCTGCTCATGGCCGAATGGGCGACGGGCAACAGCTTTCCGGCGGAAGACGCCGAATAAGTGGGTTCGAGAGCCGCGCTTCCGATCCGTAACCCGGCTTAGCGCGGGGCGCGTTTGGCGAGAATGCGCTGCAGGGTGCGGCGATGCATGTTCAACCGACGAGCGGTTTCCGACACGTTGCGCTCGCACATCTCGTAAACACGCTGGATGTGTTCCCAGCGGACACGGTCTGCCGACATCGGATTTTCCGGCGGCTCGGCCTTTTCGCCGGGCTTGCGGGTGAGCGCCGCCGCCACTTCGTCGGCATCGGCGGGCTTGGCGAGATAATCGATGGCTCCGAGCTTCACGGCGTTCACCGCCGTCGCGATATTGCCATAGCCTGTCAGCACGATCATGCGCGTATCGGTCCGGCGCTGGCGGATCGCATCAATGATGTCGAGGCCGTTGCCGTCGCCAAGCCGCATGTCGACCACGGCGTATTTGGGCGGCGCGGCTTTCGCCTTGGCGAGGCCTTCTGCCACGGATTCAGCCGTCTCCACCACGAAACCGCGGGTTTCCATGGCGCGCGCCAGGCGTTTCAGAAATGGCGCGTCGTCATCCACCAGCAGCAGGGAGGGATCCGGGCCGATATCGCCGTCGGCAACATCCTCGTTGATCATTCTTCAGGCTCCATTGCGGTACCGGCCGTCCCGCCGGCTTCTATCCACTCGTTACATATGGGAGTTTCGCGCCCTGCGGCAATCTTTGGGCAGAATTCGCCGCATCCATTGCGCTTCTCGGCCAGCTGAGCCGGATCACGGCCCCCTTCCCATCGCCGGCTCCGTTTTCGAAGACGACCGTCGCACCGGTGCGCTCCAGCAGCGTCTTGGCGATGAAGAGCCCGAGACCGAGACCCCCCGCGCGCTTGTCCTTTCCGCCCGTGCGCCGCGTGACGAAAGGCTCGCCGATCTTCACGAGGATCTCCGGCGAAAAACCCGGTCCGTCGTCGGAAATCACGATATCCACGCGATCGCGATCGTAGCGCGCATTCACCCGCACCTTCTCATGGGCGAAATCCACGGCGTTCTCGACGAGGTTGCCGAGACCATAGAGGATGCCGGCATTGCGCAGGCCGACCGGCTCTTCGTCGGTCACGGCCTCGATCGCCACATCGATCTCGACGCCAAATTCGCGGTGCGGCGCGACCACTTCTTCCAGAAGCGACGAAAGCGGCAGCTTGCGCATGTGCTCCTCGTCATCGGTCGAGAGCGTGGTCAGACGCCGGAGAATGTCCCTGCAACGTTCAGTCTGGGAGCGGAGCAGCTGCAGGTCTTCACGGTAGCGTTCGTCGGAGCCGAGCGCGCGCTCCATTTCCTTCACCACGACGGAAATGGTGGCGAGCGGCGTGCCCAGTTCATGGGCGGCAGCGGCAGCGAGGCCATCGAGCGCGAAGAGATGCTGCTCGCGCTGCAGCGTCAATTCGGTCGCCGTCAGCGCGTCGGCAAGTTCGTTGGCTTCAGACGACACGCGGTGGACGTAAAAGGCGGCAAAAAGCGTGGTCGAGACGATAGCGATCCAGATGCCGGTCACCAGCACCAGATGCGCCTCGTAGATGATGCCCGGATACCAGGGCAGCGGCAGGTGAAAGGCCGCCAGCAGCGTAACCGCAGCGATCGTGAGGGCGCCGAGGACCAGCGTCTGTCGGATCGGCTGTGACGCGGTCGAAATGATGACAGGCACGCTGATCAGCACCGAGAACGGATTGACGAGACCGCCGGTCATGAAGAGCAGGCCGGAGAGCTGCAGCACGTCGAAGCCAAGAACTCCAAGCGCTGCGGGTGGGCTCAGTCGGTGCGTCGCCGGATAACGAAACGTCAGGAAGATGTTCAGCCAGGCCGAGGAAGCGATGAGGGCAAAACAGAGGAGAACCGGAAACGGGAATTCCAGGATGAAGGCGACAATCAGCACCGTCAGCGACTGGCCGACGACGGCGAGCCAGCGAAGCCGCGTCAATGTCTGGAGGCGCAGACGATAGCGCGAAAAACGATCGCGCCCGCTCAAGGAATTGTCGGCAACCGCCATGGTCGAAGCCCGTCCTTCTCGATGTCGTTCTGACATGGCAAAGGCGGCGGGCGGAGTCCAGCGAAGCTCACGAACCGCGCGGTTTTGCCCTGCGCGTCGGTTCAGCCCGGGCGGGATCTTCCGGCCATGGGTGCTTGGCATAGCGCCCGCGCATATCCGCACGAACATCGGCCCAGGAGCCGGCCCAGAAGCCCGGCAGATCGCGCGTCGTCTGGATCGGTCGGTGCGCAGGCGAGAGCAGTTCCAGCAATAGAGGCAGGCGGCCCTGCGCAATCGTCGGATGGGACGCGAGCCCGAAAAGCTCCTGCACCCGCACCGCCAGCACCGGCACGTCGCCATCGTAGCGGATCGGGATGCGCGAGCCGGTCGGCACGACGAAATGGGTCGGCGCCTCCGCCTCGATCATGCGATGCTGGTCGTAGGGCACAAGCGCCATCAGGCCTTCCGTCAGGCTTCCCGCTGCGATGCGATCGAAGGCCCGCACGCCCGACTGGTACGGCGTGAACCAGATTTCCAGCTTCGCCAGCAGCGCATCGTCGTCGACCGCCGGCCAAGGGTCCCCGATCGAACGATTGAGGAAGCCGAGGCGTGCGCGCAACTGCCGGCCATTGTCGCTCCAAGGCAGTGCGTCGACGCCGAGCCGGCGCACGCCGTCTGCCAGCGCTTGCGTGGTTCGCTCACCGGTCGGCACCGGGATCGCGCGCTCTTCCAGCACGATGGCGCCAAGGCGGCGGACGTGGCGGGCGCGCACCGATCGACTGTCCGTATCGAACATGCACTCGTCGCCGTCGACGCCGCGCGTCTCGACCAGCGCTTCCACCTCGCCCGGATCGATGGCAGCGGCTGCCTGGATGCGCTGGGCACCGGCGCGACCGGTAAGGTCGGCGATCACCAGCCATTCCTCCCCTGCCAGAGGGTCATGCGGATCGAGTTCGGCGCCCCGGCCATTGGCCATTAGATAACGGCCACGTCCGCCGCGATTGCGGGCAACACGATCTGGGTAGGCCAGCCCCAAAAGCCCGCCCGTCGAAAGCTTCTGCTGGGTCCCCCCGGCGTCGTCCAGATTTCTGACGATGCGGCGGGACAGTTCCCGTGCGGCGGATGCGCGCTCTCCCTTCTCGCTGCGCCAACGGCGAAGCCGCTCCGACACATCGATGGACGAGCCGCCCAGCCCCTGCTCCGTCAGCAGCACGGCGATGTCGGCTGCATCAAGGCGATTCGAGCGCCGCGCGGAGGCCACCATGGCCGCGAGGCGCGCCGGAAGCCCGAGCCCGCGGATCGCGCGTCCCATGGCGGTCAGTCCGCCGGCGGGATCGAGGGCGCCCAGTTCCACCAGCAAGGCACGCGCCTCCTTGAGGGCAGGCGCCGGCGGTGGATCGATGAAAGCGAGCACCGTCGGATCGGGGACGCCCCAAGCGGCGCTGTCAAGGATGAGGCCCGATAGATCGCTCGACAGAATTTCCGGCGGCGTGAAGGCCGGCAGCGCGGCGGTTTGCTCGGCACGCCAAAGCCTGATCGCAACGCCGGGTTCGGTGCGGCCTGCGCGTCCAGCCCGTTGATCGGCGGACGCGCGTGACACCCGCACAGTCTCCAGCCGCGTGATGCCCGTTGCCGGTTCGAAATGCGGCAGACGCTGCAGGCCGCTGTCGATGACGACGCGCACGCCGTCGATCGTCAGCGATGTTTCGGCGATCGAGGTCGCGAGCACGATCTTCCGCTCGCCAGGTGCTGCCGGCCGTATTGCGCGATCCTGCGCTTGTCCATCCATCATGCCGAAGAGCGGCGCCAGCACCGTGCCTTGCGGCAGCCGGCCTTCCAGCCGCTCGGCCGTGCGGCGGATTTCCGCCTGGCCGGGCAGAAAAGCGAGGATCGATCCTGTCTCCTCGCCGAGCGCGGCACGGATCGCATCTGCCATGGCATCTTCGATGCGGTCGCCCGCCCGGCGTTCGCGATACCGCATCTCCACCGGAAAGGCCCGGCCGGCGCTTTCGATCACCGGCGCATCGATCAAGGCAGAGACGCGGTCGGTATCGAGCGTCGCTGACATGACGAGCAGGCGCAGATCGTCGCGCAACGCTGCGCGCACATCGAGCGTGAGAGCAAGGGCGAAATCCGCATCGAGCGCGCGCTCGTGGAATTCATCGAAGATGACCGACGCGATCCCTGCGAGTTCTGGATCATCGAGGATCATGCGCACGAAGACGCCTTCGGTCACGACTTCGATGCGCGTCCGCTTCGATATCTTCGTGTCGAGCCGCATGCGGTAGCCGACCGTATCGCCGACTTCTTCACCAAGCAGATCCGCCATGCGGCGCGCCGCAGCGCGGGCGGCCAGGCGGCGTGGTTCCAAAAGGATGATCCGACCGTCGCCCCGCCAGGGGGCGTCGAGAAGCCTGAGCGGAACGAGCGTGGTCTTGCCGGCACCCGGAGGTGCGGCGAGGACCGCAGCGCCTTGCCTATCCAGCGCAGTGGCAAGGTCGTTAAGAACCGCCCCGACCGGCAGAGCCCGCGCCGCCGCATCGAATGTGTCGCGATTCATGGCGCGCCGTTCATCTCGAAGACCGCGCCGCCCGCAGCCTCTGCGTCGGCCGCATCATGCGTGACCAGGATGACGGGCAGTTTCGCCGCCCGCGCCTGATCGAAGACCAGTTGCCGCGTCTGCGCCCGCAGGCTCATGTCGAGCTTGGCGAAGGGTTCATCCAGCAAGAGCAGGCGGGGGCGCGACAGGAGCACGCGCTGCAGGGCGACACGCGCCTTTTGCCCGCCCGAAAGCGTATCGGGGTCACGGGGCCCGAAGCCGGCGAGATCGACCTCCGCCAACGCCTTTTCGGCGATCGCGCGGCGATTTGCCCGACCCTTCACGTCCGGCGGAAGGGCAAAGGCAATGTTGGAGGCAACCGACATGTGCGGGAAGAGGAGCGGGTCCTGGAACAGGATGCCGGCATGGCGAGCGTCGGCCGGCAGCGCCGTCAGGTCAACGCCATCGACGAGCACCTGCCCTTGCGCATCGAAAATCGGATCGAGAAATCCGCCGATATAGGCAAGCAGCGTCGATTTGCCGGAGCCGGACGGGCCCATCACCGTCAGCGTCTCGCCCGGCGCCACATGGGCGTCGAGTGCGATCAGCAGGCGGCCGTCGAGACGGATCGCGATGTCGCGGAGGCTCAGCCCCGCTCTGTCAGGCTCTCTCATTGTTCTCAAACGCGCATGGATCGACGACCGCGGAATAACAGCGCGGGCACGAGCGAGGCAATCGCGAAGGCGAGAAACGGAAGAAGCGTCTGCAGAAAGGCATAGACGCCGATAACGCGCCGGTTGCCACCGGAGGCAAGCGCCACCGCTTCCGTCGTGATGGTCGTCAGCCTCCCCTCGCCGATCAGCACTGTCGGCAGATATTGACCGACGGAAACCGCAAACCCAACCGCCGCGGCCGTCGCGATGGCCCGCGCCAGCATCGGCAGACGGATGCTGAGAAGCGTCGCAAGGCGCGTTCGTCCCAGCCCGGCTGCAACCCGGTCATAGCGACGATCAAGCGCGCGCCAGGGGTCCGACAGCGACAGGAACACGTAAGGAAGCACGAAGATCAGGTGCACGAAAACGAGTGCGGCAAAGCGCTGATCGGTGCCGCTTGCGACAAACAGCACCTGCAGGCCGAAGACGAAGGCGATCTGCGGCACCATCAGCGGCATGTAGATCGCGAGCAGCGCTCGGCTGCCGCCGGTCTTGCCGGTCTCGATCTCACGCTCGAGACACCCGATGGTGAGCAGAAGCGCAATCAGCGTGGAGGCAAGCCCGGCTAGCAGCGTGGTCGCCAGCGGATCGAGAATGCGCGGCAAGGCGCTCTGCCAGGTGGAAAGCGATAGCGCCTGTGGCCAAAGGTCCGGAAACTGCCAGAAGGCCGAAACGGACCAGAGAGCCAACAGCGCCACACCGGCGAAGACGATCAGACCCGCGATCGCAGTGGCCGACAGCGACAGGAGGCGCACGATCCGGTCGCGGCGAAATCGAAGGCCGCCGTCACAGGCCGCCGTGACCGCTGCCGCGACGAAGCGCTCCAACAGCCACCACAAGGCAAGCGCCGCGATCGTGACCGAGAGCTGCAACACTGCACCGGCGGAGGCCAGGAAACGCACCGAGAGATCCGGATCGTTCATCCATCTCAGCAGCCTGACCGGCAGCGTCGGCGGCAGGTTGGGACCGAGGATGATCGCCACATCCACCACCGAGGTCGCATAGGCAATCACCGCATAGACCGCGAAGCGGATTTGCCGGTAGACGCGCGGCGCAAGCGCATAGGCAAAGCCGGCCACCCGGCCATAGCCCATCGCCGACGTGAGTTGCATTGTCTGGCGGTGCGGCAGCTGCGGCAGGGCTGCGAGCGTCACCAGAAACAGGAACGGGATCTCCTTGACGATCAGGCCGGCCATCATCGTCAGACCGAGCGGGTCGTTGATGATCAGGAGATCGGGTGGCCGATCGATCCCGAAGACCGGCGCCGCCAACCGGATCAGATAGCCCGATGGCGCGATGAGGAAGGCGAGCCCGAACGCGGCAGCCGCATGGGGGATCGCGAGCAGAGGCGACAAGAGATGCTGGACGCGTTGAAACACGCGTGTTTGCGACCAACCCGCCACGAACAGCATGACGATCCCGAGCGAAATCGCCGTCGTCGCGAGACCGACGAACAGGCTGAGCCCGGCAGAGCGCCAGATCGCCGGCATGGCAAAGAGTTCGGCAAAATGCGCCGTCGTGACGGTCGTGCCGCCGAGTGCCGGCAGATACCCGAATGCCGGGAGGATCGTGCCGACAAGCCCGAAGACGAGCGGTAGGATCAGAATGCCGATCGTCAGCGGTGGAGCGAGACGCGCGAGCGTCATCGCCGAACCACAGTCAGATCAGGAGCTGCGCGCTCGTCAGGCCGGGCGGACCCGAGCGATCTGGCGAGGCGCGGCTTGCTCACTCAATTGCCGGCGATATAGCGGCGGCGCCACTCGTCTTCGATCCGCTCCATCCAGGATGCGTGGGGCTCGTCGATGATCGGTCCGAGCTCGTCCGGGGCGAGCGTCGCAACACCGAGGTCGAGAGCGTCGAACGCCGCGCGATCGGCGTCGCTGAGCTTCGCCATCGCAAGCACGGTCGGATCGCCCCAATAGGCCGGGTCCTGCTTGCGCAACTGCGCCTCGGGCGAGATCAGGAAATCGGCGACGACCAGCGCCCCGGCGGCAGCGGAGGAATTGTACGGCACGGCCACGAAGTGGGTATTGCCAAGCGTACCTTCGGGGAAGGTGAAGGAGCGCACCGTATCCGGCAGCTCACCGGCAGCAATGGCAGCCGACGCTTCGGCCGGGTTGAACGCGAAGATGATGTCCAGTTCGCCATCGGCGAGCTTCTGCTTCATGTCCGGATAATTCTGCGGAAAGGCCGCAGCGGAGCGCCAGGCGACGCTGTGAAGCTCATCCAAATAGGCAAAGAGCGGGGCGACATCGGCTTCGAAGGTTTCGGGATCGACCGGCTGCTGCAGCTTCTCGCGATCGTCGATCAGTTCGCTCAGCACCTGCTTCAGGAAGGACGAACCGATGAAGTCCGGCGGAGCAGGATAGGAGAAGCGGCCGGGATTTTCCTTTGCCCAGGCGAGCAGGCTTTCCGCATCCTGAGGAAGATCGGCAGCATCCGTGCGCGCTTCATCGTAGAAGAAGACGAGCTTCGCGCCGCCCCAGGGGCTTTGCAGGCCTTCCGTCGGCACGGTGAAATCCGTCAGAATCGAAGGCTGGTTTTCGAAATCCACATACTGCCAGTTCGGCAGATCCTGCGCCCAGCCCGGCGAGAGAAGCAGGTCCTGCTCCTTCATCGCGACGAAGTTCTCGCCATTGATCCAGATAAGGTCAACCGAGCCGCCTTCGTTGCGACCGGCGGTGCGCTCGGCGACGACGCGCGCGACGGCATTGGCCGTGTCGTCCAGCTTCACATGCACGACATCGATGTCGAAGCGGGCATTTACTTCGCCAGACACCCATTCGAGATAGGCATTGATGTTTTCCGAGCCGCCCCAGGCGTTGAAATAGACCGTCTGGCCGCGCGCTTCTTCCAGCACGGCATCCCAGTTCTTCGGGTCGATGTCAGCGGCGTGGAGGGAAGAAGACAGCGACAGACCGACCGCTGCGGCGAGTAGAATTCGTGTGAGCCCCATCGGCATGTCCCCTCCGGTTGATGACGGACGAACTTAAAGCGAGGGCAACCGGCGTCAATGCACGACGCGACACGCCCCAACACGACTTCGTGTGGACCGCAGGGCGAAAGGCTTTGGCCTAGTCCCGCGCTGCGCGCAGCATGGCGGCCCGCAGTTCTTCGATGCCGGCCCCTTTTTCCGAAGAGGTCGCGAGCACTTCCGGAAAGGCTGCGGGATGCTTGGCGATCTTGGCGAGCGTTTCGGAGATCAGCCGCGGCACGCCGGCGGCCTTGATCTTGTCGGTCTTGGTCAGCACGAGCTGATAGGACACGGCCGCCTTGTCGAGCAGATCCAGCACTTCCTCGTCGTTCGGCTTGATGCCGTGGCGGGCATCGATCAGCACATAGACGCGTTTCAGCGTCGCGCGGCCACGGAGATAGTCGAAGACAAGCTTCGTCCACTGGTCGACCTGTTCCTTCGGCGCCTGGGCATAGCCGTAGCCCGGCATGTCGATCAGGGCCAGCGGCGGCAGATCGTCGGCCGCGCCCGAATAGCCGTCCGGGACGAAATAGTTAAGCTCCTGGGTGCGACCCGGCGTGTTGGATGTGCGCGCGAGGCCCTTCTGGATCAGAAGCGCGTTGATCAGCGACGACTTGCCGACATTGGAACGGCCGGCGAAGGCGATTTCCGGTGGGCCCTCTGGCGGCAGGAACTTCATGGCCGGCACGCCGCGGATGAATATCCACGGCTTCAGGAAGAGATTGGTGTCGGCGAGCGTGCTTTCGGCAGTCACAGGCTTTTCCTTTCGCGCGCCGCGTCGAAAAAGGAGAACCCCGGATGCCCGGGGTTCTCGATGGTCGAAAATTTATTCGGCGGGCTTCGGCTTGCGGCGGAAGAGGCCGCGCAGATTGTCCCACAATTCGATCTTCACGCCCTGGCGCTTCATGATGAAGCCCTGCTGGAGGATCGAGAGCGTGTTGTTCCAGGCCCAGTAGATGACCAGACCGGCCGGGAAGGTTGCCAGCATGAAGGTGAAGACCACCGGCATCCAGTTGAAGATCATCTGCTGCGTCGGATCCGGAGGGGTCGGGTTCATGCGCATCTGCAGGAACATCGTGACGCCCATGATCAGCGGCCACACGCCGATGAGTAGGAATGCCGGCACATCGTAAGGCAGGAGGCCGAAGAGGTTGAAGATCGACGTCGGATCGGGCGCGGACAGATCCTGGATCCAGCCGAAGAAGGGCGCATGACGCATTTCGATCGTGACGTAGATAACCTTGTAGAGCGCGAAGAACACAGGGATCTGCAGGAGCACCGGCCAGCAACCGGCGATCGGATTGATCTTCTCGGTCTTGTAGAGCTCCATCATGGCCTGTTGCATGGCCATGCGGTCGTCGCCGTGCTTCTTCTTGATCTCCTCCATCTTCGGCTGAACTTTCTTCATGTTCGCCATCGAGACGTAGCTCTTGTTGGCAAGCGGGAAGAAGACGAGCTTGATCAGGACAGTGGTGATCAGGATCGAGACGCCGAAATTGCCGAGGAGGCGGTAGAAGAAGTCGAGAAGGTAGAAAAGCGGCTTGGTGATGAAATAGAACCAGCCCCAGTCGATCATCAGATCGAAGCTCGGGATCTGGAACTGATCCTGGTAGCCGTCGATGATCGGCACCTGCTTGGCACCGGCAAACACCTTGTTCGCAACTTCCACCGTGCCATCGGCCGGGATTGTCAGGGCGTCGGAGCGGAAATCGGTCTGATAACGGGCACGGCCTTCGCCGAAATAGGCAAAGCGCGAGACGAAGGGGTTCGCCTGATCCGGGATGAGCGCGGTTGCCCAGTACTTGTCGGTGATCCCCATCCAGCCGGCGGACGCCTGCTCGACGGAAATGATGCCATCTTCCTCGACGTCCGAATAGTCGATTTCGCGCAGGCCGGCATCGCCGAAAAAGCCGAGAAGGCCTTCATGCAGAACGAAGATCGATGGCGTGGTCGGCTTAGAGAAGCGGGTCGAACGTCCATAGGAGGCGAGTGATACGGTTTCACCGCTGGTATTGGAGACCGTATCGTCGACCTGGAACATGAAGTCGTCGTCGACGGAGATCGTGCGGGTGAAGACGAGACCCTGGCCGTTGTCGAAGGTCAGCGTGACGGGCGTCTGCGGCGTCAGTTCGGCGCCCGCCTCGGCTTCCCAGACGGTGTCGGCACCCGGGACGGGGCCCGCCGCTTCACTGCCGACATAGCCAAGCTCGACGAAGTAACCGGTTTCGATTGCGGCAGGAGACAAAAGCGTGATGATCGGGCTGTCGTCATCGACGGTCTCGCGATAGCCCTTCAGGCGCAGATCGTCGAAGCGCGCGCCGGTCAGGTTGATCGAGCCGGTGAGCGACGGCGTGTCGATGGCAACGCGTTCACTCGCGGCGATCGCGGCATCGCGGTTGACTGCGGTGACTTCGAGACCACCTGCCCCACCAGGCAAGGCTGCGTCCGGCGCTTGACCGGCGGCAGGTGCAGGCACACCTTCGACGCCTGGGCTGGGGTCGCGCGTCACGGCTTCCTGCTGCTGGCCGGCGGCCTGTCGTTCGGCCTCGATGCGCGGGTTGATGTAGAAGAACTGCCAAACGATCAGCACAAGCACGGAAAGCGCTATTGCGATGAAGTAATTGCGGTTGTTTTGCATCCTGCTTTCCTGGATTTCCGCCGTGGGCGCGGCTTGATCGAGCCACTGCCGCACCGCCGTCGAAGCGGCGTTTGCGCTGACCCTACGTGTCCTTGACCGAACCTGTTTTCGGCCGGCTCTGGGAGCGCGGCCCTTCGATGCGTTCTTTGATGGCTGCCGTCAAGCGACAAAAGGGCGCAGAGAGCATGTCGCGGCGGCCGACCAGCACATAGTCGACCCCAGGCTTCATCGCTGCGGCTCCCGAGAGCCTCACTGCTTCGCGCAAACGGCGCTTCATGCGGTTGCGCTCAACCGCGTTGCCCTGGCGCTTCGTCAGTGTGAAGCCCACGCGCGGCGGCTCATCATCTCCACGAGACCTCGTCTCGAGAAGGAAGAACGGGCCCTTGTGTTTTTGCCCGGTCTTCATGGCGACGAAATCGGCACGGCGTTTCAACCGTTGCGGATTTCCTTTCGGCTTGTCGTCGAGCATGTGCCAGCCTTTTCAATCAAAAGCGGGCAACAGGCCGATCAAGCCGACAGACGCTTGCGGCCGCGTGCGCGACGTGCTGCGAGTACCTTGCGGCCACCTGCGGTGGCCATGCGTGCGCGGAAGCCGTGACGGCGCTTGCGCACGAGTTTGGAAGGCTGAAATGTACGCTTTGTCATTTATTTAGATACCGCGGGGTGCGGCCCTTCTTGGTCTGTCGAAACAGAAGCGTTGCGATGGATCATCCGTCTCGCGGCACGTTCAGCTCCCTTGGGAGCGCCCCGACCGAGCACGAATGTGGCCGGCTTATAGGCAAGAAGGGCCCTCAAAGTCAATCTCGCCCGGGCTTTGCCGCGGTGACCGGACACGCCCCCATCACGCAGACGTTTGGCAAAGCGAGCGCATGTCATTGGCCTCTGCGCTCTTTTCGCTGTAGCCCGATGATGGTCATACCCGCTAAAGGATCGCCTCACGTGAAGCAGCACAGCCCCTATCCGACCGCCAATTCGGCTTTCGATGCCGAAGGGCAGGACGCGCAAGGTCGTGAAGGACATGGATCGGAGCGGCGCATGACCGGACGGGCTCTCAGCCGCTTTCTGCCAGCAGTCGCCATCCTTGCCTGTCTGGCGCTCGGCTACGCATTCGGGCTCCAGGACTATCTGTCGCTAAACGCGCTTGCCGATCATCGCGACCAGTTGCAGGGCTTCGTCGCAGCCAACTTCCTTCTTGCCGCCGCAGCTTATCTCGGCGTCTACGCGCTGGCGGTGGCGGTCGCGTTCCCCGCGGCATCGGTTCTCACCGTTTTCGGCGGCTTTCTTTTCGGCTGGCTGGCCGGGGGCGCCTTGACGGCAGTTGCCGCGACCACGGGTGCGACGCTGCTGTTCCTCGCCGCCCGGAGCACGCTTGGCCCGACCTTGCGCGATCGCGCGGGCGGAAGCCTCGCGCGTTTTGCCGATGGCTTTCGCAAGGATGCCTTTTCCTATCTGCTGATCCTGAGGCTCGCGCCAATCTTCCCCTTCTTCCTGGTCAACATCGCCCCGGCCTTCTTCGGCGTCAGCACCCGCACCTTCGTGATGGCGACACTGATCGGCATCCTGCCGGGCACTTTCGCCTATTCCTATCTCGGCTCCGGCCTCGACAGCGTGCTCGTTGCGGCCAGCGAAGCCGGCACGACGCTGTCGCTCGGCGATCTGGTCACGCCGCAGATCACGCTGGCCTTCGCGGCCCTGGCAGCCGTTGCCGCCATTCCGCTGATCGTCAAACGCGTGACCCGCCACACCAAGACCTGAAGCGTCGCATGCGTTTCCGGCCCTTCGCGCAAAGCCGAGACTGATCTAGAGATGCGCAAGCGATGAAGGAAACATCATGACGTCCAAGAGTGCAGCGAGCGCCGTTCTGAAACCCGACATCTGCGTCATCGGGGGAGGCTCGGGCGGCCTGACGGTTGCCGCCGCTGCCGCCTCCTTCGGCGTTTCGGTCGTTCTCATCGAAAAGGGCAAGATGGGTGGCGACTGCCTGAACTATGGCTGCGTTCCCTCCAAAGCGCTGATCGCCGCGGCCAAACATGCCGAAGCCATCCGCGAGGCGCCGCATTTCGGTGTTTTCGCCGGCGAGCCCGAGATCGACTTCGCCAGGGTCAACGCCCACATTCATGAGGTGATCGGGGCGATCGCGCCGAATGATTCCGTCGAGCGCTTCCGGGCGCTGGGCGTCAACGTCATCCAGGCGGAAGCGCGGTTCACCGATGCCCGCACCGTGGTGGCCGGCGACCAGACGATCCGCGCCCGGCGCTTCGTGCTTGCCACGGGTTCGAAACCGCGCGTGCCGGACATCTCCGGTCTCGCGGACGTCGACTATCTCACCAATGAAACGCTGTTTTCGCTGACCACCCGGCCGGAGCATCTGATCGTTATCGGTGGTGGGCCGATCGGCGTCGAGATGGCGCAGGCCCATCGTCGCCTCGGCTGCGCCGTCACCATTCTCGAAATGGGCACGCTGCTCAGCAAGGAGGATCCCGAACTTGCCCGGATCGTTACGCGCCGTCTCGAAGCGGATGGCATCGCCGTGCTCGAAAACATCGAAATTCTGAGGGCGAGCAAGGGCGGTGACGGATCCGTTTCGATTGCCTACCGGATAGATGGCGAAGAGACCTCTGTTACGGCAAGTCACCTGCTCGTCGCGGTGGGGCGCGCCGCTCAGGTCGACAATCTCGGCCTGAAGGAAGCCGGCATCACATTCGATCAACGCGGCATCAAGGTCGGCAGCGGGCTCAAGACGAGCAACAGCCGCGTCTTCGCAATCGGCGATGCGGTGGCGGGCGGCCTGCAATTCACCCATGTGGCGAACTACCATGCGGGCCTCGTCCTGCAGCAAATCCTCTTCCGCGTGCCGGCCAAGGAGAACCGCTCGGTGATACCGCGCGTCACCTTCACGGACCCGGAGCTGGCCCAGATCGGCCTGACGGAGGAAGAGGCGCGCAAGGCCGGCCACACCATCACGATCCAGCGCTGGCCCTACGCGCAAAACGATCGCGCCGAAGCGGAGCGCCGCACGGGCGGCGAGATCAAGATCGTGGCGGGAAAGCGCGGGGTGATCCTCGGCGTCGGCATCGTCGGCCACGGCGCCGGCGAGATGATCAATCTCTATGCGCTCGCATTGTCGAAGAAGATGACGCTCAACGATCTGCGCGGTTTCATTGCGCCCTATCCGACCATGAGCGAGATAGGAAAACGTGCGGCGATCTCCTATTATGCACCGATGACGCGCAAGCCTTTCGTGCGCAAGCTCCTGGCCTTTCTGCGTCGCTTCGGCTGATGGTTCGGGCTGCTGCTGCGCGGGGAACGGTGCATATGGATAGGACATGAGCGAAGCGGATATCCCGCCCCCTGACGTCACGCCGCCCGGCCGCGTTTCAGCGAAGGAAGAGGCGCGGACACCTGGTGGGGACGATGAGATCCGGCTCGGCCGGGGGCTCTCCAGCAAGCTCCTCTTCCTGACGATCCTTTTCGTGATGATCGCCGAAGTGCTGATCTTCGTCCCTTCCGTCTCGAACATGCGGCTGCGCTGGTTGTCCGACAAGCTCGCGACGGCTGCCTCCGCCAGCATCGTCGTCGAAGGCTTCGACGAGATGGACCTTCCCCAGCCGGTCCAGACCGACACCCTGATGAGCACCGGCACCAAGGCCATCGCGCTCCGGCGTGCAGGCTCCTCGCGCCTGATCGCCAGCACGCAGGTGCCGCCGACCGTCGACATGCAATATGATCTCTCCGATGTGGGGCCGCTGACAGCTATCGGCGATGCCATCGGAACGCTCGTCCATGGCAGCGACCGGATCATCCGTGTCTTCGGCCCGGTTGCCGGCGATCCGGGCACGATGATCGAGATCGTGATGGAAGAACGGCCGCTGAAGACGGCGATGCTGGTTTATGCCCGGAACGTCCTCATCCTGTCGCTCGTCATCTCCTTCATCACTGCGGGCTTCGTGTTCTTTGCCATCAATGCGCTTCTGATCCGGCCGATCCGGCGCATGACGGCCAACATGCAGGCCTTTGCCGAGGCACCGGACGAGCCCGCGCGCGTGATCCGCCCCAGCACGCGCGATGACGAGCTTGGCCAGGCCGAGCGCCATCTCGCCTCCATGCAGCAGGAATTGCAGCACACGCTGAAGGAACAGAAGAACCTCGCCGATCTCGGCCTCGCCGTCTCCAAGATCAACCACGACATGCGCAACATCCTCGCCTCCGCGCAGCTCATCTCGGACCGCCTCGCCGGCGTCGACGATCCGATCGTGCAACGTTTCGCGCCGAAGCTTCTGCGCACCATCGACCGCGCCGTTTCCTATTCGAACGAGGTGCTCGCCTATGGCCGCGCGCGCGAAGCGACGCCGAAGCGGCGCTGGCTGGATCTGAAGCGGCTGATCGAGGACGTGCGCGACATCACCGCCGTTGACCCCACCTTCGAGATCGATTTCGTGATCGACATGCCCGACGGGCTCGAGGTGGAAGCCGACAGCGAGCAGCTCTTCCGCGTCATCCACAACCTCTCCCGCAACTCTGTCGAGGCGCTGAAGAGCCTCGAAGGCGACGCAGCACTTGTAAAGCGCATCCGCGTGGCCGCCAGGCGCGAAGGCAGCGTGGTGACGATCATGGTCGAGGACACGGGTCCCGGCATGCCGGCCGGCGCACGGGCCAATCTCTTCAAGGCGTTTCGCGGATCGACCCGGCCCGGCGGCACGGGTCTCGGCCTTACCATCGCGCGCGAGCTCGTGCTTGCCCATGGCGGCGACCTGAAGCTGGTGGAAAGCAACGGCCCCGGCACGATCTTCGCCATCGTCCTGCCCGACCAGCCCCTGCCGATCGCCGCTTTTCGCAACCGCCCGAAGCACCGGCTCGACCAGGATCGCCAACAGATCCCCTGATCGTCGCCTTGCCACCCCCGTGCAACGTATGAGCATGCAGCTGCGCTGGCCGTAGATCCACGGGCCCAGCAGGGCTTGATCTGCAGGCCGCACGATGTGCCCATAAGAGAACAGTTCGACCTCATCCAATTTTTTCCCGAACCGCGCTTGCATTCCCCCCGGCTACGTTTTAGGTAAGCGCCGTCGCGGTCGATCCACCGGATCCACCGCCAACGCGCCCGTAGCTCAGCTGGATAGAGCACCAGACTACGAATCTGGGGGTCAGAGGTTCGAATCCTTTCGGGCGCGCCATTTTCAAATCCTCCTATTGCTACGCATGTAGTCCGGTGTCTTATGCCGGAGGGCGCTCACCGGTACCCATCGGCGATACCGCCTCCCCAGCATCCGGACACTCAAAGGCTGATGCATGCCATCCCTGAAGGCTTTCGTGCACAGTCGGCTATCGGGAACCGCGCGCATCGAGACCGTTTTCTGGCGCGACATGATGCTGACGGGCACGAGCCTGACGCTGGCGACATTCGTCGCGGCTATGCTGTTGCTGGCGCAGGATTATCCGACGCCGCTGATCCTCGTGATCTACTTCATGACCATGCCCTACAACATCTTCATCACGATCGCCGTCTGGCGAGGCGCTGCGCAGGCCGGTGCAGCAGGTCAGATGTTCTATCGGGCGAGCGCCGCGCTCTGGCTCGTCGTCACGACGCTGCTGTGATTCGGTTCGGCCCTCTGGTCAGCGATCTGGCCGAGGTGCCGCCTCTTCCATCAGCAGTCGTTCCAGTTCCAGCGTCGCGCGGGTGCGGTGGCGGTCGCTGTGGCGGATCACGAAGAACTGGCGTTCGGCGCCTTCGAGCGGCAACATCGTAACGAGACCCGCGGCGGATGCGGCCATGGCTGCGCGCTTCGACAAGACAGTGGCGCTGCTCCCCGCCATGATCGCCGCCAGGACCGCCTCGTTGGATGGCAGATCCAACGTCACGGTGAGATCGTCGAGCGCGCCGCCCTTGTCCTCAAGCCAGTCCTCGAACTCGGCACGCGTTCCCGAGCCGTGTTCGCGAAGGATCCAGTCGCTCTCCTTCAGCCGGGCCACGGGCAGCTTTTGCGCGGTTGCAAAGGGATGACCCGGCGCCACGACCACGACGAGCTGATCGGTTGCAACGACGTTGGTGGTCAGATGGGGCCGCGCGACGGATGATTCGACAACGCCGAGGTCGGCCTTGCCTTCCATGACGGCGAGCGCCGCCTGGGTCGTGTTGGCGACGGTCAGTTCGATTGCCACGCCCGGGTGACGCTCGTGAAACCGCACAAGCCGCTCCGGCAACCAATAGCTCGCAACCGTCTGGCTGGAATGGATGCGGACGCGGCCCGTCGTGGTGTCCGCCACGTCGGCCAGCATCAGCGTGGCGGTTTCCGCCGCTGCCAGCACAGCCTCGGCCTGCGGCACCAGAAGGCGGCCCGTCTCCGTCAGCTCGATGCGGCGGCCGACGCGATCGAAGAGCCGCACGTCGTGGCGCGTCTCAAGCGCAGAGATGGCCGCCGAGACGGCCGATTGCGTCAGGTGAAGCGTCTCGGCTGCACGGGTCACGTGCTGATGGGCGGCCACCGCCAGGAATATGCGCAGCTGTTCGAGTGTCATTTGGATCTCCCCAGACCACGATAACAAGAGAAATCGAACGAACATACAAAAACTATTCGATGGATCGATCGAATGCGGCGGGTGGATAAGGGGTTGTCGCAACTCTCGGACCAGCCCAGTCAATGTCGCTTGCACCTTCGCCCACCGCTGCCGTCGCTACGCATCGCAAGGATGGTTCGGCTCGCCGCGGCGGATTGGTCGCGACAACGCGCCTCCTGCCGGGGCTAGCATTGAGTTTTGCCATTGCGGCGCTCGCCTACGGGATCGTGGCCGCTTCCGGGCTGTCGTTTCTCAGCCCGCTGATCGTGGCAATCGTGCTCGGCATTGTCGGTCGCCTCATCATTAGACCACCCATCGCCGCAGAGCCGGGGCTGCAATTTGCGCTTCGGCCGGTGCTGCGCTTCGCGATCGTCCTGCTCGGTCTGCAGCTGACCATTGCGCAAGTCATCTCGGTGGGCGGGCGCGGCGTTCTCATCATCCTGGCTACGGTCATCGCCAGCTTTTTCTTCACCCGCCTGGCCGGGCGCCTGCTCGGTGTCGACCGGAAACTGGCCGAGCTGATTGCCGCCGGCACGTCCATCTGCGGTGCCTCCGCCATTCTCGCCACGAACACCGTGACGCGCGGCAGCGACGAGGACGTCGCTTACGCGGTTGCCTGCGTCACGCTCTTCGGGTCGCTGTCTATGGTCCTGTTTCCGCTGATCGCTGCGGTGAGCGGAATGGGAAGCGACGATTACGGGCTTTGGACCGGCGCGGCGATCCATGAGGTGGCGCAGGTTCTCGCCGCGGCGCTCCAGGGCGGCGAGCAGGCGCTGGAAAGCGGCACGATTGCCAAGCTCAGCCGCGTGATGCTTCTCGCGCCGCTTGTGCTGTCGCTCGGCTGTTGGGCCGCTTGGCGCGGGCGTGCGAGGCGGGACTCGAGCAGCGTGGAAGCGGTCGAGCCGGCACGGGTGCCGATGCCCTGGTTCGTGCTGGGCTTTCTGGCGATGGTGGCGCTGAACAGCGCCATTGCGCTGCCTGAGACCGTCAGCACCGCCGCTTCAGCATCAACGTCGCTCCTTCTCGCCGCAGCCATGGCGGCGATGGGGCTGATGACTGACATCGGAAAGCTAAGAGCCAAGGGGCTCCGCCCGCTTGCGCTGGGCGCAGTCTCCTGGGTCCTCATTTCCGTGACGGCGTTCGTGCTGATTGCCGTTTAAGCCGAGGTCTATCCTCAGGCCGGCGTGGTTTCGCCAGGTTTGAAGACGAGCGCGACGCCATTCAAGCAATGCCGTTTGCCGGTCGGCTGCGGGCCATCGTCGAAGATGTGGCCGAAATGCCCGCCGCAGCGGCGGCAGTGGCATTCCGTGCGGGTCATGAAAAGCGAATTGTCGGCCTTGGTGCCGATGGCATCCGGCAACGAGTCCCAGAAGCTCGGCCAGCCGGTTCCGCTGTCGTATTTCGTCGTGGAGGAATAGACGGGAAGATCGCAGCCGGCGCAGTGGAAGAGGCCAGCGCGTTTTTCGTCGTTCAGCGGGCTGGTGAATGGCCGCTCGGTCGCCTCTTCGCGCAGCACGGAATATTGCTCGGGGCTGAGCATCGCGCGCCACTCCTCTTCGGTCCGCGTCAGCTCGAAAGTGCCTTCAGGGGCAGCATGGGCTTCCATGCGCCGTGTGATCGAAAATCCGATGCCGGAGGCGATTGCCAGCGCGGCTCCCGAAAGCAGAAAATTGCGTCGCGTCATCATGATCACTCCTCTGCGGGCCCAAATCGCAACCGCTGTCTTGATACGAATATACGCACTGGCCAGCCGGAAGGCGAATTACGCTTCTTCAACTGCGCGTGACGAGCGTTTCGCATTCCTGGGGCGCGAAGGTCCCCTCCGCCATGCGTTGGAGTGCGTTGGGTGCTCACATGACGGAGGGTGCAGGCCGCGCCGCATCCGGACAGCATGGCAGCGGCGGACCTGATGGGGTTCGCGCTTGGATGTACGGGTGCGGTTTTCAGAAAGTTTCAGCCGCGTGCAGCAAATTTGTTCGGCCACCGCAGCTACCGGCATATTGCCCTGATCAAGGGCGCCGGACTTCGCCGCTCGCGATCACCGGGCCGGTCGGCTGGCCCGTCGGCGAACCGCCCTGCGGCTCCAGGCTGACGGCCAGCACGGCGCCTTCGGAAAGCCGCGCGCGCATCGGCGCCTCGATCACCATAACGCCTTCTCCATCCCGCCCGACAACGCCGAGCGAGACGGGCGCGGCATCGGCCGTCTCGATCAGCCACAGTTCCATCACGCGCGCATCGTCGGCGCTCAGCGAGGCAGCCATCAACTGCATGCGCCCAGAACCGCCGTCATAATGGGCGACGAGATCGACCGGCGCGTCGCCAACCGCGGACAGCTCGGCAATCAAAGCGTTCGGGGCCTGTGCCGACCAGCTTCCCTGCCAAAGCAGTGCGCCGAGCGCGAGCACCGCGACCAGGGACGCCGCAGCCAGTCCCTGCCACAGACCGACGGATTGCCAGAGAGATGCAAAGCGTCCCGGCCGTGCAGTTGGAACGCCGAAGATCCGGCCTTCTATGCGGGCGAAAAGGTCGCGCGGCGGGGCGGACGCGGGAAGAGCGTCATCGATGGCGGCGAAATCCGCCTGCCAGCGGGCGACGCGTTCCGCAAATCCCTGGTCGCGCGCAATGCGCGCCTCGAGCTCCTTGCGGAGCGCCAGATCCTGGACGCCGAGCGCGTATTCGCCGGCGAGCGTCTCGTCGTCGCCGTCCAACCTATCCGTGTCGTCGTCACCGGCCGCGTTCATCGTTCCAGGCATTCTCTCAGCTTGATGAGCGACCTGCGTAGCCAGGTTCGCATCGTGTTCAGCGGCACGCCATAATGACGCGCCAGTTCTTCGTAACTCAAGCCCTCCACATAGGCCTTGAGCACCGCCTGGGCCCTGTCCTCCGGCAGCTCCTGCAGGCAATCTTCGATCCGCCGTCCCTCGCTGGCGGCCAGAGCCGCCTCTTCGGGATTGCGGGACGGATCGGCAACGGCGACCGCATCATCGATGTCGCGTGCAACCGGCTTTCGCGCCCTGATGACGTCGATCGCGTGGTTGCGGGCAATCGCCGACAACCACGTCATCCCTCCGGCGCGGCCGATCGCGAAACGGTCGGCCCGCTGCCAGATTTTCACGTAGACTTCCTGCAGTGCCTCTTCGGCCTCGGCCCGATCGATCAGAATACGCAGGCACACGGCAAAAAGTTTCGGACTGGTCTTTCGGTAGAGCTCGGCAAAGGCTGACCGGTCGCGAAGCGCGACGCGAGCGATCAACGCTTCGATGTCCTGCGTCATTGCCTGGCCAATTCTATTTCCCGCACTTCTCTGATCTAGCGCAGATGCGGGCCGATGACACCCACATCGTGGCGCAAAGGCAGCGCAGCCCTTTGTGGTCAAGCACATTGCGGCAGAGGGGCAATCCGTCTAAAAGCCGGCAAACCTTGAGGGCAGCCGAGAGCACAGCGACATGGCAGACAGCGAAAACAACAGCCAGATCAAAGCGGAACTGCTGTCGCAGGCTTTGCCCTATATGCAGCGCTACGAGAACCGCACGATCGTCGTCAAATATGGCGGACATGCCATGGGCGACGCGGCACTGGGCCAGGCTTTCGCGCGCGACATCGCGCTTTTGAAGCAGTCCGGCGTCAACCCGATCGTCGTCCATGGCGGCGGGCCGCAGATCGGCGCGATGCTGACGAAGATGGGCATCGAATCTAAATTCGAAGGCGGTCTTCGGGTTACCGACCAGAAAACGGTCGAGATCGTCGAGATGGTGCTGGCCGGCTCGATCAACAAGGAAATCGTCGCGCTCATCAACGCCGAGGGCGAGTGGGCGATCGGTCTTTGCGGCAAGGACGGGAACATGGTCTTCGCCGAGAAGGCCAAGAAGACCATCATCGATCCGGACAGCAACATCGAGCGGGTTCTCGATCTCGGATTCGTCGGCGAGGTGGTCGAGGTCGACCGCACGCTTCTCGACCTTCTGGCGAAATCGGAAATGATTCCCGTCATCGCGCCCGTCGCACCGGGCCGCGACGGTCATACCTACAACATCAATGCCGATACCTTTGCCGGTGCGGTCGCTGGCTCGCTCAATGCAACGCGCCTGCTGTTCCTCACCGACGTTCCGGGCGTGCTCGACAAGTCGGGCGAGCTGATCAAGGAACTGTCAGTTGCCGAAGCCCATGCGCTGATCGCCGACGGAACGATCTCGGGCGGCATGATCCCGAAGGTCGAAACCTGCATTCAGGCCATTGAGGCGGGCGTCGAAGGCGTCGTCATCCTGAACGGCAAGGTCGCCCATTCGGTGCTGCTCGAACTCTACACCGAACATGGCGCCGGCACGCTGATCGTGCGCTAATTCCAGCTTTCTGCTGAAATCAGTTGCGGCCGGGCAGCACCCTGTCGGGCGGCCGATGGCCGTCGACGAAGGCGCGGATGTTGATGATGACCTTCTCGCCCATGTCGATGCGACCCTCGACGGTCGCCGACCCCATGTGGGGTAGCAGCACGACGCGGCCGCTTTCCGCCAGCTTGATGAGCTTCGGATCGACGGCCGGTTCGTGCTCGAAGACGTCGAGCCCTGCGCCTGCAATCGCGCCATCCTTCAGCGCCTGGATCAGGGCCGCCTCGTCGATGATCCCTCCTCGAGCCGTGTTGACGATGTAGGCGCCGGGCTTCATCAGCGCGATGCGTCGCGCCGACAGGAGGTGAAACGTCGCCGGCGTCGACGGGCAATTGACGGATACGATGTCGACGCGCGCCAGCATCTGGTCGAGGCTGTCCCAATAGGTTGCCTCGAGCTGGTCCTCGGTCTGCTGGCTGACGCGCCGGCGGTTGTGATAGTGGATCGACAGGCCGAACGCCTTTGCCCGGCGTGCGACCGCGGTTCCGATGCGGCCCATCCCGACAATGCCGAGCCGCTTGCCCCAGATGCGGTGGCCGAGCATCCAGGTGGGCGACCAGCCCTGCCAGGAGCCATCGTCGGTCGTCAGGATCTGCGCACCTTCGGTCAGGCGACGGGGCACGGCAAGAATCAGCGCCATGGTCATGTCGGCCGTGTCTTCGGAGAGCACGTTCGGCGTGTTCGTGACGGTGATGCCGCGCCTTGCCGCAGCGTCGATATCGATATTGTCGACGCCATTGCCGAAATTGGCGATCAGTTTCAGATTCTCTCCGGCCTGCTCGATGATCGCCGCATCGATGCGGTCGGTCACCGTCGGCACCAGCACGTCGCTCTCGCGCATGGCGGCGACGAGTTCGGGCTGGGCAAGCGGGCGGTCCTCGATGTTGAGATGCGCATCGAACAATTCGCGCATGCGCGTTTCGACCGGATCCGGCAATTTGCGCGTAATGAAGACCTTAGGCCGCTTTCGGATCGCCATCTTGTATCAGGCCCCTTCTTGTTGAGAGCGCGTTAACCAAACTCAGCGACACTTTCTCCCTGGAACCTCGCTTCTACCAGACAGCCCGGCGATGACAAACAAAAGTCGGCGCCGTCTCGTGTCCGCCGCCCGCGGCGTCGGAGCACACCGGGAGCATGAGGCTCGATCGGCACCCTTGGGAGTTGAAAATCTTGCGTAAGTCGATGATTGCAAAACTTCTGCCCACGCTCGTGCTCACGCTGGCGATGACAGCAGGGGCGACGCTTGCGCAGGCTCAATCGGCCAACCGTGGAGCGAGCGGCTTGCCGCTGCCGCGGTTCGTCAGCCTCAAGGCCGCGAAGGTCAACATGCGCGTAGGCCCGGGGATCGATTACGCCATCTCGTGGCGCTACACCCGCTCCGGCATGCCCATGGAAGTCATCCAGGAGTACGACAACTGGCGCAAGGTCCGCGACGCGGAAGGCGCCGAGGGCTGGATCAACCAGGCGCTGCTTTCGGGCGAGCGCACCGCGATCGCCGCACCGTGGATGCGCAATCGCGGCGAGGACGTCTATGTCGAGATGTATGGTGATCGCGAAGCGCGTGGACGCCTCGTCGCCAAGCTCGCGCCCGGCGTCGTTCTGCGCGTCAATGGCTGCGATGGGAACTGGTGCGAAAGCACGGTCGATGGCGCATCGGGCTGGGTCTCGCAGCAGGAAATCTGGGGCGCCTATCCGGGCGAAGCATTCCGCTGAAACGAAAAAGGATCGACGCTTCGCGACGATCCTTGCAACCCCTGACCGTACCGGAACGGACTAAGTCTTTTTCCGCAGCCGGATGATCACGTCGACATGGGCAATTTCCATGCCTTCTGGTGGCTCCGGCAGATTGCCGACCTCGACGTCGCCCGTGTCAATGTCCAGCACTTCGCTGTCGCCTTCGACGAAGAAGTGATGATGGTCCGACGTGTTGGTGTCGAAATAAGTCTTGGCCGTTTCGACAGCGAGAACGCGCAGCATGCCCGCCTCGGTGAACTGATGGAGCGTGTTGTAGACGGTCGCGAGCGAGACCTGGACGCCGGCGCGAACCGCTTCCTCGTGCAGGTCTTCAGCCGTCAAATGCCGGTCGCCCTTGGCGAACAGAAGCCCGCCCAGCGCAATGCGCTGCCGCGTCGGGCGTAGACCTGCGTCGCGCAGGCGCACGTCGATCGAGCGCGTCGGGCAAGATACGGCTTCCATGGCATTCGGCGTCGCGGTCATGGCACTCATTATCAGGGTCAATCCTTGCTACGGATATAACTTTTCCGGCAAGCGCATGCAATAGAGCCCACTTTCACGCGCATCGACACCCGGCCTGGACGCCTCGCGCACTGGTGCTTGGGATAAAGTTCGGTTAAGCGGTGGGCGCGAATTGCCGAGGGTTCAATCCCGCGGCAACGGTATGATAGGGTCGGCCGCTCCCGTCGAACTGACGTAGGGGAAGATTTCGAGCGAGCGGCGCGCCGAGGAGATGCAAGCCTTCATGGATAAGAAATCCAGTTACGATTACGAGGACATCCTGCGATGCGGCCGTGGGGAGCTGTTCGGACAGGGCAACGCGCAGCTGCCGCTGCCGCCGATGCTGATGTTCGACAGGATCACCGAGATATCGGAAACGGGTGGTGAGTTCGGCAAAGGCTTCGTGCGCGCGGAGTTCGATATCAAGCCGGATCTCTGGTTCTTTCCGTGCCACTTCCAGGGCGACCCGGTCATGCCCGGCTGCCTCGGACTCGACGCCATGTGGCAGCTGACCGGCTTTTTCCTCGGCTGGCTCGGCGAGCCCGGCCGTGGTCGGGCGATCTCCACCGGCGAAGTGAAGTTCACCGGCATGGTCACGCCCGAGACGAAGCTCGTCGAATACGGCATCGACTTCAAGCGCGTGCTGCGCGGCCGCCTGGTGCTCGGTATCGCCGAAGGCTGGCTGAAGGCGGATGGCGAAACCATCTATAAAGCCAGCGACCTCAGGGTCGGCTTGTTCAAGGACAAGACCGCCTGAGACCAGGCTTGGCGCGGGTGGGACTGGCCCGACGATGCGGCCAGTCCACCGGACGGATGACAGAAGGAATTTCCAGATGAGACGTGTGGTTGTGACCGGGCTCGGCATCGTGTCCTCGATCGGCAACGATCAGGAGGCGGTCACGCAGTCGCTTCGGGACGCCCGTTCGGGCATTTCCCGCTCCGAGGACTTTGCCGAACACGGCTTCCGCTGCCAGGTCTGGGGTTCGCCCAAGATCGATACGAGCGAACTGGTGGATCGTCGTGCAGCGCGCTTCCTCTCGCAGGGCGGCGCGTGGAACCATGTCGCCATGCAGCAGGCGATCGACGACGCCGGGCTCGAACAGAGCGACATCACCAACGAGATGACCGGCATCGTGATGGGCTCGGGCGGCCCGTCCACCCGCACCATCGTGGAAGCGGCCGACATCACCCTCAAGAACGGCAGTCCCAAGCGCATCGGACCGTTCGCGGTGCCGAAGGCGATGTCGTCCACCGCTTCGGCGACGCTCGCCACCTGGTTCAAGATCCACGGCGTCAACTATTCGATCTCGTCGGCATGCTCGACGTCGGCGCATTGCATCGGCAACGCCGCCGAACTCATCCAGCTCGGCAAGCAGGACGTCGTCTTTGCCGGCGGCCACGAGGATTTGCACTGGTCCATGTCTAACCTCTTCGACGCCATGGGCGCCATGTCGTCGAAGTACAACGACACGCCGGAATCCGCTTCGCGCGCCTATGACGCCAACCGTGACGGCTTCGTCATCGCCGGCGGCGCCGCCGTTCTCGTCATGGAAGAACTGGAACACGCCAAGGCACGCGGCGCGAAGATCTATGCCGAACTCGTCGGCTACGGCGCGACGTCGGACGGCTACGACATGGTCGCTCCATCCGGCGAAGGTGCCGTGCGCTGCATGCGCCAGGCGTTGAAGACGGTCGATGGTCCCGTCGACTACATCAACACCCACGGCACATCGACGCCCGTCGGCGACAGCAAGGAGATCGGCGCGATCCGCGAAGTCTTCGGCGACAAGATCCCCTTCATCTCGTCGACGAAATCGCTCACCGGCCATTCGCTCGGTGCGGCCGGCGCGCAGGAGGCGATCTACTCGCTTCTGATGATGCAGGCGGGTTTCCTCGGCAAGAGCGCCCATATCGAGACGCTCGATCCCGAGTTCGAAGGCATGCCGATCCTGACCGAACGCCGCGACGACGTGAAGATCGATCGGGTTCTATCGAACTCCTTCGGCTTCGGCGGCACCAACGCGACGCTGGTCTTCCAGCGCTACGAAGGCTGAAGGCAGGATCGATCGCATGAAGACCGACATCATGAACGGAAAGCGCGGCCTCATCATGGGGGTCGCCAACAACCATTCCATCGCCTGGGGCATTGCCAAGGCACTGCGCGCTGCCGGCGCGGAACTTGCCTTCACCTATCAGGGCGATGCATTCGGCAAACGCGTGAAGCCGCTTGCCGCCGAGCTCGGCTCCGACATTCTTCTGCCGTGCGACGTGGAGCAGATTGAAACGGTCGATGCCGTGTTCGATACGCTGAAGGAAAAATGGGGCACACTTGACTTCGTCGTGCACGCCATCGGCTTTTCGGACCGGAATGAACTGAAGGGACTCTATGCCGACACCACGCGGGACAATTTCTCCCGCACCATGGTGATCTCGTGCTTCTCCTTCACCGAAGTCGCCAAGCGCGCTGCGGCCATGATGAACGAAGGCGGCTCGCTTCTGACGCTCACCTATGCCGGCTCCACCCGCGTCATGCCGAACTACAACGTCATGGGTGTCGCCAAGGCAGCCCTCGAGGCAAGCGTTCGCTATCTCGCTGCCGATTACGGTCCGAAGCAGATTCGCGTGAACGCGATTTCAGCGGGGCCCGTGCGCACGCTGGCCGGCGCCGGCATTGCCGATGCGCGGGTGATGTTCAGCTACCAGGCGCGCAATTCACCCATGCGGCGCACCGTCACGATCGACGATGTGGGCGCGTCCTCGCTTTATCTCCTGTCCGACATGTCGCGTGGCGTGACGGGCGAAGTGCATTTCGTCGATTCGGGATATCACATCACGTCGATGCCCGTGCTGGACGAGCTCAAGCGGCAGGACCCGGAAGAAGGCGATTAAGGTTCATCTGGAAGAGCAGCCAAGTAACGCGTAGTAAGCGGCAAACGTTCACGCACACGTTACCAATTTGTAATCTTCGTCATCCTTGAATCGCCATATTCACAGAGCCAAATCTATCTCATCGGCAACACGAAAATTGCCGGTGTCCGGCTCTACTGGCTTGTCCCCCGCCACTGCCGGACATAGGGACAAAGGCCTCATCCCCCTCTCCGGGCCTTTGTCCGATCTATAGGAAGCCGTCGCGACACCGCCCCCCGTCGCGGCGGCTTTTCTTTTGGCCGGACGCGGCTATGGTCCCACGCAAATCAGTTGCTTTGAAATCTTGCGAGGATCCGTCCAATGTCCCTGTCCGCACCTGCGCTCGAGCGCGCCGACGCCAACCTTCCGGCAAGCTTGGAGCGTCTGTTCGATCTCATCCGCATCCGCTCCATCTCCACCGATCCCGCCTATAAGGACGAGTGCCGCAAGGCGGCTGCCTGGCTGGTCGCGGAACTGTCGGCAATCGGTTTCGACGCATCGGTGCGCGACACGCCGGGCCATCCGATGGTGGTGGCGCACAACGACGAAGCGGGTGAAGCTGCCCCGCATGTCCTTTTCTATGGCCATTACGACGTTCAGCCGGTCGACCCGCTGAACCTTTGGGAAAACGACCCTTTCGAGCCGGCCGTGCGCGAGGCGAAGTCGGGCCGCAAAGTCATCACCGGCCGCGGCGCTGCCGATGACAAGGGTCAGCTGATGACCTTCGTCGAGGCCTGCCGTGCGGTGCGCGAGACGGCCGGAAAGCTGCCGGTCCGCGTCACGATCCTGTTCGAAGGCGAGGAAGAATCCGGCTCCCCGTCGCTCAAGCCCTTCCTCGAAGCCAATGCGGCTGAGTTGAAGGCCGATTTCGCGCTCGTTTGCGACACCAATATGTGGGACGCCGAAACGCCGGCCATTTCGGCAGGCCTGCGCGGGCTCGTCGGCGAAGAGATCACCATCACTGCCGCAGACCGCGACCTGCATTCGGGCTATTTCGGCGGAGCGGCCGCCAATCCGATCCACATCCTCTCATCGATTCTTGCCGAAATGCGCGATGCCGACGGCCGGATCACGATCCCGGGCTTCTACGACGGCGTCGAGGAGACGCCTGACGAGATCAAGGCGATCTGGGACAAGCTCGGGCGTTCTGCCGAAGACTTCCTCGGCGAAGTCGGATTGAAGAAACTTGCCGGTGAAAAAGGCCGCTCGGTGCACGAACTCACCTGGGCCCGCCCCACGGCGGAAGTGAACGGCATCTGGGGTGGCTATACGGGCGAAGGCTTCAAGACCGTCATCGCGGCGCAGGCGTCTGCCAAGGTCTCGTTCCGCCTCGTCGGCGCACAGGATCCGGCGAAGGTGCGCGCCGCGTTCCGCAAATTCGTCGAGGAGCGCATTCCGGAGGATTGCACCGTCAGCTTCCACGAGCATGGCGGCTCGCCGGCGATCCAGCTGCCTTATGATTCGCCGCTTCTGAACACGGCCAAGGATGCGCTTTCCGGCGAGTGGCCGAGGCCTGCGGTGATGATCGGCATGGGCGGGTCGATCCCGATCGTCGGCGATTTCCAGAAACTGCTCGGCATGGATTCGCTGCTCGTCGGCTTCGGTCTTGCCGACGACCGCATCCATTCGCCGAACGAGAAATACGAGCTGACATCGTTCCACAAGGGCATCCGGTCCTGGATCCGGATCATGGATGCATTGGCAAACCAGCCGGCCTGAGCCGGCTCCCGCCCTATTCTCCGGGAACCATGCGGTCGGCTTTTTGCCGGCCGCCCTCGTTTGAAAGCCTCGCCCAGGTTGGCCGCTCGAACAGGAAACGGCCGAAGCCCGTCCACTGGACGATCATGTAGAAGACGATCGGGCCGCTGACCGCTGCGACCCAGACGAGCAGCGATATCGTGCCGACATCGGTGATGATCCCGAGGCGGATCAGGATGACGCGGGCGATCGCCATTGGCAGGAAGAAAGCGAGATAGATCACGATCGAGTGGGCGCCGATCCAGCGCAGCCCGTTGGCCCGTGAAACCCGGGCGAGCAGACCGGAGATCGCGATCACGGCGAGCGTGCCGATGCTCCCTGCCAACAGCGAGATGCCGGGAAGGTCGGCCCATTTCGGCGCCTTGTCTTCCCAAGTGAACGCCTGGGCGTAGCCTGCGAGTGCTGCGGGTGCGATACCGAAGGCCAGCGCAACATTCACCAAAGCCCAGACGCAAAGGGCTCCGGCGGTCATTGCCCCGTTGCGCGCGGTCCAGCCTTCGAAGGCGAAGACCCGCGTTGCCAGCGCGTAGCCAGCGAAGAAATAGACATATCGCGCGGCGAACTCGTCGAAGATCACGCTGCCGGTCGCGATCGGCATGATTTCCATGATTGCCGCCCAGGCGAGCACGAGCCAGACCGGCAAGCCCTTCACCAACCGGGTGAACAGGAAGAAGACCGGCAGGATATAGATGAACCACAGCGTGCCGAAGGGCTGCAAGAACGCCGTGAGATAGGCGCCGAGCGCTGCACCCGCCCCCTCTTCCATGGCGATGCCCGGGCCCTTGAATGCGAACTGGATGGTCAGCCACAGCACGTAGAAGTAAGCGAAGTGCACGACCTTCCGGTCGATGTAACGGCCCCACGGCGCATCGATGGTGCGCGCGAGAAACAGTCCCGAGATCAGGAAGAAGGCCGGCATGCGGAACGGCCGACAGAATTCGACGACCGGGTGCAGCCAGCCGGGAACGCCCATCGCCGCCTCAACGCCGAGCACCGAGTGCATCATCACGACCAGCAAGATCGAAATGCCCTTGGCATGGTCAACCCAGTCGACACGGGCGGGCCAATCGACACGGCCGGGCCAGTCGACGCGGTCAGGGTGCTGCGGTGCAGGGATCGTCATCTCGGTCGTCTCCAATCGGTGGAGCGACACTAAGCCTGCGCACCTTGGTAATTGCTAAAGGCGGGCGCCAAGCGGCGCATCAACGATCCGTGTGGTTAAGGCGTGGTTGCTGGCGCAGGACGATTTGGACCGATCGCCTGTGGCCGCGGTGCTGCCGGTGCCTCGGAAGCCGTCGGCGGTGCGACACGCGGGCGGCCTGCCGCACCAGATGGCGGCATGGGCGGACCGATGACCGATGTGCGCTCGGCTGCGCCGGTCTGCCGCGTCGTGGTGGGAGTGGATGGAGCCGCTGGCCCAATCGCGGGCGTCGCAGCCGGAGTCTGGGGTGCCAGCGCAGCTGGGTCCGCCGGTGCCCCAGGCATCGGCGCAAGCGTTGCCGGCCTTGGTCTGGTCTCGCCCGGCGGCGGTGCGATCTCGCCGGGCGGCACCGGAGCCACGTCTTCCTCACCATCGAACCAGGCGCGGGCCCATTCCGGCACCGCGCACTCGTAGAGATAGGTCACCATGGACGTCGCCTGGGCTTCATCGTCGATCTCCGACACGAATCGGCGCACGCCCCAGCGATAGCCGGCGCCTAGCGCATACTGCCCGACGCAGCGATAGACGCGCGTCTGGACCGAGAAGCTATCGCGATACTCCCAAAGGAAACCGGCAAAGCGCAGTGCCAGCCCATAACAGCCGGCAGTCGGGCCGCAGGCGGAACTGAGCGAGGTGCCAAGCCGCTCCATGAGGCCGGCGCGCTCCGCTGCCGGCAGGTTTTCCGGCTCGGTTTCGCCGGTCGACGCACAGGCGGACAGGGCGATGCTGGTCGCCAGAAGCAAAGGGAGGGCAATCAGACGCACGTTGAGCCTCGGGGCAAGAGTATGGTTTGCGGCGCGGCGGCACTCCAACCATGGCGCCCTCCTTGCCTGCGAATGGTGGCCATCGCGTGATCGCGCAACACCGTTCTTGCCAAGGGGCCCAAAATCGGCACGCTGCAAGGCCGGCCGATAAGCTGCCCATGTACTTGCTCGCAACGCTGCTCTAGTCCCACCCAATGCTCCAGATCCGTCGGACATTCCTGCACGCTCCCTGCTCCACCGGCCTTATCGTCGGGACGCTGTTCTTCGCAGCCTCGCTGACGCCGAGCCTTTTGCCGCGCGACTTTCTCATGCAGGGCATTCTCTCCGGGTGCTCCATGGCGGCCGGCTATGGAATCGGAAGCTTCGGGCGATGGCTCTGGTCCTATCTTGAATTGCCCGAGCTCGACGAGGACCGCACCCGCCGTGCGCTGCGCGTCGTCTCGGTGCTGTGCGGCATCGTGGCCTTCACCTATCTTTGGCTCGCCTCCGATTGGCAGAACGCCATTCGCCGGCTGATGGAATTGCCGCCGGTCGACACGGTCCAGCCCTTCCGCGTGGGCCTCATCGCGCTCGCCATCTTTGCGCTGCTGCTGCTTATCGCGCGCATCTTCAAGACGGTGAACCACATCTTCGCGCAAAAACTGAAGAGCTTCATCCCGCGGCGGGTGTCGAACGTGCTGGGGCTCATTCTGGCGGCAGCGGTGTTCTGGGCGCTGGTCGACGGCGTGCTCTTCCGGTTCGGACTGCGCGCCGCTGACGCCTCGTTTCAACAGATCGATGCCCTCGTCGACGATGCCCTTGCGCGCCCGCAACTTGCTCTAAAGACCGGCAGCACGGCATCGCTCGTCACATGGGAGGATCTTGGGAACCGGGGCCGCGAGTTCGTCGCTACCGGGCCGAGCGCCGCGGAGATCGCGGAATTTACCGGCGACAGCGCCGTCGAAGAGCCCATCCGCGTCTTCGTCGGGCTGAATTCCGCCGAGACGATCGAGGAAAGGGCACGGCTTGCGTTTGACGAGCTGATCCGTGTCGATGCCTTCGAGCGCACCAATCTCGTCATCATCACACCGACGGGCACCGGATGGGTGGACCCCGCCGCCATGGATTCGCTCGAATATCTCCTGCGCGGAGACGTCGCGAGCGTTGCGGTTCAGTATTCCTACCTCACGAGCTGGCTTTCGCTGCTCTTCGAGCCGGGCTACGGGGCCGACACGGCAAGCGCGCTTTTCGATCTGGTCTACGATTATTGGCGGCAATTGCCGGCGGATGGACGGCCGAACCTTTATCTCTACGGCTTGAGCCTTGGGGCCCTCAATTCCGACCTTTCCGTCGATCTCTATGATGTGATCGGCGATCCCTTCCAGGGCGCCCTCTGGAGCGGCCCGCCGTTCTCCACCGCCACCTGGCGCAACCTGACGGCCGACCGCAATCCCGGCAGCCCCGCATGGCTTCCCAGGTTCCGGGACGGCTCGGTCGTGCGCTTCACCAACCAGACGAACACGCTCGACGAGGCGGAGGCCCCGTGGGGCCCGCTCAGGATTGTCTATCTGCAATATGCCAGCGACCCGGTGACGTTCTTCGATCCACCGAGCGTCTACCGCGAGCCGTCCTGGATGCAGTCGCCGCGCGGCCCGGACGTTGCCGACGAATTCCGCTGGTTCCCGGTCATCACGTTCCTGCAACTGACCGTCGATCTCATGGCGGCGACCACCGCGCCGATCGGGTACGGCCACGTCTATGCGCATGAGCATTACATCGATGGCTGGATGGAAGTGACGGAGCCGCAGGGCTGGACGCCGGCGGACATCGACCGCCTCAAGGCGTTCTTCATCGCGCAAAGGCAGGAAGCCGGCGACTGAAATCCGGGCAAGAAAAAAGCGGGGTCTGTGTAGAACCCCGCTTCCTCAACGATCAGCCGTAACTGCCAGTACATCCGTGGTCAATCCGTGCGGATCGTCAGCCGCGCACTCGACACCATCCAAAACCCGGCCCGAAGGCCGTACCCAGATCGTGGAGCGCGCGGCGTTGAGCCTGAAGTGGGGTGGGGTCTCTCGAATTACAAGAGGCGACACACGGGTTGGGTGACCCGGACGCTTAATCAACGACAAAAGAGCATCCTTAACCCCACCTTAAATCGCCGCATTTTAGTTTCACAGGCACATTTCCCGCAGAAACATTTGAGTAGTTCGTTGCCATGGCCCCAAGACGCAGCACCAGCAGGCGGATCGAGCCGTCGCTCGAGGGCGCGCGGGCTTCCAGCGGGGGCCAGGGCGATTTTCGGGTGGAGCGCAATGACCGCGTGAGCGGTGGCGGGCGAAGCACTGCATCGCCCAAGCGCAGCGCCGCGTCGTCCAGCCGCAAATCAGGTGGCGGGGGCGGCAATGGTGGCGGCGGGCGGCGCGGCCGCAAGCCGCGGCGCGGCGTGTTCGGGATGATGCGCACGCTTGTCTATTGGTGCTTCGTTCTCGGTATCTGGGGCGCGCTCGGCGTCGGCGGCATCGTCGCTTATTACGCTGCGCAAATGCCCAACGCATCGACCTGGAGCATTCCCGACAGGCCGCCGAACGTCCGCATCGTTTCGGTCGGCGGCGAGGTGCTCGGCAATCGTGGCGCCACGGGTGGCGAACAGCGCGGCTTGTCCGAGATCTCGCCCTATATCCCGCAGGCGGTGATGGCGATCGAGGATCGGCGCTTCCAGAGCCATTTCGGCATCGATCCGATTGGCCTGGCGCGCGCCATGGTCACGAACCTGGTTGCCGGCGACGTCGTGCAGGGTGGTTCGACCATCACGCAGCAGCTGGCGAAGAACCTCTTTCTGACGCCTGAGCGCACGGTCGAGCGAAAAGTCCAGGAAGTGCTTCTTGCGCTCTGGCTCGAGCATGAGTTCACCAAGGATCAGATCATGGAAATGTATCTGAACCGGGTCTATTTCGGCTCCGGCGCCTACGGGGTGGAGGCCGCTGCGCGGCGCTATTTCGACAAGACGGCCGACGAAGTTACGCTGGCCGAGGCAGCCCTTCTCGCCGGGCTTTTGAAGGCACCGTCGCGGCTTTCGCCAGCGCGCGATCCGCAGGCGGCGGAAGAGCGCGCCCAGGTGGTGCTGCAGGCCATGCGCGATTCGGGCTATGTCAGCGACGCCGAAGTCACCACGGCCATGACGCAGTCGCCGACGCGCGCGCCGAGCTACTGGACGGGCGCCGAGCACTATGTCGCCGACGCCGTCATGGACCAGTTGACCGAGGTGATCGGCGCCGTGGAGACCGACCTGGTCGTGACCACCACGATCGATTCGCAGTTGCAGGATCTCGCCGAAGACGCCGTGGTCGACGCGATTTCCACGCGCGGCGGAGAGCTTGCCGTCACGCAGGGCGCACTGGTTTCGCTCGATGCGACAGGCGCGGTGCGCGCCATGGTCGGCGGTTACGACTATGCAAAGAGCCAGTTCAACCGCGTCACCGATGCGCGGCGCCAGCCTGGTTCGGCCTTCAAACCCTTCGTCTATGCGAGCGCGCTGGAAATGGGGTTCGGCCCCTATTCGGTGCGCCAGGATGCCCCGATCCAGATCGGCAACTGGTCGCCGGAAAACTACGATCAGAAGTTCCACGGCCCGCTGACGCTCGCCCAGGCGCTGGCCCGCTCGACGAACACCATCGCGGCGCAGCTCGTCATGGAGACGGGGCCTGAGAACGTCGTGGCGCTCGCCAACCGCCTCGGCATCAAATCCACGCTGACGCCGAACGCTTCGATTTCGCTCGGCACATCGGAAGTGACCCTGCAGGAACTGACCGCGGCTTATGCGCCGATGATGAATGGGGGCTACAAGGCAGAGCCCTACATGATCGAACGCGTCGAGACGCTGGACGGCGACCTCATCTATCAGCGCACAGCGACGCAGCCCGAGCGGGTGCTCGATGGCGATGTCGCAGCGATGATGAATGCGATGCTGGCCGAAGTGGTGCGTTCCGGCACCGGGCGCAATGCGCAGATGAGCGGTTGGCTTCCGGCCGGCAAGACGGGCACGACCCAATCGTTCCGCGATGCGCTTTTCGTCGGCTACACGAGCAATCTCGTGACGGGCGTGTGGTTCGGCAATGACGATGGGAAATCCATGAACCGGGTCACCGGCGGCGGGCTGCCGGCCGAAACCTGGCAGGCTTTCATGAGCGGCGCGCATCGCGGCGTTCCGGCGGCGCTGCTGCCCGGCGTCCGTCCGGATGGCGTGATCGATCAGGGGCCGGGATACGGCCCCGTGCCGCCGGACGGCATCGGCGACATCATCGCCGGCCAGGATGACCCCTCCGGCTGGGGCATCGACATTCTCGGCGGATCGGCGCGCGTCACCTCGCCGCGAATCAACGAAGGCGCCCCCATGCCGCCGGCTTCCGTCGGTGAAGGCAACTGGGACGCACAGCCGACGGGCGCCACGCAACCGCGCGCGACGACCCTGCTCGACCTCATCCTCGGCAACTGAGGCCACCAGAAGCCTTCTCGACCGACGCCTCGGCGTCGGTTTGAAGTGCTTGCATGTTGTCGCTCATCCAGCGCCTTGCAGTCTAAAAAACCCGTTCTTATATACGCCGAAACCTGCTTGGCTCTGCTGTTGACGCCAAGCTCGCCACAACCGAACACCAATCCCGCTAGGGGCCGTCGAACGGAACGCCACAGAGGGTCCGGACGGCTCGCTTCAAGGAGAGAGAAGAACAATGGCTAAAGTTATCGGTATCGACCTCGGAACCACGAACTCCTGCGTCGCTGTCATGGACGGCAAGGACGCCAAGGTGATCGAAAACGCGGAAGGCGCGCGCACGACGCCGTCCATGGTTGCTTTTTCCGATGATGGCGAGCGCCTCGTCGGCCAGCCGGCCAAGCGCCAGGCGGTGACGAACCCGGAAAACACGCTTTTCGCGATCAAGCGCTTGATTGGCCGCACCTTCCAGGATCCGACGACCCAGAAGGACAAGGGCATGGTGCCCTACAAGATCGTGAACGCTCCGAATGGTGACGCCTGGGTTCATGCCAGCGGCACCGACTATTCGCCTTCGCAGATCTCCGCGATGATCCTTCAGAAGATGAAGGAAACCGCTGAAAGCTATCTCGGCGAAAAAGTCGAGAAGGCCGTCATCACGGTTCCTGCCTATTTCAACGACGCCCAGCGCCAGGCCACCAAGGATGCTGGCAAGATCGCCGGCCTTGAAGTGCTGCGCATCATCAACGAGCCGACCGCTGCAGCGCTTGCCTACGGTCTCGACAAGAAGGACGGCAAGACGATCGCCGTCTACGACCTTGGCGGCGGCACGTTCGACGTGTCCATTCTCGAAATCGGCGACGGCGTCTTCGAAGTGAAGTCGACGAACGGCGACACCTTCCTCGGCGGCGAAGACTTCGACATGCGCCTCGTCGAGTACCTCGCAGCCGAGTTCAAGAAGGAACAGGGCATCGACCTGAAGAACGACAAGCTCGCCCTGCAGCGCCTCAAGGAAGCTGCGGAGAAGGCAAAGATCGAGCTGTCGTCCTCGTCGCAGACCGAAATCAACCTGCCGTTCATCACGGCCGACCAGTCGGGTCCCAAGCACCTGACGATGAAGCTTTCGCGCGCCAAGTTCGAGAGCCTGGTCGACGACCTCATCCAGCGCACCGTGGCTCCGTGCCGCGCGGCGCTCAAGGATGCCGGCATGCAGGCAGGCGAAATCGACGAAGTCGTTCTCGTCGGCGGCATGACGCGCATGCCGAAGGTGCAGGAAGTCGTGAAGTCGTTCTTCGGCAAGGAGCCGCACAAGGGCGTCAACCCGGATGAAGTCGTCGCACTCGGAGCAGCCATCCAGGCCGGCGTTCTGCAGGGCGACGTCAAGGACGTGCTCCTGCTCGACGTGACCCCGCTGTCGCTCGGCATCGAGACGCTCGGTGGCGTGTTCACGCGCCTGATCGACCGCAACACGACGATCCCGACGAAGAAGTCGCAGACCTTCTCGACGGCCGAAGACAGCCAGAATGCCGTGACCATCCGCGTCAGCCAGGGCGAGCGCGAAATGGCGGCCGACAACAAGCTGCTGGGTCAGTTCGACCTCGTCGGCATTCCGCCGGCGCCGCGCGGCGTGCCGCAGATCGAAGTCACCTTCGACATCGACGCCAACGGCATCGTCAACGTCTCGGCCAAGGACAAGGGCACCGGTAAGGAGCACCAGATCCGCATCCAGGCATCCGGCGGTCTGTCCGATGCCGATATCGAGCAGATGGTGAAGGACGCCGAAGCCAACGCCGAAAGCGACAAGAAGCGCCGCGAAGGCGTGGAGGCGAAGAACCAGGCTGAAAGCCTGCTGCATTCGTCCGAAAAGTCGCTCAAGGAGTATGGCGACAAGGTCTCTGCCGAAGACCGGAAGTCCATCGAGGATGCGATCGCGGATCTGCGGTCGGCTCTCGATGCTTCCGAGCCCGACGCCGAAGCCATCAAGGCGAAGTCACAGACCCTTGCCGAAGTGTCGATGAAGCTCGGCCAGGCCATGTATGAGGCCAGCCAGGCGGAAGCGGCAGCAAACGATGCCCAGCGCGATGCGGCGCAAGATGGGGATAACGTCGTCGATGCGGACTTCGAAGAGGTCAATGACGACGACGACAAGAAAAAGTCGGCTTAACTTCAACTGAGAGATCCCGGCAGCCCGTGAGGCGGCCGGGATCGTCAGACGTGTGGGGCTGGCATTAAATGGCGAAAGCAGATTTCTACGAGACGCTCGGGGTCCAAAAAGGGGCCGACGAGAAAGAGCTGAAAAGCGCCTATCGCAAACTTGCTATGAAATACCACCCCGATCGCAATCCCGGCGATGCGGAGGCGGAGCGCAAGTTCAAGGAAGTCGGCGAAGCCTATGAAACGCTGAAGGACCCGCAGAAGCGGGCCGCCTATGATCGCTTCGGCCATGCCGCCTTCGAGCAGGGCGGTCCCGGTGGCTTCGGCGGCGGCGGTTTCGGCGGTGCGGGCGCCGGCGGCTTCTCCGATATCTTCGAAGATATTTTCGGCGAGATGATGGGTGGCGGCGGTCGCCAGCGTCGCTCCGGTGGCGGCGGAAGCGGCCGCGAGCGCGGTGCCGATCTTCGCTACAACATGGAAATCAGCCTCGAAGAGGCGTTCCACGGCAAGACCGCGCAGATCCGCGTTCCCTCCTCCATTCAGTGCGACAATTGCTCGGGTTCCGGCGCCAAGCCAGGCACGCATCCGACCACCTGCACCACCTGTTCGGGCAGCGGCCGCGTGCGGGCAGCGCAGGGGTTCTTCTCGATCGAGCGCACCTGCCCCACCTGCCAGGGCCGCGGACAGACGATCAACGATCCTTGCCCGAAATGCTCTGGCCAAGGACGCGTGACGGAAGACCGGTCACTGTCGGTCAACATTCCCGCGGGCATCGAGGACGGCACCCGGATCCGGCTTGCCGGTGAAGGCGAAGCGGGGCTCCGCGGCGGGCCATCCGGCGACCTTTACATCTTCCTGTCGGTGAAGCCGCATGAGTTCTTTCAGCGCGATGGCGCCGACCTTTATTGCGCCGTGCCGATCTCGATGACGACCGCCGCACTTGGCGGCCAGTTCGACGTCGTGACGCTCGATGGGACCAAGACAAGGGTCAAGGTTCCGGAAGGCACGCAGTCGGGCAAGCAGTTCCGCCTGCGCTCCAAGGGCATGCCGGTTCTGCGCTCGCAGCAGTCCGGTGACCTTTACATTCAGGTTGCCATCGAGACGCCGCAGAACCTGACGAAGCGCCAGCGCGAATTGCTGACTGAGTTCGAGCAATTGTCGTCGAAGGAAAATAGCCCGGAATCCTCAGGCTTTTTCTCGCGCATGAAGGATTTCTTCGATACGCTCAGCAATTGATTGCCGGCTGCTCCAGGCAGCCGGTCATCCATTGCGGGCCTGGCGGCTCGCTGTTACACCGGGCATGAGCTTCCCTTAGGGAAGGTCATGCAGTGTTCTGAGGAGAGGCGATCCCTGGCTCTCCGCCAACGGGAAGAGGATATCGCCATGGTCGGCACTTTGACACGGAAACTGTCCAAGCGCTTCGATGACGAAATCCGGTTTTTCAAGGGATGGATGGATGGCCCCAAGGCTGTCGGATCGATCGTGCCGACCTCGGCCGTTACCTCCAGGCGCATGGCGAGCGTCATCGATACGACCTCCGGCCTTCCCGTTCTCGAACTCGGCCCTGGCACGGGTGTCGTAACCAAAGCAATCCTCGAACGCGGCGTCTCTCCTAGCAAACTGGTCTGCGTCGAATATTCGGATGATTTCGTCAGCCATGTGCGGCGGCTGTTTCCAGGCGTTAACGTCATCCAGGGCGACGCTTTCGATCTCGATACCACGCTTGGACCGCTTGCCGACCAGACATTCGATTGCGTCGTGTCCGGCATTCCGCTCCTCAATTTCCCGATGCCCGAGCGCGTCGCGCTGATCGAGGATCTGCTCGGCCGCATTCCAGCCGGTCGCCCGGTGGTCCAGATCACCTACGGTCCGCGCTCGCCCGTCGCGCCAGGGCGCGGCAATTATGTGGTCGAAAAGCTGGATTTCGTGGTGCGCAATATCCCGCCGGCGCATCTCTGGCTTTACCGCCGCCCGATTTGACCCCTCGCACCAGCCGCTTTTCATGACCCCCAAGATCCTTGTCTTCCCCGGCTCCAATCGAGAAGGCTCGTTCAATGCGAGCCTCGCCGCCGCTGCTGCTCATGCGCTGATGGCCAAAGGGGCCGATGTCACGCGCATCTCGCTGGCGGACTATCCCCTGCCAATCGTGGACGAAGACCTGCAGACGCGTGAGGGCATTCCCGAGAACGCCCTGAAGCTCGCGCGGCTCATCGCTATGCAAGACGGCCTCTTCCTCGCCTGCCCGGAATACAATTCGTCGATCCCGCCTCTGTTGAAGAACACGATCGACTGGGTCAGCCGCGTGTCGACCGATGCCGGACGGCCGCTTCGCGCTTGGCGCGGCCGTGTCGTTGCGCTCGGTTCGGCGTCTGATGGTCAATTCGCCGGCATTCGCGGGCTCTATCACGTGCGCTCGGTGTTGATGAATGTTGGCGCGCAGATCGTCACCGAGCAGTGCTCGGTCTCGCGGGCGTCTACCGCCTTCACCGAGGACGGCCAGCTTGGCGACGAACGCAATGCGCGGATGCTGGACGTAGCCAGCCAGTCACTCATCGATCATTGCCGGGCGGTTGCAAACCGCTAGAGCCTTGCAGGGCAAGGCGACGCATGCCAGTAGAAGCCCAGAAAATTGCAGCCGAAATGGGCAACGCGCGATGTCAGCACCCAGCAGAAACCTCTCGACCGGCCCGGCCATCGCCGATCCGCGTGACAGGTTGATCGTCGGGCTCGACGTCCCGACGCTCAAAGACGCTGAAGCCATGGTCGCGATGCTCGGCGACACGGTGTCCTTCTACAAGATCGGCTACCAGCTGGTCTTCGCCGGCGGGCTTTCCTTCGCGAAAGACCTTGCGGCGTCCGGCAAGTCGATCTTCCTCGACATGAAGCTTCATGACATCGACAACACCGTTGCCAAGGGCGTCGAGAACATCGCCCAGATGGGCATGACGATGCTGACCGTGCATGCCTATCCTAAGGTGATGCGCGCTGCCGTCGACGCCGCCAAGGGCTCCGGCCTCTGCATTCTCGGGGTTACGGTGCTCACATCGATGGACGAAGCCGACACGAAGGAAGCCGGCTATGCATTGTCGCCGGCAGACCTCGTCAGCCGCCGGGCACAGCAGGCCGTCGACGCCGGGATGGGCGGTATCGTCTGCTCACCCGCGGAAGCAGAAGCCGTGCGTGCCATCGTCGGCCCGGATATGGCGCTGGTGACCCCCGGCATCCGGCCACTCGGCGCCGACGCCGGCGACCAGAAGCGGATCACGACACCCGCCGACGCAATCCGGGCAGGTTCGAGCCATCTCGTGGTCGCCCGCCCCATCATCAAGGCAGACGATCCCAAGGCAACGGCAAGCGCGATCATCGCGGAAATTGCCGCCGCCAACAGGCAGCACTGAAAAACGATTAGCATTCAACGAGGAGGAAAAGACCATGGCCAAGGCTTACTGGATTGCACGCGTGGATGTGCGTGATGCGGAGCGCTACAAGGACTACGTTTCGACCGCCAAGCCGGCTTTCGAGCGCTATGGCGCCAAATTCCTGGTGCGCGGCGGCGATACCCATGTTCTGGAAGGCGGCGCACGCGCTCGCAACGTCATTATCGAGTTTGCTTCCGTGGCCGACGCGAAGGCGTGCTATGAAAGCCCGGAATATCAGGCAGCCGTAGCCATCCGTCAGGAAGTTGCCGATGCTGACATGATCGTCGTCGAAGGCTATGAAGGCTGATCGGCCGACCTAATTACACTTCATCATCGCATCCACGGGAACGCGCTCACATGACGACGATAATGCCCCATCCCAAGCTGGTTACCGTGTTTGGCGGCAACGGATTCGTCGGGCGTCACGTCGTCAGGGCGCTGGCCAAGCGTGGCTACCGGGTGCGCGTCGCCTGCCGTCGCCCAGATCTCGCCGGCCATTTGCAGCCACTCGGCGCGGTCGGCCAGATCATGGCCATGCAGGCCAATCTGCGCAATCGCCCGTCGATCGACCGCGCCGTCGAAGGCGCCGATCACGTGATCAACCTGGTCGGCATTTTGCACGAGAGCGGCCGCAACATGTTCGACCCCGTGCAGGCGTTCGGCGCTCGCGCGGTTGCCGAAGCTGCCCGGGCTGCCGGTATTCCGCTCAGCCACATGTCGGCGATCGGCGCCGATTCCCAGTACTGGTCCGACTATGCCCGCACCAAGGGCAAGGCGGAGGAGGCCATTCGCGAAATCAAGCCGGATGCGCTCATCGTCCGTCCGTCGATCATCTTCGGTCCTGAAGACAATTTCTTCAACAAGTTCGCCGACATGGCGCGTGTTGCGCCGTTCCTGCCGCTGATCGGCGGCGGCCATACGAAGTTCCAGCCAGTATACGTCGCGGATGTCGCAGAGGTCTTTGCACGTCACGTGGATGGATCAATCGAAGGCGGCCAGACGCTGGAATTGGGCGGTCCGGAAGTGCTGACCTTCCGCGAATGCCTCGAGACGATGCTCAAGGTGATCCAGCGCAAGCGCCGCTTCATCACCATTCCCTGGTATCCCGCAACGGTGCTGGGTGGCATCTTCAGCCATCTTCCGCTGATTACGCCGCCGATCACCGCAGATCAGGTCACCCTTTTGAAGCGTGACAATGTGGTCTCGGAAGCGGCGAAGCGCGAGGGGCGGACACTTGAGGGCGTCGGCATCAAGCCGACCCTGCTCGAGGTCATCCTGCCCACCTATCTTACGCGCTTCCGCGTCCAGGGCCAGTTCACCAAGCCCGACGGGCCGACAGCGCAGAAAAGCAACTAATTCTTTGAGGAACCGTCTCGCGGTTCCTCAAGATCGTCGCGACTTAAGCCGCCCACCAGAGGGCGGCGAGGCCTACCGTGCCGACAAGAATGCGCCAATAGGCGAATGGCGCGTAGCCATGGCGTGATACGAAGTCGAGCAGCGAGCGCACGACCACGACAGCTGCAACGAACGCTGCAACGAACCCGACGGCGATGATGGTGAAATCGTCTGCGCTCAGGATGTCGCGGTTCTTGATGAGGTCGAGCGTGAAGGCGCCGGCCATGGTCGGCATCGCCAGGAAAAACGAGAATTCCGCAGCCGAGCGCTTGTCGGCGCCATTCACCAGCGCGCCGACGATCGTCGCGCCCGAGCGCGACGTCCCCGGCACCATGGCGAGGCACTGGAAAAAGCCGATTTTCAGCGCAAGCGATGCCGGAAACTCCGCGACATTCGTGTAGCGCGGGGAAAGCGCCATGCGGTCCACCCAAAGCAGGATGAAGCCGCCGACGATCAACGACACGCAGATCACCACGGGCGTTTCGAACAGCACGGTCTTGATGAAATCATGCGCCAGAAAGCCGATACCGGCGGCTGGCAGGAAGCCGAGCAGCACGATCAAAACGAATCGGCGTGATTCGGCACTTGTTGGCAGGGAACGGGCAATCCACCACAGGCGGTGGGAGTAGACGGTGAGGATGGCGAGGATCGCCCCCACCTGGATGAGCACCTCGAAGCTGTTGCCGGTGGAACTGAAGCCGATGGCGCGGCCTGCAAGCAGCAGATGTCCGGTCGACGATACGGGAATGAATTCCGTCAGGCCCTCCAACAGGCCGAGCAGAAGCGCTCCGACAATCGTTTGTTCACCCATGCAAATGTCCTGTAGTTTTTGGCCGGAAGTGGCGCCAGAAGTGACGAAAGAGGCGCCGGCTTGTCTTCGGTGGAGCGAGCCCCTATAGCTGCTTCGTCGGAAGCGTAGCCAGAAAAACATTAAAATTCGGGCATACCGACCTTTTCATGAGCTTTTGAAAGCCGCTTGCGTAATGCCGACACTCTACCATCATCCGATGTCCTCCGCTTCCCGGTTCATCCGTCTGGTGCTCGGCGAATACGGTTTTGAGTATGATCTGGTCGAGGAGCAGCCTTGGGAGGGCCGTCGCGAGTTTCTCGCGCTGAACCCCGCGGGCACGCTGCCGGTCTTTCTGGACGATTCCATGCGTTCGCTCTGCGGCGCGGTCGTCATTTCCGAGTATCTCGACGAGACGCATGGCGCACTGAAGCGCGACCGGCGGCTTCTGGCCGAAAACAGTTTCCAGCGCGCCGAGATCCGGCGGCTGGTGGAGTGGTTTCTGGTCAAGATGGAGCAGGACGTAACGCGTCACCTCGCCCGCGAGCGCGTCTTCAAGCTGCAGATGCCGACGGCGCAGGGCGGCGGGGCTCCGGATTCCAAGCTGATGCGCGCCGCGCGCGGCAATATCCGCCAGCACATGAAGTACCTCACCTGGCTCGCCGGCTCGCGGCCCTGGCTTGCGGGCGACCGGCTGAGCTATGGCGACCTGGCAGCCGCGGCTTCGATTTCCGTTCTCGATTATCTCGGCGAAATCGACTGGAGCGAATTTCCTCAGTCCAAGGACTGGTACCAGCGCATCAAGTCGAGGCCGTCTTTCCGGCCGCTGCTGGTCGACCGCATTCGTGGCGTAACCCCTGCTTCGCATTACGCCGACCTTGATTTCTGACGCCGTCAAGCCTTGGATCGCCCGACCGTCTCACTAAATGAGCGTCAGGCGCGCCGGTGGGGTGCGGTCGAGGCAACAAGCGAAGCGGCAGATCACGATGGCATCGCGCCTGGCCAATCGGCCATCGTCCAGCAACACGAATAACCTTGAGGCGACCGAGCTTGCTCGGCTTGTTCGTCAGGCCGCGCTTGCGGAAGGCTTCGACGCCGTGCGCATCGTTGCGCCGGACGCGATCGAGAGCGCAGCCGGACATCTTGCCAGCTTCATCGCCGAGGGTCGGCACGCGACCATGGACTGGATGGCGGAGACGGCCGAGCGGCGCGGCGATCCCCGTGTGCTCTGGCCAGATGTGCGCTCCGTCATCATGCTGGCGATGAACTACGGCCCGGAGCATGACCCTCTCGCCAATCTCGCATTTCCGGACCGGGCAGCGATCTCAGTCTATGCCCAGAACCGCGATTACCATGATGTCATCAAGGGCAAGCTGAAGACGGTCGCGCAGAAATTCGCCTCGCGCGCCGGCGCCGACGTCAAGGTCTTCGTCGATACCGCACCCGTCATGGAAAAGCCGCTTGCCGAAAAGGCTGGCCTCGGCTGGCAAGGCAAGCACACCAATCTCGTCAGTCGCGAATTCGGGTCCTGGCTGTTCCTGGGGTCGATCTTCACCACCGCCGAGCTTATCGCCGACGAGGCTGAAAGCAACCATTGCGGCTCCTGCCGCGCCTGCCTCGACATCTGCCCGACCAGCGCCTTTCCGGCCCCCTATCAGCTCGATGCGCGCCGGTGCATCTCCTACCTCACCATCGAGCACAAAGGGACGATCCCCGAAGAGTTTCGCCGGCCGATCGGCAACCGCATCTATGGCTGCGACGACTGCCTGGCCGTCTGCCCGTGGAACAAGTTTGCGGAGACGGCGCGCGAAGCCAAGCTCAAGGCGCGGGACGACCTCAAGGCGCCTTCCATCGCCGATCTTCTGTCTCTGGACGACGCCACCTTTCGCCAGCACTTTGCCGGCTCACCGATCAAGCGCATCGGGCGGGACCGTTTTGTCCGCAATGTGCTGATCGCTGCCGGAAACAGCGGCCTTGCCGAACTGTCGGCACATTGCGACCCACTTCTCGCCGATCCCTCGCCGCTGGTGAGGGCTATGGCTGTGTGGGCCACGGCCGAGCTCGCTGACGCGGGGACGCTGCGTCACAAGGCCGGACATCATCTCGAATCGGAAGCCGACCCCGTCGTGCGCGCCGAATGGACGCGCGCACTGGACCGGCAGACACTGCAGGAGACCATCTGATGAAACCCCGCTTGCTCATTTTCGGCGCCGGCTATTCCGGCCAGGCCATCGCGAAAGCTTTCAACGGGCGGGCCGAATGGATCGGCGGCACCACCCGCAGTAGCGGCAAGTTCGAGGCGCTGCGCTCGTCCGGCATGGAGCCCTTTCTGTTCGACGGCACGACCCTTTCGGACGAGCTTGCGGCGGCGATGCAGAGGACGACGCATCTCGTGCAGTCGATCGCGCCTGGCGAGATGGGTGATCCGCTGCTCGGCCTGATCGGCAACGATCTCAAGACTCACTTTCCCGCGTTGCGTTGGGTCGCCTATCTCTCGACCGTTGGGGTCTATGGAGACCATGAAGGGGCCTGGGTGGACGAGGCCTCCGACTGCCATCCGGTCTCCGATCGATCGATCATGCGTCTGACCGCCGAAACCGCATGGTGCGACGCGGGTGTGAGCGCCCATCTGCCCGTAGCGATCCTGCGCCTTTCCGGCATCTACGGGCCGGGTCGCAACGCCATTCTCAACCTGCAAAACGGCACCGCCAAGCGGCTGATCAAGCCTGGCCAAGTGTTCAATCGCATCCATGTCGAAGACATCGCCGGGGCAACGCGCCATTTGATGGCGCATGAAGCGGCCGGGATCTTCAACGTGACTGACGACGAACCGGCTCCGCCCCAGGATGTCGTCGCATTCGCTGCCGATCTGCTGAGCGTGCAACCGCCGCCGGAACAGGATTTCGACACGGCGGAACTTTCTCCCATGGCTCGTAGTTTCTATGACGAGAACAAGCGCGTTTCGAACGTTCGGTTGAAGGAAACTGGCTACGTTTTCCGCTTTCCCGATTACCGCACCGCGCTCCGCTCTTTAGCAAATACGGAAAGATTGACCGGCAACCCTTTGCCGGCACAGTAATATTCCGATTCAGAGCGTGACCGGGCGTGCCCGGTTCTCGCCCCATTTGCCCCGTTCCTCGCAAGGGTCAACGGGGTAATTGTTTATGAAATTTCTAAAGGTTTCGGCCGCAGCAGCCGCTATCGCTGCGTTCGCACCCATTCTGCCACCATCTTCGGGGAATGTCGCACAGGCCCAGGAACAATGCGGGCGCGCTTCATGGTACGCGCTCACATCCATGACCGCTTCGGGCGAACAGATGGATCCGGGCAAGCTAACCGCCGCCCACCGCAATCTGCGCTTCGGCACCAAGGTCCGCGTGATCAATCAGAACAATGGCCGTTCGGTCGTCGTGCGCATCAACGACCGCGGTCCTTTCATCAAGAACCGGGTCATCGACGTCTCCCGCGCGGCTGCCAGCGAACTTGGCTTCGTCAGCGCTGGCGTCACGAGCATCTGCTACCAGATCATCAGCAGCTGATACCGCCTCAGTTGATCAGGCCGCGAAGGAGCGGGGTCGGCGGCTTGCTGCCACCTGCTCGCGGGCGGCTTCGATGCGAAACTGGGCCATCTGCTCGGTAAGGCGCACGGCCTCGCCTCTCAGCGCGTGCGTTTCGGCCGTCGTTTCTTCCACCATGGCTGCGTTGCGCTGCGTGATCTCGTCCATCTGGTTGATGGCGCTGTTGACCTCGGCCAGGCCGGTCGACTGTTCGCGCGCAGCGGAAGCGATCTCCGTCACCAGCGCATTGATGTCTGAGATGCGATGAATGATCGAGTTCAGGGCTTCTCCTGTGGAATCCACCAGCGTCACGCCGGAGCGCACCTGCTCGGACGAGATGGTGATCAGGCCCTTGATTTCCTTGGCGGCGGCGGCGCAGCGCTGAGCCAGTTCGCGCACTTCCTGTGCGACGACCGCGAAGCCACGACCCGCGTCACCGGCGCGTGCTGCCTCGACGCCTGCGTTCAATGCCAGGAGATTGGTCTGGAACGCGATTTCGTCGATCACCACGATGATCTTGGCGATCTCGTCCGATGAGGTCTCGATAGCCCCCATGGCGCCGACCGCCTTGGCGACGACCTCGCCCGAGCGATCCGCTTCTTCCTTGGCCTTGTCCACGACGTGAGCAGCCTTTTGTGCGCTGGCCGCCGTCACTTTGACGCTCTCTGTCAACTGATGGAGTGCGGCGGAGCTTTCCTCCAGGCTCGCTGCCTGCTGTTCGGTACGATGCGACAAATCGTCGGCGGCCTGGGCAATGCTGTCGGCGCCGATCGAGATCTGATCGGCTGCCCCGCGCGCATCCGATATCGTGCCTTTCAGGGACTGGACCGCGTTGTTGTAGTCGTTCGCCATCCCGCGGAAATTCTCCGGCAGATCACTGGGCATGCGGCTTTGCAGATCGCCTTCCGCCAGCGCCTGGAGCGCGCGGCCGAACGCGGCCATGGCGACCGACTGATCCTCTTCCGTCTTCAGCCGCGCTTCTTCGGCTGCTTTGCGCTCGTTGGCGAGCGTTTCGAGATAGACCGAGATGGCATAGTCCATGTCGAGGAGCGCGGCTTTCACCACGACGGCAATGTCGGCCGCAAGCGGCGCGCGGCCGGATCGGCCAAAGCGCGACGGCCAGCGTTCCCGCACGATGCTGGCGATCAGATCCTCGATGACGAGCGCATAGCCGCCGATGTACCAGCGGGGCTCCAGTCCCAGTCTGGCATGCGCACGGCCGACCTTGTTGACGCCGTCCACATAGGACGCATCATATTCGGCCTTCGCGATCACATCCCAATGGCTTTCCTGCCGCGCCTTCGCACCCTTCATCTGGCCTTCGTTGGAGAAGAACTGGCTGGTCTGCGGGGTGGCGCGAACCTTGTCGTAGAATTTCGCCATGGCGTCGCCGATCACTGCGGCGATGATCGGCTGCAGGCTCCGCATCCGATCGCGCGCGGCCTTGTCGATGCCAATGAAGTCCAAGCGCTCGTTGAGCGCGTCCGTGCCCTGTGCCATGCGGCATCCCCGAAACGACTGCGATGAGAAGGCATATCGGACAGCCGATGGTGATTTCGCCGGCATCATGCACGCGGCGGGCCCCGAACCCATCCGCTGAAATCCACCCGCATAGGATGTAGTTCAGGTGTTGCCGAATACTTAATGGACATCGGCAGGAATTAGCCGAAACGGCCGTTTTGCCCTCATACCAAAGATGGTCGGGAAATTTGATCCAGATCAACACCTCGCGCTAAAAGTGCAGAACCGAGATCGGGCGCAGCCGCTAGGAGCTCGGCCGTGTAAGGGTGTTTCGGCGACGCGAACACGTCGTTTGTCGGCCCTTCTTCCACGATCCGCCCGTCCCGCATCACCATCAGCCGGTCGGTGATTGCGCGTACCACGGAGAGATCGTGCGAGATGAACAGGTAGGACACCGATAGCCGGCTGGAGAGATCGGCAAGCAAATCGAGGATCTGGGCGCGGATCGAGACGTCGAGCGCGGAAACCGCCTCGTCCAGGATGACCAGCTTCGGCTCGACGATCAGCGCGCGGGCGATCGCAATGCGTTGGCGCTGACCGCCCGAAAACTCGTGAATGAAGCGCTTGCCCGCATCGGCCGCCAGACCTACCGCCTCCAGCACAGCACCGACTTTGCGGCGTCTTTCGAGATCGGAAGGCTTCTCGTTCAGGAGGTGCAGCGGCTCGGCAACGAGCCGATCCACACGATGGCGTGGATTGAAGGAGCCATAGGGGTCCTGGAACACCACCTGGATAAGCCGGCGCTGATCGGCTGCCGGTCGTTTGCCCGCTTGGGCAAACGGCTTGCTCCGCAGCGCGATATGACCGCCTTGCAGCACTTCCAGGCCGAGCAGCGCACGCGCTAATGTCGATTTCCCGCAGCCCGATTCCCCCACCAAACCGACATTCTCGCCAGGGAAAATAGCAAAGCTGACATCATCGACCGCGCGGACGGACTTGGCCCCGCGCGAGAACAGAGTGTTCGGCGCGTAATCACGCACCAGATTATCGACCTTCAGCAGCGGAACATCGCCCTGCTGCGGCACATAGGCCCGCCGTTTCGGGACATGGCGCGAGGCAGCGAGAAGGCGCTGCGTATAGGGGTACTGTGTGTGCTGAAAGAGGTCTGCGGTCTCCGCGCATTCGACGATCCGACCCGCCTCCATCACGCCGATCCGATCCGCCATGTCGGCAACGACCGCGAGATCATGGGTGATCAGCATGAGGCCGATCCCGTCTTCGACCACAAGCGTCTTCAGCAGCTGAAGGATCTGCGCCTGCGTCGTCACGTCGAGCGCGGTCGTCGGTTCGTCCGCGATCAGCAGCTTGGGCTTCAGCGCAATGGCGATGGCGATCCCGACGCGCTGGCGCTGGCCACCGGAGAGCTCATGCGGATAGCGGTCGAGCGGGAAACGGTCGCCCGGCAGCCCCACGCGCGCCAGCGTCTCTCGCGCGGTATCGAGCGCGTCCTTGCGGCTACGATCGGTATGGATGCGGATCGTTTCTGCGACCTGCTGACCGATCGTATGCAGCGGATTGAGCGCCGTCATTGGCTCCTGAAAGATCATGCCGATCTCGTTGCCGCGCAAATGGCACATCGTGTCTTCGGGCAGTCCGATAAGCTCGCGCCCGGCAAGTTTGATGCTGCCCGAGAGGAGGGCGCCTGCCGGCAGGAGGCGCATGGCGCTCATGGCTGTCAGAGACTTGCCGGACCCGGATTCGCCGACGAGGCCGAAGATCGAGCCGTGCGGGATGTCGAAGCCCACCTTTTCGAGGATGGGTGTGCCGCCGATCGAGAGGCTGAGATCGTGGACGGCCAGCAGGGATGCACTGCCGCTCATCAGCGCCTCGCCGCTTCCATGCGCGGGTCGGTGAGATCGCGCAGGCCGTCGCCCAAAAGATTGAGGCCGAGCACGGTAAGCACGATCGCCAGCCCCGGGATCAAGGCCAGTTGTGGCGCCAGCGCGATCATCGTCTGAGAGTCGGCAAGCATCCGGCCCCAGCTGGCGAGCGGCGGCTGCGCGCCGAGGCCGACATAAGAGAGCCCCGCTTCGGCCAGAATGCCGAGCGAGAACTGGATCGTCGCCTGGACGATCAGAAGGTTCGCGATGTTGGGGAGGATGTGCTCGATCGAGATCCGCACCGCCCCTTTGCCGGCGACACGCGCCGCCATGATGAAGTCCCGCGTCCAGAGCGACAACGCGCCTGCCCGCGCCAAGCGCGCAAAGACCGGGATGTTGAAGATGCCGATCGCGACGATCGCGTTCACCGCGCCCGGGCCGAAGACGGCGGTGATCATGATGGCGAGCAGCAGCGCCGGAAAGGCGAAGACCAGATCGTTGAACCGCATGATGAGCTCGTCGATCCACCCGCCACGCCGTGCCGCCGCCCACAGACCGAGCGGCACCCCGATCACCATGCCGACGCCGACCGCGATCAACGCCACGGCGATCGAGGTCCGGGCGCCCACCATGATCATCGACAGGAGGTCGCGGCCATAATGATCGGTGCCGAGCCAGTTCTGGGGCGACGGCGGCAAGAGGCGGGCCGAAACGTTCAGCCGCGCGATATCGGCGGGTGTCCAGACGAGCGAGACGAGCGCCAGGCCGACGAAAATCGCAGTCAGGGTGGCGCCAAGGAGGAACGACGGATTGCGCAGGTACAGCCGCGGCCGGTGAGAATACGCCTCGCTCATACCGTTCCCCGTCGCAGTCGCGGATCGATCAAGGCATAGGCAATATCGACCAGGAAGGTGACGAGCGTGACGGCGAACACCAGCAGGATCACGACGCTCTGCACCACGATCAGGTCACGCTGGGTGATGCCCTGGAACACCAGCCGGCCGAGCCCCGGCAGGAAGAAGACGTTCTCGATGATGATGGCACCGGCGAGCAGAAACGAGAACTGCAGGCCGATGATCGTCAGCACCGGGATCAGTGCATTCCTGAAGGCGTGCCGTCTGAGTGCCTGGCCGCGCGAAAGCCCCTTCGCACGCGCCGTGCGGATATAATCTTCACCCAACGTCTCCAGCAGCGCGGAGCGCAGAACCCTGGCAAGGATCGATGCCTGCGGCAGGGCCAGCGCGATCGCCGGCAAGGTGAGCGCCTTCATGGCCGGCACGAAACCCGCGTCCCAGCCGGGAAAACCACCGGCGGAAAACCAGCGCAACGTGACGGAGAACACAAGCACCAGAAGCATCGCGAACCAGAAGTTCGGCACCGCGATGCCGATCTGCGACAGCCCCATCACCGAGATGTCGCCTGCTCTGTTGTGCCGCTGCGCCGCGAACAGCGCCGCCGGAATGGCAATGACGACGGACAGCAAAAGCGCCAGGAAGGCAAGCGGGAGCGACAGGCCGATCCGGTCGAGGATCAGCTGCGAGACCGGCACGCGGTAGGTGTAGGATTGGCCGAAATCACCGACCACCAACCCCCCGACCCACTCCAGATAGCGGAGCAATAGCGGCCGATCGAGGCCGAGTTCGCCGCGAAGAGCTGCCAGCGCCGCCTGGTCGGCATTCATGCCCATCATGAACTGGGCCGGATCGCCTGGCACGACGCTCATCAAAAGGAAGATGACGATGCTCGCGGCGAACATCGTCAGTGCAAGGACCAGAAGCCGGCGCGCGAGATATCTCAGCATGCGATCCTGCCTCGGGGCAGCGCCGCCTCCACGGCAGGCTGGTCGTTAAAGGCGACGCCCGTCATCTTCGGCCCCCGGCGTCGTGCGCTACTCCTCCCAGTAAACGCCGGTCATGTCGTTTGCCTGGGTCGGGGCATTTTCCCACATGCCCTTCAGTCGGGCATCGGCAACGCCTGTCTTCGGCAACTGGAACAGGAAGGCGTTCACGTAGTCGTCTGCGATCTGTTGCTGAGCCCGCTGCAGGATCTCGTTTCTGGCAGCCTCGTCCGAGGTCTCGTCCAGCTCCGTCATGATCGCTTTGAAAGCGTCGCTCTGATAGCGGAAATAGTAGTCGTCGCGGGCGTAGATGTTGATGTCCAGCGGCTCGGTATGGGACACGATCGTCAGGTCGAAATCGGCGTTGGTGAAGACCTGCTCCAGCCATTGCGCCCATTCAAGCGCCACGATCTCCGCCTCGATGCCCACCTCGCGCAGCTGCGAAGCAATAATCTCGCCGCCGCGACGGGCGTAGGACGGTGGCGGCAGCTTCAGCGTCACGCTGATGCCATCCGACAGGCCGGCCTCTTCGAGAAGCGCGCGCGCGCGCTCCGGGTCGTAGTTCGACTGCTCCGTCAGGTCGATGTAGGCGGGATGATGCGGTGCGAAATGGCTGCCGATCGGCGTGCCGTAGCCAAAGAGCGCGCCGTCGATCAGTGCCTGCCGGTCGATCGCATGGGCGATCGCCTGGCGCACGCGCACATCATCGAAGGGCGCCTTGGAATTGTTGATGCCGAGAACCGTCTCGCCTTCGGTCGAGCCGATGATGACGGCAAAGCGCGGATCGGCCTCGAACTGGACCAGGTTTTCGGGCGCGGGGAAGTTCGGGAAGGCATCGATATCGCCGGCCATCATTGCCGCGAAAGCAGCCGTCGGGTCGGCGATGAACTTGAAGGTCACCGTTTCAAGCGCGGGCGCCTCACCCCAATAGGTTTCGGACCGGGTCAGCGTGACGCTGTCGCCCTGAACCCAGTTTTCGAAGCGGAACGGCCCGGTACCGACCGGCTTGGTCGCGTTCGAACCGGCACTTTCCTCTGCGACGATCACCGCATCGCCCCAGGCCATGTTGAACAGAAACGAGCCATTCGGTTCGCCGAGCGTCACCTCGACCGTCGCCGGATCGATCGCCTGGACGCTGGCGATGTCCTCGAACAGAACCTTTTGCGCATTGGTCGAATCCTCGGCCATGGCACGGGTCAGCGAAAAGACGACATCATCGGCATCAAATGCCGAGCCATCATGAAAAGTGACATTCTCGGCGAGCGTGAAGGTGTAGGTAAGACCATCGTCCGAAATAGACCATTCGCGCGCAAGCGCCGGAACGATCGTGCCATCGGCGGCAAAGCGCGTCAGACCCTCGAACACATTCGCATAGACCACCTCATCGATCGCAGCCGCGGCGCCCGCGGTCGGATCGAGGTTCGGCGGCTCCAGTTGCATACCGATCGTCGCGCCGGTTTCCTGCGCGCCGGCCAAGGCGGTCGATCCGAGAAGAAGGGCCGCAGCCGCGGCACCGATGGCGAAACGCTTGCTCATGATCGTCACTCCGTTGATCCCGCCGGCCTTGGCACGGGCGTCATTTTCCAACCTTAGCCGAAGCGGCACCGCCGGCAAGCAGGTCGCCGAGCGCTACCGCCATGATGGTCGCGCTTTCCACCATGTCGTCGATGCCCACATACTCATCCGGCTGGTGTGCCAGGTCGAGGATGCCGGGTCCGTAGGCGATGCAGTTCTTGAGCTTGCCGATGCGGTCGATGTGCTTCTGATCGTAGGTGCCGGGCGACACAACGTAGACCGGCGGACGCTTCAGCACCGTCTCGATGGCATCGGCGACGGCCACGACCACGGGCGCATCGCGCTCGGTCATGGTCGGGCTTACCTGCCAGAGTTCCTTCAAGGCGTAATCGAAGTCCTTGCGGCCGGCCTTCAGACCCTCGAGAAGATCGACGATCTCGCCGCGCACCTCTTCGGCATTTTCCTCGATCAGATAGCGCCGATCGACCACCATGCGGGCCGAATCCGGCACGCAGGCCGACGGGAAGCCGGTGTAATCCGCTTCAGGCTCCGCCTGGCCGCCATGGAGCGAGTTGATGTTCATGGTGGAGTTGCGCGCACCGTCCGGCACGACGGGCATGGACGTCGATTTGGCCGCGAGCTTGGGGAAGAGATCGTCCTCCATGGCCCGCATCACCGCGCCCATGTGGCGCACCGCGCAGTCGCCGAGAAACGGCATCGATCCATGGGCGATCCTGCCCTTGGTCTCGATCTCGGCCCACCAGACCCCGCGGTGCCCGAGGCAGACGCGATCCTTGTTCAACGGTTCTGGAATGATGACGTGCTGGACGCGTTCGGGCGAGAAATAGCCTTTTTCGGCAAGCCAGGCGACGCCGCCATAGCCGCCGGTCTCCTCGTCAGCCGTACCCGAAATCTCGATTGCGCCTGCAAAATCCGGGTTCTCTGCGATGAAAGCTTCCGCCGCGATGATCGATGCGGCAAGGCCACCCTTCATGTCGCAGGCGCCGCGCCCGTAGACGCGCCCGTCCTTGACGACCCCGCCGAAGGGATCGACGGTCCAGCCCTTGCCCGTCTCGACCACGTCCGTATGGGAATTGAAGTGAACGCATTGGCCGGGCACACGGCCTTCGCGGCGCGCGACGATGTTCCAGCGCGGGTAGCGCGTGCTGTCGCCCGGAGTTCCTTCAGCGCGCAGCAACTGCGTTGCAAAGCCCGAGGCCGTCAGTCGCCTGTCCAGATACCCGCAGATATCGCGATAGTTTTCGCCGGGCGGGTTCAGCGTCGGAATGCGGATGAGGTCCTGAGTCAACGCCACGAGATCGGCACGCATCGTCTCGATCCGAGCCGCCAGCCGCTCGGCGTTCCCGTTCCTCATGCTCACCCGCATTCAACTCCCTCATCACGTAGCGGCAGTTGAACCGAGGCAGCCTGCGATTGCAAGAACCTATCGGATGGCCGAAACCAGATCGCGATCGGGAAAGCAGGTCGGCGCGCGCCCGGCGCGGGCCTGCCACTCACCGATCGATCGGCGCGTCTTGAAGCCGGGAAGGCCATCGGCGCCGCCCACATCATATCCAGCACCCTCGAGCGACCGCTGCATGGTGGCGATATCGGAGCGCAACATCGTGCCGACATTGCCCCAGCTGCCGCGAAAACCGCCGGACCCATAGGCAATACGGTCGCCGAGATTGCCGACGAAGAGGGCGTAGTTGTCGGAGTTGTTGTATTCCTTGAAGACGTAGAAATTCGGGGTCACGATGAATTCCGGGCCATGCCGGCCGGCCGGCACCAGCATCATCCCCGCACCCCGGCGCTCATGCTCGGGAAAAGCATTTCCGGAAATGCGGCGGATGCCCGTCTGCTCCCACTCCGCAATCGTCCGCGCACGATCGGGGCCTTCCTGCGCACAGGAGACGCCGTCGGGTATCACCACTTCGAAGCCCCAATCACGGCCGCGCTGCCAGCCCTTCTGGGCAAGATAGTTCGCGATCGATGCGAGTGCATCGGGCACCGAATTCCAGATGTCGCGGCGCCCGTCGCCGTCGAAATCGACCGCATATTCTAGGTAGCTCGACGGCAGAAACTGCGGCTGGCCCATGGCGCCGGCCCAGGAGCTCTTCATCGCGCCCGGTGAAATGTCGCCACGTTCGAGTATCTGCAAGGCTGCGATCAGTTCACGGCGAAAGAGGTCCGGACGCGTGGACATGAAGGCCTTGGTGGCCAGCACCCGAATGGCCGAGTGCGGAATTGCCGCCTGGCCGAAGCCGGATTCACGACCCCAGATCGCGACCAGGAAATGACCGGGAACGCCATAACGCGCCTCGATCTGCTGCAAGACCGGCTGATACCGCTGCGCGAGCGAACGGCCACTGGACGCGAGACCCTGCAGGCTCTGTTCGGAGAAGTATGCAGCGGGCGAGCGAAATTCCGCCTGTGACTGGCGCCGCTCTGCCGGCGGTGCGCTGCCCGGCGCCACGAGGTCCGGCAGGTCCCAATCGAGCGACACGCCACTGAATGCTGCTGCGAAGGTCTGGCCCGACACCCCTGCGCGCGCCGCCTCCGCGCGAATGTCGTTTTCCAAAAAGGTGCGGAACCGTGCTTCCGTGTCGCCGCGAGACTGGGCCGCAACTGAGGTCGCCAACGCTACCAAAGCGGCGAGTGCCGTCACAAATCTCAGGACCATGTGCTTCCCCCTCGAGCAACCCGAATCATCTTGCACGACCGTAACGAAGCGTGAAGGCGGACTGAAGGCGACAGGGAACGAAGCCGGATTCGATTCGTTAAGGCCGCGTAGGGACACAAGAACAAAATCTCGTGAACAACAACAAGAACAACGTCACAAAGGAGTTCCTGATCATGACCACCCGTTTTACGAAAATCGCGTCCGCGACAATCGTCGGTGCCGCGCTGTTGGCATCGGGCGCCGCATTCGCACAAACGACGGCTTCGGCCACCGCTGACCTCAACATCCGTTCGGGCCCTGGCCCTCAGTTCCCGGTGACGGGCGTCATCAACACCGGTGAGCAGGCCACGATCAATGGCTGTCTCGAAGGCTCCAAGTGGTGCCAGGTGTCGGGTGCCGGCGGCGAAGGCTGGGCTTATTCCGACTACCTCACCGCTGACCTGTCGGGCGAGACCGTCGTCGTCACGGAGCGCTACCAGGATGTCGGCGTGCCGGTCACGACCTATGACGAAGGCTCCGCAACCGATGGCGCCGTCATGGGTGGCGCAACCGGCGCAGTCGCTGGCGCCCTTATCGGCGGTCCGATCGGTGCAGTCGTCGGCGGCGTAGCCGGCGCTGCCGCAGCCGGCACGACCGCTGGCGTCATCGATCCGCCGGAAACCGTCACGACCTATGTCACCAGCAACGCTGCAGAGCCCGTCTATCTCGAAGGCGAAGTCGTCGTTGGCGCACAGGTTCCGGACACGGTCGAACTGCGTGAAGTACCGGACTACGAATATCGCTACGTGAACGTGAACAGCCAGCCGGTCCTCGTCGATCCGGCCAGCCGCCAGATCGTTTACGTCTATCGCTAAGTCGAACTAGCGGTTCTTGCGTCCAAATGCCGCCGCGGGTTCTCCCGTGGCGGCATTTTTCATTCGGAGTTGGCTAGAAGTTGGTGCGCGCACGAAGTGCCGCAGACAGCGTGCCTTCGTCGAGATAGTCGAGCTCGCCTCCAACGGGCACTCCATGCGCGAGTCGGGTAATCTTTACGTCCATTCCGGCAAGGCGATCGGTGATGTAATGCGCCGTCGTCTGTCCCTCGACGGTCGCGTTGACCGCCAACACGATCTCGACGATGCCGCCGGCTGCAACCCGCTCGACGAGCCCGGCGATATTCAGATCATCGGGCCCGATCCCGTCGAGCGGCGACAGCGTTCCGCCCAGCACGTGGTAAGCGACGTTCATGGCGCCGGCGCGCTCCAGCGCCCAGAGATCGGCGACATCTTCCACGACGATGATGACCGACTGATCCCGCTGCGGGTCCGCGCAAACCGCGCATGGGTCGGCGGTATCCACATTACCGCAGCGCGAGCAGACGCCCACCTTGTCGCGCGCCACCGCCAAAGCATCGGCAAGCGGCGCGAGCAGCGGCTCCTTCTTCTTGATGAGATGTAACGCCGCACGCCGAGCAGACCGTGGCCCAAGGCCCGGAATACGGGCCAGAAGCTGGATCAAACGTTCGATTTCGGGACCGGTGACGCGTTTTGCCATGGGCAGTTGTCTAGCCGATCACCGATTTGATGAATAGGCGGTCGAAGAGTGTGTCCGGCCTAAAAAGGCAGCTTCATGCCGGGCGGGATCGGCAGCCCGGCGGTCAGTTCCTGGGTGCGCTTCTGCAGTTCGGCCTCGGCCTTGCCCTTGGCGTCGTTATGGGCGGCAATGATCAGGTCTTCCAGGACTTCGATCTCCTCTTCCTTGAAGAGGGACGGGTCGACCTTCATGCCGAGCATGTGGCCCTTGCCGTTGAGCTTGACGGTCACGAGACCACCGCCCGCGGTGCCTTCCACCTCGAGCGCTGCAATCTCTTCCTGCAGGCTGCCCATCTTGTCCTGCATTTCCTTCAGCTTGCCCATCATGCCCATGATGTCGCGCATCGTATCGTCTCCATTCTTTCGCCGCCGTCACGGACAGCATCTTCTAGTCGTCGCCGGCCTCGTCGGCATCGGGGAGGATATCCCCTTCGGCGGATTGCGGCGCGATCTCCGCATCCGCATCCCCTTCAGTCGATATGCGGACGTCGGTGATCCGCGCGCCCGGAAAGCGCGCAAGGATCGCGGCCACGTCCGGATCTTCCTTCGCATCCCGCACGAGAAGATTGCGCGCGCCTGTTTCCTGCTCGGCAAGCGTCGCTTCGCCCTCTTCGCGGCTCAGCATCACGATCCAGCGGCGGCCGGTCCATTTCTCCAGTGCCACGCTCAGATCGTTGAGGAAGGTCTTGGGAGCTTCGCCGCCGACCGCCGCCTCGATCCGGCCGGGCTCGATGCGAACCGGGCGTAACGCCGTCCGCAAAAGCACTTTCAGCCTTATGTCCCGGTTCTCGTCGGCAAGCGCCACGATTTCCGCAAGCGTGGTCGGCCCCGTCCAGTCGTCATCGTCGGATTGCTCGGCAGGCGTCGGCTCTGCTGCGGCGTTGCTTATGGGCTCTGGAGCGGATGCTTGCGCAGGCGCCTCCTGCCGCTGTGGCTCAGGCGTCGAGGCCACGGCCCGCAGGATCGCACCGTTCTGGCGCGGCTGTTGCTGCGGCAGGGTGCGCATCTGCGGCTGCGCGACCTGCAATGCCGCCGACGACGACGCGGATGCCCCGCCGCCGCCTGAGGGTCGGGAAGGCGCCGCGTCGGTTGTCCGGCCTTCCGCAGAAGGCTCGTCGGCGCGCTCCAATGCGCGGCGCGCGGCATCTTCGGGAGACGGCAGGCTCGCCGCATGGGCTAGCCTGATCAGCACCATTTCCGCGGTCGCGTAAGGACGGTTGGACGCCTCTGTCTCGGTGATGCCTTTCAGCAGCATCTGCCACAGGCGCGAGAGAACGGGCACGCCGAGACCAGCGGCAAAATCGGCGCCTCGTGTGCGCTCGGTTTCGGACAGGGAGGGATCGTTGACCGCTTCCGGCACGAATTTCAGCCGCGTGACCAGATGCGTGAAATCGGCAAGGTCGGTCAGCACCACCGGCGGATTGGCGCCGGCTTCGTACTGGCCTGCAAATTCAGACAGTGCCGCAGCAACATCGCCACGCGCGACATGTTCGAACAGATCGACGATGCGGCCGCGATCGGCAAGGCCGAGCATGGCGCGAACGGCTTCCGCTTCGATCCGGCCGCCGCCATGGGCGATCGCCTGATCCATCAGGGACAGGCCGTCGCGCGCCGACCCCTCGGCAGCACGGGCGATCATGGCGAGCGCCAGATCTTCGGCCGGTACGTCTTCGGCTTCGGCCACGCGGCGGAAATGATCGACGAGCAGACCCACATCGATGCGCCGCAGATCGAAGCGCTGGCAGCGGGACAGAACCGTGATCGGCACCTTGCGGATTTCGGTCGTCGCAAAAATGAATTTCACATGCGCTGGCGGTTCTTCCAGCGTCTTCAACAGGCCGTTGAAAGCCTGCGTCGACAGCATGTGCACTTCGTCGATGATGTAGACCTTGTAGCGCGCCGAAACCGGCCGATAGCGCACCTGCTCGATGATTTCGCGGATATCGTCGATGCCGGTGTGCGAGGCGGCGTCCATCTCGATCACGTCGACATGGCGGCCTTCGATGATCGCGCGGCAATGTTCGCCGAAGACGCGCAGGTCGATCGACGGCTCATGCACGGTCTCGGTTTCGTAGTTCAGTGCGCGTGCCAGGATACGCGCCGTGGTGGTCTTTCCGACACCGCGGACGCCGGTCAGCATATAAGCCTGGGCGATGCGCCCCGACTGGAAGGCGTTGGTGAGGGTCTGCACCATCGGCTGCTGGCCGATGAGATCGTCGAAATCGCGCGGCCGGTATTTGCGGGCGAGTACGCGGTACTCGCCGCCGTTCGCTTCGGCGGACGTGTCCTTGTCCCACATGCTGCGCTCGATGCCGCTCATCGGCCGCACTGCGTCCCGTCTGCACGGCGATCGATCGGTGCGGTCATGGCGTCTTCCGTCATCCTCGCTGGGGTGGCCGCCATCTTGGCCCTGCCGAGGCCCGCGCGTCAACGCGGGGGTGCGTTGCCTGGAGCCTCTTGAGCCACATGGTGCCGCAACTGCATGCGCACCAGAGCGGTCAAGGTGGGAGGCTGGCACGATGACCCGTACCGTTCCTCGTTGGGGCTGCTTCCTTCCGGACCTGACCCGGTTGGCGAGTGGTTCGTCCACCACCAACCTCCCGGCCCGGATATCGTTCAAAGGCTTGCCAATTGCAAGGCGGCGCGCGAAAAATGCGGCAAGGCCGTTCGCACATCCGCGCGCGCCGGGCACGGAGTAACGCGTATGGCATCCTTCACGCTCGACGAGCGGCTCGAAAACGACAGCATCGCCATGGCAAGCCTTGGCCTGTGCCAGGTGCGGCTGATGAACGATGCGCGCTGGCCCTGGATCATCCTGGTGCCGCAACGCGACGGGATGAGCGAACTGCACGACCTCTCACCGCTCGACCAGACGATGCTGACCTTCGAACTCGGCATGGCTGGCAAGGCGCTGAAGGACGCGACGGGCTGTCTCAAGCTGAACATCGGCGCGCTTGGCAATCATGTGCGCCAGCTCCACATGCATGTGATCGCCAGGAACGAGGGCGACGAGGCTTGGCCGGGCCCGGTCTGGGGCGTCGGCACCCGCACCCCTTATGACAAAGAAGACGCCCGCAGCCTCATCGCCTCCATTCTTGCAAAGCTTTGACTGATCCCATGACATCTCTCTTCACCGGAACCGGCGCCGAGCCCAGCGCCCGCGTGGCCTTTGCCGGCAACCGGCTGCAGCGGCTTTCGGAAAAGCGGCCGGCAGGATGCCTCGAGGATGCGCTGTCGGCTCCCGAAACGCGCATCTTCGGCTTCATCGGCGGCAAGCTTCTGCTCGACACCCGGCAGGGAGAGCCGCAAGCGGGCCGTTCGCTCAGCGCCTTCGATGCGCTGTCGCCGGATCGGCCAAACGCCATTCTGCTCGGATACGACAAGGGTGTCGCGCAGGTCGCGATGCCGCTCAAGGCCGATGTCGAGACGCTGCCCGAAGGGCTTGAAGCACTGGCGCCGCGTGGGCTCTACCTGAAACATCTGCTGCCGGACGAAACCGTCGGCATCGTCGCGCAGGGTGCGGCGATGGTGAACTGGACGCTTTCGTCGCAATTTTGCGGCGTGTGCGGCGGCCGAACCGTCAGCGAGGCCGGCGGCTACCGCCGTCGCTGCCCCGAAACGGAAGGCGGCTGCGGCACGACGCTTTTTCCGCGCACCGACCCCGTCGTCATCATGCTGGCCATCGACGAGACCGGGGACCGCTGCCTGCTTGGGCGCAGCCCCCATTTCCCACCGGGCTTCTATTCCTGCCTCGCCGGCTTTCTGGAACCAGGCGAAACCATGGAAGACGCCGTCCGGCGCGAAACCCACGAGGAGTCCGGCATCTCGGTCGGGCAGGTGCGTTATCACGCCAGCCAGCCCTGGCCGATGCCGCATACGATGATGGTCGGCTTCTATGCGCAGGCGCTGTCGATGGACATTGCCATGGACGGTGACGAGCTCGAGGACTGCCGCTGGTTCACGCGGCAGGAGGCCGTGCGCCTTTTAGAGCGAATCGAGGGCGAACTGACAACGGCGCCGGATGGCACCATCGCCAACCGGCTCTTGCGCGACTGGGTGGCGCGGAGCTAAGCCCGACCACTGCCGTTTGCGGCGCTATTTGGCCGTTTGTACCTGAACCTGCTCCAGTTCCTCTTCCGCCATCTGGGTGACGCGGAAAGGGTGTGCCGGGTAGACGCCGAGGATCTTGATCTCGCGCGAGAAGAAGGCGAGTTCCTCCAGCGCGCGGGCAAGATTGTCGTCGTCCGGGTGGCCCTGCACGTCGGCATAGAACTGGCTGGCGAAGAACTTGCCGCCGAGCTGATAGCTCTCGAGCTTCGTCATGTTCACGCCGTTGGTCGCGAAACCGCCCATCGCTTTGTAGAGCGCGGCCGGCAGGTTGCGCACCCGGAAGATGAACGTCGTCACCATCAGGTCGTCGCTGGATCCGCGAGGCGCCCACTGGGCTTCGCGCGACAGGACGATGAACCGTGTCACGTTGGTTTCGGTATCCTCGACATTCTCCGCGATGATCTTCAGCCCGTAGAGATCGGCTGCGAGCCTCGGCGCGAAGGCCGCCATGGTGGGATCGCCGCGCTCGGCAACAAGCTTTGCCGCACCGGCCGTGTCGCCGGCCACGACAGGCTTCCACTTGTTTTCGCGCACGATCCGGCGGCACTGGCCAAGCGCATGGATGTGGCTGTGCACCGTCTTGATGTCCGCCATGTCGGCGTCGGGCAGGACCATCAGCTGGAAATGGATCGGCATGAAATATTCGCCGACGATGTGAAGCGAGGATTCCGGCAGAAGATGATGGATATCGGCGACGCGACCGGCAATCGTGTTTTCGATCGGGATCATGGCGAGATCGGCCGCTCCGGCCTCTACAGCGGCAAATGCGTCCTCGAAGGTCGCGCAGGGCAGCGGTTCCATCTCCGGAAACATGTCGCGGCACGCCATGTCGGAATTGGCGCCGAATTCGCCCTGGAAGGCGATTTTGCCGGTCATCTCGGTCATTGATTGTCCTTATCAGTCCTGGCGAGCAGACGCCGCGCCTTTGCAAGATCCGCCGGGGTATCGACGCCGAGCGGAACCGTGTCGACGATCTCGACATCGATGCGCATGCCGGCTTCAAGCGCGCGCAACTGCTCGAGCTTCTCGCGCAGTTCCAGCGGCGAGGGTCCGAGCGCCACAAAACGCGTGAGCGCCTCGCGCCGGTAGGCGTAGAGGCCGACGTGGTGATAGAGCGGACCATCACCATGGGGTGCCGTCGCGCGGGTGAAATAAAGTGCCCGAAGCCGGTTCGGCGCGATTTCGGTGCCAACGACCTTCACCACATTGGGATTCGTGCGTTCGTCGTCCTCGGTGATTTCGACGGCGAGCGTCGCGATGTCGACGGCTGGATCGTCGAGCGGCCGGAGCGCAGCAGCCACGCTCTCAGGATCGACGGTCGGCAGGTCGCCCTGCAGATTGACGATGCGCTTGATGCGACCTTCGGGATCCAGCGTCTGCAGCGCCTCGGCGATGCGATCGGACCCCGACTGATGCTGCGTGCCCGTCATGATGAAGCGAAAGCCAGCGGCTTCCACCGCTTCGCGCACGTCATCGGTATCGGCACAGACGGCGACGGGGCCGATTTTTGCTTCCATTGCCCGCATGGCAACCTGCACGATCATCGGCAGCCCGGCGATTGGCGCAAGCGGCTTTCCCGGCAGGCGGGTAGAGGCCATTCGCGCCGGAATGAGCACGATCGTTTCACCAGCTTCTTGTGTCGTCATGATTTCCCAGGCCGGAAAGGGCTAAAAAGTGTCAAAAAGTCTCAGGCGGGCTGCGACAAACAGTGTTGCAAGCCCTGTGCAAAAGACATAGGTTCCGCGCGAATTCAAGAAGGCCCCTGTCGCAAGGGCAGCGGCGCATCGGAGCTACGGAATGAACTCCTCCTATCTGAACATGGCCGCCGGCGCATTTCTCGGCACAGTCTTTGTCGTTATGTCGGTGTCGCTCGTGTCGGATGCGCTGTTTCACGCCGAAGCGCCCGAACAGGAAGGCTTCGTGATCGAAGTTGCCGAGGCCGAGACGGGTGATGGCGGCGGCGCTCCGCAGGCGACGCCGATCGCAAACCTGCTGCAGACGGCCGATGCCGCTGCCGGTGAGGCATCCTTCGCCAAGTGCCAGGCTTGCCATACTGTCGACGAGGGTGGCGCAAACCGCGTCGGACCGAACCTCTGGGGCGTCGTCAACCGTCCGATCGCAAGCCACGAAGGCTTCAGCTACTCGGCCGCCATGACCGAATTCTCCGAAGGCGGCGAAGTGGTCTGGGACTACGAACACCTTGCCGGCTTCCTTGCCGCTCCGCGCAGCTACATCCAAGGCACGGCGATGAGCTTTGCCGGCCTGACACGCGAAGACGAACTGGCCAACGTCATTGCCTATCTGCGCGAGCTTTCCAACGAGCCGGCACCACTGCCTGAGCCCGTCGAAGTCGCTGAGGCACCGGCCGCTGAAGGCGGCGAAGGCGAAGCAGCCGCTGCCGAGGGCAGCCCGGCTCTCGCGATGCTTGCGGATGCCGACGCTGCAAACGGCGAATCGATCTTCCGCCGCTGCGCCGCATGCCATGGCGTCGAAGAAGGTGGCGCCAACCGCGTCGGCCCGAACCTGTGGGACATCGTCGGTAACCCGGTCGCCAACAACGAAGGCTTCTCTTATTCCGCCGGCATGGTCGAATACAGCGAAGGCGGCGCCAAGACCTGGGAGTTCGCCAATCTCGACGCCTTCATCCTCGCTCCGCGCGAAGAAGTTCCCGGTACGTCGATGAGCTTTGCGGGTCTTGCCAACGATAGCGATCGCGCCGACCTGCTCGCCTATCTGGCAACGCTGTCCAACGAACCCGTCGCGCTGCCCGCAGCCGGTGGTGAAGCGGCGCCGGCCGAAGGTGAAGAAGCCCCTGCAGAAGAGGCCGCGCCTGCTGAAGGCGAAGAAGCAGCCGCTCCTGCGGAAGAGGCTGCTCCGGCCGAAGAAGGCACTGCACCGACTGCAGAGCCCGCTGAAGAAGCTGCTCCGGCTGAAGATGCGGCTCCTGCAGAGGACGCGACTGAAGCCGCTCCCGCGGAAGACGCAGCCGCACCTGCTGACGAGGAAGCTTCGGCTGCCGGTGGCGCCGTCGCGCTCATCGCCTCCGCCGATGTGGCCCTCGGCGAAGAAGTCTTTCAGGAATGCGCAGCCTGCCATTCGGTCGATGAGGGCGGTGAAGCGATCGTCGGTCCCAATCTCTGGGGCATCGTCAACCGTGACGTCGCCGGCGTCGAAGGCTTCGAGTATTCCGAGAACTTCGTGAACTATGGCGGCGAAGGCGCTGTCTGGGACTACGCCCTGCTCGACCAGTTCCTCGCTGCACCGATGGAAGAAGTCGAAGGCACCTACATGGCCTATCCTGGCGTCGTGGAAGACGATCGCCGTGCAGCTGTGATTGCCTATCTGCGCACACTGGCCGACACGCCGGCCGAGCTGCCCGCCGAATAAGCGGACGCACGTTTTACACGCTTCAAGAGCCGGGGCCATCGCTCCGGCTTTTTGATTCCAGCCCCCTGGCAAAAATGGTCCTACGACAAGGCTTTGCTTCACGAGCGCGTGACAGTGCACAGCCTGTTCTTTGTCACAATTTTGCTTATTGTCGGGTTGGGCAACGCATGAGGAGACCTGCATGATTGCAGCCTGTGGCAAGACTTCAAGACAGCGCATCGCCGTCGTGGCACTCGGGACCGTCCTGATGCTGGCGAGTGCTGTTTCCCCCGTCGTCGCACAGGAAGATCAGGCTCGGGAGTGGCGCCATGGCGCAGCCCTGATCGGTGAGCCGAAATACCCGGCCGATTTCCCGCATTTCGATTACGTTAACCCGGAAGCGCCGAAGGGCGGGACATTGCGGCTTTCGCAATCTGGCTCCTTCGACACGTTCAACCCGCTGCTTGCGCGCGGTGAACTGGCAACGGGCCTGAACCTTGTCTACGAAACGCTGATGGAGCGTTCGCAGGACGAAGCTTCGGCCGAATACGGGCTTCTCGCGGAAGCGCTGAGTTATCCCGAAGACTATTCCTCCGTCACGTTCAGGCTGCGCGAAGGAGCGCGTTGGCATGATGGCGAACCGGTGACGACAGATGACGTCGTCTGGAGCTTCGAAAAGGCGGTCGAACTCGATCCGCAGATGCAGTTCTATTACCAGCATGTCACCGGCGCGGAAGCGACCGGCGAGCGGGAGGTGACGTTCACCTTCGATGAGGCCAACAACCGAGAATTGCCGCAAATCGTGGGTCAGTTGCTCATCCTGCCTAAGCACTGGTGGGAAGGTGAAGGGCCCAACGGCCAGCCGCGCGATATCGGCTCTACCACTCTGGAGCCGCCGCTCGGCTCCGGGCCTTACCGGATCTCCTCCTTCAACCCGGGCGCCGACGTCACCTATGAGCGGGTGGAGGACTATTGGGGTGCGGACATACCGACGCGTGTCGGCACCAACAATTTCGATCGGATCAGCCACATCTATTTTGCCGACCGCAATGTCGAGTTCGAGGCGTTTAAAGCCGGAAATTTCGATTATTGGGTCGAAAACGCCGCCATTCGATGGGAAACCGGATACGATTTCCCGGCCGCCAATGACGGCCGCATCGTGCGCGAGGAGCTTGAAAACCCCTACCGCGCATCAGGCCAGTTGGTCGGCTTCATTCCCAATCTGCGCCGCGAAAAGTTTCAGGACGAGCGGGTGCGCCGGGCGCTGAACTATGCGTTCGACTTCGAAGAGCTCAATCGTACGATCTTCTTCGGCGCCTATGAGCGGGTGAACAGCTATTTCTTCGGCACGGAGCTCGCATCCTCCGGTCTGCCGCAGGGTGAAGAGCTGGAGATCCTGGAAGCTGTGCGCGACCAGGTCCCGGCGGAAGTGTTCGAGACCGAATACACCAATCCAACCGGCGGAAATCCTCAGGCCATGCGAGAGAACCTGCGCGAGGCTGTGCGCCTGTTTTCGGAAGCCGGCTATGAAATCCAGAACAACCGGATGGTGAACACGGCGACGGGCCAGCCCTTCTCGTTCGAAATCATCCTAAACGGACCGACGATCGAGCGCGTCGCCCTGCCCTGGAGCGAAAACCTGCGTCGCATCGGCGTTGCCGTCAGCGTCCGTACCGTGGAGCCTTCGCAATACATCAACCGGATCCGCTCGCGTGACTTCGACGTGATCTATGCCGGCTGGGGCCAGTCGCTGTCGCCCGGCAACGAACAGTGGGAATATTGGGGCGCACGCTCGGCGGAGCGCGAAGGATCGCAGAATTTCGGCGGCATCGCCGATCCCGGGATCGACGCGCTGATCCGCGCAATCGTCTTCGCCGACGACCGCGAAACGCTCATTGCTGCCACACGGGCGCTCGACCGCGTGCTTCTCGCGCATGACTACGTCATCCCGACCTACACGGCGCGGGCGGCACGCATTGCGTACTGGGACAAGTTCGCACGCCCCGAGCTTCTGCCGGAATATTCGATCGGCTTTCCCGATGTGTGGTGGTCGAAAGACGCCGAAGGCGGCAATGGGGGCTGAGCCGATGGCGTCCCGTGTCGATCGGCACACGCTGAACCGACGCCAGTTCCTCACGGGCGCCGCAGCCACTGCGGCGGTGATGTCGCTGCCGATCTCGATCAGCGGCGCCTTTGCCGCCAACCCGACGGGCCAGCGACTGCACGGTCTCTCCGCCTTCGGAGAACTGAAATACGCGCCGAACTTCACGCATTTCGGCTATGTGAACCCGCAGGCCCCCAAGGGCGGCCGGTTTCACACGGCAGTGGCGAACTGGCTCTACAATCAGAACCCGCAGACCTTCAACACCCTGAACACATTCGTTTTGGCTGGCGATGCGCCGCCGCGCATGAACATATGCTTCGACACATTGATGGTTTTGGCGCTTGATGAGCCGGATGCTCTTTATTGCCACGCAGCCGAGTGGGTCGAGATTGCCGACGACCGCAACTCGGTTCGTTTCGGCTTGCGGGACGGTATCCTGTTCCATGACGCGACGCCGCTGAGGGCGGGGGACGTCGCCTTCTCCCTGCAATTGATCAAGGAGAGCGGGCATCCGGATCTTGCCTCTGCGCTTACCTCCATGGTCCGGGCAGAGGCGATCGACGAGCGTACTGTCGAAATCGTCTATGACGGGCAGCAATCCGGACGAGCTATTTTGGCTCTCGCGTCAATCCCGATCCTGTCGCAAATCTATTATTCGGCTAACGAGTTTACGGCATCGTCGTTGCACGTGCCCGTATCCTCCGGCGCCTACCGGCCGAGCCGGGTCGAGTCGGGGCGCTTCATCGAGTATGAGCGTGTGCCCGATTACTGGGCGGCGGACCTGCCAACGGGACGTGGTCTCGCCAATTTCGATGTGATCCGGATCGAGTTCTATGCGGAGCGCACGGCGGAGTTCGAAGCCTTCAAGAAGGGCGACATTCATTTTCGCCAGGAATCGACAGCGCAGGTGTGGTCGACCGGCTATGATTTCCCCGCCGCCACCGATGGCCGCGTGGTGAAACAGGAGTTTCCGCGCGAGTTGCGCCCGTCGATGCAGGCATGGGCGCTGAACCAGCGGCGGGAGCCATTCGATGACATTCGCGTGCGCGAGGCGATCAGCCTCTGTTTCGATTTCGAATGGACCAATGAGAAGCTGTTTTACGGAATTTACGCACGGTCCCAATCCGCTTTCGAGAATTCCGAATTCAAGGCGGAAGGTGTGCCCGCAGGCGCGGAGCTTGACCTGCTGAACAGCCTGAAGAGCCCGCTGCCGGAAGGTGTGCTCGGCGAGCCGCGCTTAGCACCGCTTTCGGACGGGTCCGGCCGCGATCGGAAGCTTCTGCAGCGTGCCATCGAACTTTGTCGTGAAGCGGGCTTCGCGCAACAAGGGGGCCGGCTCTTGCGCGACGGTCGGCCGATCACGCTCGAAATCCTGATTCAGGCAACGGTCTTCGAAAGGCTCCACGCGGGCTTCATCCAGAACCTGCGGCGGATCGGGATCGATGCATCGCTTCGGCTGGTCGACTCCGCCCAGTACACAGCGCGGACGAACGACTACGATTTCGACATGGTCATGATGGCGGTCCAGTTTTCAGCCACGCCGACGGCTGAATCTTTCGAGACCTTCGTGTCGACCCGCTCGGCCGACATGAAAGGCATGCGCAATCTTCCGGGCGCCAAGGACGCGATTTACGACGAGCTTCTCGAGCTGCTGGAACGGGTCGAAAGCCGCGAAGAGCTGGTCACGGTGATGCGCGTGCTCGATCGGGTCTTGCGGGCGCGGCTCGACTGGATTCCAAACTGGTATTCGGCGAATCACCTCGTGGCCCATTGGGACATGTTCGGCTTCGTCGATCCGAAACCGGATTATGGTTGGCCGGTGGAACAGCTCTGGTGGTACGACCAGGAAAAGGCTCAGGCAATTGGCAGGACATAGCTCTGCACGCCCCAAAGGGCATTTCAGAGGGAACCGCATCTGATGGGCGCTTACATCGCGCGTCGCCTGCTTTTGATGATCCCGACGATCTTCGGCATCATGGCGATTTCATTTGCCGTCATTCAGTTCGCCCCGGGCGGCCCGGTCGAGCAGGTCATCGCCGACCTGACCGGCCAGGGCGATGGTCTGTCCGATCGCATCGGCGGCGGCAGCGGTGACCTCGGCGCGGGTCAGCAATTTTCCGGAAATGACGGAAGCTCGTCGCGCTATCGCGGCGCGCAGGGGCTCGATCCGCAGTTCATCGCGCAGCTCGAAGCGCAATTCGGCTTCGACAAGCCGCCGCTCGAGCGCTTCGCCACGATGATCTGGAACTATCTGCGCTTCGATTTCGGCAACAGCTATTTCCGCGACGTCTCGGTAATCGATCTCATCATCGAGAAATTGCCCGTTTCCATCTCGCTCGGCGTCTGGATCCTGCTGCTCTCCTACATCATCTCCATCCCGCTCGGCATCAAGAAGGCCATGGAGGACGGCTCGCGCTTCGATGTGTGGACGTCCGGCATCATCATCGTTGCCTATGCCGTGCCAGGCTTCCTGTTCGGCATCCTTCTGATCGTGCTCTTTGCCGGTGGGTCGTTCTTCGACTGGTTCCCCCTGCGCGGTCTCGTTTCGGATAATTTCGCCCAGCTCTCCTGGTGGGAGAAAATCATCGACTATTTCTGGCACTTGACGCTGCCGCTTTTGTCGCTGGCGCTCGCGGCCTTCGCCACGACGACGCTTCTGACCAAGAACTCGTTCATCGACGAGATCCGCAAGCAATATGTGACGACCGCGCGGGCGAAGGGGCTTTCGGAACGCTCGGTGCTCTATAAGCACGTTTTCCGAAATGCGATGCTGATCATCATCGCCGGCTTTCCAGCGGCCTTCATCTCGGCTTTCTTCACCGGCTCGCTTCTCATCGAGACCATCTTTTCGCTCGACGGCCTCGGCCGCCTCGGTTTCGAATCCGTCGTGCGACGCGATTATCCGGTCGTGTTCGCGACGCTCTACATCTTTTCGCTCATGGGGCTCCTGATCGGCCTTCTTTCCGACCTCGTCTACACATGGGTCGATCCCCGGATCGATTTCGAGCGGAGGGATGTCTGACATGAGCGTCACCCAGCCCATTCCGCCAGCAGAGCGTACGGCGCCGGTGGAAACGCCGGGGCCAGGCACCGATACGCCGGTCGCGCCGCCGCGTCCGCAGCGCGCATTTCTGTCGCCGATGAACCGGCGCCGCTGGCAGAACTTCAAGGCCAACCGACGCGGCTACTGGTCGATGTGGATTTTCCTCGTCGTGTTCGTGCTGGCCATGCTGGCCGAATTTATCGCCAATGACCGCCCGATCATTGCATCCTACAATGGCGAGATCCTCTTCCCTGTCGTCGTCGACTATCCGGAGGAGAAATTCGGAGGCTTCCTCGCCCAGACCGATTACCGCGATCCCTTCATCCAGGATGAGATCGAGGCGAATGGTTGGATGATCTGGCCGCCGATCCGCTATTCCTATCAGACGGCGAATTCGAATATCCCCCGCTCGGCACCCACCCCTCCTTTCTGGATGATGAGCGAGACCGAGCGCTGTTCGGCCTATCCGTTGGGACCGGACGATCCCAATTGCACGCTCGGCAACATGAACTGGCTCGGCACGGACGACCAGGCGCGTGACGTCACCGCCCGACTGATCTACGGGTTCCGCATCTCGGTGCTTTTCGGGCTCATTCTCACGGCCGCATCGGCCGTCGTCGGCGTCGCTTCCGGTGCGGTGCAGGGCTATTTCGGCGGCTGGACGGACCTCATTCTGCAGCGCTTCATCGAGATCTGGTCCTCGATGCCCGTGCTCTACATTCTCCTGATCATTGCCGCGATCCTGCCGCCGGGCTTCTGGATATTGCTCGGCATCATGCTGCTCTTTTCCTGGGTCGCCTTCGTCGGCATCGTGCGCGCGGAGTTCCTGCGGGCGCGCAACTTCGAATATGTGAACGCGGCCCGTGCGCTCGGCGTGTCGAACACCACGATCATGTTCCGCCACCTGCTGCCCAACGCGATGGTCGCCACGCTCACCTTCCTGCCCTTCATCCTGTCGGGCTCGATCACGACGCTGACTTCGCTGGACTTCCTGGGCTTTGGCCTGCCCCCCGGCTCGCCATCGCTCGGCGAGATGATCGCGCAGGGACAGCGCAATTTGCAGGCCCCCTGGCTCGGTATCACCGCCTTCCTCGTCATATCGCTGATGCTCTCGCTTTTGATCTTCATCGGCGAAGCGACCCGCGACGCCTTCGATCCACGCAAGACTTTCCGGTAAGGAGGCCGAATGGTAGACTATCGGTATATTTCTACCATGGAGCCGGAACAATGGGCTTGAACATCAAGAACGAGAAGGTGGAGCGCCTTGCACGCCAGCTTTCGGTGCAGACGGGCGAAACCCTGACGGGCGCGATCGAAAAAGCTCTTGAAGAACGTCTGGCGCGGCTCAAGGAGAAGACAGAGGTTCAAGTGCGACTGCAACGGATTCGCGAGGTGACACGCAATCTTCCGCCACCACCGCCCGGCTTTACCAGCGACCATTCCGATCTCTACGACGACGATGGTCTTCCGGTATGATTGTGGATGCATCAGCTCTTCTGGCCATCATTCTGGGCGAAGACGAAAAGGCTGAGTTCGAAGAAGTGCTCGCCGTGATGGACGGCGACCTTTCCATCTCTCCAGTCAATTACGTCGAAGCCTTCGTGCGGCTATCTCGTCTCGATCGACAAGACTGCATCATCGCGTTGGACCATTTGATCGAGGCGGCCGGTATTCGAATTGAACCCGTGACCGAAGCCCATGCGCACCTCGCACGGCAGGCACACGTGACCTACGGCAAGGGCAATCATCCTGCGCGTCTCAATCTCGGCGATTGTTTCGCCTATGCACTGTCCAAGGCGGAGCGCCTTCCGCTTCTCTTCAAAGGCGATGATTTTCGCCAAACCGACATAAAGGCAGCGCTTTGACCGCCGCGACCAGTACCCCCCTCCTTTCCGTCCAGGACCTCTCGGTCGCTTTCCATCAGGAGGGCATCACCGTTCCAGCGGTCGATCAGGTCTCGTTCGACATCCATGCCGGGGAAACGGTGGCGCTTGTCGGGGAGTCCGGATCGGGCAAGTCGGTCTCCGCTCTTTCGGTTCTCAAACTTCTGCCCTATCCGGCCGCAAGCCATCCATCCGGCCGGATCCTGTTCGATGGGCAGGACCTGCTGTCGGCCGACGTGAAAGCGCTGCGGCGCGTGCGCGGCAACGACATCACGATGATCTTTCAGGAGCCGATGACGTCGCTCAACCCGCTCCATTCCATCGAAAAGCAGATTGCCGAAATCCTGATGCTGCATCAGGACATCCGCGAAAGTGAGGCGCGCCCGCAGGTCATTGATCTCATGCATCAGGTCGGTATCCGAGAGCCGGAGAAGCGGCTTGAAGCGTTTCCGCATCAGCTGTCGGGTGGCCAGCGCCAGCGCGTCATGATCGCCATGGCGCTCGCCAACCGGCCGAAGCTGCTGATTGCCGACGAGCCGACGACTGCGCTGGACGTGACAGTTCAGGCACAGATCCTGGAGCTTTTGAAGTCGCTGAAGGACAAGCACGGCATGGCCATGCTGTTCATCACCCACGATCTCGGCATCGTGCGCAAGATCGCCGATCGCGTCTGCGTCATGACCAAGGGCAGGATCGTCGAGACGGGCCCGACCGCCGAGATCTTTGCCAATCCGCAACACGATTATACGCGCCATCTGCTGGCGGCCGAGCCAAAAGGCCGAGCACCGGCCCTGAACGAAGATGCGCCAGTCGTGCTTTCCGGCACCGGCGTGAAGGTCTGGTTCCCGATCAAGAAGGGCTTCCTGCGCAAGACCGTCGACCATGTGAAGGCGGTCGACGGCATCGATCTGGAACTGCGCGCCGGCCAGACGCTCGGCGTCGTCGGCGAGTCCGGGTCCGGCAAGACCACGCTTGGCCTTGCGTTGACGCGTCTGATCGCATCCGAAGGACGCATCGGCTTCGTCGGAAAGGACATCAACGCCTTTTCCTTCGCCGAGATGAAGCCGCTGCGCAACCGCATGCAGGTGGTGTTTCAGGATCCCTATGGTTCACTTTCGCCGCGTATGTCCGTGGCGGAAATCGTGGCCGAGGGGCTTGCGATCCATGAGCCCAAGCTTTCATCCGACGAGCGTGATGCCAAAGTTGTCGAAGCGCTGCAGGAAGTGGGCCTCAATCCGGAAACGCGCTTCCGCTATCCGCATGAATTTTCCGGTGGCCAGCGGCAGCGCATCGCGATCGCCCGCGCCATGGTGCTGAAGCCGCGTTTCGTCATGCTGGACGAGCCGACCTCGGCGCTCGACATGAGCGTGCAGGCGCAGGTGGTCGATCTGTTGCGCGACCTGCAGAAAAAGCACGATCTGGCCTATCTCTTCATCAGCCACGATCTGAAGGTCGTGCGTGCGCTCGCCAACGAGGTGATGGTGATGCGCAACGGCAAGGTGGTCGAGCGCGGCCCCTCCGACCAGATCTTCGACAACCCGCAGACGGACTACACCAAGGCGCTGATGGCGGCAGCTTTCGACATGGAGACCGTGGCCAGGGAAGCGGTGAACCAGTGACCGACACGGCGATCGACCTCAAGGACGGCGAAAGCCGCATCCGCATCGACGCGCGCGAAACGGTGTTTTCCAGCTTTCGCACCTATGATCTCGTCACCTTTGCGGAAGCCAACGAGGCGGCGGGTCCGGTGGAGCCGGATGACGGCGCACCTGTGCTGACGCGCGAGCTTCTCGTGACCCATCGGACCGCTGCCGTGCTGCCCTATGATCAGCGCAGCGGCGACATCATCCTGCTCCGGCAGTTCCGGCTCGCGGCGCATCTGCGTACCGGGCGCGGCATGATGATCGAGATCGTCGCCGGCGCCGTCGATGCCGGCGAAGACATCGAGGCTGCCGCCCTGCGCGAACTGACGGAGGAAACGGGGCTCGACGCTGAAAGGCTGCACTGGGCGGCCGACTTTCTGCCGTCGCCGGGCATGTCGGACGAGTACGCCACGCTCTTCGTCGCGCCGGTCGATGCGACAGCGCTTCATGCGCAAGCCGGCACGGATGAGGACGAGACGATCTTCCCGTTTCGCGTCTCGCTCAAAGATGCCATTGCGGCTGCGGATGCCGGCCACATCACGAACGGTTTCACGCTCATCGCGCTTAACTGGTTTGCCCGCCACCACACCCGCTTCGTCGATCTTCGGGACGCATGATGGACACGTTACGCAAGGGTCGCATTCTCCTGTCGCTCACCGGCTGGTCGCCGGATGTCTGGCTCGAGACGCTACGCCATGAAGCACCCGATCGCGACATCGTGCTGGCTCCCGATCACGCGGCCGACCCCACCATCGACTATGCGGTCGTCTGGAAGCAGCCGCATGGTATCCTCAAGGACCTGCCGAACCTGAAGGCGATCTTTTCGATCGGCGCAGGCGTCGATCATCTCTTCCAGGATCCGCATGTGCCGGACGTGCCGATCGTCAGGGTCGTCTCGCCCGATCTTACGCTGCGCATGAGCGAATACGTCGTCTGGCAGGTGCTCGACCATCACCGGAAGGGCCAGGCTTATCGCGACCAGCAACGGCGTTGCGTCTGGCGTGAAGATCTCACCCAAAAGTCTGCGGACGAGGTCACTGTTGGCATCATGGGCCTCGGACATCTCGGGCTCGACGCGGCGACCAAGTTGCAGGCGCTGGGCTTTCGGGTAACGGGCTGGTCCCGCCGGCCGAAGGACGTGGCACCATACATCACCCTGTTTACCGGTGAAGCCCAACTCGGTGCCTTCCTCGGCTCCGCCGACATGATCGTCTGCCTGCTGCCGCTGACGCCCGAGACAGCCGGCATTCTCGCGGCACCGCTTTTCGCGCAGATGAAGAAAGCCGGACCGGACTTTGCCGGTCCGATCCTGATCAATGCCGGCCGCGGCGGATTGCAGAACGAGGCCGACATCCTGGCCGCTCTCGACAACGGTGCGCTGGCCGCTGCAAGCCTCGACGTCTTCGAGAGCGAACCGCTGCCTGCCTCAAGCCCGCTCTGGCATCATCCGCGCGTCACGATCACACCGCATGCCGCCGCTGCCTCGTCTCGCGCGAAGATCATCCCGCCGATGGTCGCGCAAATGAACCGCCACGATGCGGGTGGACCGCTCACCGACCTAGTCGACCGCACCGCCGGCTATTGATCCGCCGCGCGAGGACGATAAGCTGCCGCCAAGGGCCTCGACTGGATGCGCGACAATGACAGACACCTCGCAAAAGTCGCCAAAAGCCGATGATCAACCCCGGCTTCTCTCAGGCGGCAATCCGCAAATCGCCAAGGGCTATGGTGAAGCCCCGGTGCAGGCCTATATCGCGGCGATGCCCGGCTGGAAGAGCGATCTCGGTCGGCGCCTCGATGCGCTGATCACTGAAACAGTCCCGGACGTGCGCAAGGCAGTCAAATGGAATTCGCCCTTTTACGGCGCGGATGATGATGGGTGGTTTTTAAGTTTCCACTGCTTCGCAAAGTACGTGAAAGTTGCATTCTTCCACGGCGCCTCACTCGACCCCGTGCCGCCCGGCAAGTCCAAACAGGCAAATGTACGCTATCTCGACATTCGCGAAGACGACACGCTCGACGAAGCCCAGTTTCGCGCTTGGGTAAAACAGGCGAGTGCGCTGCCGAAGGAGAGGATGTAGGGCCAGCTGTGTTCAGCGCACACGCCGCAGGTTCGTCGGCTGGCCGTAGACAGGACCGATCCGCGTGATCGCATCCGCCAGCGATTCGCGGGCAACGGTCATCGTGTGCCCATTGGCGTGTATCACCGTTTCGGCGTCCTCAAGGATCGCGACATGGCCTTTCCAGAAGACAAGGTCGCCGCGCAGACGTTCGTCGAAACCGATCTCGCTGCCCAGATCGTTTGCCTGCATGTCGCTGTCCCTCGGCGCAGCCTGGCCGGCCATCATCAGCGCCATCTGCACCAGGCCGGAACAGTCGATGCCGAAACCGGAGCGTCCACCCCAAAGATAGGGCGTTTCCAGGAAGCGTGCGGCCCAGGCTACATGGTCCAGGGAGGCAGTGCCGATCGGCGCCAGATGCGCGGCGATCACGGCCTGCCCGTTGTCCGTCAGCGCATACCGCGTGCCGCGCACCTCGGCTTCACCGGCAACCCTTAGCCGGCTTCCGATCGAAAGCTGGTCGACGATCGGCCGCTTCATGTCCGGTTCAACGTATCGATAGGTGCGCAGCGCCATCACCCAATGGGTCGGCGCTTCATCACTGCTGTCCTCGATCGCGCTTTCCGATATGTAGCCCACATAGCCGTCAAGCTCGGCGCGCACCCACGCGAAGTCGTTCGCGCGGTCGAAGATTTGCACCCGCTCTCCCAGGAGCAACTGGCTATCGATCCCGACTTTGCCGTCGGGATGCGGCCTGAGATCGGCGAGCGGCACCGAAACATGCCCGGCGGTGCCTTTCGTATAGGTGTCGGCCTCGACCAAGCCTTTCAGCCGCTCTTCGGCCAAGTCAGCACGATAGGCGTTCAGCCTTCGATCAAGCATGGCTTCGTCTCACCCTTCCAACTCGCGCCCTGATGCGACGATCAGGTCGCCCAGGCGCTCCAGATACAGCGCGCCCTTCACGGTGCGCTTGATAATCACGTTGCGCTTGTCGTCCTCGTCGCGGATGCGGTCGACCAGACCCATCTGTCCCATGCGATCAAGCGCACGGGTGATCACCGGCTTCGTCACATTGAGCGCTGCTGCCAGTCCGCGCACCGTATGCGGCGGCGCGACGAGATAGATCTGGCTGAGGATCGCAAGCTGTCGCAGCGTCAGGTCAGGACCCGCCTCGCGCACCAGATCGACGCTGACGCGATGCCAGAGCCCGAGCGCTTCCGAAGCCCGCAATTGCAGCATCGTCCACCTCGCCCCTTTTTCACGCCAGCGAGCCGGCTCGCTGCCAATCCCGTTCTCAGTGCCCTGGCGACCCCGCAAGCAACCCGTCAGCCATAGCGTTTTTCGATGAGATGATACAGCGCCCGGATCGCCTGCGCTTCGCCGCCCATGGGCGACTGCGGCCGATCCTTCGGGTTCCATCCATAAATGTCGAAATGGACCCAGGAGCCTGGCCCCGCGACAAAGCGCTTGAGGAAGAGCGCCGCGGTGATCGAACCGGCAAAGCCGCCGGACGGAGCGTTGTTGAGGTCGGCGACCTTGCTCGCGAGATCGCCATCATATCCCATGTGCAGCGGCAGGCGCCACAATGGGTCAGCCACGGTGCGCTGCGCCGCGTCGATCTCGGCAGCGAGGGTTTCGTCATCGGTGTAATAGGGTGGCAGGTCGGGTCCAAGCGCGACGCGGGCGGCCCCCGTCAGCGTCGCCATGTCGATCAGCAGTTCCGGCTCCCGCTCGCAGGCGAGCGCCAGCGCATCGGCCAGCACGAGACGGCCTTCTGCATCGGTGTTGCCGATCTCCACCGTCAGCCCCTTGCGGCTCGACAGGATGTCGCCGGGGCGGAAGGCGTTACCGGCAATGGCATTCTCCACCGCTGGCACGAGCACCGTCAGATCGATGTCGAGGCCCGCATCCATCAGCATGAAGGCAAGGCCCATGACATTGGCCGCGCCGCCCATGTCCTTCTTCATCAAGAGCATTCCGGAAGCCGGCTTGATATCGAGCCCGCCGGTGTCGAAACAGACACCCTTGCCGACCAGGGTCACCTTGGGTGCGCCCTCGCGGCCGTGGCGCAGCTCAAGAAGCCGCGGCGCATCCACGCTTGCCCGACCCACCGCGTGGATCATCGGGAAATTCTGCTCCAGAAGCGCGTCGCCCTTGATGACCGTGATCGCAGCACCGAACCGCTCGCCAAGGGCACGGAAAGCATCTTCAAGCTGCTGCGGTCCCATGTCGTTGGTCGGCGTGTTGATCAGGTCACGGGCCAGAAACGAGCCGGCAATCAGGCGCTCGATGCGCGGACCATCGACAGCGTCGGGAAGCGCCATCGAAGGCTGGTCGGCACCGTTGCCATTCGCACGGTATCTGTCGAAGCGATAGGATCCCAGCCCATAGCCGAGCGCGAAATCCTCGGCGCCATCTGCGGGGCCCGCGTAACGCCAATCGCCCTTCGGCAACAGACGGGCAATCTTGCCGGCTGCGAGCGGCAGCGGCTTGGCGCCCATGCCGACAAGGATGCCCGATAACGCGCCATCCGGCCCCGGAACAGGCAACAGTGTTCCGGCATCCGCCTTGAAGCCCGCCCGGTCTGCCCAGTCGCTTGCATGCTGGGGCACATGGGAAGCGTCTGCGCCCTTGGCCAAAGGCCAAACGGGCAACGCGTTCTCGGCAGGTGCGGAGAAAACGGGCTTGCGGTCGAAGGAAAACGTCACGTCTGAGCCTCGTGTGGAATGCCGCCAAGCGCTCGAGGGCGGCCTGAAGGGAATCGGCGTTAAGGAACGGTTAGGGTTAACAGATTATCTCTTTCAGTCGAGCAGCGCTGCAAATCGACCCCCTCGAATGTCAAGCGCTCCGCCATTCTGACGACGGGCGAACGACCATGAAAAACGCGACGACACGAGCTATTTCCGTTTCCCGAACCGCGCGGATTGGCGCCATTCTGGCGCTGGGCATCGCGCTTTCCGCTTGCGCTTCTGGCCGCGACCAGATGTCGACCGGCTCCATTCCCGGCGGCGATTCGCGCAAGCCCGTCGCTGCGATGAACACCGTCGAGATCGACGCTGCGACCCGGCGCGTCGGTACCGCCTACGAGCGGAACCCGCAGGACAAGTCGATCGGCATGAGCTATGCCAGCATCCTCAACATGAACGGGCGATCCGATCAGGCGCTGGCGGTCATGCAGCAGGTGGCCATCTCGCATCCTTCCGATAACGAAGTGCTTGCCGCCTTCGGCAAGGCTCAGGCTGCAGCCGGCGAATTGCAGCCGGCGCTGGATACGATCCGTCGTGCACAGACGCCCGACCGGCCCGACTGGAAGCTCCTTTCGGCAGAAGGCGCGATCCTCGACCAGCTCGATCGGCCGCAGGAAGCGCGCGCGCTTTACCGCAAGGCGCTCGACATCCAGCCGAACGAACCATCGGTCCTTTCGAACCTCGGCATGTCCTACCTGCTGAAGGGCGATCTGCCAGCGGCTGAAACCTACCTCAAGACGGCTGTCGCGCAGCCGGAAGCCGATAGCCGCGTGCGCCAGAACCTCGCGCTCGTCGTTGGTCTTCAGGGCCGCTTCGGCGAAGCGGAACAGATCGCAGCCGGTGAATTGGAACCGGCCCAGGCTGCCGCCAATGTCGCTTATCTGCGCAACATTCTCGCCCAGCAGAATGCCTGGGCCGATCTGGCGGACAGGGATGCCAGCGCGACGAACTGACGCCCTCGACAAGCCGCTACCAGCCGCGAGAATCCCGTTTCAATCGGACCTTTCCCGCGCTATATGCGCGCCATGACCAGATCCGTGAACGAAACGCCGCTTTCCCATATCCGCAACTTCTCCATCGTCGCCCATATCGACCATGGAAAGTCGACGCTCGCCGACCGTCTCATCCAGATGACCGGCTCGCTCGAGATGCGCGAAATGAAGGACCAGATCCTCGACGCGATGGATATCGAGCGCGAGCGCGGCATCACGATCAAGGCCAACACCGTCCGGCTCGAATATGATGCCAAGGACGGCGAGCATTACGTTCTCAATCTCATCGACACGCCCGGCCACGTCGACTTCGCTTATGAGGTATCGCGGTCGCTTTCGGCGTGCGAAGGCTCGCTTCTGGTCGTCGATGCCAGCCAGGGCGTGGAAGCGCAGACGCTCGCCAACGTCTACCAGGCGCTCGACAACGACCACGAGATCGTCACCGTCCTCAACAAGATCGACCTGCCGGCCGCCGAGCCGGAGCGTATCAAGGCGCAGATCGAGGAAGTGATCGGACTGGATACGGCGGACGCGGTCGAAATTTCCGCCAAGACGGGTCTCGGCGTCGAAAACGTGCTGGAAGCGATCGTCAAGCGCCTGCCGCCGCCGAAGGGTGGCGATCGCAACGATCCGCTGAAGGCGCTTCTCGTCGACAGCTGGTACGACAGCTATCTCGGCGTCATCGTCCTCGTCCGGGTGCTCGACGGGCACCTGAAGAAGGCCCAGATCATCCGCATGATGGGCACCGACGCCAAATATACCGTCGAGCGCGTCGGCGTGATCACGCCCAAGATGGTGACCGTCGAGGAACTCGGCCCCGGTGAAATCGGCTTCATCACCGGCTCGATCAAGGAAGTGGCCGACACGCGTGTCGGCGATACGATCACTGAGGACAAGCGCCCAACGTCCACAATGCTGCCGGGCTTCAAGCCGGCGCAGCCGGTGGTCTTCTGCGGCCTGTTCCCGGTCGACGCCGCTGACTTCGAAGATCTGCGCGCAGCCATGGGCAAGCTTCGCCTCAACGATGCGTCGTTTTCGTTCGAGATGGAAAGCTCCGCCGCACTCGGCTTCGGTTTCCGCTGCGGCTTCCTCGGCCTGCTGCATCTCGAGATCGTGCAGGAACGCCTCGAGCGGGAATTCGATCTCGACCTGATCGCAACGGCACCGTCCGTTGTCTACAAGCTGTCGATGACAGACGGCACCGAGCGCGAACTGCACAATCCCGCCGACATGCCCGATGTGGTCAAGATCCGCGAAATCCACGAGCCTTGGATCCGCGCGACCATCCTGACGCCGGACGACTATCTCGGCTCGGTGCTCAAGCTTTGCCAGGATCGCCGCGGCATCCAGGTCGACCTGTCCTATGTCGGCAATCGTGCCATGGTCATCTACGACCTGCCGCTGAACGAGGTCGTCTTCGATTTCTACGATCGGTTGAAGTCGCTGTCGAAGGGCTACGCTTCCTTCGACTACCAGATCACCGAATATCGCGAGGGGAACCTCGTGAAGATGCAGATCCTCGTCAACTCGGAGCCTGTCGACGCGCTGTCGATGATGGTGCACCGCTCGGCCGCCGAACGCCGCGGTCGGGAAATGTGCGAGAAGCTCAAGGATCTGATCCCCAAGCACATGTTCAAGATCCCGATCCAGGCTGCGATCGGTGGCTCGGTGATCGCCCGCGAGACGATATCGGCACTGCGCAAGGACGTGACGGCCAAGTGCTATGGCGGCGACGCCAGCCGCAAGCGCAAGCTCCTCGACAAGCAAAAAGAGGGCAAGAAGCGCATGCGCCAGTTCGGCAAGGTCGACATTCCGCAGGAAGCCTTCATCGCCGCCCTGAAGATGAGCGATCAATAGCAGGCTCTGCCTGCACATTGGCGTCGATTTACAGAAGCTACAGCCAGCGGTAGTGTTTGCCCGGTATCGGGGAGACACTCATGGGCGATCGCAATCAGCTTCTGTTCGTCGAGCAGAATGCGTCGCTTTTCGACGGCCCGTTCCTCGAAATCGGGTCTCGCGACTACGGCGACACCCAGAATCTCAGGGCCTTGTTCTCTCCCAAAGGGCATTATATCGGCATCGATGCGCTCGAAGGCGCGGGGGTCGATCTCGTCGTCGACCTGACGCAGCCGATGGAGACGATCTCAGCTGCGCTGGATGGTCAGCGCTTCGGCACGATCTTCTGCATGAGCGTGATGGAGCATTGCCGGCAGCCCTTCGCCATGGCCGATGCGATCACCCAATTGCTCAAGCCCGGCGGGGTGCTCTGTCTCTCGGTGCCGTTCGCCTGGCAATTTCACGGTTATCCGTCGGATTACTGGCGGTTCACCCATGAAGGCGTGAAGCAGCTTTTCCCGACACTGGTCTTCGACGAAAGCCTGGGACATGCGGCTTTGCGGGATGGCGAATTCAATCCGCTCGACACCGAGATCGGGAAAGTGGCGCTCAGCACCTCGCTGCAGCGCAAGGCAGGAAAAGCTGGTCGCGCCGTAGGTGCTGGTTTCTTGAAGATGATCGGCCGAACTCCGGCTTTCGGCTGGGCTCTCGGGCATCCCTATCTGCTCGCGCCGACCATGATCAACATGATCGGGCGGAACCCGGCCGCCTGAGGCAGGGCTCGGACATCGACGATGTCAAAATATCGCAGGCCGCTTGTTTCGTTGCACCTCAGCCTGCAACGTCGTATGAGCACTGGGTGTGGCGCGTCGCTTCGACGCGACTGGTCCGGTTAGCCCGCATGCACTTCCTGCATGGGTTCAACTCCCGGCCGCGGTTGGAGTTTTCGTGAACATACGTCCTAGCCATGAAGCGACTGCCGAGGCGCAGGCGCGCGCGTGGGCCAAAGTCCTCGCCCCCTATCGCAAACCTAATCCTGTGCGCAGCACCTATGAACTGGCCATCACGGCCATTCCGTTTGTGGCGCTGTGGGCGCTGACCGCGCTTGCCGTCACGCACGGCTATTGGTGGGGTCTCCTGCTCACCATACCGGCTGCGGGATTTCTGGTGCGACTGTTCATCGTCCAGCATGATTGCGGGCATGGCACGCTTTACCAGCGACGCAGCCTCAACGACTGGATCGGCCGCGTCCTCGGCGTCTTTACGCTGACTCCTTACGATTATTGGCGCCGGACCCATGCGGTTCACCATGCCACCGCCGGCAATCTCGACAAGCGCGGCATCGGCGACATCACGACGCTCACCGTTGCGGAATACCGCGCCCTGCCGTGGCTCGGGCGCCTGCGCTACCGGCTCTACCGCCATCCGGTCGTCATGTTTGGTCTCGGACCGGCCTGGCTCTTCATCTGCCAGTACCGCCTGCCCTTCGGGCTGATGCGGGCCGGCGTTCAACCCTGGACATCGACGCTCGCCACCAATGTCGCGATCGCCATTCCAGTTGCGCTGCTGATGTGGCTGATGGGCCCGATCGAGTTCCTGCTCGTGCAGATCCCGATCACCCTGATGGCGGCCACCGCCGGCGTGTGGCTGTTCTACGTGCAGCACCAGTTCGAAGAAACCCACTGGTCGGATGCCGAAGAGTGGAACTTCCAGAACGCGGCGCTGCATGGAAGCTCGCATTACGATCTTCCGGCCCCCCTGCGCTGGATGAGCGGCAATATCGGCATCCATCACGTGCACCATCTCTCGGCAACGGTACCGTTCTACCGGCTGCCTGAGGTGCTTCGTGACCACCCCCAATTGCACGACATCGGCCGCATTACATTTCTGGAAAGCCTCGCCTGCGTGAAACTCGTCCTTTGGGACGAAAACGCTCGGCGGCTCGTTTCCTTCCGGCAAGCGCGGGCTATCGCCTAAGGGCAAAACCCCCGCGTTCTCCGCCTTTCATCAGCATTTTCGGAACTGATTGTCCTTGAGCGCATTCTGAACCATGCGCGGCCACCTTTTGGCCGCAATCTCAGAACGTTCAAAGGGCAATTTTTCAATGGCTTCAGAGGTCAAAACTGGCCGGCTCGGTCCGTTTCCACATGTCAGCATTCCGGTCTTCTCGATCTCTGCAGGGCTGATCGTCGCGTTCATCCTGTTCGGGGCGCTCTTTCCCGAAACCTCGGGCGCGATCTTCCTCGGAGCACAGGCAGCCGTTGCCGATTATTTCGGCTGGTTCCTGATCCTCGTCACCAATCTCGCCGTTGCCGCAAGCCTTTATCTCGCCATCGGCCCCTACGGCTCGATCCGGCTGGGCGCGCAGACGGAAACCCCGCAATACGGGCTGTTTTCGTGGATTGCGATGATGTTTTCCGCGGGCATCGGTATCGGGCTGCTCTATTGGGGCGTCGCCGAGCCGCTGACGCACTTCTACGCGCCGCCGCTCCAGGAGGCTGAAAGTGTTGCCGCGGCCGAGCAGGCCATGGTCCTCTCCTTCCTGCACTGGGGCTTTCACGGCTGGGGCGTCTACTGCATCGTCGGATGCGCGCTTGCCTACTTTCACTACCGCAAAGGTCTGCCGCTCTCGATCCGCTCCGCGCTCTATCCGATCATTGGCGAGCGCATCTACGGGCCTTGGGGTCACGCGGTCGATATCCTGGCCGTGTTCGGCACGATGTTCGGCGTCGTGACCTCGCTCGGCCTCGGCGTCATGCAGATCAATGCCGGTCTCGATACGCTCTTCGGCATCGGCAACAACATCGTGGTCCAGTTGCTGTTGATCGCGTTCATCACCGGGCTTGCCACTCTCTCGGTTCTTGCCGGCCTCGATGGCGGCATCAAGCGTCTCTCGAACTTCAACATTCAGATGTCGTTCGTGCTGCTCGCCTTCATGGTGATCGCCGGACCGACGCTCTACATTTTCGACAGCTTCGTCGAGAACATGGGCAACTACATCAACGAATTCATCTATTTCTCGTTCTGGTCGGAGGCGTATTCCGGCACCAACTGGCAGGTCGACTGGACGATCTTCTACTGGGCCTGGTGGATTTCCTGGTCGCCCTTCGTCGGCATCTTTATTGCGCGCATCTCGCGCGGCCGCACCATCCGCGAGTTTACGCTCGGCGTCCTCTTCGTGCCGGCAACGATCATGTTCTTCTGGTTCACGGCGTTCGGCGGCGTGGCCATCCAGATGGAGCTTGCAGGTGATCCGGGTTTGATCGCCGTGACGCAGGAAGCCTATGGCAATGCCATCTTCCGGCTGATGGAATTCTACCCGCTCACCGACATCATCACCGGCCTGCTCGTGATCATGATCGTGATGTGGTTCGTCACCTCGTCCGACTCCGCCTCTTTCGTCATCGACATGCTGACCGCCGGCGGTGAGGCTGATCCGCCGAAGGTCCAGCGGCTGTTCTGGGCAATTGCCGAAGGCGCGATCGCAGCGGTGCTGCTGGTCGCGGGTGGGCTCAGCGCGTTGCAGGCGGCGGCCGTCGTGGCCGGCTTCCCCTTCGCCTTCGTCATTCTCGTGATGATGTACGGCCTGATGCGCGGCCTCTCCCGCGACCACCTCGTGCTCTATCGCTACGAGCAGTGGTACGAGACGGAAAAGGAAGTGGAAGCCAATCTGCCCAAGGCCTACAAGGGCGAGGAAGCCCTTGGCGGCCCGCCGGAGCTGGCGAAGGGCACGTAAAGCCTATCAATCAGGCAAGATGGGTTCGCATTGCATCGACCAGCACTGCGACCCCATCCATCGTCGTCACCGGACCGGGCGAGAAGCGCAGCAGCGCGTCTCGCCTGTCTGCGTAGATGCCACGATCGCGCAACTTCGATAGCAGGCCCTCGGCGGTTTGGCTGTCCTCCAGACGGATCATCACGCTGCCGCCGCGCGCATTGTCGTCGCGCGGGCTGACGAGGCTGAACGGCAGGCCCTCGATGCCGGCGAAGATGGCGTCTGACAGCGCCCGGTTGTGCGCAAGCAGCGCCCGCTGGTCCTGGGCCGCATGCCAGCGCATCGCCGGCAGGCTTGCAAGAGCAGAGACCACCGAGGGGGTGCCATTGTCGAAGCGGCGGATGTCGGATGCATAGTGGAACTTGTCCAGGTCCCAGGAGAATGGGTTTTCCTGGCTGAACCAGCCTCGAAACTCCGGCTCACAGACGGCGATCAGATCGCTCGCCACGTGAAGCATGCCGGCGCCCGGCGTGCCGCACATCCATTTGAGGCTGGTGGAGATGGTGAAATCCACAGCCGGTTCGTTGACGGAGAACGGCAGCAGCCCGGCTGCCTGCGTGATGTCGACGCCAACAAGGCTACCCATCTTGCGGCCATGGGCGGTCAGCGCGGCAATGTCTGCCCGATGCGACGAGGTGGACGACACCCAGGTCAGGAGCGCCAGCCCGACGGTCTCGTCCCATTGGGCGATCACGTCCTCGCCTTCCACATAGGACGCGCCTTGGCGGAGCGGCACGGTCTCCAGCGAAAAGCCGAAGCGGGGTGCAAGCGCCGTCAGGAGGAAGTGCAGCGACGGGAAGCAGTCGCCTGCCACCAGGAGTTTGCGTCCCTTGAGATGCTTGCCCGGGAGTGCGCCGATCAACGCATAGAGCGCGGCGGTCACGTTTTCCGATGTGGTCACGGTGCCTTCGGGCGCGCCGATCAGGCGGCGCCAATGCTCGATGAACTCACCGCGCCGACCCAGGATCGCACCCCACTGGCCATCGTCCGGCGCACCCCAGACACCGGCAAACTCGGCCATCGCCGCAGCAATGTCCTCAGCCTTGCCGGGATACTGGCCGATCGAGTGATAGAGGAAATAGCCGGAGCCATCCTTGTCGAGGCGCTGAGCGGTCATGTGATGTCTTCAAGTCCCTGGGTGCTGGGGTGGCGATCAATTCGTGCGGAAACGGTTTTCGAGATAGGAAACGAGACGCACCGCCGGCAAAAGAACGATCAGGTAGATCAGCGCGGCGGCGATCAGCGGCGACGGATTGGCGGTCAGCGCCTGCGCATCGGTCGCCTGCTTGAGCAGGTCCGGCATCGCCACCACGGAAGCGAGCGACGTGTCCTTTGCGATCGCAACCGAGTTCGATGTGTGCGGCGGAATGGCGATGCGAAACGCCTGCGGCAGGATCACCTTGATGATGATGATGCGAAACGGCAGCCCGAGCGATTCAGCGGCTTCCGTCTGACCCTTCGGAATTGCCTGGATGCCGGCGCGGAACACTTCCGCCGTAAAGGCCGAGAAGACGAGGCTGAGCGCCAGCACGGCCGAGACGAAGGGCGAGAAGCGCAGGCCCATGAAGGGCAGCGCGTAATAGATGAGGACGAGAAGCACGAGGATCGGGATCGCCCGGAACACGTCGATATAGGCGACGGCCAGCAGCCGGAACGGCTTGGCGGCATAAAGCCGGATCAGGCACATCAGGACCCCGGCGATCGCGCCGACCGTCAAAGTCGCGCCCGCCAGCGCCAACGTGTTCCAGATGCCGCGCCACAGCATCGGCAGCACGCGCATGATGACATCGATGTTGAGGAATGTGTCGACGAAACTCATGGCGGACCTTCGCGCTTGTCAGAGATCAAAAAGAAGCGGCCCGTCTGTTGCAACGGGCCGCCATGTCGCGAAATGCCGCTTACTCGGCGGTGGGGATCTCAAGCACCGTCACCGTCGAACTGTCGGCCGCAGGTGCTTCGCCAAGCCATTTCTCGTAGATTTCGGCAAGCGTGCCGTCTTCCTTGATCTCGCTGATGGCCGCGTTGATCGGCTCCAGGAGCTCGGAGCCCTTCGGCAGCATCAGGCCGTACTGGTCCCCGGTCGGGATCACTTCGGCGATGTTGAGATCGGGCATTTCCTTGGCAGCGAAGATGAAGCCCGTCACGTCGCCGATGGCGCCTGCAATGCGGCCAGCACGTACGTCGAGCAGCAGGCCCTGCTGATCCGGGTAGGTGCGCAGCTCGCCGAAGCCATATTCGGCGGTGTTGGCCTGGATCCACGCATCGCCGGTCGAGGAGGCAATGGCGCCGACGGGCTCGCCAGCAAGATCGGCAAGGCTCGACGCGCCGTCAGCGAGCGACACGAGCGCGAGGTCAGCGTCGTAATAGCCCTGCGTGAAGGACTGGCTCTGCAGACGCTCGTCAGTAATGGTGATCGTCGAGATCGCAACGTCGATGCGGCCTGAAGCGGTCGCGGCGAACAGTGCCTGGAAACCGAGGTCGGAGATCTCGAGGTCCATCTCGAGCCGTTCGGCGACTTCCGTGATCAGGTCGACTTCGAAGCCTTCGAACTCGCTCTGCTCGTTCTTGAATTCCCATGGCGGGTTCGACGGATAAGCGCCGACGGTGAGCGTCTCGGCGAATGCCGCTGCACCGGCGGTCAGGCCGAGTGCAAGGGTCGTTGTGGCAAGCAGCAGTTTCTTCATGTGACTTGTTCCTCTCGTTTGGCCTTTTTTTCCTTCACGCTCGCGCCGGCGATCGATCGAAAGACCTCCAGCGTGATCTCGACATGCAGGCGCAGCTTCTCACGCGCCACCGGGGCGTCGCGATCGAGAACGACCTGCATCAATTCCGTATGGGCGGATACCGAATGGGCGCGGGACAAGAGCGCTTCGGTTTCCGGCGTGTGCTTCTCCGGGCCATGCGGGTTAATGGCGCGCGGATGGAAGAGAAGTGCCTGGTGGTGCAGCCGCAGTTGCTCTGCCGTCCGCACGAAAAAACGCTTCAGCCAGGACGAACGTCCGGCGGCGTGCAGTGCGATGTGAAACGCGTCATGCGTCTCGTCCCACAGCTGGCGGGCGGCGACATCGACATTGCCCGCAGGTGGCGCAACCTGGGTGAGGCGATGATGGGCAGCAACGATACCGCTTTCCCAATCGAGATCGCCGTTTGCGATCGCATCTTCCAGAAGCGAAGTCTCCACGGTCAGGCGGGCGATTTCCAGATCTTCCAGCTCGGGCAGTGAGACAGGCGCGACGCGCCATCCACGGTTGGCGCTGCCGACGACCAGCTGCTTTTCCTCAAGCCGCGAAAGCGCCTCGCGCAGCGGGGTGGCGCTGACGCCGTAAAGGGCGGAAAGCGCTGCGATGCGCAGCGGCTGACCGGGCGCGTGACTGCCGTTCAGAATGTCACGGTGCAGCATCTCGAAAGCCGCATCTGTCTTGGCCGAATACCCCATGACAAAAATCTTATTATATACAATCCGGCAAATCCACTATAATTATTGCCTGCAGCAAGGGAGATGTGTGGATGGCTGAAACGAGGATCGCGGTGGTTACCGGCGCCGCCGGAGGCATGGGGCGAGCGATCGTGGAAACCCTGCTGCAATCGGGCATGACCGTCGTCGGCCTCGACATCGACGGGAAGGCCGTGAAGGCGATGGAAGCGGCTTCAGAAGGCAATTTCGAAGGCCATCAGGTCGATCTGACGAAGGCCGATGCGATCGCGGAAGTGTTCGAGGCAATCGCCCAAAAGCACGGCGGCATCGACGCACTCGTCAACAATGCGGGCACGTGCCTCATGTCCGCCTTTCCGGACATTCCCGCCGACGAACTCGATCGTCAGATGTCGATCAACTTCTCGTCCGCGTTTCACTGCTCGCAGCAGGCCGTGAAGCTCATGGCCGGCCGGCCCGGCGTGCGCAAGATCGTGATGATCTCTTCGAACGGCGCATACAATTTCGATGTGTTCGACCCGCCGCATTACCGCGCGAGCAAGGCGGCGATGGACACGCTGACGAAGGATCTCGCGCGCCGCTATGCCCGCGACAAGATCGCCGTCAATTCCATCGCGCCAGCCATGACCGAGACGCCGCTCTTCGGCGTCGTCAGCGAAGAGGTCCTCGAGAAGGCACTCGCAGCCATGCCGCATGGCCGCGCCATGCAGCCGAGCGAAATCGCCGCTTGGGTCGCCTTCCTGCTTTCACCGGCGGGCGACGTTTCAAGCGGCAATGTCATCATCCTCAATCAGGGTCGCGATGTTCGCTAAGCGTAGAATTCCGGCGATTTCTTCAGCTGCGGCCACTGCTCGGGAGAGTGGCCGTAAATGATCATCGCACCCTTCTCAGCCGCCAGACGCATCAACCGGTCCGCGCTTTCGATCGCAGCTGCCGGGTCGTCGGCCGTATCGAAGCGCTCGTCGATTTCCGCCGGCCGCGAGATGGCATCTCCCGTCAGAAGCACCGGACCGGTCTCAGGCAGCTCGACGAGCAGGGCCAGCTGGCCGATCGTATGGCCGGGGGCTGCCAGAACCTTGAGACCGGGGCCGAGATCGACGTCGCCATCGACCAGCATGTATTCGCGATCCGGCCAGTCGAGCGGCTTCAGCCCGCTCCAGTATATGGGCTTTTCAAGCGCGCGTTCTGCGGCCGACATGAGGATCGGGCGGCCCGGAAAATCGGCGATCCCGCCGACATGGTCGATATGGGTGTGCGTCATGACGAGGAGATCGACATCGTCCATCGCGACGCCGGCCTTGGCCAGTTGCGCCTTTGGCAGGTTCTCCTCGGTGAGCGAAAGCACGACGCCAAAGCTGCCAAGCTTGTCTTCGGCGCTGGAGGCCTCGATGTCATAGGCATACTTAGCCGGGAAACCGGTATCGACGAGAATGGTCTCGTCGCGGTCGGTGCGGATCAGAAAGCCGACGATCCCGATCACCCGGCCATTGGCATGGACCTTGAACAGGCCGTAGTCGAGAACGGTCAGCGATACCGGCTTACCTTTGATATAAGTTTCTGAATTCATTTAGTAATCTCCTCTTTCCGCCTAGTAGGTGCCGATCCGGATGAAAGTCAAGATTCACACGCTCTTTCAGTATCTGCTCGATACGACCGAGGCGGACCCGGAAGCGATCGTCGGCTTTTCGCTGGCGCGCTCGCCGAAGCTCGGCGACTTCCTTCCCGATCTCGATCCGGACCTGTCGCTAGACTGGAACGGCAAGTCGTTCCGTGGGCTTCCGGCGCTCCGGGAGCATGTGGTCGTGCAGGCCGGGCTTTCCGGCATCTGCGGGCCGGACGACGCGCTGATCACTGCGGGTGCTGCGGAAGCCAACTATCTCGTCATCCGCCAGCTGGTCGAGGCCGGCGACGAGATCGTCACGGAAGTGCCGGGCTGGCCACAGGCCGCCGTTCTCGGCGCGGCCGTTGGGGCCACCATGCGCTTTGTCCATCGCCGCGAAGAGGATCAGTGGCGCCTGCCGCTCGGTGAGCTGCGAGATGCGGTCACGCCGCGCACGAAGCTTATCTTCCTGTCGAACCCCAACAATCCCACCGGCCGGTTGATGGACGAGGCGGAGCTTGCCGAGATCGTCGCGATCGCACGCTCGGTCGGTGCCTGGCTTCTGGTCGACGAGGTCTATGCCGGGCTCGAATGGGAAGGTACGCGCGCGCCGAGTATTGCAGGGCTTTACGAGCGCGGCATCACGACCGGCAGCGTTTCCAAGGCGCTTGGACTGCAGGGCCTGCGCACCGGATGGATGATCTGCCGCGACAAGAACCTGGTCATGGACGCCGTGATCCTGCGCGAGAACGCCAGCGAGATCATGAACGTGATGGGCGAGGCGATCGCCGAGATCGCGCTCAGACCCGAACGCCTCGGACCCGCACTGGACCGGGCACGGGCAGAAGGTCGCGCCAATCTCGATCAGTTGGACCGGTTCGTGGCGGATGAGCCGAAATTGTCCTGGGTGCGACCGCAGGCGGGCCTGATCGGTCTTGCGCGCCTTGCACACGGCATCGATTCCGATGATTTCGCGCGGCGCCTGCTTGCGCCCCCCTACCGCACCTTCCTGCTGCCCGGTTCTGCCTACGACATGCCCGGACATATCCGGCTTGGTGTCGGAGGGGGCGAGAGCGTGCGGCTTCGGGACGGGCTTTCACGGGTCTCCCAGCTCTTGCAGGACTGGGGCGCACCCGAGCATACAGACCAAAAACCATTGCGAGAGGCATGAGCCATGAGCGATACGCGTGCTGAAATGCGCCTTCCCACGAAAGACGTGCGCGACGACCTGCCATTCTTCACCAAGGTGTTGAAGATGCGGCTCGATACGATCTTTCCGGCCGATGATCCGAAGGTCGCCGTCGTTTCCGGCCACGGGTTGCGGCTCTGCCTCGATGCCCATGCCAGCGAGCCGCCCGGCACGATCCGCATCCTGACCGAGGATCCGGATGGCTTTGCCGGAGGCGAAAGGCGGCTGACCGCGCCGAACGGAACACGGATCGAGATCGAACCGCTGCATGTGCCGCTCGCGACACCGACGACCGCCCATGACTTCGTCGTGCGGCGGCTTGCCGACCAGGCACCTTGGGTCATCGGCCGCGCCGGCATGCACTACCGCGATCTGGTGCCGTCGCGGCTCGGCGGCTCGATCATCGCGAGCCACATCCGGATTCCCGATGGCGGGCCTGTGCCGGACATGGTGCATTACCATACAGTCGGCTTCCAGCTGATCTTCTGCTATCGCGGCTGGGTCGATCTCGTCTATGAGGACCAGGGCGAGCCCTTCCGGCTCGAAGCCGGCAATTGCGTCATCCAGCCCCCTGAAATCCGCCACCGCGTGCTTTATGCCAGCCCTAATATCGAGGTGATCGAGATCGGTGTGCCGGCCGAGCACATCACGTCGATCGATCACGACATGACCTTGCCGAACGGCCCTGCCAATCCGGACCGGCGCTTTCAGGGGCAGCGCTTCGTGCACCACAAGGCTGCGGAGGCGGCTTGGAAGCCGTTCCGCCTGCCGGGTTTCATCGCTCGCGACACGACGATCGGCGAGAACACGCAAGGGGTTGCCGGCGTGCATGTCGCCAGGCGCGGCGAGGGATCGCCGGTTCCCGCGCGGCATGACAGCGACATCCTCTTTACCTTCGTCATGGATGGTGAACTCACGCTCGAGGCCGAAGGTCACGCCACGCAACGTCTCGGCGCCGGCGATGCTTTCGTGGTGCCGCCGGGCCTCGTGACCCGCTACGCCGATCCCTCAGACGACATCGAATTGCTGGAAGTTTCGCTTCCCGCCCGTTTCATCACCGACACAGAGGAAGCAGGCGCCGCCTGATTGGTACGCCGGCTAAGGACCGAATGAGCGACTTCAACAAGACCCGCAGCGAATTTCATCTCCCCGAGGGCCTCATCTATCTCGACGGCAACTCGCTCGGCCCCCTGCCCAGGAAGGCAGCCGAACGGGTCGCCTCGACCATCACGGTCGAATGGGGGGACATGCTCGTCACCGGCTGGAATAAGGCCGGCTGGATGGCCAAGCCGACGGATATCGGCGACCGCATCGGCAAGCTGATCGGCGCGCCCGCCGGTACCGTCGTCATGGGCGACACGCTGTCGATCAAGGTGTTCCAGGCGCTTGCCTCGGCGCTGCGGCTGCGGCCCGATCGCAAGATCATCCTGTCCGACACGGGCAATTTTCCCTCCGATCTCTACATGGCCGAAGGCCTGGTGGGGCTGCTCGGCCAAGGCTACAGCCTGAAGACGGTCGCGCCGGAAGACGTCGAAGGCGCGATCGACGAGACGGTTGCGGTGACCCTCATCACCGAGGTCGACTACCGCACCGGGCGCATGCACGACATGAAGCGGATCACCGAAAAGGCCCACGCGGCCGGTGCGCTGACCGTCTGGGATCTCGCCCACTCGGCCGGAGCCGTACCCGTCGACCTGACGGGCGCCGATGCCGATTTCGCCGTCGGCTGCACCTACAAATATCTGAACTCGGGCCCGGGCGGCCCGGCCTTCATCTATGTCAGGCCCGATCTTGCCGAAAGTGCGGAGCCCGCGCTTGCCGGCTGGCTCGGCCACGAGCAGCCCTTCGCCTTCGACCAGAACTACAGGCCCGGCCGCGGCATCGAGCGGATGCGCGTCGGCACGCCGCCGGTGCTGCAGATGGCTGCGCTCGAAGCGGCGCTGGACATCTGGGACATGACCACGATGGCCGAGGTGCGGGCCCGCTCGATCGAACTGACGGAGCGCTTCATCGCCGGCGTCGAGGCCGCTTGCCCGGAATTGACGCTCGCGACGCCGCGCGACGCGGGCATGCGTGGAAGCCAGGTCAGTTTCCGGCATGCGGAGGGCTACGCCATCATGCAGGCGCTCATTGCGCGCAAGGTGATCGGCGATTTCCGCGCGCCGGATATCCTGCGCTTCGGCTTCACGCCGCTCTATATCGGCGAAGCGGAAGTGGACGGTGCCGTGAAGATCATCGCGGAGGTCATGGACGGCAGGCTCTGGGACCGCGAAGAGTACAAGCGCCGCGCCCGCGTCACCTGATCGATTCGCCGGCTAACTTCTGAGCCAGACATAGATGCCGCTGCCGACGAGAAGACCGGCGCCGGCGATCATCGTCCATTGCAGCGGGTCCCCGAAAACGACGACACTGATCGTGGCGGCAGCCACGATCTGGGAATAGAGAAAAGGCGATAGCGACGAAGCCGGCGCGATGGCAAAGGCGCGCACGAGCAGGAAATGCCCGAGCGCGCCTAAACTTCCCATCGCAGCCATCAGGCCGATCTGCGGCAGGGTCGTCGTTTCCCAGACAAAGGGCAGCGCCAGCGAAAACAAAACGGCGCCAACGCTGGTCGTATAAAAGAGTGTGGTCGACGCACCATCGTAGCGGCCGACAAGCCGCGTCAGCAGATAGAAGAACGCCAGAAGCACGGCTGCGCCGAGCGGGATCAGCATGGCGGCTTCGGCGCCGAAGCCGGGCCGGATGATCAGGAGAACGCCCAGGAAACCGACGACCACGGCGACGAGCTGGCGCGGCCCCACGCTTTCACCCAAGACCAGATAGGCCAACAGCGTGACGAGCACCGGCGCGAAGAAGAGCACCGCGGTTGCATCGGCAAGCGGCACGTGGATCAGCGACGCGTAGAGAAGAAACGTCGTGGCGCACAGCAATAGCGCCCGCACCAATTGCAGGTCGAGCCGCCGGCTTTTCCAGAAGCCCGGCTTCGCGCGCAGTGCGAGCACCGTCATCACGATCAGCGTATGGAAGAAATAGCGACCCCACACCACCTGCACCACAGGCAGGTCACCGGTCAGCAGTTTCGACAGGGCATCCATGCTGGCGAGCACGAAAGTCGACCCGACCGTCAGGACAATGCCGAGCAGGAGGCGAACCGGTCGGGTGTCGGGCGAGGCTGGGGACGGAGCCGGGGGCGAGGAATGGGTCAAAGGTTTCTTCAAAGCAGTCCAGGGATCGCGGAACCCGTTTGCTCGGGTCCGGCTTTTGGAGGAAGGGTGACCCTATCACCGTCTGAAAGCGCGGGCAGGTTAACCAAGCGAAAATTATTGAAGCAGTCGAAAGGAATTTCGAGATGATGAAGACGGCGATCGTCACCGGTGGCGCTTCCGGAATAGGCGCGGGCATCGTGCGTCAACTGATCGACGAAGACTGGGATGTCGTCGTCGCCGACCTCGATGAAGACAAGGGCGTCGCGATCGTCGAAGAAACCGGCTGCGACTTCGTCACCTGCGACGTGGCGCGCGAGGACGACATCATTGCGCTGATCGAAGGAGTGCGGCAGCGCAGCGGTCGCGTCGATGCCATCGTCTCGAATGCGGGCATCTCCGAGTTCGCCGGTCTCGCCGAATTGACTCTCGCCGATTGGAACCGGGTAATCGCGACCAATCTGACGGCTGCCTTCCTCCTCGCAAAGCATGGGGAAGAGCCGCTGCGACAAGCGAAAGGCGCGATGGTGCTGATCGCATCGACCCGCGCGCATATGAGCGAGAAGGACACGCACGCCTATTCCGCGACGAAGGGCGGGCTCGTGGCGCTTACCCATTCGCTGGCGATCAGCCTTGGGCCGGATGTGCGCGTCAACTGCATCTCTCCGGGCTGGATCGACGTTTCGGGCGGCACGCTTTCAGCCGAGGATCACGTCCAGCATCCGGCAGGCCGTGTCGGGACGCCAGAGGATATCGCGCATCTCGCAGCCTACCTCCTGTGCGAGAAGGCCGGCTTCGTCACAGGGGCGGAGTTCACCGTCGATGGCGGCATGACGCGCAAGATGATCTACAGCTGAGCCACTCGGCCGGCTGTCAGTGCGCCTCGTCCCAATTGTCGGCGGCGCGCGCATCCACCTTCAGCGGCACCTTCATGGAGAGCGCGGGCATGGCCGCGTTTTCCATGAGATCGGTGACGAGTTCGATCGTCTGATCGACCTCCACTTCGGGCACTTCGAAGATCAGTTCGTCATGCACCTGCAGCAGCATGCGGCCGGACAGGCTCGATTTTGCCAATGCCGGCTCGATGCGGATCATTGCCCGGCGAATGATGTCGGCAGCCGAGCCCTGGATCGGCGCATTGATCGCTGCGCGCTCGTTGAACGCCCGGACCTGAGGGTTCGACGAGCGGATTTCGGGATAGTGCGCCCGGCGGCCGAAGATCGTTTCCACATAGCCATGCTCACGCGCAAACGCCTTGGTCGCATCCATATAATCGCGGATGCCCGGGAAGCGCTCGAAATAGCGGCGGATGTAGTCGCTCGCCTCGGACCGCTCGATGGCGAGTTGGTTAGCGAGGCCGAAGGCGGAAATGCCATAGATGATGCCGAAATTGATGGCTTTCGCCCGCCGGCGGACTTCCGACGGCATGCCTTCGATCGGCACTGAAAACATTTCCGACGCCGTCATCGCGTGGATGTCGATGCCATCGGCGAACGCCTGGCGCAGCTGCGGAATATCGGCCACATGGGCGAGCACGCGCAGTTCGATCTGGCTGTAATCGGCCGAAACCAGCTTGTTGCCCGGTTCCGCGATGAAGGCCGTGCGGATCTTGCGGCCTTCGGCGGTGCGGATCGGGATGTTCTGCAGGTTCGGTTCGGAGGAGGAGAGCCGGCCGGTCGTCGTTGAGGCAAGCGAATAGGATGTATGGACGCGCTTCGTCTGCGGATGAATGTAACCCGGCAGAGCATCGGTATAGGTCGATTTCAGTTTCGACAGCTGCCGCCAATCCACGATCTTGCGCGGCAGCTCGTGGCCGACCGCGGCCAGATCTTCGAGCACTTGGGCGGATGTCGACCATTGCCCGGTCTTCGTCTTCGATCCACCTGGCAGGCCGAGTTTGCCGAACAGGATTTCGCCGAGCTGCTTGGGCGAGCCCAGATTGAACTTTTCTCCGGCAAGTTCATAGGCGGCGGCCTCATGGGCGCCCGCACCTTGCGCGAATTCGCCGGAAAGACGCGACAGTATCTGTCGGTCGACGGAGATCCCGCGTTCCTCCATGCGGGCAAGGACCGGCAGCAGGGGCCGCTCCAATCGTTCGTAGACGTGGACGAGGCCTTTGGCCACCAGCTGCGGCTTGATCGCGAACCAGAGCCTGAGCGCAACATCGGCATCCTCGGCGGCATATTCGGTGGCCTTCTCGATGGAGACGAAATCGAACGTTACCTGCCCCTTGCCGGAGCCCGCGACTTCCTTGAGGCCTATCGTCTTGTGGCCGAGCCAGCGTTCGGCCAGCGCATCCATGCCATGGCCGCCGGAGCCCCCGAAACTCGCCATGCCGGATTCGACGACATAGGACATCAGCATCGTATCGTCGAACGGGCCGATCTCGACGCCGTAGCGCTTCATCAGCAGCCAGTCATACTTCAGATCCTGGCCCACTTTCAGGACAGCTGGATCTTCCAGCAACGATTTCAGCCGGGCGAGCGCCTCGTCGAACTTCACCTGACCTTCGGCGATGCCGCCGCCGAACATGTCGCCTTCGCCGGTGCGGTGGGCAAGCGGCAGATAGGCCGCCATGATCTCCCTGCCCGATGCATCCTTGCTGTTGCCGGCAACCGCGAGCGACACACCGACGAGATCGGCCTGCATCGCATCCAGCGCATTGCTTTCCGTATCGAACGCGACGAGCCCGGTTTCACGGGCAATAGCGATGAAACGGTCGAGCGTCTCCAGATCGGAAATGGTGACATAGGACGCGCGGTCGATCGTGCTGGTTGCTGCCGTTTCGGCGCGAGCCTTCGCCAGCGCCTGAGGCGTCCAGGTCTCCGTCCTGGCGTTTACGGAGGCGTTTGCAACGGTTTGCTCCGGGCCGCCGGCTGCCTTTTGGGCCATCGTCGTCCCGCCAGCGGGCGCTGCTGCATCGCCCTTGTTGAGATCGGGTCCGTGGGCGTCAGCCCCCCACTGCACCTGAACATGAGACGGCTCGACGGCAGCCGCATCTGTGCCGGTGGCTTCCGCGACCCGGCGCGTGAGCGAGGTGAACTCCATCGCCTTCAGAAAACCGACGAGCTTCGGCCCATCCTGTGCGTCGAGGCTTAATTCTTCGAGCCCGACATCGATCGGCGTGTCGAGCTTCAGCGTGACGAGCTCGCGCGACAGCCTTGCCTGATCGGCGAACTGGATGATGTTTTCGCGCCGCTTGTTCTGCTTGATCTCGGACGCACGTTCTAGAAGCGTATCGAGATCGCCATACTCCTCAAGCAGCTGCGCGGCGGTCTTCGGGCCGATGCCTGGGATACCCGGGATGTTATCGGTCGAGTCACCCGTCAACGACTGCAGGTCGATCATCTTCTCAGGCGGAACGCCCCATTTCTCGATGACCTCGGGAATGCCGATCTGCTTGTCCTTCATCGTGTCGTAGAGCGACACTTTAGGGGTAACGAGCTGCATCAGGTCCTTGTCGGAGGAGACAATCGTAACATCACCGCCCGCCTCGACAGCCAGCCGCGCATAGGTGGCGATCAGATCGTCTGCCTCATACCCTTCCTTCTCGATGCAAGGCAGGTTGAAGGCGCGCGTCGCCTGGCGGATCATGCCGAATTGCGGGATCAGGTCGTCCGGCGGTGCCGAGCGGTTCGCCTTGTACTGATCGTAGAGCGCGTTGCGGAAGGTCTTGGAGGAATAGTCGAAGATCACCGCGAAATGCGTCGGTGTAACACCCACTTCCGTGTCGCGCGCCTCGACGAGCAGCTTCCACAGCATGTTGCAGAAGCCGGACACGGCGCCGACCGGCAGACCGTCGGATTTGCGCGTCAGAGGCGGGAGCGCATGGTAGGCCCGGAAGATGTAGCCCGAACCGTCGACAAGGAAGAGATGATCGCCGTTTTTCATGCGCCGACGATTAGCGCGGCGATGAAAGCGAGTCTACACGGCGTCGCTTCGCCAACGCCGTTGTTGCAGCGCCCGATGCCCATGCTTTCGACACACTCCATTGGAATGTTCGCCCCGTGGCATGCAACCTCCGCGTATTGGAGCCGACATCATGTTCTCAGCCCCTGGCGACCTTGGCGCGCTGCGTGCTCCACTGGCTCTCGGCTTTGCCGGGCTCCTGGCTGCCTTAATCATGCCACTGCCGGCGGCCGCCCAGGACGCGCCAGCCACTGTCGTCATCACGAGCGACGAGGCCAAGGCCGTGCTCCCGGACGCCGAAGGATACCGGCTCGAGATTGAAAATGACGGGCTCAATGCGCAGCAAAGGCAGGACCTCGGCACGATGCTGATCGACACGATCGGAGATGCGCATTTCTTCGGTGCAATCTATGCGTTCCTGCCCGAAGGATCGAGACAGCTCTCCATCCATCTGCGCCGGCAATTGCATTCGATGGAAGCGGCAGAGAAATCCGCACTGGCCGACTGCGACGCCGAACGGAGCGAAGGAGACTCCGAGTGCTACCGGATCGGCCGAATCGTGCCGGAGAACTGGAGCGACGACGACGGCTCGTTGCTGTCGCACGAAGCCACCTTTGCGTTTTCCCAGAACGTGGACGCGCTGGAGGGACCGAAGGTCGTTGCACGATCCCGCAACACGACCGCCTGGGCCATGTGGAGCGGCGAGGATGTTCGCCAAAGAGCGCTGGACGAATGCAATGAAGCGGTCGAGGCCGGAGGGTTCGAGCCGGATTGCGAAATCGTCATCAACGACGGCGCATGAGCGGCAATCATCCGGGGCGTGAGCCCATGGGGAATATCGAGCACCGCGCCGGCAATTCCCGTCAGCCTCGGCACACGATCCCGGGCTTCGAAATTCTCGTGTGCTTCGCCGTCCTGATCGGTTGCATGGCTGCCGGGGCAGCTTGCTTTACGCTTGGCGCTTTTGCCTTGCTGCAATGGGCGGAGGGCGATGCGCGCGGCGGCGAGATCCTGTTCCTGGGCTTTGCCGTTCTCACCGGCGCCGTCGTGGGGTGCCTGGCAGGCATTGCGTGGTCGGTGCGCTGGCTGTGGGGCCGGTGGCGGATTTCGAAAAGCTGACGGTCAATCCGCCGGCAACGCCCCGCCTGGCATGCGATAGGCTGTCCCGGCGAGTGAAAGCCGCCAACGGGCTGGCGCAGAATATCTACCAACAAGAGACAAGCATGGGCCGCTCGGTGACGAGCAAGGTTCAAAGTTAGTCCCTGACGGTTGCTTTGTGGCAGCCCCTCAGCCTCAATGGGATGAGCGCCGCATCGTCTGCGGCGGTCAAACGAGCTTCCATTGGTCGCGCGTTCGTGCTGGAGGGAGGGGCGTTGCGATCGAGTTTTTGAAGGAGCGGCCCGCTCCAAGAGGGGATTTTGAGCTTATGGATCTGATTACCGGCTTTTTCGGTCTGATCGAGGACCTCACCTGGGGATGGGCGCTGATCCCCATTCTCGTGGTGTTCGGCGTGTTCATCACGGTGATGAGCGGCTTCGTGCAGATCGAATATTTCACCCGCATGTTCCGTGTGCTCTCGGGCAAGAACCAGAGCGGCGATCCGAATGCGATCAGCGCGCGCGAGGCGCTTCTGATCTCCGTCGGCGGCCGTGTCGGTGGTGGCAACATCGCCGGCGTCGCGGTCGCGATCACGCTCGGCGGACCGGGGGCGGTGTTCTGGATGTGGGCGATCGCGCTGGTCGGCATGGCGACGAGCCTTGTCGAGGCGTCGCTGGCACAGCTCTACAAGCGCTCGAACGGCGACGGCACCTATCGCGGCGGACCGGCGAGCTACATCATCCACGGGCTCGGCCACCGCTACCGGTGGCTCGCGGTCGTCTACGCGATCTGCCTGATGCTGGCCTTCGCCTTCGGCTTCAACGCGTTCCAGGGCAACACCTTTGCCGGCGCGGTGAACGACAGCCTCGGCGTCGACCGGCTGTGGAGCGGCATCCTGCTCGCCATCATCACCGGCTTCATCGTCTATGGCGGCATTCGGCGCATCGCCAAGGTGGCGGACGTCATCATCCCGATCATGGCGTTCATCTATATCGGGCTGGCGCTCATCGTCATCGTGATGAACATCACGGAGCTGCCCGGCGTCATCTGGTCGATCATCGCCAATGCGTTCGGCTTGGAAGAAGCGGTGAGCGGCGGCGTGGGCGCAGCGCTGGCGCAGGGCCTAAGGCGCGGCCTCTTCTCCAACGAAGCTGGCCTCGGCTCGGCGCCGAACGTGGCGGCGACCGCCGATGTGCGCCACCCGATCAGCCAGGGCATCACGCAGTCCTTCTCGGTCTTCATCGACACGATCATCATCTGCTCGTGCACGGCCTTCATCATCCTGCTCAGCCCCGTCTACCAGCCGGGCGCCGAAGGGATCGACGGGGTGGTGCTGACCCAGCAATCGCTGGTGAGCCAGGTGGGCGACTGGTCACAGTATTTCCTGACCTTCGCGATCCTGCTCTTCGCCTTCAGCTCGATCATCTACAACTACTATCTGGGCGAGACGGCGCTGAAGGTGATGACCGGCGCACCGGCGGCGCTGCATGTGCTGCGGCTGGCGATCGTTATCATCGTCTTCCTCGGCGCGACGGCGCCGGGCGCAACGGCGGTGTTCTTCTTCTCAGACCCGCTGATGGGCGTGCTCGCGATCGTGAACCTGATGGCGATCATGATGCTGTTTCCCACCGCGCTGCGCGTGCTCAACGATTTCCGCGACCAGCTGAAATCGGGCGTGGAACGGCCGGTCTTCCGGCCGACGGCGTTCCCGGATCTCGACCTCGACCACGAGGCCTGGCCCTACGCCAAGGCGAACCCCGAGACGGTGGTTGCGAGCCGGCCGACGGGCGCCTGACAGCTGACGACAAATCTGGTCGGCGGCGGCGCCTTCAGCCGCCGCCGGCTTTGACGGCGATGTCGAAATGCATGACGTCCTCGCGCGTGCCGAGCCTGGTGTAGAGCGCCACGGCCGGATCGTCGCCGTAATCGGCCTGGACATAGACGACCCAGGCGCCGCGCTCAGCGCCGATCGCGCAGAGCCTTCCGATCAGAGCGGTGGCGACGCCCTGCCTGCGATGGGCCTCGGCAACCGCAAGATCGTAGATGTAGATTTCCGAGCGCTGCTGCTCGAACTTTTCGAGCTCATAGGCAACGAGACCGCCGATCACATCGTCCCCGGCCAAAGCCACCAGGGCATGCACGTGATCGCGCGCGAGAAGCCGCGCGAGCCAGGCCTCGGCCGGCGGCTTGGACGCATAGCTTTCGGGATCGTCGAATGCCTCGGCGAAGAGGCCGTTCAGTTGGCGCGCGAGCGCCTCGTCCCCCGCAGTGAGCCGCTTGATCTCGATCATCGGTCGCTCCGTTTCCTGTCGCCTGTCCGGTGCGCGGAGCGTAGCGCGGCCAGTCTTCGAGCGGGAGAGGCCGGCAACGGAACAGGCCAAGAAGGGAGGCCCATGCGGCTTTGCCCGGCACGGCTTTCGCCGCCCGGGGGATGAGGCAGAATGGAGACGGGGCGCGCGAAGCGGGCCTCGATAGAAAAAGTAGGTGTGGCTCGCTTCGCGCGCCCCGCCCAGCGTCTTCACGGGACCCTCGTCCCTCTGGACCAGTCGACACCCTCTGCACCGTCGCCCTTTTGACGGGGACTTCATGCGGGACCGGACCTTCACGAGCACATGGTGGCGCACTTCAGGCTCCCGACGGGGCCCTTCATGCGGCTTCACGCGCTCAGCCCGGATCGAGCGCCCCTCCACCGGCCGCATCGCAGCTCACAGGGATCATCGCTCGCTTCCGCACCGACGGCTTGCATGGACACGGAGCCAAAGCCGGTCGTAGTGCCGGCGGAGGCGCTGTCGGCCCAGCTCCAGGCTGCGGGCATCGTTCCCCACAACCGGAAGCGCCGCCCCCACCCGCACCCGGACGTCTCACGAATGCTTCCAACCGGCGGGGACGAAGGGAGTATGGCACGGAGCGGAGGGGCGGGGAAAATTGGGGGGTGTCGGACGGTTTAAGTGTTCGTCGCCAGAACCGGCGTGTGACTTGATGCGGCTTAAGACAACGACGAGTTCAGATCCACAGGCTAGTCTTTCTGCTCGCGCATCTCAAGCTCAAGGCTAAGTTGTTGACCGCTGGCAAAACGAGCCAAAAGCTGTTTGGTCACGGCACTGCGGAAGACTCTGTAGGCAGCCTGGCCTCTGTTTCGCGTCATGAATTCATCTATCTGAGCTTTCACCGACGCATAGTGACCCTCGACAGCGTCGTACTCGAAGAGATCAGTCCCCTCTTTCTCGCAAGTCAGGCTGAGCATGTACAGAATGTGAAATACACCCTCGATTATCCAGGCTTCATCATAAGTCTGTTTAAGACGTGAATTGAGCGCTGTCATCGCGCGACGACGATCATCATCCACCAGCTTATATATGCGCCACATCGTGATGATGTTCTCGGCCGATAAAATTCCTTCATCGAAAACCCACCCATAATACTCCCCAAAGATCCTGTTGGACGAAGTTTTTGCGCGATCTGGCTCTCGCAGCACATAAGCTAAGATGATTTGGCCAAGTTTTACGGCATCAATCCGAAACTCCGCCGGCCTCTCGATATGCTGGTCGTTCTTCCTCTCATAAAAGTAGCCATGACCTGCGAGCGCGTTTTCGATCCGAACCTGGATTGAGTCGTTTGATCGAATGTCACGGCTGCGAATTGGCGTCTGGCTGTTGGTGGCCTCGGCGACGCTGTTAGTGAACGCTCGGTCTGCCGTTTCGATCACGCGCAGCAGAAGTTTCACATCATAAATGCGCGCCAAATCCGACCTCGCAGCTTCGAACAAAGCATGCGATGTCTGACCGCCATTCACGATCTGTGGGTTTATCATCCTCACCTTAGGATTGGCCGATCTCGGCTGGTAATCCATTCGATCGCAAACGATTGTGATACCGTTATTCAAGTACCAGAACTGCGTGTTTTTCTCGCTGAGCGCAGTAGACAATATCTTTCGATTGATCTCATTGGCTTCACCAAGATAGAGGCGAATGTTGTCTTCAAACAGCGTGTCGTCCACTTCCTGCGGGAAATTAGGATCAGTTATCAAACGCACTATCTCGTCGCCACGCACCGTTCCAATGAGACCTTTTGCGAAACCATCCGTGCGACCGTAATATTGATCCTCGACTAAGCCGAGATGATATTCCCGATCGACAGTTGCACCTTTTGAGAGGTGGCGCGAAAACCATATCAGGTCATGCTGAGTGAGAACTGCATGTTGGTACGGACGCAGAGCCTCTTCGAAACGCGCAGAGTGCGAAGGTATGAGCGCTGCAGCGTTATTACATAAGTGGATTTGAATAGAATAAACAGCCTCTTCAAGCGCCTCCCATAGATCCTGCACCTTGCTCCAAAGTATTGGGTTGCACGTCTTTGACAGGGATGGATCTTTCCTAAGAAAGCATTCCAAAAAGCTTTGTATTTTGTCAATTTCGTTCGAGGGAAAAGAGCTCCTAGTTTTTTCGAAATTGGCAACGTGTTTAAACTGAAATAGATGAATAACTCGCCTTTCAGGCCGACTGTCGATGTAGACTGCATCTATCCCCCGATCGTCGCCACCGTCGGTAATTGCCATCCTGATTTCATCATCATCGATCTTCAGTATCTTCGATAGTGCAAAATACTGAAACGCTTTGGCTTCGTCCGCCAGGTCTAGCGATTTCTGGAAGGCCTGAATCCCTGTCCTTACTTGGCTCCAATCGAGTAGCGTCGGGATCGCTTTCGTCACTATGCTCATCTTAAAGCTCGCTGCACTCATCGATTGAGATCATTCAGACTACCACTGTGTCTGCGTACATGTGATATAGAATTTGTCTTGAAAGACGAGCCACCGTTTTATTGCCGCAAACCAAGGTGCTCGCGTCGAATTGGCTATTAGCCCAGTATATGAGCCGCCAAAGCAGGCCCTCCGTTCGCCGGTCCGTCTGTGCCCTCCGTCGAGCCACAATTTAGCTTACGGTGTATCCATCTACCCCACCGCGCGGCGCAGTTCGGCAAGGCACGTCATGGCGTGGAAACGGTGGTCCTCGGCGTCTTCTCGCTCTTCGAGCAGGGCACGCTGGAAGGTGACGAAGGCGGCTTGGAAATTGCCGGCCGGTCTCGCGAGTTCGGGTCGGCTCCTCAGGTCGACGATTAGCCGGGTCAAGGCTAGGTCCTTCTGGACATCCGGTCGTTCGACCACCGCCAGATAGTCCGCAGCCTGGTCGAGAGTCATGCGCACGCCACTCCATGCCGATACTTCAAATCGGCGCGAAGTTACATGCATGAGTATTTTCCGCAACCGCTAGTTTAGGCGGATCGCTATAGCTTTTGGAAACACTTTATTTCCGTTTCTATCGATCTGCGACCAGCATCGCTGCAGATTTCGAGAGGCTCACTTCTGGCCTCAAGTTCAGCCATGGCGAGAAGGTGAGCCAACATGGGCTCGCGCGATTCTATCGCCAGTTTCCGCAATTCTGCGAGCATTTCCGCGACATAAATGAGCTTCGGCTTCGAATTGGCCATGAACGATGTCCTGTCATGATGATTCGCTCATCCAGTTTCATTCAACTCCCGTTCAATTCAAGCACTGAAACTTTATTCAAAATATTTAAATGGAATATTTGGAGAGACTTGTGAGTATACCTTCCGATTCCCCTATATATTTATGGGAAGATGGCCGACACTCATGACCCATCGCACAAAAGAAACGGCCGCATCTTTCGATGCGGCCGCTTGCATTTCACCGGAGCTGATCGGCTTGATCAGTCTTCCTGCTTTTCGCGTTCCTTGCCGGTCTCCTGGTCGACGACCTTCATGGAGAGACGGACCTTGCCGCGTTCGTCGAAGCCCATGAGCTTGACGTAGACCTTCTGGCCTTCCTTGACGACGTCGGATGTCTTGGCGACGCGTTCCTCGGCGAGCTGGGAGATGTGAACGAGGCCGTCGCGCGGGCCGAAGAAGTTCACGAAGGCGCCGAAATCGGCGATCTTCACGACCGTGCCTTCGTAGACGTGGCCGATCTCCGGCTCGTCGACGATGGAGTGGATCCACTTCTTGGCGGCTTCGATCTCCTTGCCGGAGGCCGATGCGATCTTGATCGTGCCGTCATCCTCGATGTTGATCTTGGCGCCGGTCTTTTCGACGATCTCGCGGATGATCTTGCCGCCCGAGCCGATGACGTCACGGATCTTGTCGACGGGGATCTGCATCACTTCGATGCGCGGGGCGAACTCGCCCAGCTCTTCGCGGCTCGTCGTGAGGGCCTTGGCCATCTCGCCGAGGATGTGGATGCGACCGTCCTTGGCCTGGCCGAGCGCGATCTTCATGATCTCCTCGGTGATGCCTTCGATCTTGATGTCCATCTGCAGCGAGGTGATGCCGTTCTCGGTGCCTGCGACCTTGAAGTCCATGTCGCCGAGGTGGTCTTCATCGCCCAGGATGTCGGAAAGCACGGCGAAGCGCTCGTCTTCCTTGATCAGGCCCATGGCGATGCCGGCGACCGGGCGCTGGATCGGCACGCCCGCATCCATGAGTGCGAGCGAGGTGCCGCACACGGTCGCCATGGAGGACGAGCCGTTGGATTCGGTGATCTCGGAGACGACGCGCAGCGTGTAGGGGAACTGCTCGGGCGCCGGCAGCATCGGACGGATCGCGCGCCATGCGAGCTTGCCGTGGCCGATTTCGCGGCGGCCGGGCGAGCCGATGCGGCCCGTTTCACCGACGGAGAAGGGCGGGAAGTTGTAGTGGAGCAGGAAGCGCTCCTTGTACATGCCCGTGAGTGAATCGACGTACTGCTCGTCTTCGCCGGTGCCGAGCGTGGCGACGACGATCGCCTGGGTCTCGCCGCGGGTGAAGAGCGCGGAGCCGTGGGTGCGCGGCAGCATGGAGACTTCCGACACGATCGGACGGACGGTGGCGAGATCACGACCATCGATGCGCGACTTGGTGTCGAGGATGTTCCAGCGCACGATCTTTGCCTGGAGCGACTTGAAGACCGAGCCGATCTGCTCGGCGGTGTAGCGGGCTTCTTCGCCTTCGGCCGGCGCGAAATGCGCCTTGACCTTGGCCTTTACGGCATCGACGGCGGCGTAGCGTGCAGCCTTGTCGGTGTTCTTGTAGGCGTCGCGCAGTTCGGCTTCGGCGAAGGCGAGCATTTCGCTTTCGAGCGCCGAATGATCTTCGGCGGTGAAGTCGCGCGGCTCCTTGGCGGCCACTTCGGCGAGCTTGATGATCGCGTCGATCACCGGCTGGAAGCCGCGGTGGCCGAACATGACGGCGCCGAGCATCGTCTCTTCGTCGAGTTCCTGGGCTTCCGATTCCACCATGAGAACCGCATCACCCGTGCCGGCGACAATCAGGTCGAGCTTGGATTCCGGCATCTCGTCGACGGTCGGGTTCAGGCGGTATTCACCGTTGATGTAGCCGATGCGCGCGCCGCCGACGGGGCCCATGAAGGGCACGCCCGAAAGCGTCAGCGCAGCGGACGTGGCGACGAGTGCGACGACGTCCGGATTGTTCTCCAGGTCGTGCTGCATCACGGTGACGATGACCTGGGTGTCGTTCTTGTAGCCATCCGGGAAGAGCGGGCGGATCGGCCGGTCGATGAGGCGCGAGGTGAGCGTCTCGTTTTCGGACGGACGGCCTTCGCGCTTGAAGTAGCCACCCGGGATCTTGCCGGCGGCGTAGGTCTTTTCCTGGTAGTTGACGGTCAGCGGGAAGAAGTCCTGGCCGGGCTTCGGCTCCTTGGCGGAAACGACGGTGGCGAGCACGACGGTCTCGCCATAGGAGGCGATGACGGCGCCATCAGCTTGGCGGGCGACCTTGCCCGTTTCGAGGGTCAGCGTGCGGCCGGCCCATTCGAGTTCAACTTTGTGGTGATCGAACATGGAGTGTCCTTGATTGGCGGAGCGCGCGAGGCTCATCTGAGAACCGCAGCACCCGGCTTGGCGTTTATGACGCGCCACGGGCAAGACAACGGGAGGCTTGGTGTCCGGAAGGAAAACGGCGCGAAGCCGATGCAAGCATCCTGCAATCCTGCCCCATGACAGGTCGCTTATCACCCGCACCGACCTCTTGCCGGGCGGGGTAGACCGGACAGGCGGAGCTACAAAAGGCGCCGCCTGCCGAAAGTGCAAACCGGCGGATGGCCGTTCAACGAACAGCCCCGCCGGCTTCAAGCTCAAAGCCTAGCGGCGGATGCCGAGGCTGGTGATCAGCGTCTTGTAGCGCTCTTCGTCCTTCGACTTGACGTAGTCGAGGAGCGAACGGCGGCTGGAAACCATCTTGAGAAGGCCACGACGGGAGTGGTTGTCCTTCTTGTGGCCCTTGAAGTGATCAGTCAGGTTGTTGATCCGCTCGGTCAGGATCGCGACCTGGACTTCCGGCGAACCGGTGTCGCCTTCCTTGATCGCGTATTGTTTGAGCAGTTCAGCCTTACGTTCGGCAGTGATCGACATCGGACAATCCTTTCTATCGATTGTTTGAGGATCTTCGGGACGCCTGCGGCCGGGATGTCGTCCAGCGGAGGCCATGACAAAACGCGAAGGTGGCAGAACCACCCGTCGCGCTGGCGTGCCTATAGGCTAAAACCGCCCATAAGGAAAGGGCGAAATGGCCGTGGCGCCTTGCGGGAAAGCGCAGCAGCGGGAGCTCACCCGCTCAGGCTTGCTCCTCGGAGCCATCGGCACGCAGGCGGTCGAGCGGGATGGCGAAGTGCCATTCGATGCCGTTCTCATGCAGGTTGCGCGTGATCTGAGCATCGAGCGTGCCGCCCATCATGCGCTCGAGCACGACGGAGCCGAAACCCTTGCGCTCCTGATCGGGCGAGACGTGAAGTTCCTTCACATATTCGCGCCAGGTGAGCGACAACATGCCCTCGCGCCGCCACCAGGTGATTTCGAGCCGGCTCTCCTCGTCTGCCAGCGCACCGTATTTGGAGGCGTTGGTGGCGAGCTCGTGCACCGCCATGCCAAGCGTCTGCGAGGCCTGCGCATCGACCATGACTTTCGGTCCCAGAAGCCGCACGCGCTCCGGATCGCTCGGCAGAAAAGGCTCCAGCTGGCTTTCCACCAGCGCGCGGAAATCGATGCCGCGGGCGGCGTTGGCAAGCAGCAGGTCGGTGGAACGGGCGAGGCCGGTGATGCGGCGTCGGAAGCTGTCGACGAATTCGTCGACGCTCGCGGCGTTCTTGGCGGTCTGGCCGACCATGGCGTTGATGACGGTGAGCTGGTTCTTGGACCTGTGCGCCACCTCGCGCATCAGCAGGCGGATCTCGCTTTCGGCTTCGCTGCGGTTAGAAGCTGCCTCGCTGAGCGCGGTCGACACGACGGCGAATTCGCTGATCGGATGGGGCGGCTGCGGCACCGGCTGCCCGGCGCCCAGAAGCCGCGCGCTTTCAGACAGCCGCCTTGCAGAGCGCGTGACACGGCCAGCCACGAGCCAGGCGACGAAACCCGCCAAAGCGCCGATCGTCAATCCGCCGATCAGAAGAAGGGCGATCGAACGCATGATGGGTGCGCTGATCGTCGCCTTTGGGGTCCAGGCAACCACACTCCACTGGGTGAGCGCCGAGCCTTCCCGGATGATCTGGAAGGAATGGCCGTTCATGTCCACCTCGGTGATCCCTTGGCGGAAGTTTTCCTTGAAGGTGAAGGGCAAGGATCCACCGGCCGCAAGTGAAGGATCGGTCGAGGACAGCACGGTCTGCGTGCTGTCGACGATGGCGACCTGCCAAGCGGCTGGAAGACGGCCATCCTCGATCGCGCGGGCCAGGGAATCGGCGCCACGCGACAGAACGAGAAGGATGGGTTCGCGCCCCTCGCGGTTGACAGGCAGCGCAACGAAGAACACCCATGAAAGCGACGTCTCGCTGAAGAGCACGCCGGATACCGCAGAGGTTCGGTCCTGCAGCGCGCGGCGCAACGTCCTGGGATCACTGGCCGCAGGCAGTTGCACCCCATAGTCGGTGCGCGTGTTGAAGACCTGCCGCAGATCGCTGCCGACAACGGCAAGGTTCATCCCGCGGCCGATGAGCGCGCGGCGGCCGCGGTCGTGAAATGCTTCGAGATTGTCGGCCTGGAGCGTGGGATCGGTCGCCAACACCCGCAGCGTCGTCAGCATGCCGGAGACTTCCTGCTCCACCACCTGAACGATCGAACGCGTGTTGGACTGGAAGATGGACTGAAGGCCTTCCTGCTGCACCGTGTTGGTGCGCACCAGAAGGTAGCCCGAAAAGAGAAGGGCTGGCACGAGGCAGATGAGGATCAGGAAGAAGAGATAGTCCGAGATCGGGCGCGAACGCAGCCGGTCCGTCGCTTTGGGATCCGCCTGCTCCGCCTTGGAAGGAGCGTTGTCTTCCACTGCCTGACTCATCAGTACGCAACCTGCATCAAGGCGCGCTTCGGACTGCTCAGCCGATGATGGGAAACAACTTCGAACATCTGATCCCGAGCCTTCTATGCGGCAGCGCGTTCTCGTTATTGTTCTTGCCGGAATGGCGGACCCGGCACTTTATAGTTTCTCCTTCGGCCACCGGCCGAGAACGCTCCTGGCGTAGATAGGCGCGCCAAGTTATCCAACTAGGCGCGCAACGTGTGAAATGGATTTCAGTTGCCGAAAACCCGGCGGGGACGAAACTCTCCTTGGCCGATTTCGCCGATTGCAACAAGACGACCGCGCGCCGTGACCCAGACATCGGCCTCATCGAGTGGCGCGTCGCGGCCGCGCAGAATGATCGGGTTGCCCATGCGCAGCCGGTGCGCCTGATCATCGGTGATCGCGACATGCGGCAGATTGGCGAGCGCTTCACCGGTGTCGATCAGGAACGCATCGAGAGCAGCCAGCCGCTCTGCATCATCCGCCATCTCTTCCAACACCGTCAGGTCGGCGAGCGGTACCATGTCTTCGTCTGAGAAGGGCGCGACGCCGATGCGGCGCAGTTTGGCGATATGGCCATAGCAGCCAAGATCGCGACCGAAATCGCGGGCGAGCGAGCGCACATAGGTGCCCTTGCCGCACTCCACGACGAAGACGGCAAGATCGTCTTCGGGACAGGCGACCAGATCGAGGCGGTGGATTTCCACTTCCCGCGACGCGATCTCGACCGTTTCGCCGCCCCGCGCGAGATCATAGGCACGGTTTCCGTCGATCTTGACCGCCGAATATTGCGGCGGAATCTGCTCGATCACGCCGGTATAGCGGGGCAGCAGGGCCTCGATGTCGGATTGTGCCGGGCGGAGATCGCTCGATTGCGTAATCTCGCCTTCCATGTCGTCGGTGTCACGCTCGGCACCCCACCGCACGGTGAATTCGTAGATCTTGCGCCCATCCATGACGTAGGGAACCGTCTTGGTCGCATCGCCAAGCGCGATCGGCAGGAGGCCGGATGCCAAGGGATCCAGCGTTCCGGCGTGGCCGGCCTTTTGGGCCTTGAACAACCACTTGATCTTGGAAACGGCCTCTGTCGAGCCGAAATCCTCTGGCTTGTCGAGGATGATCCAGCCGGAAACGGGCCGACCCTTGTTCTTGCCGCGACGACCACCCATCAGTTCGACGACCCCTTGTCGGCATCGTCGGTGTCAGCGGCTGTGTCATCGCCATGATCGTCGGTCGTGCGATTGAGATCGCGGGCGACTTCCGGCGAGCGCAGAAGCTCATCGATCTTCTGATAGTTGTCGAAGCTCGTGTCGTCGCGGAAGCGGACTTCCGGCATGAATTTCATCTGGCGCAATGCCGGCGTGATGTGCTTGCGCACGGCGCGTGCATTGCGGTTGAGCGCCGCAACGAGTGCCGCGTGATCCTGCTGACCAAGCGGCGTGACGTAGGCGGTCGCGATCTTCAGATCATTCGACATGCGCACTTCGGAGATCGCGATAACGGTCGATTCGATCAGCGGATCGCGGATTTCATCGCGCTGGAGTACCTGCGTGATCGCGGCGCGGACTTGCTCGCCGACGCGCAGCATGCGCTGGGTGGGACCGGAGGAGGAATTTGTACGTGCCATGACTAATGCTTGTTCCGTTCAAACGGGAAAATCGATCGCGCGGCCGACCGTGGAGACGGTCTCTGCGAAAGGGAAGACGCGCCGGGCTGATTGTCCCGACGCGTCCTGATCCCGATCGATCGAACGACGACTAGAGCGTCCGCGTTACATGCTCGACGCGGAAGCACTCGATGACGTCGCCTGCACGAATGTCTTCGTAGTTCTGGAACGCCATGCCGCACTCCTGGCCGACCGGCACTTCGGACACTTCGTCCTTGAAGCGCTTGAGGGTCTTGAGCGTGCCTTCGTGAATGACGACGTTGTCGCGGATGAGGCGCACGCCGGCTCCACGCTCGACCTTGCCTTCCGTGACGCGGCAACCAGCGACCTTGCCGATCTTCGTGATGTTGAACACCTCGAGGATTTCGGCATTGCCGATGAAGGTCTCGCGCCGCTCCGGCGACAGAAGGCCCGACATGGCCGATTTCACGTCATCCACCAGATCGTAGATGATGTTGTAGTAGCGGATCTCGATGCCAGCGGCTTCGGCCGCATCGCGCGCCTGCTTGTTGGCGCGGACGTTGAAGCCGATGATCGCGGCGTTGGAGGCCTCCGCAAGCGAAATGTCGCTTTCGGTGATGCCGCCGGCGCCGGAATGCACGATGCGGGCACGGACTTCGCTGGTTCCGAGCTTGTCGAGCGTGCCGATGATGGCTTCGATCGAACCCTGGACGTCACCCTTGATGACCAGCGGGAATTCCTTCAGCCCGGTATCCTGGAGCTGGGTCATCATCTGTTCGAGCGAACCGCGCGAACCGGCCTGACGCGCGACTGCCTTTTCACGGGCGAGACGCTGGCGGTACTCGGAAATCTCGCGAGCGCGCTGCTCGTTCTCGACGACGGCGAACCGGTCGCCGGCCATCGGCGTGCCCTGCAGGCCGAGGATCTCGACCGGCATGGACGGACCCGCTTCCTTCACGACTTCGCCGCGATCGTTGACCAGCGCACGCACGCGGCCCCACTGGTCGCCCGCGACGATGATCTCGCCCGGATGCAGCGTGCCCTTCTGGACGAGCACCGTGGCAACCGACCCGCGACCGCGATCGAGCTTGGCTTCGACAACCATGCCCTCTGCCGTACGGCTCGTATTGGCCTTCAGATCGAGAATTTCGGACTGAAGAAGGATCGCCTCGAGCAGCTTGTCGAGATTGGCGCCGGTTTTGGCCGACACTTCCACGTCGAGCACTTCACCGCCCATGGATTCCACGAACACCTCGTGCTGGAGGAGCTGCGTGCGAACCTTCTGGGGGTCGGCCGTCGGCTTGTCGATCTTGTTGATCGCCACGATGATCGGCACGTTGGCCGCCTTGGCGTGGCTGATCGACTCGATCGTCTGCGGCATCACGCTGTCATCGGCTGCGACCACGAGGATCGCGATGTCGGTTGCCTGCGCACCACGGGCACGCATGGCCGTGAAGGCGGCGTGGCCCGGCGTGTCGATGAAGGTGATCTTGTTGCCATCCTTCTCGACCTGGTAGGCGCCGATATGCTGGGTGATGCCACCGGCTTCACCCGACACGACGTTGGCGTTGCGGATGGCATCGAGCAGCGACGTCTTGCCGTGGTCGACGTGACCCATGATCGTGACGATCGGCGGACGCGACGACAGATCGCCATCGACATCCTGCACGTCGAAGATGCCCTCTTCCACGTCCGACTCCGACACGCGCTTGACCGTGTGGCCGAATTCGGTGGCGATGAGCTCGGCCAGGTCGGCATCGATGATGTCGCCGGGCTTCATCATCTGGCCTTCCTTCATCAGGTACTTGATGACGTCGACCGAACGCTCCGCCATACGCTGGGAGAGTTCCTGGATGGTGATGGTTTCCGGCAGGACGACCTCGCGCTGAATCTTCTCGCGGGTCTCCTGCATTTGCGCGCGCTTGAACTTCTCCTGGCGGCGTCGCATGGCCGAGAGCGAACGACCGCGGGTCGAACCATCTTCGTCCAGAGCGCCCGTGAGGGTCAGCTTGCCACGGCGGCGTTCGCCGTCGGTCTTGGCGCGGGTCGGCTTCGGTGCTTCCACCTTGGCAGGACCTGCACCCTTGCGGGGGCCGGCGCGACCATCGTCATCGTCGGCATCGACCTTGCGGCCGACGCGGGCGACGGGAGCAGCCTCTTCCTTTTCCTTCTCCTTGACGGGAGCCGGACGCTTGCGCTCGCCGGATTCGGCGGAGAGGACCTTGGCTTCGGTCTCAGCCCGGTTCAACGCGGCCTGTTCCGCCTCGATGCGGGCCTGCTCGGCACGCTCGATGGCGAGGCGCTTGTCTTCCTCGGCGCGGCGACGGGCTTCGATCTCGGCCTGCTTGCGCTCCTCGATGTCGCGGATGCGCGCTTCCTCGAGTGCACGACGGCGGGCATCCATCTCACCGGCGGAAAGGTTGCCGGTGGAGCCTGGGCGCGGCCGCATCTGCGGAGCCGGACGCGGGGTCTCGAAGCGCTGCGGGGCCGAAGCCGGGCGCTGCGGTGCCGGACGCGGGGCTGCCGGACGCTGCGGCTGCTGCTGCGGCGCGGCGGCTGCCGGCGCTGCGGTGGCAGGCGCAGATGCTGGCGCAGGCGCTGCCGACGTCGAAGCTGCTGGCTGTGCCGGCTGCTGCTGGGGCTGCGCTGCCGGGGCAGGAGCAGGCGCGGGTGCAGCCGGCGCCGCCTGTGCGGGTGCCGGCTTCACATCGTCTTCTGGGCGGTGAATGCGACGCTTGCGCGTCTCAACGACGACGGCCTTCGTCCGGCCGCGTCCCATTTCCTGCCGTACAGTGCCCTGGCTGCCGCCGGGACGCTTCAGAGTAAGGGTCGACTTGCTCGGTACGCTCAGGGTCTTGTCGTCTTTAGTGTCGCTCATTCCGTATCCGTTCCTTGGAAACAGAGATGCGCGACAGGGTTGGCGGCGCAGCGCTGTTTCGATCTATTCTCGACGGCGCGGGCTCATGCCGACGCCACACATCTATTCCAGTTCGCCATGTTCGGTCCCACCGTTGAGGGCCCCATCTGACGGCTTAGCCAAGCCGTGGCGGTAGCGATGGAGCAACTTTGCGCGCTTCACTACACCCTCACCGGCCTGTCCCGCAAGCGCTGCGGCATGGATTAACGCGCCTTCGCCCAAATGAAACGCCATCTCGTCGGCGCTGAGGAGGTGAAATGCCTCGATCGGGTCCAGGCCGACCTCGACCGCGAAATGGCGCGCCTGGCCGATCTTGCGCACGCCGTCCTCGGCCGCATCGGTGGCATGGAAGACCGCGAGCGCCTCGCCGGAGCGCACGGCCTTGTCCACCTTGGTGGCGCCGGAGACGAACTGGCCGGCCTTGCGGGCCATGGCCATCATGCCGAGCAACTGATCGCGCAACAGGCGATCGAGCGTTTCCGGCATGTCCGGATCCACCGTCACCTCGGCCTTGAGCGCCTTGGCGAAAAGGCGGCGCTTCAGGGCGAGCGCGACGACATCGCGCTCGGGCGTGATCCAGCAGCCTCGGCCGGGCAGTCGCTCCTTCAGATCGGGAACGACGGTGCCGTCCGGCGCCGCGACGAAGCGGATCAGGCCTTCCGTCGGGCCGCTTGCGCGCGTGACGATGCACATGCGCTCGCTCATTGGCTCAACCTTTCCGGCCACGATCCGCTTTCCAGTCTCTTGCTAGAGCCGTTTCGCGTTTCTTCGAATCGCTCAACGGCTCTAGGTTTTTGATTTGTCGCGTTTCCGACGGTGAACCGGTATCCACTTAACCTGGAAACGCTCTGGGAGCCGTGCGGCCTCAGGCCTGCTCGGCACCCTCTTCGACGGCTTCTTCCGCACCTTCTTCGACCGCGATGTCGTCCTCGGTGATCCAGCCGGCAGCCAGACGCGCCTGGATGATCATCGCGTCGGCGTCAGCGCGGGACACTTCGAAATCCTTCAGGATGCCGTCGAACCGCTTGGTCTCGCCGTTCTTGCGCTCCGACCAGCCGACGAGGTCGTCGGCCGCACAGCCGGCGAAGTCGTCGAGCGACTTGATGTCGTTCTCGCCGAGCGCGACCAGCATTTGCGTCGTCAGGCCTTCGACCTGCTTCAGATCGTCGGAAACACCGAGTTCGACACGCTTGGCTTCCAGTTCGGCTTCCAGGCGATCGAGGTGCTCGCGGGCGCGGGTCTGGAGTTCCTGCGCAGTCTCCTCGTCGAAACCGTCGATGGACGCGATTTCGTCGAGATCGACATAGGCGACTTCCTCGACCTGGCTGAAGCCTTCCGATGCCAGCACCTGGCCGACCATCTCGTCGACGTTGAGGGCTTCCATGAAGAGGTTCGAGCGCTCGACGAATTCCTTCTGGCGACGCTGGCTTTCCTCTTCCTCGGTCAGGATGTCGATGTCCCAGCCGGTGAGCTGCGAGGCGAGGCGCACGTTCTGGCCGCGACGGCCGATGGCGAGCGAAAGCTGCTCGTCCGGCACGACCACTTCGATGCGCTCGGCATCTTCGTCGAGAACGACCTTGGCGACTTCGGCCGGCTGGAGGGCGTTGACGATGAAGGAAGCCGGGTCGTGGCTCCACGGGATGATGTCGATCTTCTCGCCCTGAAGCTCGCCGACGACCGCCTGGACGCGGCTGCCGCGCATGCCGACGCAGGCGCCGACGGGATCGATGGAGCTATCGTTGGAGATGACGGCGATCTTGGCACGCGAACCGGGATCACGGGCAACCGAGCGGATCTCGATGACGCCGTCGTAGATCTCCGGCACTTCCATGGTGAAGAGCTTGACCATGAACTGAGGGTGCGTGCGCGACAGGAAGATCTGCGGGCCACGCTGCTCGCGGCGCACATCGTAGACATAGGCGCGGACGCGATCGCCATAGCGGAAGTTTTCCCGCGGGATCGTCTCGTCGCGGCGGATGATGCCTTCGCCACGGCCGAGATCGACGATGACGTTGCCGTATTCGACGCGCTTGACGGTGCCGTTGACGATCTCGCCGACGCGGTCCTTGTATTCGTCATACTGCTTGTCGCGCTCGGCTTCGCGGACCTTCTGGACGATGACCTGCTTTGCCGACTGGGCGGCGATGCGGCCGAAATCCATGGGCGGCAGCGGATCGGTCACGAAATCGCCGAGCTGGATGTTCTCGTCGCGGTCACGTGCAAGCTCAAGGGCGATCTGGGTGGAATAGTCCTCGACCTTGTCGACGACGAGCAGGCGGCGCTGCAGCTTGATCTCGCCTGTCTTCGGGTTGATGTCGGCGAGGATGTCGGTCTCCTGGCCGTAGCGCGAGCGGGCGGCCTTCTGGATGGCGTCCGCCATCGCGTCGATGACGATCTCGCGATCGATCAGCTTCTCGCGGGCGACCGCGTCGGCGATCTGCAAGAGTTCGAGCCTGTTTGCACTGACTGCCATGGATATCTCCCTGAATGGGCGCCACCGAAGGCGCCGCTCGTCATTGCGGCCTTGAAGCCGTCAGATTTCGCTAGAGCAGTTTCGCTTTTCTTCGAATTGCTCAACCGCTCTAGCTATTTGATTTGTCGCGTTTCCGGACGGTGAACCGGTATCCACTTCACCTGGTAACGCTTTAGTTGTGGTCTGCGCCGTCGTCCTCATCGGACTCTGGCGGATTGTTCTCGTTGGCTGCGCGCGCCGCCTTGGCGGCCTTGTCGGCCTGCAGCGCCTCGCGAATGAGTTCGTCGGTCAGGATCAGCTTGGCATCGGCCAGCGCGACGAACGGAATTTGAACCGTCGGCTCGTCGCCATAGCTCGCCTGGTCGCGCTCCATGAGGAAGCCATCTTCGCTCACCGATGCGATCTTACCACGGAAGCGCTTGCGATTGTCGACGAGCACCGAGGTTTCGACCTTGACGACATGGCCCTGCCAGTTGGCGAAATCGGCGCGGCGGACCATGGGGCGGTCGATGCCGGGCGAAGACACTTCCAGGTGATAGGCCTTGTCGATCGGATCATCGACATCTAGCGCGGGCGACACGGCGCGCGACAGCGCCTCGCAGTCCTCGACCGTCATCGTGCCATCGAGCCGCTCGGCCATGATCTGCAGCGTCAGCCCGTTCTGGCCCGACAGCCGCACGCGCACCAGGCGCATGTCGAGAGAACGCACCACGGGCTCCACGATCGCGGCGATGCGCGCATCGGTGCCCGTTTCGGTGATCAGACGGTCTTCATTCGGATCGAATAGTGTTTGCGTTTCAGTCATGCCTGCCAGTCGCTCGCGCGGCGTGCCGCAGACTGGTCGGGTCGGCGGCTGCCGATGGAAACAAAAAAGAGCGGGCCCCGGCAGGAACCCACTCTTGCTCGTATGACCAAGAATTTTGACGACTAGATAGTCTTCTTCGCCCGGAGACGCAAGAGTTTTCCGCGCGGGCAACGGCCGACCGGCCAAGGATATCGGCCGCGCTCTTCGCCGCGGCCGTTGGCGCAAGCCGTGGCAGCGCTGCAATAGGCAAAGCGGGACCAAGCGTCTATAGACCCCGGCAATGCTTAGCGAACGGCCACAGTCTCCAGGGTGCGAACCGACAACCGCATGACAGAACCGACCAAAAAGCGACGGCTCGATCCCGACACCGTCATGGGGATGCTGAAGCGCATCCTTTCGGAGAACGGGCGCGACTACGTTCGTGACTACGTGTTCGCGGCCATCTGCCTGGCGATCGTGGCGGCGACGACGGCGTTTACGGCCTGGATCATGGAAATCGTGATCAACGAGGCCTTTGCCAATCAGCGCGCCGACGTCGTCTGGCTCATCTGCGGCTCGATCTTCGCGGCCTTCCTGCTGCGCGGCCTCGCCTCCTACGGGCAGGCAGTGCTTCTGGCCAAGGTCGGCAACAATCTCGTCGCGCGATACCAGAAACGGCTTTTCGACCAGCTGATGGCGCTCAGCGTCGGGTTTTACAGCGACAACCGCTCCGCCCAGATCGCCGCACAGATCAGCCAGAACGTTATCGGCATCCGCGATGTCCTGAACCTGACGATCACGTCGCTCGCGCGGGACCTCCTGACCCTCGTCGCGCTGATCGGTGTCATGCTGTCGAAAGACTGGCTCTTGACGCTGATCGTCTTCACCGTCGCGCCGCCGCTTCTTTTGGCGCTGCGCTATATTTCGAAGCGGCTGAGAAGTGCCACGCGCGATGCGGTGGAGCTGAACAGCAGCGTTCAGGCCGCGATGCAGGAAACTGTCCAGGGCATCACCATCGTGAAATCCTTTACCATGGAAGACGTGCTCAGGGTGCGCATGAACCGGCTGATCGATGCAGCCGAGGGGCGGGCGAACCGCATCATCCGGCTGACGGAGCGGACCTCGCCGCTGACCGAAACGCTTGCCGGCCTCGCGATTTCCGGCGTGCTCGCCTATGCGGCGTTCCGGTCGATCTATGGCGACGTGCTTCCAGGCGCGTTCTTCGCCTTCGTGACGGCGCTGCTTCTCGCCTACGAGCCGGCCAAGCGCCTGGCGCGGCTGCAGGTAAGCCTTGAGCGGGCTGTCGTGAATGCCCGCATGATCTACGAAATCCTCGACATCCAGCCGCAGCAGGCCGACCGTCCCGGCGCCAAGCCGCTCGTGATGGGCAAGGGCGAAGTGGTGCTCGAAGGGGTCAACTTCTCCTACCAGCAGGGCGATCCGATCCTGCGCGACGTTTCGTTCACGGCGCATGCTGGCAGAACGACAGCGCTCGTCGGGCCTTCGGGCGCCGGCAAATCCACGGTCATCAGCCTCGTGCCGCGCTTTTACGATCCAGAAGCAGGCCGCATCCTGATCGACGGGCAGGATATCGCCGACGTCACCAAGCAGTCGCTGCGCGCCGCGATCGCCTATGTCTCGCAGCAGCCTTACCTGTTCGAGGGCTCGATCCGCGACAATATCCGCTATGGCCGGCCGGATGCGACGGATGCCGAGATCGAGGAAGCGGCGCGCCGGGCGAATGCCCATGATTTCATCCTGACCCAACCGCGCGGCTACGATACGCCCGTCGGCGAAAACGGCATCACGCTTTCCGGCGGTCAGCGGCAGCGCCTTTCGATTGCCCGCGCGCTGGTGCGCAACGCGCCGATCCTGCTGCTCGACGAAGCGACCTCCGCGCTCGACACGGAATCGGAAGCGCTGGTGCAGCGCGCGCTGGAGACAGCTATGCAAGGTCGTACCGTTATCGTCATTGCGCATCGCCTGTCGACGATCGCACGCGCCGACAAGATCGTCGTCATGCAGGCGGGATGCGTGGCCGAGGAAGGCCGCCACGACGATCTGGTCACCAAGACCGACGGGATCTATGCACGCTTCCACAACATGCAGATGCTGGGCATCGACGGCTTCGACGAGAGCGACGCCCTGCCCCAGCCTCAGCCGGTCAGCAGCAAAGGGCAGATGTCATGAGCGATATGAAGGACCTGAAGCTCGTCGTAGCCGGTGCAGGCGGACGCATGGGTCGCGCGCTGATCCAGAGCATCGATGCCATTCCGGGCGCTGTGCTCGTCGGCGCATTCGACCGGCCGGGCGCCGCCTCGATCGGCGCTGACGCCGGCCAGCTGGCAGGCCTTGGCGCCAATGGCGTGATCGTCACCGACGATCCGGGAGCAGCGCTTGGCGGGGCCGATGGCGTTCTGGATTTCACGGCCCCGGAAGCGACAGTTGCGCTGGCGCGCCGCGCTTCGACCGCGGGGCTCGTCCACATCATCGGAACGACGGGATGCTCCGACGAGGACGAGGCGGCCATTCGCGACGCGGCGGCCGGTGCGCGGATCGTCAAATCCGGCAATATGAGCCTTGGCGTGAACCTGCTCGCCGTGCTGGTGGAGGACGCGGCCCGCGCGCTCGAAGCGGCCGACTGGGACATCGAGGTGCTGGAAATGCACCACCGGCACAAGGTCGATGCGCCATCGGGCACCGCGTTGCTGCTCGGCCAGGCGGCCGCCCACGGACGGGCGATCGACCTTGCAGAAAAGAGCGTGCGGGTGCGCGACGGGCACACGGGCGCGCGGCCCGAAGGCACGATCGGCTTTGCGACGCTGCGCGGCGGTTCGATCGTCGGCGAGCACACGGTGCTGATTGCCGGTGAAGGCGAGACAATCGAGCTGACGCACAAGGCGACCGATCGGGCGATCTTCGCGCGCGGCGCGGTGAAGGCCGCACTCTGGGCCAGCCGCCAGCAGCCGGGGCTCTATTCGATGATCGACGTGCTGGGGCTCAAGAGCCACAACTAATCTGCTGCGCAACTGCGTTGCTTCAATAATGCGGCGGCTTGGTCACGGGCACGGGGCCATGGCTCTGCTCTTCGAGCGCCAGAAAACGCTGGGCGATCGCCTCGACCTGGCGCGTAAGCCGATCGGTCACCTGGTACTGCCTCGCGAGCTCATCCGACAAATCCTCGATCGTCTTCGCCTGGTGTGCGGCGAGTTCTTCCAGCGTGGTCAGGCGGTTTTCAAGTTCGGCGCTCATAGCGAAATCTCCTCAAGGATGGTCCGCCAGCGCGCATCGAGCGGCTGCGGTCTGCGGCTTTCGCGATCCACATAGACATGGGTAAACCGGCCCTGTGCCGCCTCGATGACATCATCGCCGCGAAAGAGGCCGATGCGGTAGGTGACGGACGACGTGCCGATGCGCGTGACGGCGATGCCGGCCGTCACCGGATCGGGAAAAGCCATCTCGCTGAAATAGCTGCAACCGGTTTCGACCACGAGCCCGACGATCTCGCCGCGGGCGATATCGAGGAGCTCCTTTTCGACCAACCAGCCGTTGATGGCCGTATCGAACAGGGCGTAATGCACGACATTGTTCATGTGCCCGTAGGCATCATTGTCGGCCCATCTTGTCTGAAGCGGTCGGAAAAGGCGGTAATCGTCGCGCCGCCGCGGTTCGGCTCTCTGCATGAATTCACCCGATCGTGAGCGGTTTTACCTTGCCTGCACGCGGCTTCATCGTTACCCGGCCCGTGCGCGGCCCAACTGGACTTTATGCGAAGAACTGTCGAGAGTGGCAAACCTCTCCTTGCGCAGCAGGCAGCGCTCAGCAAGATGGCGATAATCCTGACGACCAAAGCGGTTTGGCCAAGGCGGACATGAACGAAACAGCGATCGAACTTATCGGCATCAACAAGCGCTTCGGGCTTGTGCATGCCAACAAGGACATCAGCCTGAAGGTCCGCAAGGGCACCATTCACGGCATCATCGGCGAGAACGGCGCAGGCAAGTCGACGCTGATGTCGATCCTCTACGGCTTCTACGAGGCCGATAGCGGCGAGATTCTCGTCGACGGCACCAAGCGCAAGATCAGCAACCCGAATGAAGCGATCGCCGCCGGCATCGGCATGGTGCACCAGCACTTCATGCTGGTCGACAATTTCACGGTTCTCGAGAACATCATGCTCGGCGCCGAAGACAGCGCGATCCTGAACAAGGGCATTGCGCGGGCCCGCGCCGAACTGAAGCGGCTGGAGCGCGACTATGCGCTGGAAGTCGATCCGGACGCGGTGATCGAGGAACTGCCGGTCGGTCTGCAGCAGCGCGTGGAAATCCTGAAGGCGCTCTATCGCGGCGCGGAGATCCTCATTCTCGACGAGCCGACCGGCGTTTTGACGCCGCCGGAAGCCGACCATCTCTTCCGCATCCTCGGCCAGCTCAAGGACCAGGGAAAGACGATCATCTTCATCACGCACAAGCTGCGCGAGATCATGGCGATCACCGACGAGGTGTCCGTCATGCGCCAGGGCGAACTGGTCGGAACGAGGCAGACGGCAGACACCTCCGTCGAAGAGCTTGCGAGCCTGATGGTCGGCCGCCGCGTTCTGCTGCGCGTGGAAAAAGGTCCCGCCAATCCCGGTGACGTGAAGCTCTCGGTGCGCAATCTCACGGTCAAGGATTCGCGCGGCGTGACGGTGGTCGATAACGTGTCGCTCGACGTGCGCGCCGGCGAGATCGTCGGGATCGCGGGCGTTGCCGGCAACGGCCAGTCGCAGCTTCTGGAAACTATCGCCGGCATCCGCACTGCAGCTGGCGGCGAGGTCTATCTCAACGGCAAGCCGGTCGACATCTCCGGCAAGGCGGACCCTGCGGAACTGCGCCGCCGCGGCCTCGCACATGTGCCGGAAGACCGGCACCACATGGGCCTGATCCTCGAATTCGAGGAGGCTGAAAGCGCCATCCTCGGCTATCACGACCAGCCGGACTACCTGAACGGGGTGTTCCTGAACGTCGACGCGATCCGCAAGGATGCGGAGGCGAAGATCAAGGCCTATGACATCCGCCCGGCCAACGCCCGGCTGAAAACCGCCAATTTCTCCGGCGGCAACCAGCAGAAGGTGGTGCTCGCGCGCGAGATCGAGCAGGACCCGGATGTGCTCATCATCGGCCAGCCGACCCGCGGCGTCGATGTCGGCGCCATCGAATTCATTCACAAGCGCATCATCGAGATGCGCGATGCCGGCAAGGCCGTTCTCCTCGTCTCCGTCGAGCTCGACGAAATCCGCGCGCTCTCGGACCGCATCCTCGTGATGTTCGCCGGTCGCATCGTGGGCGAGCGCGGCGGCGAAGCGGGCGAAGACGACCTCGGCCTGCTGATGGCCGGCATCGAGGAAGACCGGGAGGCGGCGGAGTAGTTCAATGGCCACCCCATATGCGAAACTTCCGGGATGGGTGGAATATGTCCTCATCCCGCTCATCAATCTGATCGTCGCCTTCGCCGTCGCAGGTCTCGTCGTGCTTCTGGTCGGTGAAAGCCCGATCCGGGCGGCGACGCTTCTGGTGGATGGCGCCTTCGGTTACGGTGAAGGCATCGGCTACACGCTCTATTATGCGACGACCTTCATCTTCACCGGGCTGGCAGTCGCGGTTGCATTTCACTGCAAGCTCTTCAATATCGGCGGCGAAGGCCAGGCCTATATCGGAGGCATCGGCGTGGCGCTCGCCTGCCTGACCTTCGATACGATCCTGCCCTGGTACCTCACCTTCATCGTGGCGACGATCGGCGCGGCGCTGTTCGGGGCGGCCTGGGCCTTCATTCCGGCCTATCTGCGTGCCAAGCGCGGCAGCCACATCGTCATCACCACGATCATGTTCAACTTCATCGCGTCGAGCGTGATGATCTATCTGCTCGTCGAGGTGATGAAGCCGGCCGGCACCATGTCGCCGCAGACGCGCACGTTTGCCGAAGGCGGGCAGCTGCCGCAGCTCGACTGGCTGATGGCGATCTTCGGGCTCGATATCGGCGGCGCGCCGTTCAACGTGTCGTTCCTGCTGGCAATTGCCGCGGCCATCTTCGTCTGGGTGCTGATCTGGCGCACGAAGCTCGGCTACGAAATCCGCACCATGGGCTATTCGGAAAAGGCTGCGCGCTACGCCGGCATCAAGGACAGCCGCATCATCATCATCGCCATGCTGATCTCCGGCGCGCTTGCCGGCATGATGGCGCTGAACCCGATCATGGGCGAGCAGGGCCGCATGCAGCTCGATTTCGTCGCGGGCGCCGGCTTCGTCGGCATCGCGGTGGCGCTGATGGGCCGATCGCACCCGGCCGGCATCATCCCCGCGGCAATCCTTTTCGGGATGCTCTACCAGGGCGGCGCCGAGATTTCCTTCGAGATGCCGGAAATCTCGCGGGACATGATCGTCATCATTCAGGGCCTCGTGATCCTGTTTGCAGGCGCATTGGAAAATACCTTCCGGCCGGCCATTTCGCGCTTCTTCGGCGCGCGCGCGGCCAAGACACCGCCGGTCAGCGTGGGGAGTGCGGGCTGATGGATATCGTCGTTCTCACCATCGAATCCACGATCCGCCTGTCGGTGCCGCTGCTGCTTGCGGCTCTCGCCGGCCTGTTTTCGGAACGCTCCGGCATTTTCGACATCGGGCTCGAGGGCAAGATGCTCGGCGCGGCCTTTGCGGGCGGTGCAGCGGCGGCCGTGTTTTCCTCCGCGCTGATGGGGCTACTGGCGGCGCTCGTCGTTTCGGTCGCGCTGTCGCTCGTGCATGGCTACGCCTCGATCACCCAGCGCGGCAACCAGATCGTCTCGGGCGTCGCCATCAACTTCATCGCCATGGGCACGACCGTCATCCTCGGCCAGGCGTGGTTCGCGCAGGGCGGTCGTACGCCGGCGCTTTCAGGCGATGCGCGCTTTACCACGATCGATCTGCCGTTTGCCGAAGCGCTTGCCGACGTGCCGGTGATCGGCACGATCTATTCCGACATCCTGTCGGGGCATTTCTGGCTGACCTATTTTGCTTTCGCCATGGTGCCCTTCGCATGGTGGGTGCTCTACCGCACCCGCTTCGGCCTGAGACTCCGGGCTGTCGGCGAAAACCCGGGCGCGGTCGACACGGCGGGCATCTCGGTGACCTGGCTGCGCTACCGTGCCGTGATCTGCTGCGGCATTCTCTGCGGCTTTGCCGGCGCCTATCTCTCCATGGCCCTGACGGCCGGTTTCGTGAAGAACATGACCGCCGGCAAGGGCTACATCGCGCTCGCCGCCCTGATCTTCGCCAAGTGGCGGCCAGTGCCGATCATGTATGCCTGCCTGCTCTTCGGCTTCCTCGACGCCATGGGCATCCGCATGCAGGGCCAGCCGCTGCCGATCATCGGACCGGTGCCGGTGCAGTTCATCCAGGCCCTGCCCTATATCTTGACGGTGATCCTGCTTGCGGGCTTCATCGGCAAGGCCGAGCCGCCCAAGGCCGGCGGTGTCCCTTACGTGAAAGAAAGATAGAACGATGGCTGAGGATCTGTTCCTGGCGGCCCGCGATGCCATGGCGCGGGCGCATGCTCCCTATTCGAAGTTTCCCGTCGGCGCAGCGATCCGTGCTACGGACGGCAAGATCTACGCCGGGGCGAACATCGAGGTGATCTCCTATCCCGAGGGCTGGTGCGCCGAAACGACGGCGATCGGCCATATGGTGATGGCCGGCGCCGGCAAGATCGCCGAGGTCGCCGTGATTGCAGAAAAGATGGCCAAGTGCACGCCGTGTGGCGGCTGCCGCCAGCGGCTCGCGGAATTCGGCACACCGGCTACGAAGGTCTATCTCTGCGATAATACCGGCGTGGTGGAGACCGTGACGCTCGCCGATCTTCTGCCGATGGCGTTCGAGACCGAGGTCTTGAAGTGAGATACGCGGCCGAAATACTCAACGAGAAGCTCGGCGGACTGAAGCCGAAGGTCGCGATCGTGCTCGGCTCGGGGCTCGGCGGTCTCGTCGATGCGCTGGAAGGCGCGATGTCGGTGCCCTACGAGGCGCTTCCCGGTTTTCCACGCGGCGGCGTTTCGGGCCATGCCGGCCGGCTCGTCGGCGGCACATTGTCCGGCACGCCGGTGCTCATGCTGGCCGGGCGGGTGCACTATTACGAAAAAGGCGACGCCGACGCGATGCGGCCGGCGCTGGAAGCACTGAAAGCGCTCGGCATCACGATGCTGATCCTGACCAATGCCGCCGGTTCAGTGCGCGAGGACATGCCGCCCGGCTCGGTGATGCGGATTTCCGACCACATCAACTATTCGGGCCTCAACCCGCTGATCGGCGAGGAAAGCGATGCACGCTTCGTCGGCATGACGAGTGCCTATGACGCAGAGCTCGGCGCGGCAATGCAGGCGGCGGCGGAAAGCGTCGGCGTGACGCTGCATGAGGGGGTCTACATGTGGTTTTCGGGCCCGAGCTTCGAGACGCCGGCGGAAATCCGCATGGCGCGCATTCTCGGCGCGGACGCCGTCGGCATGTCGACCGTGCCCGAAGTGATTCTTGGGCGATTCCTCGGACTGAAGGTGGCGGCGGCATCGGTCATCACCAATCTCGGGGCCGGCATGACCGGTGGCGAACTCAGCCACCAGGAAACCAAGGACATGGCGCCGATCGGGGGCGAACGCCTCAGCCGGGTGCTGAGCGAACTGTTGCGGAAAGAGAACTGACCATGGCCGAAGAGATGAAGACCGAGGCCGCACGGGCGCTTTCCATGCTCGATCTGACCGACCTGACGGACCATTGCACGCCGGACGCGATCGACGCGCTCTGCCGCGACGCCTTCATCGGCGACGATCATGCAGCAGCAATTTGCATCTGGCCGCGCTTCGTGGCGCAAGCGCGCGGCATTCTCGGGCCGGACAGTGCCGTGAAGATCGCGACGGTGGTGAATTTCCCATCCGGCGACATGGCCGTTTCGGATGTCGTGGCGGAAACGGTGCAGGCAATCGCGGACGGCGCTGACGAGATCGACCTCGTCATTCCCTATCGCGCGCTGCTTTCGGGCGACGAGACATCCGTTTCGGCAATGGTGGAGGCGATCCGCGAGGTGTGCGCCGAGCCGGTGCTCCTGAAGACGATCCTCGAGACGGGTGAGCTCGTCGACCCGGCCCTCATCCGCCGCGCGTCGGAACTTGCCATCGAGGCCGGCGCGGATTTCATCAAGACCTCGACCGGCAAGGTGCCGGTGAACGCGACGCCGGAAGCCGCCGAGATCATGGTGAGCGCTATCAAGGCGAGCGGCCAGCCGGTTGGCTTCAAGGCGGCCGGCGGCGTGCGCACGGTTGAGGATGCCTCGCGCTACCTCGCTCAGGCGGAATGGATCATGGGTGAAGGCTGGCCGACACCCGCCACCTTCCGCTTCGGCGCATCGGGCCTTCTCGGCGACATCCGCGCCAAGCTGACGGGCGGGGCTGCCACAGGCGGAGCGGAGGCTTCCTATTGAGCCTTCTTCCGCAGGAATTCATCCGCCGCAAACGCGACCGCCAGACGCTGGATGAAAAGGACATCGCCGCCTTCGTTGCCGGGATCACCGACGAGACGATCACCGAGGGCCAGATTGCGGCCTTTGCCATGGCCGTCTTCTTCAACGGACTTTCGCGCGACGAGACGGTGGCACTGACGCTTGCGATGCGCGATTCCGGCGACGTTCTGGCCTGGCCGGACATCGACCGGCCCGTCTCCGACAAACATTCGACGGGCGGCGTCGGCGACAATGTCTCGCTGATGCTTGCGCCGATCCTGGCTGCCTGTGGCGTCGCGGTGCCAATGATTTCCGGCCGCGGGCTCGGCCACACGGGTGGCACGCTCGACAAGATGGAATCGATCCCCGGCTATTCGGTGATGCCAGACAACGCGCTGTTCCGACGCACGGTGGACGAGGTGGGCTGCGCCATCATCGGCCAGACCGGCAGGCTCGCGCCTGCGGACAAGCGCTTCTACGGCATCCGCGACGTGACGGCGACGGTGGAATCGGTGCCGCTGATCACCGGCTCGATCCTGTCGAAGAAACTCGCCGCCGGGCTCGGCTCGCTGGTGCTCGACGTCAAATGCGGCAACGGCGCCTTCATGGACGACCCGAAGAAGGCCGAGACGCTGGCGCGCTCGCTCGTCGATGTCGCCAATGCCGCAGGCCTTTCGACCAGTGCGCTGATCACCGCGATGGACCAGCCGCTGGCGTCCGCCGCCGGCAACGCCGTGGAAGTGCGCAATGCCGTGGACTTTTTGACTGGCGCGCATCGCGACGCACGGCTCCTCGACGTGACGCTGGCGCTTGCCGCCGAGATGCTGTTGCGCTCGGGCCGTGCTGCCTCTCACGGCGAAGCGGCAGACCTTGCCCGCGATGCGCTCGACAGCGGCGCTGCGACGGAGAAATTCCAGGCCATGGTGACGGCGCTCGGCGGGCCGGCTGATTTCGTCGAGGCGATGGACCGGCACCTGCAGAAAGCCGCAATCGTTCGCGATATCGCAGCCCCACAGGCAGGAACGGTGCTCGGCATCGACACGCGCGGGGTAGGCCTTGCAGTCGTGACGCTCGGCGGTGGTCGCAGGCGCGCGGCCGATGCGGTCGATCACGCCGTCGGTCTCGACGAGCTCGTCGGGCTCGGCACGGTGCTTCAAGAGGGTGATGCGATCGCCCGCGTGCATGCGCGCACCGAAGATGAGGCCGCGGAGGCCGAAGCCGCCGTCATCGCCGCCTACCGGATCGGCGAGGGCGAAGCCGCGATCAACGATGCGGTGATGATGCGGATCGCCGACTGAACGGCTGTTCGCCGTCTGAACTAGTTGACCAGCAGAAGCTCGCCATCGGCGACCTGGAAGCTTTTGAGCTTATTCAGGAAGCTCATGCCGATCAGATTGACCGAGATGTTCTGGTCCTGCAGGACGAAGGCTTCCACGTCTTCCACGCGCAGCGAGCCGACCTCGACATGGCTCAGCGTGACCTTCGCCGCCTTGGTCTCACCATTGGCCGTCTGCACACCGTAAACGAAATCGGACGGCGACAGGGCAACGCCCAGGCGGCGTGCGGTCGACTGGTTGACCGCCACATAGGTTGCACCGGTATCGATGAGGCCTTGAAGCGGCGTGCCGTTCACGCGGAAATTGCCGGTGAAATGGCCTTTTTCATCCGCGATGAGGCGGATGCTGCGGCCGGCCGCATAGCTTGCCTGATAGGTGGGTTTGACGGCAGGCGCTGTGACGCTGTCCTGCACGCGCGCCAGATCACCGACGGCCGATTGAGCCTCAGCCGCCTGCCGATCGGCCAGCCGCCCCTGGAACTGGGATGCATAATGGGGAATGGCGGCCACGACGCTTGCGCCGACGACTGTCCAGACGACCAGTTTGAGCATGGTTCGCTCCCGATAGCAGAGGCGTGCACCAGACCACGCCATGGCTAAGAAGCGGCTAACGGATCGCGTTTAGACCCATATTGGGTGAGATCGGAGTCAACGGAGCGTTAAGCTAGCGCGCCGGATTGGCATGAAGCGCTAAGCTGGCGGCGCTCTGCAGTTGAGCGTTGACCTATCCATAAGCCGATGTCGCTAAAGGTGACCGCTCAATCCGCAGGATTTGTCGATCACGACCAGAAGTCTTGTGGATAAGCTATCTAAAGGTATGCTTATGCAACCGTAAGATTCGACTCCAGACCTTAGAATCGCGGAAGTAGAAAGACCCACACGTGTTCAAGACGTGTGGGTCTTGAGCAAAACAGCCGATAGAGACTGCCGTGCCGTTACCGCCGGACACTTCCTTGTTAGGCAAAAGCAGTCAAGTCTTCTGTCGGCCCTTTTAGAGAAGGGGCCCGTGATGGCCAATCACTATCCACAGCCATATCGCCTGACTTCTGATGACGCTATCCAAGTGTGGCTTCGTCACTGGGCAGGGGAATACCAACATAACATCGCAGCGTCGTTCGGGGTTAATCCCGGTCGTGTCAACGACGTTCTCAAGGGGCGTAAGCATGCCGGCAGTGAAGCCGCAGCAAAATCCAAGAGGATGGCCGCTTGACCGACGTACAAACAGCAACAGTGCTCTGTGCTGAATGCAAGATTGCGTTACAGCCGGTTACCCAGCAGCAGACAGAGGACTGGTTCGCTTGCCCAACCTGCGGAACCGGCGACACCAGAGAAAATGTGCTTCTTGAAGCCAAGGACCATGCTACCGAGCTAGTAGCGCATGCATTGCAAGATGCGGCGCGTAATGCAGCCAAGCGGAACAAGTTCATCACGTTTCGGGGACAGTCGATTCCGAAACGCAGCTACCGCTTCATCACAGACGTTACGCTGTAGCTACTTAATAGCGGCGGGCTACGGCCCGCCGCGTAGCTGCTAAAGGACGCTATTTCGTGCCGTACATGCGGTCGCCGGCATCGCCGAGGCCGGGGACAATGTAGCCTTTTTCGTTGAGGTGGCTGTCGACCGAAGCCGTATAGATCGGCACGTCGGGGTGAGCTTCCTGAAAGTTCCGGATGCCTTCAGGCGCCGCGAGCAGGCAGAGGAAGCGGATGTTGCGCGCGCCGCGCTCCTTCAGCTTGTCGATGGAGGCGATGGAGGAATTGCCGGTCGCAAGCATCGGATCGACGACGATGACGAGACGGTTGACCACGTCTTCCGGCGCCTTGAAGTAATATTCGATGGCTTCCAGTGTCTCATGGTCGCGGTAGACGCCGATGTGGGCGACGCGGGCCGATGGCACGAGATCGAGCATGCCTTCGAGCAGGCCGTTGCCGGCGCGCAGGATCGAGGCGAAGACGAGCTTCTTGCCCTCAAGCTTCGGCGCCTGGATTTCCATCAGCGGCGTCTCGATCGTCTCCATGGTGAGTTCGAGATCGCGCGTCACCTCGTAGCAGAGCAGCGTCGAGATCTCGCGCAGCAGCCGGCGGAAGCTTGCCGTCGACGTGTCCTTTGAGCGCATGATCGTGAGTTTGTGCTGCACCAGCGGGTGATCGATGATGGTGACGCCGTCCATGGCTTTGGCCCTTCCTTCGTGCGCGCTCGTCTGGCTGCTTTAAGACACAGAAAGGCGGCCGGCGACAAGGGCGCCGGCCGTTTCGCTCACAGGCTGCCGTCGACGGCGCGGTCGAAGATCGAAAGCGCGCGCTCACGCGTCAGCTCGATCGGGTTGCCGCCGGCGGTCGGATCGACGATCGCCATGTCGGCGATCTGGTCGCGCTTGTCGGTGCCCACCTTGAAGTCGCCGAGCGTGTGCGGCACGTCGAGCGTCTTGCGCAGCTTGAGAACGGCGTCGAGGAAGGCATCGAAGGAGGCTTCCATGCCGAGGAAGGCCGCCAGTCTTGCGATCTTCGTTTCGATGGCTTCGCGGTTCTCGACGAGCACGTAAGGCATGAAGACGGCGTTGGTCATGCCGTGATGGGTGTCGTAGAGCGCGCCGACGGGATGGGACAGCGCGTGGATGCCGCCGAGACCCTTCTGGAATGCTGTGGCGCCCATGGCGGCAGCACTCATCAGATGACCGCGCGCCTCGATGTCGCTCGGGTTGGCGGCGACCTTCTCGAGATTTTCGAAGACGAGGCGCATGCCTTCGACCGCGATACCTTCGGCCATCGGGTGGTAGCCGGGCGCGCAATAGGCTTCGAGGCAGTGCGCTAGCGCATCGAAGCCGGTGCCGATGGTGATGAAGCGCGGCATGCCGACGGTGAGCTCGGGATCGCAGATGACGATCTTCGGCATCATCAGCGGATGGAAGATCACCTTCTTGGTGTGGGTCGTCTCATCGGTGATGACGCCGGCGCGACCGACCTCGGAGCCGGTACCGGCGGTGGTCGGCACGGCGATGATCGGCAAGATGCCGGCCGGATCGGCGCGGGTCCACCAGTCGCCGACGTCCTCGAAATCCCACATGGGACGGGTCTGGCCGGCCATGAAGGCGATGACCTTGGCGGCATCGAGGCCCGAGCCGCCGCCAAACGCGATGACGCCGTCATGGCCGCCGTCGCGCAGCACCTTGATGCCGGCTTCGACATTGGCGGCAATCGGGTTCGGCTTCACGTCGGAAAAGAGCGCGCATGGGATGCCCGCATCTTCCAGGATCTTCAGCGTCGATTGCGTGACGGGCAGATTGGCAAGGCCCGCATCGGTGACGAGCAAGGGCTTGGAAATACCGCTCGCCTTCAGCGCGTCGGGCAATTCGGCGATGCGGCCGGCGCCGAAACGGACGGCGGTCGGGTAGTTCCAGTTGGCTTTGACAGTCATGTCTTGGACTCAGATCTGCTTGAGATGGAAGGATTTCGGTTGGGTCAGCATCTGGTAGCCGATCTCCGACAACGCGCCGCCCTTGCCGGTGTCCTTGACGCCCGTCCAGACGAGCGCGGGATCGAGATAGTCACAGCGATTGGCAAAGACGGTACCGGTTTCCACGCGCGCGCCGAGCCTTGCGGCGGCATCGAGATCGCGTGTCCAGATGGAGGCGGTGAGACCGTAAGGGCTGTCATTCATCAGCGTGACCGCCTCCTCGTCGTCGGCGACCGGCATGATGCCGATGACCGGACCGAAGCTCTCCTCGCGCATCACCGCCATCTGGTGATCGACGTTGGAGAGGACCTGCGGGGCGAGATAGGGTGAACCTTCCTGGTCGCGATCATCCTGGCCATCGAGATGCGTCACCGCGCCCTTGCGGATCGCTTCCGCCGTCTGGGCGCGCACATGATCGGCGAACGAACCGCGTGCCATGGGGCCGACGACGGTGTCGGCATCGAACGGGTTGCCGAGCTTCCAGCCCTTCGCGCTTTCGACGAAGCGCTCCAGGAATTCGGGATAGAGCGCGCGGTCCACATAGATGCGCTCGATGCCGCAGCAGCTCTGGCCGGAATTGAAGAAGGCGCCATCGACCAGATTGTCGACCGTCTTGTCGAGATCGGCATCCGCGCGAACGAAGGCCGGATCCTTGCCACCGAGTTCGAGGCCGAGCGTGGCAAAGGTGCCGGCCGCGGCCCGCTCGATCGCGCGGCCGCCCGCGACGGAGCCGGTGAACACGATGTGATCGATGCGGCCCGAGCCGATGAGCTTCTCGGTGTCGCGGTGGCTGAGGACGAGGTTCTGGAAGAGCCCCTTCGGCAGGCCGGCGCGGTCGGCGGCAAGCTGGAAGCGCTCGCCCACCAGCAGCGTCTGGCTCGCGTGCTTCAGGATGACGGCGTTGCCGGCCATCAGCGCCGGGACTATGGAATTGACAGCGGTGAGGTACGGATAATTCCACGGCGCGATGACCAGCACCGTGCCCACGGGTTCGCGCGCGATATGGCGGATGAAGCCCGGCTTTTCCGGCAGTTCGATCGGCGAAAGCGCCTTTTCGGCAATGGCGATCATATGGCGGGCGCGTTCCTCGACGCCGCCCTTCTCACCGCCATAGCGCACCGGCCGGCCCATCTGCCAGGCGAGTTCCGGCACGATCTCTTCGTTCGTGGCGATGAGCGCGTCGGCGAAATGCGTCATGATCTTGGCGCGTTCGCCAAGCGTCGTCTCACGCCAGGCCTTCCGCGCGGCCAGTGCCGCTTCGACGGCGCGCTCGATCGCGGCCGGCTCGGCATAGGGCCGCTCGGCGTAAACGGAGCCATCCACGGGTGAAATCAGCTTGACCAGTTCGGTCATGGACAGTGTTCCTTGTCAGCAGAAAGCGCGGCCCGCGCCGCGCGAAAGAGTGCCGATTGCCTTATTCCGATGTCGGGTGCGCTCCAAGGGGTGGCGCGCAACAGTTTTCAACACCGCTCGAAACCGCGCTTGATTTCCCAATCGGTCACGCGGCGATCGTATTCGAGCTGTTCCCAATCGGCGGTGTGGGCGTAGTGGGAGATCACCTGTTCGCCGAGCGCATCCTTCAGCATGGAGGAACCGCGGAAGGCGGCGATGGCGGCGCGGAGCGTCTTCGGGATTTCCGGCAGTTTCTCGCCGCTATAGGCATCGCCCGTATAGGGCGGTTCGAGCTCAAGTTCGTCCTCGATGCCCTTGAGGCCGGCGGCGATCATTCCGGCATAGGCGAGATAGGGGTTCAAGTCGGCGCCGCCGATGCGGCACTCGATGCGGATGCCCTTGGTGTTTTCGCCGCAGAGCCTGAAGCCCGCCGTGCGGTTGTCGCCGCTCCAGATCGCCTTGGTCGGCGCAAACGTGCCGGCCTGGAAGCGCTTGTAGGAATTCACATAGGGCGCAAGAAGCACGGTGATGTCGGCAGCATATTTAAGCAGGCCCGCCACATAGTGCTTCATCAGCTTCGACATGCCGAGCTTGTCATTCTCATCGACGAAGGCGTTCTTGCCGTCCTTCGCGAGCGACATGTGGACGTGGCTCGACGAACCGGCGAGCCCGTAATCCCACTTGGCCATGAAGGTGACGGCCTTGCCCTGGGCATAGGCGATTTCCTTGATGGCGTTCTTCATCACGACGTGCCGATCGGCCATGGTCAGCGCGTCGGCATAGCGGACGTTGATCTCTTCCTGGCCGGGGCCCCACTCGCCCTTGGAGTTTTCGATCGGAATGCCGGAGGCCTGCAGCTTGCGGCGGATCTCGCGCATTACCGGCTCTTCCTTGGTGGTCTGGAAGATGTGGTAGTCCTCGATGTAGTAGCCGGCCGTCTTGAGGCCGCGGAAACCCTTCTCGTGGATCGTGCGGTAGTCCTCGTCGAAGAGGTAGAATTCGAGCTCGGAAGCGAAATTCGCCGTGAGGCCCAGCGCATCGAGCCGCTCAAGCTGTTTCTTCAGAATCGCGCGCGGTGAATGCGGCACGGGGTCGTGATGGTGGTGGTCGACCAGATCGCACAGAACGATCGCGGTGCCTTCCAGCCAGTGCGCCTTCATCAGCGTGGCGAGATCCGGCTTCATGACGAAATCGCCGTAGCCGCGCTGCCAGTTGGCGACGTCGTAGCCGGGCACCGGCTCCATATCGATGTCGTTGGCGAGCAGGTAATCGCAGCCATGCGTCTCGTCGAGTGCGCCTTCGACGAAGAATTCCGCCTGGAAACGCTTGCCGATCAGGCGGCCCTGCATGTCGGGGAAGCAGACGAGCACGGTGTCGATGTCGCCCGACTTGATGTCGGCCTTCAGCGTTTTCAGATCATAGGCGGCCATCGGCACTCTCCCTAACGCGTTTCTGGTTGGTCTTTTTGATTTGCGAGACCCGGCGGCCTCAACAGAAGCCGCCGGGTCGATTGTCGTCACGTCCGTCAGGTGTAGCGGTACGGTGCGCCTGCGTTGCGCATCGTCTCGGCGTAGTTTTTCAGGATTTCCACGACGCGGGCGCTGCGCTCGCTTTCCTGGGCCACCTCGTCCCAGAAGGCGAGCGCCTCGTCTTCGACGCGCTTCCACTCCGCTTCCGGAATGGTGGTGAGCTCCAGCTTGCCGCCGGTCGTGCGGTAGTGCGCCTCGCCCCACCAGTACCAGTGCTGGCGATAGTAGTGGGAGCTGTCCATCGCCATGTTGAAGAGCGTCTTCAGATGCTCCGGCAGTTCGTTCCAGCGATCGGTGTTGGCGAAGAACGAGCCGGCCCAGGCGCCGTTGATGTTGTTGGTGAGGTAGTACTGGGTCACGTCCGCCCAGCCGACCGTGTAGGCTTCGGTTGCGCCGCACCAGGCGACGCCATCGATCTCGCCGGTCTGGATCGCGACTTCGATGTCTTCCCATGGCAGCGTGACCGGCACGACGCCAAAGCGGGTGAGGAAGCGCCCGCCCGTCGGGAAGGTGAAGACGCGCAGGCCGTTCAGATCATCGACGCTGCGGATCGGCTTGGTGGTGACGAAGTTGCAGGGATCCCACGCACCGGCAGACAGCCAGGTGACGCCTTCGATCTCGCCGTAGGCTTCTTCCCAGATCTCCTTCAGGCCGTACCAGTTCCAGAGCACCGGCACGTCGAGGCCGTAGCGCGATGCAAACGGGAAGTACGCCCCGAAGACCGAGACGTCGACCGGCGATGCCATGGAATCATCGTCCGACTGGCAGGCATCGATCGTGCCCCGCTGCACGGCGCGGAAGAGTTCGCCTTGCGGCACGAGCTGGTCGGCGGTGAAGAGTTCGATGACCATTTCGCCGTTGGCGGCCGTGTTGAACGCGTCGATTGCCGGCTTCACCACATGCTCGGCGAGTGCCGGGCCGGCATAGGTCTGCAGGCGCCAGCGGATCGGGCTCTGTGCCTTGACGTAGGGCGCGGCGAGCGTGGAGGCCGATACGCCACCGGCCGTCACCAGACCCGCCCGCTTGATGAATTGTCGCTTGGTGAACTTCGAATTGTCACTCATGTCGATTTTTCCCTCTTTCGGTTCCTGATCTTTTCGCCGCCCGTTCGTCGGACAGTCATTTGCCGTATCTCGTTGTCGTGCCTTATTGGCGTCAGGCCTCTCCGTTGGTTTTCAATCAGCGAGCGGACCAGAGGCCCGGCAGCCAAAGCGCAATTTCGGGGAAGATCATCAGGATGACGATGGTGAGCACCATCAGCCCGACGAAGGGCACGATCGATCGATAGATGTCGGCAAGCGTGATCTCTGGCGGCGCCATGGCGCGCATCAGGAAGAGATTGTAGCCGAAAGGCGGGGTGATGTAGGCGATCTGGCAGGTGATCGTGTAGAGAATGCCGAACCAGATGGCGTTAAAATCGAGCCCGATGACGAGCGGGATGTAGAGCGGCGCGACGATGACGAGCATGGCCGTATCGTCGAGGAACATGCCCATCACCACAAAGGACAGGAGCATGAGGATCAGGATCGTCCAGCGGTCCAGTTCCCAGGTGTTCAGGAGCAGGTTCTCGATGGCGCGCACAGCGCCCAGCCCGTCATAGACCGCGCCGAAGCAAAGCGCGGCCAGGATGATCCAGAGGAACATGCAGGAGATGGTCAGCGTGTTGCGCGTTGAATCGTCGATGACCTTCCAGGTGAGCTTTCGCGACACGGCGGCGGCCAGTACGGCCAGGAGAGCACCGACGGCGGAGCTTTCCACCAGGCTCGTGACGCCGCTGATGAAGAGGCCCATCATGGTGCCGAAAACGACCAGCGGCAGGAAGCCCGCTCCGAGTAGGCGCATCTTCTCCGATTTCGTGATGGCCGCGCGCTCTTCCGCGGGCATGGCGGGCGCAAGCTCCGGCTGAAGCCGGCAGCGGACATAGATGTAGATGCAGAAGAGCGTCGCCATCAACAGGCCGGGCAGGATGCCGGCGAGCCAGAGCTGCAGCACGGGCTGGCGCGCGATCATCGCGTAGAGCACGAGCACGACCGAGGGCGGGATGAGGATGCCGAGCGAGCTGCCGGCCTGGACGACGCCGGTGACCATGACCTTGTTGTAGCCGCGGCGCAGAAGCTCCGGCAGGGCGACCGTCGCCCCGATCGCCATGCCGGCGACAGACAGGCCGTTCATGCAGGAAATCAGCACCATGAGCCCGATGGTGCCGAGCGCCAGACCACCGCGCATGCCGCCGAACCAGACGTGGAACATGCGGTAGAGATTGCTGGCGATGCCGGATTCGGAAAACACGAAGCCCATGAAGACGAAGAGCGGCACGGTGATCAGCGGATACCAGTTCAGCACCTGGAACGCTGCGTTGAACGGCAGCTCCGACGAGCCCTGCCCCCACAGCCAGAGTGCTGCCGCCGCGCCGACGAAGCCGATGACGCCGAAGACGCGCTGCCCGGTCAGGAGCAGCACCATCATGGTGGAGAACATGAAGAGCGTGATCAGTTCCGAGCTCATGCGATCGGCTTTCCGCGTGCCATGGCGACATCCTTGAAGAAGGACGAGATCGCCTGCAGCAGCATGAGGAAGATGCCGAGCGTCATGATCACCTTGATCGGCCACAGTGGTGGCGCCCAAGACGTGTAGTTCTTCTGGCCGTATTCGATGGAATAGGCCGTGCTCGACAGGCCGCCCATGAGAAGGACGCCGAGATAGAAGAGCACGAACAGGATCGTGAAGGCATCGGTGACGGCCCGCTTCTGCGGCGTCAGCTTGCTGTAGAAGAGGTCCATGCGGACATGGCCGTCATTCTGCATCGTGTAGGCGCCGCCGAGCAGATAATAGGCCGAGAGCACGAACTGGCTCATCTCCAGCGACCAGTTGACCGGCGTGCCGATCATGACACGCGAGAACGTAGAATAGAGCAGGATCGCGGCCAGCACGAAGAGCAGGTACATGGCGAAGCGGCCGACGACCCTGTTGATGGCATCGACCACCCGGACAAAGGCGCGGATCGGCTTCGGCATTCCGGTCACGCCTCCCTTTGACGCGCGGATTGCGCAGCTGGCTCTGCGCGATCGGCAGCGCCGCTTGCATGGGCGGCGTGCAACGCGCGTCCGAGCCGACCGGCCCAATCGGCAACGCCCGCGGGATCGGCGATCTCGTCATTTCGGATTTCGACCATGACGGCAGCAAGACCCTTCGCATCGCCGTGTTTTTCGAGCGTCAGCGTGACGCCGTTCAGCGCCGCATAGGGCTCGTTCCAGCCGACATTCAGCGTGGGATCGTCCGCCGCCAGAGCATCGGCGACGGCGCGGGTAAAACGGGTATCGACGCCGTGGATCAGCCCAATCGGCCAGGGGCGCGGCACGCCGTGATAGACCGGCGTGAAGGAGTGCATGCAGACCAGAACGGTTTCCTGGCCTCTCGCCAAACGCTTCGCGATCACCGCGTCGATCGCCTCGTGGAAGGGCCGGTGATAGGCATCGATGCGGAACTGGCGCTCCTGCGGATCGAGGTTCTCATTGGCGGCGATGCGGGTGCGTTCCGACAGCGTCCAGATCAGATCCGGCGCATCGAGATCGCGGTTGCAGTCGATGATGAGACGCGACACGGTCGACTGGACGAGCGGCGCATCGAGCGCCTCGACCATAGCGAGGCTGACCACCTGCGCGCCCGGATCCCAGGCGATGTGGCTCTTCAGTTCTTCAGGTGTGAGGCCAAGCGTTCCGTAGCGTGCCGGCAGCCGGTTTGAGGCATGGTCGCAGACGAGTACGAAGGGCGAAGACCCTTCCGCATTCACGACGTCGACGGCTTTCTCGGTAGACATGCCCCAACACCCCCTTTACTGGTACAGTAATTCGGGAAACCGAATATGTGTCAACACTGAAACGAGAATTTCAGAATGGCGGTGAGCATTCCGGCGACGGTCGAGACCACCGTTCATGCCACGATGGACGCACTGACATCCGCCGAGAAGCGCGCAGCGCGGACGCTGCTGGCGAATTACCCGACGATCGGGCTTGCGCCGGTTGCGGAATTCGGCACAGCTGCAGGTGCAAGTGCCGCAACGGTGTTGCGCTTCATTTCCCGGCTTGGCTTTCGCTCCTATCCGGATTTTCAGCGCGCGCTGCGCACCGAACTGGACGAGCGCACGAAATCGCCGCTGCAGCGCAGTTTCGAGGTGCCGCGCCAGGAGAGCGAGCGGTTTCTCGATCGCTTCTTCGAGCAGACCGCGGAGATCATGCGGGCGACGGCCGAGCGCATTCCCGCATCCGAATTCGAGGCCGCATCCCGCAAGCTCGCCGACAGCCGCCATGCATGTCATCTCGCCGGCGGCCGCTTCACCGACGCGCTCGCCATGTACATGGAAGCGCATCTGCGGCGCGCGCGGCCCGGCGTGCGCAGGCTTGACGGGCGGATCGCCAACCGGGCTGACCAGTTGCTGGACATCAAGGCGGGCGACGTCGTCGTGCTGTTCGACATGCGCCGCTATGACGACGATTTGCTCGAAACCGCACGCCAGCTGAAGGCGGCGCGCGCTTTCACCATTCTCATGACCGATGAATGGATTTCGCCGATTTCGCGCTTTTCCAAGATCGTGCTGCCGTGCCGGGTCTCGATCGACCGCATCTGGGACGCGAACACCGCCATGTTCGCGCTTGTGGAAGCGTTGATCGCGCGAACCACCGAATTGTCCTGGAAGACTGCCGAGAGCCGCATTCGCGTCGGCGACTAAGCGCGCCGCGCCGGGTCGTAAATGCCTTTGGGCTTGCGCGCCGGCCTTGCGATAACGCAGAACCACTGTCTATGGCCTGCGGGTCTGCAGGCGAAGGATGAGACATGGCGCGACCAGACGAGAGCGGCCCCGCAGACACCGACCTTACAGACAGCGAAGCCGCGACCCGCGACGGCAGGTCCGCGCCCGCCTTCACCATCGGCATGACGGAGATCAAGGCGCGGCCGGTGGAGCCGGCGCTCTATCTCGTTTCTACGCCGATTGGCAATCTGGGCGACATCACGCTGCGCGCGCTGGAAACGCTCGCCTCGGCAGATTTGCTCGCTTGCGAGGACACAAGGGTAACCCGCGTCTTGCTGGAGCGCTACGGCATTCGCCGCCGGCCCTTTGCCTATCACGAGCACAATGCGCAAGCCGCCGGCGAGCGGCTGATGGCGGCGCTCGATGCCGGGCAAAGCGTGGCCCTGGTTTCCGATGCCGGAACACCGCTCGTTTCAGACCCGGGCTTCCGATTGGTAGAGAGCGCACTTGCCGCGGGCCACCGCGTGGTGCCGATACCCGGCGCTTCGGCACCACTTGCGGCGTTGACCGCTTCCGGCATGCCAAGCGACAGCTTTCTCTTTGCCGGCTTTCTGCCGCAGAAATCGAAGGCGCGCCGCGACAGGCTCGGCGCGCTGCAGCGCATGCCCGCCACGCTGATCTTCTTTGAATCACCCCACCGGATCGCAGATGCTCTTGTCGATGCGGCCGAGGTTTTGGGCGAAAACCGTCCGGCCGCCGTTTGTCGCGAGCTGACCAAGACGTTCGAGGAGACGCGGCGGGGCACGCTTGGCGAACTGGCTCAGCACTATGCTTCCTCAGGCAATGTGAAAGGCGAGATCGTGTTTCTGATCGCACCTTTTGTGGAGGAGGCCAGCGACATCGATCCGCAGGCGCTGCTCGACGATCTTGTGCGCACGATGCCACCGGCGAAAGCCGCGACGGAAGCTGCGAAACTGACGGGCCTGCCGCGCAAGGACCTCTATGCGCGATTGCTCGAGATGAAGAGGGGCTGACGGCCGATGCGCGCTCCGCGTGAGCGGCGGGAGCAGCCGATGTCGCGGCAGGAAGCCGAGAGGCGCGGCCATCTGGCCGAAGCGCTCGCTGCGTTCTCGCTGCAGCTTCGCGGCTACAGGATCCTCGCGCGGCGCCACAGGACGCGGCTCGGCGAGATCGACCTGATCGTGAAGCGCGGCGCCCTCATCGCCTTCGTCGAAGTGAAGGCACGGAGCGACGAACGCGCGGCGATCGACGCGGTCTCCCACACGACGGCGACGCGGATCCGCAGTGCGAGCGATCTCTGGATTGCGGCACAGATGAAGCGCGGCGTCGATCTCTCCCGCGTTTCCTATCGCTACGACATCGTTGCGATCACGCCGTGGCGCTGGCCCCGGCACTTCGCCGACGCGTTTTGAGATCAACACCACTGGACAGTTGCGCTTGAGGGCAACCGCGCACTATCTGAACGACAAAGCAAAGTAGGGACAACCGAGAATGGCGAAGTCATTGAAAGTGGCGGTCCAGATGGACCATGTGCAGTCGATCAACATCGAAGGCGACTCCACCTTCGCCATGTGCCTGGAAGCGCAGGCGCGGGGCCACGAGCTCTATCATTACACGCCCGACCTCTTGACGCTGCGCGACGGGAAGGTGTTTGCCCGCATCGAACCGATGACGGTGAAGGACGAAAAGGGCGCGCATTACACGCTGGGCGAGCCTGTGCGCACCGATCTTTCGACCATGGACGTGGTGCTCTTGCGCCAGGACCCGCCTTTCGACATGGCCTATATCACCTCGACGCACCTCCTGGAGCGCATCCATCCGCAGACGCTCGTCGTCAACGATCCGGCCTGGGTGCGCAATTCGCCCGAGAAGATTTTCGTGACGGAGTTTCCGGACCTGATGCCGGAAACGCTGATCACCCGTGACTGGGCCGAGATCCGCGCGTTTCGCGAGGAAATGGGCGACATCATCCTGAAGCCACTTTACGGCAATGGCGGCGCCGGCGTGTTCCACTTGGCGGAAGGCGATCGCAACCTCTCGTCGCTCTTGGAAATGTTCACCCAGATGTTCCGCGAGCCGATCATCGCGCAGCGCTACCTGCCGAAGGTGCGTGAGGGCGACAAGCGCATCATCCTCATCGACGGCGAACCGGTCGGCGCCATCAACCGCGTGCCAGCCGAGCACGACAGCCGCTCCAACATGCATGTGGGCGGCAAGGCGGTGAAGACCGAGCTGACCGATCGCGAACGCGAAATCTGCGCACGCATCGGGCCAGCCTTGCGCGAACGCGGCTTCATTCTCGTCGGCATCGACGTGATCGGCGACGTCATGACCGAGATCAACGTCACCTCGCCGACCGGCATCCGCGAAGTGCGCAAGTTCGGCGGTGCCGACATTGCTGCTCTGATGTGGGATGCTATCGAAAAGCGCCGCTGACCACCACCGTTTGTTCCGCCACTGCAACCGCGCAGACCAGCTGTGACGTGCGATGAGTTGCAATCGTTCCGAAAACGTTCTTGTTTTATTCTTTCTGCTATGTCAAGTTGCATGGCCGGCGAATAAAACATGAAGTTGTTGGAGCCGATGCGATAGACCCTATCGGATCGTTTGGAGAGGCGGTGCAGGATGGTCAGTCGCGTCAGGACGGTGTCGTTCCAAGGTATTGAGGCGGTTCCCGTCGACGTGCAGGCGATGCTGGCGCCGGGCAAGATCGGCATGCATATCGTCGGGCTGCCCGACAAGGCGGTTGCGGAAAGCCGCGAACGCGTCCAGGCGGCGCTGCATGCGTCGGGTCTTGCGCTGCCCGCCAAGAAGATCACGCTGAATCTCGCACCTGCGGACCTGCCGAAAGAGGGAAGTCATTTCGATCTGCCCATCGCGCTGGCGCTGATGGCGGCGCTGGGTGCCATCCCTGCCGATGCACTGGATGACTACGTCGTTCTTGGCGAGCTGTCACTCGACGGCACGATTGCGCCCGTCGCGGGTGTGCTGCCGGCGGCGATCGGCGCGAACGCGCTCGGCAAGGGCCTGATCTGCCCGGCCGAAAGCGGCCCGGAAGCGGCCTGGGCGGGCGCCGACATCGACATTCTTGCGCCGCGCAGCCTTATCGCGCTCGCCAATCATTTTCGCGGCAGCCAGGTGCTGTCGCGGCCGGAACCCGCATTGCATCAACCGGCAATTGGGTTGCCGGATCTTTCCGATATCAAGGGCCAGGAAACGGCAAAACGCGCGCTGGAAGTGGCCGCTGCGGGCGGGCACAACCTCTTGATGTCGGGGTCATTTAATTTTTCACAGCAGTGCATCGGGCTTACGTTTCGACGATTAGGATTGATTAACTGGCTTTATGCGCCATCCACTACGGTTGACGTTAGCCGGCTTTGGTAGTTTCGCGGTGGGTTCGGGTGGACGCGGATACGATTGTTTGCGCCCCATTTCGGACGATTAGAGCCAAGGCTCCACATTCCGTAAGCTGATATTCAATTTCGGAAGGCAATATCGGTTGCTCCCGAGACCCCTCAGATCTGTCGCTTCGCTACCCCCTCCGAAACTCGAGGATCATGACTACAGTGCCGATCTTTCTATACCTTAACGGCATTCCCGCTGACGCTCCCGGGCGCTCGGGGGCACCATCATTCACGTTTGACCCGCAGGGTATGTGGCGCTTCACAAACGACGACGGCTTAGACGGGGTCGAGGCTGCGGCGGTGGAACTACACCGCGTGTTCGCAAGAGCGATATTTAAGGAGCACCCTTACAACGAGCTGCTGCCGTTTGTGCCCCCTTTTATTGCCACCTTAGGGCACAACTCCGAAGCGGCAGGTTCGAAATCGGATTTTGGAGAAGTGCTTAGCCTCGCAGATCGCATCCCTGAGCTGCACCGGTTTCTGTACCTGTATGATTGCCAACGTCTCGTCAGTGCCATTCAAGAGTGCGCCAAGGAGATCATCCAGGTTCAAGGAGAATTTTACTGGACCTTCAACCTCGAACCCTTTTTCGATCCATCAATGAAGCACGAGGATGATTTGCGTTATTCGACATCACCGGTCGTCACTAAGCTGTTCGCCTTCCTCAGTTTTATGTTCATCAGAATGCACAGCTTGCTCGACTACACTGTTAAGGTAGCGATGGAAGCTGAAAGGCTTCAATCCAACTTTGCTACCTATCCCAGGATGTTGAGCGCCACGGCCCAGTACGGAGATCGAAAACGTCTCCGGCTCAACAAGGAGTCCGGGACGCTCTTCGAAGACTGCACCTTCCTCGTCACCATAGAGACCTTACGCAACCATATCATTCACAATGGGCTGCTCGATGATATGCCGAAGGCATATGAGGAGATCAAGGGTGGCGCTGTAGCGGAAAAGTACATCTTGATGCCCGATATGACTGATGGGCACTTCGACAAGTTTCGCAATCGCAACCTTTTCTATGGCCGAGAGGACAAGATCAATCAGCGCCTTCCCACTTTGGTGACAGAATTCTTTAGGCGGCAGGAAGTGACTCTCCTTGCGATCATCGAAGACCTAAGGCGTCGGCACAATCTTTGACAGTTGGTGTCGAAAGGCAAACTGCCGCAAAATGCGCGCAGAAGTGAACTGCCCTTTTTTGTCGTTCCGGCCTTTTCGGAGCCGACCGAACTTACCGTTCGTTCAGCGACTCTGGACCATAGTCGTCTCTCCGATATCGTCCCGCCCCTTCTTCGAATAACGCCCGTGAAGAACCGCGAACCGCCCAGTTGCAGCCGTAAACGCCAAAAACTCCGGCCGATTGCCGTCAGGCTTGCCACTGGCTTGTGAGCATGGGGGCGTTATAGCGAGCACTTCTCGCCATTGGAGTAACCGGCATACCATTCTTGGTGTCCCTTCTGCTGGTCATCGCCAAACGATCATGGCATATCCTCCGCTACGATTAGACGTGACGATGACCATGCAACGTTCTCGGCAGAGCTTTGATGACCGCTTGCGTCCGATCGCACGGCGTCTCTACGGCTATGCGCATGCGCTGGCTCGAGATCTGGACGGTGCTGCCGACCTATACCAGGACACGGTTATGCGCGCGGTCGCCAGTCCGACGGCTCCAAATGGCGAGAGACAATTCCGGGCCTGGATGTTCACCATTATGCGCAACCACTGGATCGACCAGCTGCGCGCCGAATGCCGGCAGCCCGAGATCGAACCGCTCGAAGAGGAGACGCTCGCATCCGCCTTCGTGCCGGTTTCCCTAGAAACGGTGATCGTCAACCAACTTGCGGTCCGTCAAGCTTTCAAAAGGCTCAGCGTTCATCATCGTGAAGTCTTGACAATCGTCGATGTCGGCGGATTCAGCTATAGTGAAGCAGCGGACATGATAGGTGTGCCGCGTGGAACGGTGATGAGCCGGGTTAGCCGTGCCCGCCAAGCGCTGTGCGTGCTGCTGGCCGACGACAACGTCGCGATGCATCCAGCAACCACGGGAAGACGCTCTTCATGAGCAAGGACGCAATTCAGTTCGAGATGCTGAGCGCCTATGTGGACGGTGAGCTGGACGCGGCCACCGCGGCGCGCGTTGCCGAGGCCGCAGCTGCAAATCCCGCAATTGCATCAGCTATTGCGCGATTGCAGAACCTTCGAGCCTCGGTCGCAGACAGCATGCCGGAATTCATCCATCTGCCAACGGCAACCGCACGACAGCGCAAGGCCAAATGGAGCCCCCTCTACCGCATTGCGACTGCGGCCAGCGTAGCGATCCTGCTGGTCGGCGGCCTTACCGTCTTCACTCAATCCAGTGACCTGCCTCGGCTTGCAGAAGAGCTAGCGCCAGCGGTAGCCATTCACGACCGCTGGCTTGAGAGTAGTCACACTACGATGCCCTTGGAAGCAGTCACTGCGGTCCCGCTCGACCGGTTGCTGGGCGCAGCGGGCTTGCGTCTTGTCCTTAAGGACCGGACATCGCTCATTGATGGAAATGAGGCCGTGCACAGTCGTTTCATCGGTGAGCGTGGCTGTCGCCTGAGCCTTTTTGAGAGCGAGGCCACCCAATCAGCTGACCCGGATCGCATGGATATCAGCCACGAGGGCGCCCTCCTCCTCGCGCGTTGGACGGACGGTAGCTTGGCCTTCGTCGTGGTGGCACGCGACATGGACCCGATACGCTTCGCAACCATTGCCGGCGCTTTGCGCGAGATCAGCCAGCTTGATGCTCCGCCTCCCATCGAAGAGCTCATCGCTTCCGTGAGTTCTGCTCGCCAACCCTGCCTCGGCTGAGAAATATCTCCGGGTCAGGGAATTTTCCGCGACACCGGATCGTCTTCTCTTTTGTCGTCGGCTTAAGGTTGACGTGACGGCGGCGAGCCAAGTGCTCCGGTCGCCCCAGAGGGAGGAAATTATGACCGAAACAATCGATCTCAAGCGTCGCTACCTGATGGCGGGAACGGTAGCAGCCACCGGGCTTCTGGCGTCCGGAGTGCGGGTAAACGCGCAGGAAGACAATCCTCTGCCAGACTACGTGGATTGGAAAGATCCGGAGGCGATGATCGTCCACAGCAACAACACGCTGGAGACCCGTCGCGATGCGTTCGGCACGAGCATTTTAACGCCAGAGGACAAGCTCTATATCCGCAATAATGTCAGTCCGCCCGATGAATCGATCCTCGACGATAGGGACGCTTGGGAGGTTTCTATCGAAGGCGTCGCGGAGCCTCGCACGCTGACTGTCGGTGAATTGAAAACCTTAGGCATCGATACGGTAACCATGGTCCTGCAATGCTCCGGCAATGGCCGCGGGTACTTCGAGCACGCGCCCAGTGGGACGCCATGGCAGGTTGGCGCTGCAGGTAATGTAATGTGGACAGGCGTACCACTGCGTGCTGTCGTTGATGCTCTCGGTGGCCCTGCAGATGGTGCCAACTTCATCACAGGAACTGGTGGTGAGACCATTCCCGAGGGCCTAGACGCTAATGACGTCATGGTCGAGCGCTCGGTCCCGATCGACGTCATCGATACCGTCATGCTCGCCTGGGATTTGAACGGCGAACCTATCTCGCTCGCCCATGGCGGCCCGCTACGGATGATCGTTCCTGGCTTCACCGGCGTCAATAACGTAAAGTACGTCAAGACCGTGTCTTTGACGGCCGAGGAGACACAGGCCGCGATCCAGCGCACCCGCTATCGCCTCCAGCCCGTTGGTGAGGAAGGCGGCCCCGAACATCCTTCAGTCTGGCAGATGAACGTTAAATCGTTTATCACCAGCCCACTCGAGACTGCGAGTGCGGGAACGGTGCAAGTTACTGGTGTGGCTTTCGGCGGCATCAATGCCGTGGAATCGGTGGAGGTGTCCGTCGATGGCGGTGCGACCTGGCAGGCGGCCGAGTTCATTGGGCCTGATATGGGTCGTTATGCTTGGCGAACGTTTGCGCTCGCGGCCGATCTGCCTGCCGGGAGCCATGTAATCACCAGCCGCGCCACGGACAGCGAAGGCAATGTCCAACCCGAGGACGTCGAGCCCAACGAACCTGGCTACAACCACAATGGTTGGCGGGCACACGGTGTCGAGATCATGGTCAGCTAAACTGCATCCCGCCTTCCTCCACCGGAAGGCGGGCCCCTCTTCCATCTGGAGCCTCGCCAATGCGCTTTGCCGTATCCCTTCTGCTTGTCATGATCGCCACTTTGCCCGCTGCAGCCGAAGACTTAGGCGAACAGGCGCGCATGGACCTTGGTCGTCAGGTCTTCACCGAAATCGCCCAGCCGCAATGCGCACTCTGCCACACGCTGGCGGATGCCGACGCATCCGGCGAGATTGGCCCCGTCTTGGATCAACTTAGACCCGACTATGACCGTGTGAAGAAGGCGGTCGTCGATGGTATCGGCCCAATGCAGCCCAACAAGGTTTTGTCCGACGAGGAGGTCGACGCCGTCGCTCATTATGTGTCGTCGGTAACGGCTAAGGAGTAGCAGCCTGGACTTTTCAACTAATGTCGAGAAAAGCGAATAACCAACTGCTGCAACGTGCTCGAATAGCTGGTGCTGTTTAGCTTGGGTGCACACCCTTGATGACGGTCAGCGGTGCTCGTGTTCTACGTGCATGTGCATGGAAAGTCTCGCATCTGTTCCCTGCCTGAGACACGTCACAGGAGCAAAATCAGTGTCATAGCCAGCCCTACGAGCAGCAGCGTCTCGAAGAAAACGACGGCAAGATGCCCGTGTCCCAATGATAACAGGGCCTGCAAAGACGTTTTGATTCCGAGCGCCGCAATTGCAGCCATCAAGAACCATTGCGATGCTTCGTTGAGTAGATCGCGAAGAAGCGGTGGGATCAACCCAACGCTGTTAAGCAAAAGGATAACCACAAACGCCAATGCGAACATCGGCCATGGAGCCGCACCACGATCGCCCTTTGGCATGGCTAGGAGAGAGAGGCCGATAACAATCACAGGCAGCAGCGCAACCCGCAGTAGCTTCACATACGTTGCGATGTCACCAGCGGTGTCAGAGACCGCGTAACCCGCGCCAACTACCTGTGCAACGTCATGAATGGTTGCACCAATGAGAATACCAATTTGAGTGTCATCAAATCCCAGGGCCGAGAAGAGGATGGGATATGCGATCATCGCAATGGTCGACAGGCTCGTGACGGCGACGACCGTGAAAAGGGTATTCTGCTCGTGACCAGATCGGCGAGGCAGCACTGCTGATATAGCAAGTGCTGCAGAGGCGCCACAGATTGCGACGGCTCCCCCTGTAAGTATACCAAATGTCCAGTCACGACCGAAAAGTCGGGCAAATGCCAGTCCGGCTAAGATCGTCAGCGTCATGCAAGCGGCAACGAGAACAAGGGGACCAGCTCCAAGGGCGAAGATTTGATCAAGGGTGATGCGAGCGCCGAGGAGCGCCACGCCGACCCTTAAGAGACGCCGTGCGGTGAACTCAATACCTGGGTTGCTACGCTCATGTGTTGACAGAAAATGCAGTGCCATTCCGAGGAGGAGGGCGAACAGCATGGCCGGTCCGCCGTAGTGCTCACTCAAAAACAGCGCAGCTGCCGCAACGATGAACGCGATCAGAATACCCGGCACGACTAGCGAGCCGCGCTGCCACATTCCGTTGAGATGATGTGAGGCAAGAGCTATCATCCCAACGCCTGCGGCGGCTCAGCTTCAGCCCACCAACCATCTTGGATTCGCAATGATCAATGAGTTCGTTGGTTGCTCACCAGCTGAAACGGGACGATCAAAGGCAACAAAGCGCGCGATCGCTCGCACGGTCGATATCACGCGGAGCAGATAGCTTTTGCTGACCGCAGCCTAAATTCGTCAACTGCTCGCCGCTGTCAGTCGCTCTCATGGCTTTACGCGACCTATTGCTCTGACCCCTGAAAACTGGATCGTTCGAAACTGGAGTTTTCCGCGCTAGCATCCCTTGGCTGGGAGGAGCGGAAGACGATGAAGGCATCGAAGTTCTCGGACGCGCAGAAGGCGTTCATTTTGAAGCAGGGAGCCGACGGGATTCCGGTGGCTGAGATCTGTCGCCGGGCGGGGATCAGCCAGGCGACCTACTTCAATTGGAAGAAAAAGTATGACGGGCTGCTGCCGACGGAGATGAAGCGGCTGAAGCAGCTTGAGGACGAGAACGGCAAGCTACGGAAGCTGGTGGCCGACCTGTCGCTCGACAAGGAGATGCTGCAGGACGTGATCCGCCGAAAACTGTGAGGCCTGGTCGCAAACGCGAGCTGGTGGCGCAGACGTGTGGTGAGTGGAACGTGTCGATCAGGCGGGCCTGTCGGGTTCTGGAGTTCGACACGTCGAGCTATCATTACAAGTCCCGCCGCCGCGATCAGGCCGGCATCGAAGCTCGGATCAAGGACATCTGTGCGACGCGTGTCCGCTACGGCTACCGGCGTGTGCACGTCCTGCTGAAGCGTGAGGGATGGGACGTCAACGTGAAGCGAACCTATCGCATTTACAGGGACTTGGACCTTCAGCTCAGGAACAAGACGCCGAAGCGGCGTGTGAAGGCAAAGCTGCGGGATGACCGCCAGGAGGCAGTAGGTCCGAACGATGTCTGGGCCATGGACTTCGTTCATGATCAGCTCGCGACGGGCAAGAAGATCCGCGTGCTGACGGTCGTCGACACGTTTACCCGCTACGTGCCCGTGCTCGATCCCCGGTTCAGCTACCGGGCCGAGGACGTGGTCCGGGCATTGGAGCAGGTCTGTCCGATAGTGGGTTATCCGAAGACGATCCGCGTCGACCAGGGCTCCGAGTTCGTCTCCCGCGACCTCGACCTGTGGGCCTATGCGAAAGGTGTGACGCTCGACTTCAGCCGGCCGGGAAAACCGACCGACAACGCCTCCATCGAAGCCTTCAACGGCCGCTTCCGGGCGGAGTGCCTGAACGCCCACTGGTTCCTGACGCTTGCCGACGCGGCCGAAAAGATGGAGGATTGGCGCAGATACTACAACGAGGTGCGCCCACATGGGGCGATCGGGCACAAGGTGCCGATCTCGTTGCTCAATCCCGATGGCGCCACCAGCCCGCCATCGTGAAAATGCCGGAAAACTCTACCTTCCGGCGGTCCAGAGAATGGGACCGGAGCAAGTGATCGACGGACTCTACCTAAATCTGGAGGAAGTTCAGGGTCTCAGGTCACCGGCATATCCAACTTGTGAGAATGGACCAACTGAAACGCCATTTGCTGCGATATTTTCGAGTGTGCCCCATCGCGGGCATCTGACCCCCAACTAGTTGGCGCCTGCCCTAGCTTCATGAAGCTGGCGTCGGCAGCATTCGCTGTCGCACGTTGCGACTCGGGCAAAGATATTTTTCCAAAGTCATTGGCAGCATTTGCATTTAAGCTGCTGCTCTATTAGCCGCTATGATGAAGGGCTTGTTTTTTGGCTTTACCACCAATGAGGTTTTACAGTTGGGGGTTCGAGATCAAGCGTTTCAAGCCAGTGCTCAAGGCAGTCCCATTAACGATCCATCTTTGTTGATGCTTCAACGAATGCGCGGGATGCCGATGCTGCTTCTCCGGTTCCGTTGCCGATCCTGCCGATCCGAAGGATGCCCATCTCATCCAATGGAGGCGCAAATGGCACTAACTGGCATGAAATTGGTTGAACTGATCGACAAGCCCAATCGCACAGAGCAGCAGAAACGTCGTGATCGGCTTCACGAGAACATCAACAAGCAGATCGAACGGACGAACCAAGCTGCCAAGGGCGGCAAGCCAAGAGGATTGTGGTGGTGGAAGAATGAGGACGGAAAAATCGTCCTGACGATCAAATACGGCCGCCACACGCTCGAACTGGCCAAAGGCAAGCGAGCGATCCTCTGTGACGACCTTGATGCGGTCATCGTGGCACTGGAGCGTGTTGAGGCTGCCAATGTTACCGGTGCTTTTGATGATCAGCTTGCGGAACTGGCCTCATCGATCAGAGCGAATTTTGCCGAGCGATCATCAAGCTCCGATGGATCGGCATGAGCGCGATGAAGCTCTATGGATGATCAATTGATGTCAGAGGACCACCGGATCGAGGTCATACGATGCGTTGGGGTTCTTGGTCCTCTGATCGACCAGGCTGTCACTCAAGCTCGATCCAACGGCTTCACTGAAGATCATGTCTCGATCGCACTGATTGGGCTTGCTGAACGTTATCGTGCAGACGTCGTCGTAAGACAGCTCACGTTCGACGACTTCTCGCTGAACTAACGTGTGATGACGGATCACACCCCCTTCATTGGTCCGTCATCAATCCCGGCCAGTCCCTTTGGATAAACGTCGAACAGTTTCGACACTGGTGAAATCAAACGATCGGATTTCATAAACTTGCCTGCATAAGACAGAACCTTCCGCGGCGTTCCGTCCACTCGTTTTACATCCATATTCTTGATTGCGAATTTATGACGAGCTTGGTTCCGTGTCTCTGGCGACATGATCCACTCGTCAAACTGCTCCTTCAAATGGTCTGGAACGATCCAAATCGAATGGAAATGGATCCCTTGAACCTGATCCTGGAACCGTCCATCAGCAGTTCCTTCAACATCCAAAAAAACGAGCACCAGCGGCTGCTGATCACGCTTGTTCACGTGGTTGAACCCAGACCCTAACATCGTTCGACAGGTCCATTTATAGAACCTATCAAATCCTATCCATGCTTTTACCCCTGCTTCAGCTCTATGAGAGCCACTTGAAACCTTCTCACGGTCCATCATCATGGTTATAAAATAACCATTCTCTCTCAATAGCTCTTTGGTTTCTTTAGAGCTGTATAAACGGGCATATGATCCAATTTTGCCCAGTGCAAAATCTGTATAAGCTTCATGTAACATTTAACATTCTCACTGCGTGAGAATGGCTTCGCCATGTCACTGACATCGGCACATCCTCATTTTCTGTTAATCACTTTCAATTGGTTTCGATACTTTCGATCTTTTCAAGACATGCAAAACACTCCTGCTCAAAAATCGAACAGGAGCAGAATTTTCACAAATCACGCCCATTCCAACCATCTGGATACTCCTCGACGGCGCATGTGGCCCTTTATTTAGTTGTCGGAGGACTAGGGCTTCTTCAGTGGCGTCACATTATCGCTCGGCGACGTTGGGTCGGCCCGATCACCGCCTGCGCGCGGAATGGTTTCGACGGTGAAATCGGCGACAAGCGTAGCAGCCTTCTGAATGAACGCGTCCCTGGCTTCGCAATATAAGGGCGATCCGACAGGTACCCCCCATTGAAGACGAAGAATCAAACGAGCCGAAACCTACAGCCTGAGCGATAGAGGCAGATGACCAGCCAGCGATCGTCGAAACGATGGCCCACACAGATATCTGGATGGAGGAAGCACAGAGCTTGCTTTATCGGCAAATACGGCTGTGAGAATGAGCTTCGTAAGCGGGAGATTGAAAGTGCTAATGCCAGGACAAAACGAGAAGATCATTAAAACGCTGGTCGAGATGATGAAGGCTGTGGCGAGCCATAGACGCGAGATCGATATAGACAAAGCAGACCTAGCGACCGTTTACACCGAAACATCGCAGCCGTCGCTCGACGATAAGCTAAAACGCTGGACCGAGGAGCCGGTGGGGCAAGCGATGCGGCAAGGGATACGTCACTTCGGCGAAATCTTCATACCCTTCGCCAGGCGAGATGAATTGGACATCATCATAAACGCGGCTGCCGACCGCTCTCCCGATCCTGACTTAGCGCATGCCATCATGAACCACATGTTCGACGGACTGGAGACCAAAGATGGATTTACGTTTACGGCGTGATCTTAGTGATGAGAACCAATTAACATTGCTGCGATCAGATACAAGTTTCAGCCAAAAGCGAGGCAGAGGTGAGATCAATCCATTAGATCATTAAAAGTTGGCATAGCTTACGGAAAACCTTGGTTATGCTCACCACGATCAGCAGAACAGACGACCGGACCCAACCCTTTGGAAAAATCCACCCGAAACACGTTCCGCTACCGGCAATCGTTGAATCCGGCAGACATCGTCGAAGTTTCGATCCGACCGAACGCGTTCAAAGGCGTAAAAAAGAGAAGTCGCAAGAAGTCAAAGACGGACTGCCTGCTTATAGGTTTCGACACAGAGTATCAGTCGATTTCGGCAATAGGAAACACCAAGGCGTCCGCTGAGGGCGCCCAGAACGAATTGCTCTCTTACCAATTTTGCGTCCGTTATGTGTCAAAAGGCAGTGATGAATTTCGCGAAACCGTTGGCATTATTATACCCGATCCGTCGGAACGCTGGCCACTTCGTGACCTGATTGGCGCTGCGATAGGGAAGTTTTTGAAGGAATACCCAGACCAACAAATAGGAGAGAATGTTTATCTAATAGGGCACTTTACGCGCGCCGACGTGCCAATGTTCGATGGGTTCGTCGAGGACTCGAGAACGTTTTACAGCAATGTCCGAAACACGTTTGTGTCGATCGAGAATTACATGCCTATGGACGTTGTGACGAACGACGGATCGGAAGTTGGGAGCTTCCAGGTAAAGTTACGAGACACCATCTTGCTCGCCCCGGCCAACGCCAAGTCCCTAAACGACATAGGCGAGATTGTCGGCCTTTCGAAGATCAAGCTCGCCGACACCCCCCGTGCTGAGCGAACGATAAAAGAAAACATGAAGCAGTTTCGTCAAGCTTCATGGCCTGAGTTCGAAAGCTACGCCTTGCGGGATGCGGAGGTCTGCGTCGCCTATGCTTTTAAGGTTTTGAAGCAGTGGGAGAAGCTTTTCGACGATTTCTCCATACCCGTCACATTGACCAGTTTCGGGACCCAACTACTCATCAAAAGCTGGGAGGAAAGCGATCTCAGCAGCGAGGAAATCCTCGGCGTCGAGAACACGACGCACACGGTCTACAACATGCGGACGGAGCGATACCAAACCAAGCGGGAAGTTATCCCGATTGAACAGCTCTATTTTCACGAGAGCTTTATCACGGAGTCGTATCACGGAGGACGCAACGAGCAGTTCATTTTCGGAATAGCTGATGAGTCTCATTGGCGGGACTTCGATCTCAGTTCAGCCTATCCATCTGTGATGGCCATGATCGGGAAACCTGATTGGGAGCGGTTAGAGACTAATTATCCGATAGAAAGCTTCCAACTCGACGATCTTGGATTCGCTTCAGTTGAATTCGAGTTTCCCGAGAACGTGAGGTATCCAACCTTACCCGTTCGAACGGAAAGCGGCATCATCTTCCCACGAAAAGGACGGTCCAACTGTGCGGCTCCCGAAATCGTCATCGCACGAGATCTCGGTGCAAAGCTCATCGCCAATCACACGGTCTATGTGCCTCAAGATCGTGATCGGGACGTGTTTGGGACGTTCATCGCCGACTGCATCGGGCGTCGTAAAGATTTCGGCAAAGGCACGTTTGAAAACCTGTTCTGGAAAGAGGTCGGCAACAGCACCTACGGGAAAACGGCGCAAGGCCTTCGAAAGAAACGCGTCTATGACCTTAGGGCAGACGACATGGCGGAACTGCCTCGAAGCCGGCTGACGCAGCCATTCTTTGCATCGTTCATTACATCCTATACCCGAGCTCTTTTGGGTGAGATCATGAACGGATTGCCCGAAAATGTTCAGGTATTCAGTGTCACCACGGACGGTTTTCTTAGCAATGCCAGCGATGAAGACATCATCGCGATCGCAAACAAGCCGCTCATCAAACGGTTTGCGGCGGTTAGAGACGAGCTCTTGGGGCAAACTTCGGAACCACTTGAGGTGAAGCACGAGATCCGGCAACCGCTTGGCTGGAGAACCCGCGGATCAGCAACTCTCAAGTCCGGCAAAGCAGGCGACATCGTTATTCAAAAAGGAGGGATCAAATCGGGCGTTGACCAGACACCTGAGGAAGAAAACGAGCGCGTGGTCCGACTATTTTTTGATCGTCGACCCGACCAAGTTCAGAAATATACAACAGGCATCAGCCTAAAGGACATCATCGCTTTCAAAGCCGATTTCGTTTCCCGTGAGGTCGAAAAGCGCTTGTCGATGGAATTCGATTTCAAACGAAAGCCGGTTCATCCAGAGGACAGAACGGTCGAATTCGGCGGTTCAAGCTACACGCATCTGTCTTTCCAGACTGAACCTTGGGAGACCGTCGAGGAATTTCAGGCGATTAGACAGGATTGGACTAGCTGGTTCAAACGGAAACCGCAGTCGATGAAAACAGTCGAAGATTACGACCAGTTTGAACAGTTTCGCAAGACCGGTAAAGCGAGCGGTGATCTGACATATATTGCGACGAAAGATGGGGACATCAAAAGGCTGAGAAAGCAGTTGTCTCAAGCTTTCAAGCAAAACCGAGCAGGCTTTGACGTTGTCAAGGCGAAGTCGCCCACGAAGATCACGCACAATGAATTCGTTCGGGTTTTGAATGAATGCGGCATCCCTTGCCTCGTCAGGGACGTTGACAACGCACGCACGTCTTTCAAGCCCAATCAGACGCCGGACACCGAGGCAGTAAGACAGTCGTTGGAAAGGTTGAAGGAGATCTATCCTGAGCTTGAAACGGAACTCTTCATCGCAAGCCATCTTCCTTGATGCCAACGAACGACAGGGCCGTATGATGGGTCTTCAATCGCATCAAGAAAGCTGACTTCCGTCGAAGTCTCCTCAAGCGAAAATCCGTAAATGTTTGCTCTCCTCACCCATATAGAACATTTACGGATTTTGGTTTTTTGGGGTCCGCGAAGCTTATCCTTCTGGAAAAGGGGATGGATGCGGTGGCCGGCCGGGACAGGCTATTTTGGATCGGCTTGCTGATAAAGCCTGGTCAGATCAGCAAGAGCCGATCGAATATGCGGCCACGGAAAATCAGTGGGAACTCCTTCCAAGCCTCGCCCCATCGGCAAATGGCCTCTAACTTGGCTCCAACGCCAGCAATCGAAACAGCTTCTGTCACCTTCAGCTGATACAGGCGATCATGGGCCTTCACCCAGACTCGGTGTAGTTCTACAGCCGGATCGAGCTGTCCAAAAGGCGCTTCATTTGCGTCGGCAACATTTGGTCGAAACTGGGTCATCGCTAGCCTCGTCAGCCATATTGGCAATTGCAGAAGGGTCATTGCTCCAACCATCGAAGCCGAATGAGGAAAGCGCTGCATCCCTGAAAATTGTATTGCGGTAACCCAAAAGCAGGAACATCTCAGGGGAGCACGTCAGCAGCCCCTAACTGTGCCCGACACACAACGTCCGCCTTCTCCTAAGTCCTTCATAAAAGCGGACAAGCGGCTGGCCACCACATACCTGTCATGCAAACAACTTCGCAGTCAGCCTTTTCAAACGAATGCTGAATGACAGCCGCTGCTGTTGTCCTCTCGTCGGATAGAGTGGACCTCTTCAAACATGGACCAGCATTCATGTTTGAAAGAATTTGTAGCCTATTACCGCGTCTCAACGAAAAGGCAGGGCCGATCAGGGCTCGGTCTTGAAGCCCAGCGGGAATCGGTTGAGCGATTTGCTGAGCAGCATGGAGCGCTGATCGGAGCATTCGTCGATATCGAGTCCGGTAGGAAGGATGAGCGAACCGGTCTTCAGCAGGCGATTAAGCTCGTCCGCAGCCGAAGGGCTTCGCTGTTGATTGCGCGGCTAGACAGATTTTCCCGGCGGGTCAGCTTTATCGCGGGCATGATGGACAAGGGGGTTCCGCTTGTTATCGCCGAGATGCCGCACGCGTCTGAATTTCAGCTGCACATATTCGCAGCCCTCGCTCAAGAAGAACGACGAATGATTTCGATACGGACGCGGGCAGCTCTGCAGGCAGCAAAGCAACGCGGCGTGAAACTGGGTTCTACCGGAAAAGCCCGTGCTGCAGAGAACAAGACCAGCGCCGATGCAAAAGCGAAGGAAATGGTTCAGCTTTTGAAGTCGCTGCCACCGGCTGCTTCATTGTCAGAGGCGGCGTATCAGCTGAGACAATCGGGATGGTCGACCGTTTATCATCGCCAACCTCATCCGCAGTCGGTGAAAAACTATCTAACGCGACTGGGCCTTACACTACATCAGATTTATTAGACCAAGCTAAATTAATCGCCGAGCTAAACGCACTTAACTTTGAGATCCTAGCCGCTCTGGTTCTGCGCTACTATCGATCCTGTTTTGGAATTTAAGGTGCAACCTCAACATCACTTTCCACATATAACTCGCTAAGCCCGCCATTTTTTCAACGCCCATCGGCGCCACGTCGGGGATCGGGAAGACAATCTACCATCATCCGTCACAAGATGCCGTTCAACGCTGGCTAAGAACATCGAAATAGACCTTGACGTCAGCGCCACCCAATAGCGCTGGCGAAAGATTTTCTAGGGCGGATTAGGTGTCAAAAGCGGACAGGCACCCTGGATGCGAATGTACGCCGCCCACACCAGACGAGTGGCAGCGGTGGGCGAAAACGTCGAACCTAATCATCTTCTTCATCCTCTAGAATAGCTTCAGCCACAGAGCGAAGGGCATGTCCTGCCTTCACACGAACCAACTCATCGACAAATGGCTGAATAAGATGGCGCTGTTCATCCGAGAGACGGCCCGAAAGAAGCTGCTGCCCGATTTCGATCAATTGATCGAGATCAAAGAGCGCCGGATCAGGAGCTTCCCTGAGAACGTAAACGATACCACGTTCGGAAGAGCTGGCGTTGGACAGGCGCATCACGACCTTCGAGTAGAAGTCGAAGCCTCCGCTTTCAATATTTTCCGCTATCCATGCCTTGGCCTCATCTGGTCCAGTTAAATGCACCCACGCTCGCTCGATCCAAAACAGCTCAAGGGCACTTGCCAAGCCGCCGGTAGCTGCGGAGTCTCTTATTTTTTGGACTAGAATCGTTCCCAACTCTTCGAAGGTTTCCCTCGAAATCACCGGCTGAGGATTGCCCCCGTTCGGGAAGACATCGAGTTCACGACCGCGCTGGTAGTAGATGATGGCATCAATGGCCGCGCCATGACTTTTAAAGGCTTCGACCAGCCTTAGCCCAGCCTCTTCGGCCCCCCAAGCCTTGAGAATGTCCCGGATGAGGTATTGGAGTTGTCCGGGCCCCTCCAGCATGCCAAAGCTGCCACTCCACGGAATGGCGTGGATCGTTTCGCCTACCCGAAACAGTGCGTCGAGTAACGCTGGCTTCGGCACCGGCGGCTTCTTACCGTTTAGTTTGGAGCGAAAGTCCCCAAGGACCTCGCCGATCATCCGTCTACCCCTTGTTGTGTGACGGTCGACATATGGTCGGATCAGGTGAAAAACGACATCCGGATCCTCAGAGGAAAACACCTCCGTCAACGTGGCCGCTGGAAGAGCGTCCGGGCTAAGATGCAGAGCGAAGTACGTGTCGAACATTGCTCGGTTGGACAGACCACGCCGGTTGTGTGCTTCCACGTACGTTTCATTGTCGACGTGATGTCGTTCAAAAAACTTTCCATGGGAGGGAAATAGCAACGAGAGCAAGCGCATGACTGGATCGATCGCCTCCTCGGGCAGTCTCTTTTTAAACGCCGCGACCACTGACGCTCGGTCCTCTTCTCGGCTCATCAGAAATCGCCCCTCATTGAATAGGAAGTCACGGTTTGTACGAATCCAATCGAATGCAATTGGATCGAATAATCGCAGCCCTTCGATGACGAGCAGGTCCTGTGCGTCGAACTCACCGGCAAGTGCGGGCCAAGCGAACTTTACCGCGTTGGAAAGACGAAGCACGTCACGGGGGTGTTGCACCCACCGGTGAACACCTTCGCGAACGATCCATTGCCACCGGCTACGGTCCTCGGTGTTCCCGGTCAGAAATTGTATCTCGTTATCGAGGATGCTGAAGAGCGCGTTCCTGGAAGGCAAAGGTAGCTCTAATTCTTGCTGCACGATCTTCTCGGCATACCGAGGGCCTTTGGCTTCCAGCGTTCCGTCTAATGCTTCCCAAACAATTTCCCGGTCGTATGCCAATAGGTAGATGACGTTGGGTAGGCGGCCGACTGTCTTGACCATCTGCATGATGTCGCGGACTTCATTGGGCTGCAAACGGTCGATATCGTCAATGGTGATAAGAAAACGCCGCCCGCTGTTCTTGAGCTGCTCACGCAAGTGGCTGTAAGCCGTCTGAAGCGAAGGGTCTTCGAGGAAGCGATCTAGCAGGCTGTTGACTGACTTCTTCGCGAGATTGCCAGCGAAGCCGGCCGCTACTCCACTGGGGTCAACCGTCAGGGCGACGGTTGCAGCGGCGTCTACCAGCCCGTCCGTCGTGCCGCCGAAGAAGCGGAGCACGCCCTTGAACTTCCGCCGCCACCAACTGTCTTTAGGTCCCAAGTCTTCTGACAGGACCTTGAAAAAAGCTACGATCAGATCTTGGTGTCCGGAGACATTCCAAGGCCGAAAGTCTATGTGGGTCACCCTATCCACTTCGACCTCAGCCTCCTCATTGTGCTTTCGCAGATAGTGATCGACGAAGTTGAGGACTGTCGATTTACCACTACCCCACTTTCCATGAAGGCCAATGACGTAGCCGTTCGGCGCTCTCATGTGAACGACGACATTGAAGATGCGCTTGGCGAAGGGCGCGAAACCGAGCCGATCATCCTGCCAGGGATTGTCCTTCGGCGCGTCGTCACCGAACACGAGGTCGTCACGATCCATGTGATCCATGCTCCGGGTTGTTCAGCAATTTAATCGCATCAAATTCGTCGGTGCGACGAGCCTCAGGGAGAAGTTTAAGACCCGCATGCGTATCGGGGAGGGTTCCAGAACTCCGTCGCTAAGCCTCATGCGCACCTAATTCGCGATTGCTGATCCAGTCTTCCCGAAATTCTTCGAGCGCTGACGTCAGGTTGCACGGGGCGCCCCAAATAGCTTTGCGCTTGATCTCATCGAGAGCCCAAAAATCATTCAGCCGTTTCTTGCTGCCAAGCCGCAATGCCAGTTCTGGCACTGAAAAAATCCGATGGAGGACGTAGCGGGCCAATTCAGAGATCATCGCTTCCATCTTGGAAATCTCCAGGCGTTTGGCTCGGTCGAATTCGGCTAAGCTTTCATCCTCGTGCAGATGCTCAACCGCGCTTCTTATGTCAAAAATCGCACCCATCTCCTCGTGGTGACCCGGCCCAACAAACAGCTCGGTTCTGCTCTTAAAGAGGCGGCGCGAATTTCCGGCTGTGGTAGCTAGCAGGCCCTCGATACATCGGACGAATTGATGGATGCGGTCCATGGGGTCAGAAAGGGTTCTTGCCTGCTGGAAGATATCAAGGCACCTCATGAGCCTCCAAAGGTGCGGGCTGGGGTTCTTCATCAGGCGTTCGAACACCCTGACTATACTGGCTGCATCCACTAGATGTTCCACCGAAACCTCAGCGCGAAGATCAATTAGGCTGTCATGGAAACGGTTAAGTGTACCCACTTCGCGGACGTCAAGATTGCCACCAACCAAGCAGCCGCTAGCCTTAATGGGGTCTTCGTGAGAATGCAGTGGACACGCAAGTTGCAGCGCAGTTAGCCACCTACCGACCTTTCGCCCGAGCGCTTGGTTCTCAGCATCAAGAATTTCTGGAGTCTTCGACTTCTGGCGGCTAACGAGGATAAGCGTACTTGCCTCAATGTCCTCGACCCGCATTGTGCCCAGCCATTCCCGCCAATGGCCCGGCATGTCCAACTTCAAGGATGTGTAAGCCTCAAGGCCTTCAGCTATGGGCCCGTCCGACACACTGTTGTCGGTCGCAACCTGAAGCCCAATCAAGGCGAACTTCTCGCCCTCCTCAATCCAGTGGATCATTGGTCCCGTCCTGTTCTTCCCCGAGAGTTCGGCAGACTTGGGGGTTAGAAGGTAATGGTCGACCCTCGTGTCACTCTGCGTCGTTTGAAGGCCCGTCTAAATTTTCCCGTCCGAGGGCGATCGGAAGCTTTAGGAGCTTCAACCTGTAGTGCGAAGGGCTGATTGGGGTGCTTAGCGGTCATTGACGCTGCTGGCCTGCGAACACGAGACTCAAGTACGAGCCGTTGGCCGCAGTGACTCACCCTTTAGCTGAATAGCCAGAAGAAGCTTCCATATCCGACACCGACGAAGCACATGCCCCACGAGATCCTACGGCGCCGGGACATGCCGCCGTTATCGTTCGCTGGAATGAATTCCAGATCAGCAAAATTTATCTCCTCCGCGCCATCCCCGTCCCGTGAGCTGGGATCATACTTCATTCGTACAATGCGCTTCGATTGTTGGACCATTAAGCGTGGACCTCAGGTGATCCGATGTTTCCCTGCATGCCTGTGCTCTCGTGGATTGACTGTATTTGCCCTGACGAAGGCAGCCGCCTCGCGACGAGTTGATGCGCGAGCTGTTCAGCGGCATACATCATGACTTCACGCCCAAAGCCCGGGCCACGTATGGTCGCTTTTCATTAGGTGACTGCAGTAGTTGTCGTAGATGAAGCGACCGTTTGAGCGATCTCGACATCTCCAAATCGGAGTGCCATAGCCGCTGGCGATTTGGTCCCACGCAGCTCCATATGGACGTGGTGTGGAGTAGCTGCTTCCGCCTCCAAAGCCGCCGTTGTTCGCTGCAACACCAATGGCCACAGCAGCACCCACGACCGCCAGGCTGGCCAGAGCTACATTTTCTGTTGCAACTCGTTTGGTGCAGTCTTCTGGGGTTCTGTCACGACGGGCTAACTCAAGCGTCAAATCGTGTCTGAATTTCGGATTCGGTGTCTGCTGAAGAGCTCGACAAAGCGAGCTTAAGCTTTGGGCCGAATGGTTGCTGTAGAACTCCTGCTCAGTCGTTGCGCACCCAACCAAAAGGCCGGCCAACATTCCCACCAATATTTTTTTCATGGAATGCCCCCTGCCGCTAATGAAACGGCAAGTTGCATTCAGAGTCCAGCGCTACTTTGATCGGCGGCAAGTTTGAAACTGACTACCGTGTGCAATGACCTCGACACCCGCGAGCTGCGGTCGCTATTTCTGTCGAATGATGCGTTGGGCCGTGGGTCCGAGATCAGAAACCAAGAGGTAATCTATATTGGCCACTTCCGATTCATCGATTTTGGGTGCAGCCGGCGAGCACTATGTGATGTGTCAGCTCCTAAGATTGAACCTCTTGCTCCGGTTGGCGTACCCAACGCTGACATAGTAGTCACAGACACGATCGGGGAAAGACTATGTGCAATTCAAGTCAAGGCTCGTCGTGATATCGGTTCGGATGGCGGATGGCATATGCGCTCCAAGCATGAATCGATCAAAGCCGTTGGACTGTTTTACGCGTTTATAGACTTCGGCAAAACGCTTCTGGACCAGCCAAAATGTTGGGTCATTCCCAGCACTACTGTTGCTGACGTTTTGGCGCGTGCTCACGAGGTCTGGCTCGAAACGCCTGGTGCCAAGGGTCAGCAGCGGAAGGATTCAGATTTTCGTCGATTTCTGCCCAACTACGACGCGAAAGGCATCCAAATCGGGTGCGGCATAGGTTGGCTTGACCAATATCGCGAGAATTAGGACCTCATCCGGAAAGCGACCGACGTTTAATTCGATCGCTTTCTTTTATCGGCGAAAGTTTTCGAGCCCGATTTATCGGCAATTGATTGCCTGATCAGTATCCCATCCGGCCCATCCTCGAGCTTATTGTTAATCCTAGGAATCTGTGGCTGACCTCGGGTAACTTCCACAAAGCGCTTTTCCCCGTTTTTGAACTCGACCGAGAAACTGGGGTGCTCGACATTTTGAATGATCCCACGAGCTACCAATCCCTCAACGAATGCGCTCGCTTCCTTATTAAGGGGTGGCAGCGATACGTTGGGGTCATCAGGGCCATCTGGAAACAGTTTCAAATTCGAGACGGTGCTCTGCAGCCACTGACGAAGGCGCTGGCGACGTTCAACGACCTTTGGATCATCGGACGCAGCGAACTCGCGCGTGAGTAGAGCCAATTCTTCGGCGGTCAGTCGTGGACCTTCAGCAAGCGCGGAGATGGACTGCTCTATAGAAGCGATGCTTCGTTGAAGGCCATCGCGCTGTTGGTCCACCAAACGATACTGCTCCTTGAAAACGTCGGTGGAAAATTCAGGCTCAGCCATCATCTCCAACAACCTATCGCGCTTGGTGAGCACCGTATGAAGCTGCTCACTTTGAGCGGCCAGTTCTTCACCGAGGGCCCGTCTTTTGCTCTCCGCGGTCGACGACTGCAAGACGGCGTTCAAATCCAGCTCCTCGACGAAAGACAGAAAGGCCTCTTCGAAATGCCCGTAGGGCCAACTTGAGGAGACGCATCCAGCCTTTCGGAGGGCCTTACTGCATCTAAGGTAAAATCCCCCCTTCGGACCGGGCCCCTTGTTAATGAAGTGCATAGGACTGCCGCAATACCCGCATTGAGCCAGATTGGTGAAGAGATTTCGAAGCTGCGGGCCTTTCCTTCCGGCTCCCGCCACATCTCGGGCACGTCTGCCAGCTTGAACCGCCAAAAAGCGCTCCTCAGACACAACTGAGGGAAAATAGCCCTTCACAACCTCTCCGACGGGGATGCGTTTGCCGTCAATTTTTTGATGAGGCTGGTACTCGCCGATCACGGCACGGTTTGAGAGGATCTTTGTAACGTAAGAAGCATGCCAGCTGGCACTTCCGCCGATCGAGGCGATTTGCTCAGCGTTCAAACGTCTGGCAATGGAATACGACCCATACCCGTTAGACGCATCTTCAAAAATGCGTCGGACGATCGCCGCTTTTTCGTCAATCAGGCTGAAGGATGTGCGGTCTTCCGACAGCTGAACCCATGCCGGAGCCAGCTTCGTCAACTTCTTCTTGTCGGTTTGTCGACGCTTATTATCCCAGGCAGCGCCAACTCGCAGACTTTTCATTTGCGACTCTTCGTGCGCCCTGCCCATCACCACAATCGAATAGATCAGATCAGTGAATTGGGCCTTGCCGGCAGGATAGAGCTTTTGATCAGCTAGGGTCACGATATTGATCCCCGCCTTCAAAATCTTGAGGAACAGGGTAGTCGCTTCGGTAGGGTCTTCGCGGCTGATCCGATCGAGGGACTCGACCAGAAGATACGACCCCTTCGGTATTCGACCCTCTTCAACTGCAGCCAAAAATCGACTTAACGCACCCTCTGTGGCGTTCTTGCCCCGGAAGGCTGAAACGCCAATGTCTTCGAGATCGAACCCCTCAATCAGCGTCAGATCGTGCGCCTTGGCATAGCGTGCCGACGCCTCTTTTTGCCTTCGAAGACTGTCACCCTTCAGCTGGATGTCCGTCGACATCCGCACATATGAATACGCAAATGGCATGAATGGTCCTTTCTAAGACCTCATACCAGAATTAATTTAAATAGCCACGATATCCTGATAATGGGACTAATTAAATCCCGATTTGAATTTTATCGCCCTCAATGTCTTGATGGTCGGGCCTCCCGGGTCCGGCAAGTCGATGCTGGCGGAACGTCTGCCCTCGATCCTGCCGCCGCTGCCGCCTGCGGAACTGCTGGAAGTGTCCATGGTCCATTCGATTGCCGGGAAGCTCGCCGGTGGCAAGCTTTCGGATCGTCGGCCGTTTCGCGCACCGCATCACTCGGCGTCCATGGCGGCGATGGTCGGCGGCGGGTTCAAGGCGCGGCCGGGCGAGATGTCGCTTGCCCATCATGGCGTGCTGTTTCTCGACGAGTTTCCGGAATTCACGCCGCAGGTGCTCGACAGTCTGCGCCAGCCATTGGAAACGGGCCAGTGCGTGATCGCCCGGGCGAACCACCGGATCAGCTATCCGGCCCGCATTCAGCTCGTGGCGGCGATGAACCCGTGTCGCTGCGGCATGGCCGGTGAACCTGGCCACGTTTGCGCGCGCGGTCCGCGTTGCGCGGGCGACTATCAGGCGCGGATTTCCGGCCCGCTGATGGACAGGATCGATATCCGCATCGACGTGCCCGCCGTATCAGCCGCCGATCTCATCCGCCCGACCGTCGCGGAGACGAGCGCGACCGTTGCGGAGCGGGTGGCACGGGCGCGTGACCTGCAGCGCCATCGCTACGGCGAACTTGGCGTTACCGGCGTGACTGCCAACGCACAATGTCCGACAGCACTGGTGGAAACCGTCGCGGCGATCGACAGCGCGGGGCGCGCGCTTCTGTCGGAGGCGGCCGAACGCATGGCCTTTTCGGCACGCGCCTACCACCGGATCTTGAAGGTCGCGCGCACGCTGGCCGATCTCGATGGCAAGCCGGCAGTCGGCCGCATTCACCTGGCCGAGGCAATTTCCTACCGGGTGATGGCGGAGCGGACGAGCATGGCTGCTTGAGCCTCTGACGGGCGATCGGTCGCTTATCCGAAGCTCGGTGCACGACCAGGCGGCCGATTTCCAAATGGCATGCCAGCAGCCGATGGCTGGAGCAGAACGCCGGCGAGGGAGGGGCAAGAGTTGCGCTCGACACTGTCGAAGCCTGCACTGCGCGGGGTAGAAGGTTCCGTTGCGCTGGGAGCAGCGACCGGGTCGTTGCCGTTGGCAATCAGAAGGGAAGATCTTGGAGGATCGACTTGCGCTGTTGCGGCGTTAGGGCTTGGTTGGGATCATCCGCCCAAACTTTCCGCACACTCTCAATTCGGAGCGTCCCATAGTGAAGTCTGTCCTGCGCACTGCCCTGATCCTCACATCTCCTCTTATGGCCCTTGCTGCGCTGCCATCGACCGCCGCTCTCGCACAGGACGCCCGGCCCCTCGACGAAGCGCCGCGCACGGCCGTCGTCTCAGCCTTCGAGCCGGAGTGGCTGGCGCTGCAGGAGGCGCTGATCGAGCGCGAAGAATATGAGATCGCAGGCGTCGAGTTCGTCACGGGGCGCATCGAAGGGCGCCGCGTCGTTCTGTTTCTGAGCGGCGTCAGCATGGTCAATGCGGCGATGACGGCACAGATCGCGATCGATCATTTCAACCTGAGGGAGATCGTCTTCTCCGGCATTGCAGGCGGTGTCGATCCGCAGCAATCGATCGGCGACGTCGTCGTGCCGGAACGCTGGGCGCAATATCTGGAAGCGGTATTCGCGCGCGAAACCGATGAAGGCTTCACACCGCCAAGCTTCATCGAGACGCCGTTTCCCAATTACGGGATGATCTTTCCGCGCGAGGTGGATGTCGCGCGCGCGGGTGGCGAGATGGAAGAGCACTTCTGGTTTCAGGTCAATGGCGCGCTGTTCGAAACCGCGCGTCAGCTCACAAACGCCGTCACGCTACAACTGTGCACCAGCGATGACACCTGCCTCAGCGAGCAGCCGACCATTCGCGTGGGCGGCAGCGGCGTCTCGGGCCAGGCCTTTGTCGATAACGGCGCCTTCCGCGACTATGTGTTCGAGACCTTCGGGGCCAATGTGCTCGATATGGAGAGTGCGGCCGTCGCGCATGTGGCCTACGCCAACGACGTGCCCTTCATCGCGTTTCGATCGGTATCGGACCTCGCCGGTGGCGGTCCGAGCGAGAACGAGATGGCGACCTTCATGCAGATCGCGTCCGACAATTCGGCCCGCGTGGTGCGGGCCTTCCTCGCCGCCCTGCCCGAGTAACGAGGCTTCTTCGGTCGGTCCAAACCTACCGGCGCAGCGTCGACGGATCGATGGCCTTTTCGCCAGCGTATCTGGCGATGATCCCCGCGATGTCGGCGTCGCGCATGGCCTGGCGCAGGGCCTCGAAAGACGGCAGCACGAAATAGGCTCGCTGGAAGCTGTCGATCTCGTAGCCCGTGCGCATGATGGTTTCGATATCCATCGGAACGTGGTTCGCGTCCGGGCTCTCGAGCGCGAAGCGCAACTCGGTTGCCGAGGACATCAACCCGGCTCCGAAGGCCTTCAGCGGCCCACCCTCTTCCTGGATCAGGCCGTACTCGGCCGTGTACCAATAGAGCCGCGTGATCATCTCGTCGCCGCCGGCAGCCATCACTGACAGCGCCGTTTCACCATACATCTGCATGAAATCGGCAAATTCCGGCTGCATCAGGATCGGCACATGACCGAAAAAGTCGTGAAACATGTCGGGCTCGACGATGTAATCCAATTCGTCGCGGCTGCGGAGCCAGTCCGTGACGGGAAACCGGCGCTCGGACAGATGCCTGAAGAAGGGCTCAGCCGGGATGAGCCCCGGCACCGCGACCAGCGTCCACCCGGTGGCAGCGGATAGCCTGCGGCTGACTTCGGCGAAGTCCGGGATGTCGTCGAGGATTCCGAGCGCTTCAAGGCCGGCGAGATAGGAGTGGTGGGCAAGCTCCTGAGTCAAGGCGCGCTGCCGATCGGCGAGCGTCTTCCAGACGGCGCGGTCTTCGTCATCATAGGCGTCGAGGTTCTGGGTAACAGTGAAATCGTCCCGGCAGCGGGCATAGTCGCCGCGCATGCCGGCTGTGGCGCATTCGGCAGCGTAGGTTTCGACATTGATCGACATGATGGCGCTCCTCCAAGCTTACACCTTGTCATTCTAGCGCCGCTGCTGGAGTGTTTTCCGGCTGACTGGACCAGCGAAGGAGGAGGCTTGAGTGAAAGAGCCCAAAAAATCACCGAAAGCGGGGGAGATCCACCTCGACCGGTTCGAGGTCAGAATGCTCGATCGCCTTCAGAGGTCGGGCCGCATGCCGACCACCGAGTTGGCGGCCGCGGTCGGGCTTTCCGCCACGCCCTGCGCACGCAGGCTGGAGGCCATGATGGAAAGCGGGGTGATCGAGGGCTTTGGCGCCCGGCTCGATCGCCGCAAGATCGGGCTTTCGGTGGAAGTGTTCGTGCTGGTTCGGCTTATCAGCCACAGTGATCAGTCACCGGACAGGTTCGTCACCAGGGTCGAGGCGATGGAGCCGGTGATCGCCTGCTGGGCGCTGACGGGGGACCATGACTTCATGCTGCACGCGGTGCTGCCGGACGTGGAAGCGCTCAATCGCTTCATCGGCGAGGACCTGATGCGCATCGAGGGGGTGCGGGACGTGCGCACCAACTTGGTGCTGCGCAACATCAAGGGGCCAGGGCCGCTGCCGCTTTCCCACCTCGCCGAATGATCCCCGGCGAGGTGCGACGTTTTTGGCTGACTCGCTGGGTCAGTCGTATTTCAGCTCCGTCGCCTTACCCCGGAAGATGCGGTAGGCGAGGATCGTGTAGCCGCCGATGGTCGGTAGCACGATGGCCGTGCCGACGAGGATGATCATCAGGCTTTCCGGAGCGCTTGCCGCTTCGTAGATCGTCAGCTGATCCGGCACGATATAAGGATAGAACGAGTAGGCGAGCCCGGCAAAGCCGAGCGTGAAGATCGTCGCCATCGCCAAGAAGGGCACCAGCGCATAGGAATCATCCGGCCGCGGCAGCTTTGCTGTCAGGAACCAGAGGCCGGCGAAGACGGCGCCCGTCAGAAGCGGAAGCGGTGCCAGAAGATAGATTTCCGGCGTCGTGAACCATTTGTCGAAGATGCGGGCCGAGGCGAATGGCGTCGCGATGGAGATCATCGCCATGCCGGCCGCCGTCAGGAGCAGGCACATGCGCATCCAGATGACGGCCTTTTCCTGCAGCTGGCCTTCCGTCTTGTAGATCAGCCAGGCTGCGCCGACAGCGCCGTAAGAGGCCGCGAGGCAGAGGCCGACAAGCGCTGCAAAGCCCGCCGATGCCCAGCTGAGATCAAGCCCCAGCACGTAGATGCCGAGCATGTAGCCCTGCGACAGCGACGACATGACGGAGCCGATGAAGAACAGGAGGTTCCACATCCATTTCGACTGCGCGCTGACCTTGGAGCGGAAGTCGAAGGCAATGCCGCGCAGGACAAGACCGACGAGCAGCACGAAAACGGGCAGGTAGAGCGCCGTCAGGATGATGCCGTGCGCGATCGGAAAAGCCACCAGGAGAAGGCCGATCGACAGGACGAGCCAGGTTTCGTTCGCATCCCAGAACGGGCCGATCGAGGCGATCATCGTGTCCTTCTCGTCGTCGGTGCCGAAGACCGAGAGGATGCCGATGCCGAGATCGAACCCGTCCAGGATGACGTAGACGAGGATCGAAATTCCCATCAGGCCCGCGAAGATCAGGGGCAGGATGACGTCAGGTTCGTAGCCGAACATCAGGTCCGCTCCTATTCCGCCGGCTGCAGGGCTTCGCCTGTCGCCTTGCCCATGGAGACGCTGTCGCCGCGCGGATCCGGGTCTTTTTCGATGTTGCCGTAATGGGCGCGGATCGCGAGCTTGTAGAGCACGGTCAGGTAGACGACGATCAGCACCGCATAGAGCGCGAGATAGGTTGCAAAAGTGAGGGCCACATGGGCGCCCGGCACGGGGGCGACGGCTTCGGCGGTCGTGACCACGCCTGAGACCAGCCAGGGCTGACGGCCGATCTCGGTCGTGTACCAACCGGCAAGCGTTGCGATCCAGCCCGAGAAGGCCATGCCGGCGAGCACGAAAGCCATCGGCTTGTTGATGTCGTCGCGACGCCACAGCATCCAGGCCGCCGCCCAGGAGACGACCAGCATCAGCATGCCGACGCCAACCATGACGCGGAACGAGATGAAGAGCGGCAGCACCGGCGGGTGCTCCACCGTACCATCTTCGGCGACGAAGTCGTTGAGGCCCGGCACGACGCCATCGGCATGGTGCTTCAGGATAAGCGACGCGCCGCTCGGAATGCCGATCTCGAAGCGGTTTTCACGCGCCTCCTCGTCCGGCAGAGCGAAGAGGACAAGCGGCACATTGCCCCGCGTTTCCCAGTTCGCTTCCATGGCCGCGACTTTCTGCGGCTGGTGCTCCAGCGTGTTCAGGCCGTGCATGTCACCGGCGAAGATCTGCACCGGGATCAGGATCGCGCCAAGGTAAACGCCGGTGCGCAGCGCCTTGTACATGGGCTCGGAGCGATCGCCGTAGATCCAGCGCAGCGCCGAAAGACCGGCCATGAGGAAGGCGACGGTCAGGCCCGAGGCAAGCAGCATGTGCACGAAACGATAGGGCATGGACGGATTGAAGATGATGGCGAACCAGTCGGTAGCATGCGCCACGCCGTCGCGCATCTCAAAGCCCTGCGGCGTGTGCATCCACGAGTTCAGCGCGATGATCCAGAAGGCCGACATGGTGGTGCCGAAGGCCACGAGGAAAGTCGCCAGCGTATGGATACGGCTCGACACGCGAGAAAAACCGAAGAGCATGATGCCGAGGAATACGGCCTCAAGAAAAAACGCCGTCAGCACTTCGTAAGCTAGCAGCGGACCAGCGACATTGCCGACGGTTTCCATGAAACCGGGCCAGTTCGTGCCGAACTGGAAGCTCATTGTGATGCCTGACACGACACCAAGCGCGAAGGAGAGTGCGAAGACCTTCACCCAGAAGAAATAGGCTTTCATCCAGGCGTCATCGCCGGTCCGCTCATAGCGCCACTTGAAGAACAGCAGCACCCAGCCAAGCGCGATCGTGATGGTGGGAAAGAGGATATGGAAGGAGATGTTCGCAGCAAACTGCATGCGCGACAGGATTAATGCGTCCATTGTCTTCTCTCGTTTTTTCTTTCTCTCCTCACCGCAGCCTCAAAACTAAGCGATGGGGCCGACGGCGCCAGTGTCGATACTGTCGCACGGCGAGAATGTCGCACAGCTGCCTAACGTTTCCTATTGATCTCCGTGGGTGCCGACATGCTTTCTGGCGACCCGGCTTCGGGTTATGCTCATCGTCCTGCGATGTATAGTGGAGGACGACGATGGCGATCTATCTCATCGGCTACGAGGGACGCACCGAACGGCCCTATGATCAGTTGCAGGAGGCGATGGATCGCGAAGGCGGCGTGAAACTGATCGATGGGCTCTGGGCGCTCGATGTGGAGAAGGATGCGACCGAACTGCGCGACTGGGTCCACACCTTCATGGACGACGTAGATGCCATCTTCATCGCGCAGATGCGCGCCGGCAGCCATTGGGCAAGCCGTCACCTCAAATCGAGCGCCAATGACTGGCTGAAATCCCGCCTCTAGCAGCTTTCCGCGGCCCTCGTCTCTCCACTCACAAGACTTGCAGATGCAAACTTGGCGGTGCAGATGATGGCGACATTCGGAACACTTCCATGATCGGATCCGGCGTGCCGGCCGACAATCGACGGCGGACGCAATGCGGAAATGGCAATGGAAGCTGAGACGCCTGTTCGAGCGGCTCTGGGTGCGGGCGGTTCTCTACTCCATTCTCGGAGTGATCACGGCTTTCGCGGCGGTCCTTTTGGATCCGTTCATTCCCGATGGGCTGGAAGATACGGTCGGCGCCGGCGCGATCGACACGATCCTCAACATCCTTGCAACGAGCATGTTGACGATCACGACGTTCTCGCTGACGACGATGGTGACCGCCTTTACCGCATCCACGCAGGATGCGACGCCGCGCGCCACTCGCCTCTTGATGGCGGATACGACAACGCATTCGGTGCTCGCGACTTTTATTGGCACCTTTCTCTACAGCCTGGTCGGTATCATCGTGTTGTCGATGGAAGCCTATGGCAGCGGCGGGCGGGTCGTTCTGTTCGCCGTGACGATGCTGGTCATCATCATCGTCATTGCAGCGTTGCTGCGCTGGATCGACCATCTGACGCGCCTTGGGCGGGTCAACGAAACGACGAGGACGGTGGAATTGGCGGCGCAGGACGCGTTGCGGGCCTATCACCGCGCCCCAACCATGGGTGCCGTGGAGATCGCCGATGACGCCGTGCCGCAGAGTGCGACGCGCATCTTGGCGGATGACATCGGTTATGTCGGTCACATCGATATGCAGCAGCTTGAAACCGTCGTTGCCGAGGCAGGGGCCATCGTAACCATTCTGGCACGGCCCGGCACGTTCGTTCACACGGCAGAGCCACTTGTCGCCGTAATTTCGGGCAGTGTCGATGCAGAAGAGGTCCGTGCCGCCTTCACCATCGGGCGCGAGCGGACCTTTGAAGAAGATCCCCTCTTCGGGCTGGCGGTGCTTTCGGAAATCGCGTCACGGGCGCTCTCGCCCGGCATCAACGATCAAGGCACGGCGCTCGACGTTCTGGGCCGAGGGGTTCGGCTGATCGCCATGTGCTCCGACAAGATCGACGAAGCTGCCGACGCGCCCGAGTTTCCCCATCTTCGGATGACGCGGCTGCCGATCGTCGAATTCCTCGACCATCTGTTTACGCCAGTCGCGCGCGACGGCGCCGACAAATTCGAAGTTCAGGTCAAGATTCAAAAGTCGCTGGCAGCGCTGATCGCAATGGACGAGCCGCTGTTTGGGGCTGCGGCACGCCATGTCTCTCGTGTATCTTTTGATCGGGCGGAGGCTACACTGACGAGTGCAGACGACATAGCGCGTGTGCGAAAGGCGGCGGCGCCGCTCAGCTGAGCGGAACGGCCATCAGCAGCCGGAATGACGGTCGCGGTTGGAACTCCGCTGGACATTCGCCATCTCGGCAGCATCCATCTTGCGGAGCAGGTCCACCATTGCGTCAGGAGTTCCCTCCGGGACGCGGAACGAGTCCATGCCGGCGAGAAGGCGCCGGTTCGGGCTCGTCTGGATCTGGTGAAGGACGACGTCTTCGAGACGCAGCCCACGAACATTGCTCATTTGGTTGTGCCGCCTTGGGATTGTTACTCGACAAACACCAGCCGATTGGATTGGTTCCACCGATCCACAACAGTTTGGAAGACAAATTGTCGCTGGTGGAACCGCGGCGTCTATTCTAATCGCCCAGGCGTCAACGTTTCGTAAACGCATTCGAAATCAAGCAGATAGTTTTGGCGCCATCCGCTGAGGTGCTGCGGCGGGCACAAGCTGCGCCCGCGGAAAACCTGCGTCGCTTCGACTACTGAAGCGCGCCGACCAAGACGTCGGTGGAGTTCTCGATCGAAACCCAGCGACCGGTGTGGAAGGACGCCTGGCGCTTGAGGAAGACGTAAGATGTTTCGCTCCAGAGCTGCACCTCGTCGGAGAGGTTGTCCAGAACGTAGTCGCCCTTGGACGTCCGCAGCGTAAGAACGGCGTGCCCCTCGCCATCGGCCTTGCGGACGACAGTGATGAGGAGATCCGAAGCGGAGAAGCCGCGCTCCATCAACATCAGGCGCTTCAGAAGAACGTAGTCTTCGCAATCGCCTTCGAGATCGGGATAGGACCAGTGCTCTTCGATGCCGTGCATTTCCATGTCGGTGCGGGGCACGATCGTGCTGTTTACCGCGAGGTTGACTTCCCGCACGACTTCCCAGCCGTAGTCAGTGATATCCGGCGCACGGCTGGCCGTGGTGCGGATGGCGCATTCCGAATAATGCCGGCGACAGAAATCGTAATGACCGATAGGCTGTGACGTCAAAGGGCCGGTGATCATCGACCGGGACGGCTCGGCCTCGGCGTTTGCCGACGGCAGGGCCAGGGAAACGAAGCCGGCCATGGCAATGGCTGCTCCAATTCTCGCAATCGTCAGCACCGTTGGTCGCCCCGCCTCAGCATCATCGTTAACAAACAGTTAAAATTGGTGATGATGCAAAGTCAATCGGGCCAACCCCCGCGATTGCAGTTATGGTTACCGGCCAAGCTTGGTTGTGTCTTCAGCGCTACAGTTCGTCAGGACGTGGTTTCGTGATCGCCTCTCAATGGCCGCCGGCGATGAGATCGTTGAGCGCCTTCAACATTCGGCCGATATCGGCCGGGCGCGACAGGCGATGGTCGCCATCGCGTACCAGGGTAAGGACGACATCGTCTGCCGGGAGGTGTTCCATCAGCCGCAAGGCGTGGGCATAGGGCACATCCGGGTCCTGCATTCCCTGAATGATCGTGACAGGACATCCGGTGTCGATGACACCATTCAGAACGCTGTTTGCACGGCCATCCTCGATCAGAGCACGGGTGTAGACATTCGGGTCCGGGCCGTAGGGTGTCGGTTCCTCGAAACGGCCTTTTTCGGAAAGATCCGCGCGTTGGGCATCGGTGAGGCCAGGCTCGATGAGTTCGGCGGTGAAATCAGGCGCCGGTGCGAGAAGAAGCATGCCTGCCAGACGGCCCGCATCATCGCGTTGCTTCAGGGCCTTTGCCATGAGAAGTGCAATCCAGCCGCCCATGGACGAGCCGACCAGGATCTGAGGTCCGGTCGTGTGCTTGTCGAAGACGGCGAGCGCCTCCTCCAGCCAGCGTGAAATCGTGCCGTCTTCGAACGCGCCGCCCGACGCACCATGTCCGGAATAGTCGAAGCGCAAGCATTCCAGCCCCTCGCGCGTGGCATAGCCGTCGAGTTCGAGCGCCTTGGTGCCGCTCATGTCGGACCGGTAGCCACCGAGCCAGACGAGGCCGGGACGATTGTGGCCGCCGAGCCCCGGCCGAAAGGCGACTGCGATGGTGCGTGCCTCATCACCCTCGCCGACGACGAGTTCCAGTCCCTTGGATGTATGCTCCTGCATGTCGATTTCCTTGCTGGTGGCATTTTCGGGGCAATTGACGGCAGAATCACCGCGCGTGGATGCTATTTCTGACTGGGCGTGCTATTGACTCAAAGCAAGCGATAACGACATTGCGGGCAATTCCGGCGATTTCGTCTTCGCAGTACATTCAGCCACAGGTTCAACAGTTCGAGGAGAACACGACCATTCGCAGACCGTTCAGAGCGCCGCCGCCAACCAAGGATGGACCGCGGGCCAATGAGGAAATCCGGGCAAGCCAAGTTCAGTTGATCGATGCCGAAGGCAATAACCGCGGAATAGTGCCCATCAACGAGGCGCTGGAGATCGCGGCGGAAGCCGGCCTTGACCTCGTCGAAATCTCACCCAATGCCGAGCCTCCCGTCTGCAAGGTGCAGGACCTCGGCAAGCTCAAATACGAAAAGCAGAAAAAAGCCGCCGAGGCGCGCAAGAAGCAGAAGACCGTCGAGGTCAAAGAAATCAAGATGCGCCCGAACATCGACACGCATGACTATGACGTGAAGATGCGCGCCATGAACCGCTTCTTCGAAGAAGGAGACAAGGTGAAGGTGACGCTGCGTTTCCGTGGTCGTGAAATGGCGCACCAGGAACTCGGCATGCGGCTTCTTCAGAAGGTCAAGGAACAGACCGCCGAAATCGCCAAGGTCGAGGCCGAGCCCAAGCTCGAAGGCCGACAGATGATGATGGTTCTCGCACCGCGCTAAATCTAGCCCGTTGCTCCGTTCAAGCTCCCCGTGCCAGATGGCCCGGGGAGCTTTTTCATTTCGGGAGCCGGCTGATTTCGACGTCCCTTCCGGCTTGTTGACGGGCAATTCATGGACCAGACCACGCAGGAACGCGGCAAGCTTCAGAACTTCCAGCGCATGCGCAGGCTCGTATTGGCGCTTATCATCGCTGCATTGGTGATCGCGCTGCTTTTCGTGCGCTCCGCATGGGGCGAAGAAGGGCATGAGTTCATAGAGGCGATCGGGATCGGCACCATCGCAGCCGGCATTCTCGGCCGCATGTGGTGCACGCTTTATATCGGCGGCAGCAAGGCCTATGCGATCGTGACGGCGGGCCCCTACTCGATCAGCCGCAATCCGCTCTATCTATTTTCATCGATCGCAGCGTTCGGCGTCGGGGCGCAGACGGGAAGCCTGATCGTGGCGTTTGTTTTCCTGATCGGATGTGCCCTTGCCTTCCACGTCGTGATCCTGCGCGAGGAGCGGTTTCTGCTGCCAGCCTTCGGCGAGCCCTATCGCGCCTATCTCAATCGCGTGCCGCGCTTCCTGCCGCGGACACTGAAAGTCGTCAACGAAGAGAGCCTCGTGGTGCAGCCGGCCCGGCTCTACCGCACGTTCATCGACGGCATGGTCTTCTTCGTGGCGATGCCGGCGCTCGAGATCGTCGAGTGGCTGCAGTCAAGCGGCGTGCTGCCTGTGGTGCTGAGGCTCTACTAGCCCGGACGAGAAAAAGGGCGCCGCTTTCGCGACGCCCTTCCATCAGTCACCGATAGGCAGTGCCGCGTGGTCAGGCAGCCTTTTCACGATCGAGTGTTGCGAAGGGATAATCGATGTAGCCCTTGGCACCACCGCCGTAGAACGTGTCGGTGTCCTGCGCGTTGAGTGCGGCACCGGTGCGGAAGCGTTCCGGCAGGTCCGGGTTGGCGATGAATGGCTTGCCGATCGCGACCGCATGGGCATAGCCTTCAGCCACGACCTTCGCGGAGCTTTCGGCATCATAGGCGCCGTTCGCGATATAGAAGCCGGTCCAGTTCGGGCGCAGCTTCTTGATCAGCTCTTCGCCCCCTTCACTGCCGTGGCCAAAGCGCTCCACAATGTGGAGATAGGCGAGCTTGCGCTGATCCAGCGCTTTGTAAAGCGCCGAGAATAAGGCTTCCGGATCGCTGTCGGAAATGTCGTTGGAATCGCCACGGGGTGACAGACGGATGCCGGTGCGATCGGCACCGATTTCCTTCACGACTCGGTCGACCACTTCGAGCGTGAGCCGCGTGCGATTCTCGATCGAACCACCATAGACGTCGTCGCGCTTGTTGACGCCGTCCTGCAGGAACTGGTCGAGCAGATAGCCATTGGCGGAATGCACTTCCACGCCGTCGAAGCCGGCCTGGATCGCAAGCTTTGCGGCGTGGGCATAGTCTTCGATCAGCTGCGGGATTTCGCTGAGGGCCAGGGCACGCGGCTTGGATGTCGATTCGAAACCGTTCGCCGTGAAGGTCTTGGCATCGGCAGCGACATCGGTCGAGGAGACCGGCGCGTCATTGTTCGGCAGGAGCGAGGAATGGCTGATGCGGCCCACATGCCAGAGCTGGCAGAAGATGCGGCCGCCATTGGCGTGAACCGCATCGGTGATGCCGCGCCATGCGGCGACGTGCTCGTCGGTGTAGATGCCGGGCGTATCGATATAGCCCTTGCCGTAGGGCGAAATCTGGGTCGCTTCGGAAATCAGGAGTCCGGCAGAAGCGCGCTGGCCGTAATAGGTCTCGGCCATGGCGTTCGGCGTGCCGTCGGATTTCGCGCGGTTGCGGGTCAGGGGAGCCATGAAAATGCGGTTCGGGACGTTCAGGGCGCCGAGCTGGATCGGTGTGAACAGCGTGTCTGCCATAGGGTCTGGTCCTTCATTCTTGTTCAGCGGCCAAGTGGGAGGATGCCGCAGTTGCCTGCCTCAGATAGGTCGTGCACGATGAAATACCACCGGTTCGCCACTGCAAAATGACAAACGCTGCGTGTCCCAATCGCGCTGCAACCTCTTGCGTCATGGCCCCACTCCCGGTATATGGCCGCGTCCGAACAGTCCGGCAGGGCATGCCGTGTCTGTTCCGAATGCTTGTGTGACGCCGGGTCGTCTCCGGTTCGCACAGATCACCAACCAAGCGTTCCGCAGGGGTCTTGGGCAGCCATTTCACGATGGCGAACATGACCCTCGTTTGCTTCGGCAGGCCGAAGCGCGGGAAACGCTGCATCACGGGGCTTGAACGGCAATGCCGGTCGAAAGCCTCACAAAGGAGAGCAAAATGCCCAAGATGAAGACGAAGGCATCCGCCAAAAAGCGGTTCAAGATCACGGGTTCCGGCAAGGTTCTCGCAGCTGCTGCCGGCAAGCGCCATGGCATGATCAAGCGGTCGAACAAGTTCATTCGCGACGCACGCGGCACGATGGTCCTTTCGGACGCCGACGCCAAGATCGTCAAGAAGTTCCTGCCGAACGGTCTCTGAGACCTTCGCCCGACCGAGATTTAAGGAGATCACACCATGGCACGCGTGAAAAGAGGCGTCACTTCGCACGCCAAGCACAAGAAAGTCCTGAAGAAGGCAAAAGGCTTTTACGGCCGCCGCAAGAACACGATCCGCGCAGCAAAGGCTGCCGTCGATCGTTCGATGCAGTACGCATACCGCGACCGCAAGAACCGGAAGCGCAATTTCCGCGCTCTCTGGGTCCAGCGCATCAACGCAGCCGTTCGCGAGCACGGCCTGACCTACGGCCGCTTCATCGATGGCCTGACCAAGTCCGGCATCGAAGTCGACCGCAAGGTGCTGTCCGACATGGCCATCCACGAGCCGGAAGCATTCGGCGCGCTGGTTGCAGCAGCCAAGAAGGCGCTCGAGTATCTGAAAGACACGACGCCGAACGCATTTGAAAGCGCTGTCCGCTAAGCCAGCGCCTTCACGATACCATTCGCCTGAAGGAACCCGCGCTGGCTGACCGGCGCGGGTTTTTTCGTTTCTGGAGCATGCAGGACGATGCGCAACACCCGCACAGAGGATGAGATGTCGCCGGAAGGTCTGCGCGACCTTCTGGCGCTGCTTGCTTCCTCGCGCGGCGAGCGCATCAGCCGTGCCGTGGTCGATGACGAGACCGTGTGGGTCAAGCGCTACGATGCCGAGAGCCGGCCGCTCGGCAAGCGGCTGCACGGCTGGGCGACGCCCTTGATGCCGAAGCCATTCCTGCGGTCTTCCAGATTGCTGAAGCCATACGCCCAGGTCGATCGCGAGCTGCGCAAGATGGAGGCCTTCCAGCGTGCAGGATTCATCACTGCCGGCCTTGTCTACCGCAAGGGGCCGATCCTGGTGCTGCGCAACGGCCCGCCGACGCTGCTTTCGCTGGTGGAAGGGGCAGCCACTGCTGCCGACAGCCACCGGCTGCTGAGAGGGGGCGGCGAGGCGCTTGCCCGGGCGCACCGTCTCGGGCTTTGCCACGGGCGGCCCCATCCGCGCGATATGTTCCACGACGGCAAGAACTGGGGCTTCATGGACTTCGAGGAGGAGCCGGAAGCCGTTATGCCGCTTGCGGAAGCGCAGGCGCGCGATGCCTTTCTCTATCAGTTCGGGGTCGTCGCGCTGTCGCGCGATGCCGAAACGCCGCAAAGCGTGCTTGACGCCTATCGGGCCGGGGCGCCCGCCGCCACCTGCGCGGCGCTCGACAGGCTCATCGCCTTCTTCAAGCCGCTGCAGCGGGTTGGCGAAGCGATGGCGAAGGTTCACCGAGGTGGCGACCTCGATCGGTTCCTGAGGGCCATGGCCGTGTTTTCGGCACCGACAGCCGCGACGGCGTCATCGAAGCCCTTGGAGGCCGGGGCGCTTTCTGATTTAAGACCCGCCGAAGAAGGCCGGCCCGAGCGGCCGCCAACATGCAGGACCCAGGATGAGCGACATCGTTGAATTGGAAGAGACGATCCTTGCCCGGATCGCCGAAGCAGATGACGAACAGGCGATCGAAGCCGTGCGCGTCGCGGCGCTCGGCAAGAAGGGCTCGATCTCCGAAAAGCTGAAGACGCTCGGGGCCATGAGCGCTGAAGAGCGCCAGACCATGGGCCCGGCGATCAACGGGCTGAAGACACGCGTGACGGATGCCATTGCGGAGCGCAAGCAGCATCTGAAGGCGGCGGCCATCGAGGCGCGGCTTGCGCGCGAAACGCTCGACGTGACGCTACCAGTGCGGCCATCCCCAACCGAGATCGGCCGCATCCACCCGATCACGCAGGTGATCGACGAAATCACCGCGATCTTCGCCGACATGGGCTTTTCGATCGCCGAAGGTCCGGACATCGAGACGGACTACTACAATTTCACGGCGCTGAACTTCCCCGAGGGTCACCCGGCCCGTGAGATGCACGACACGTTCTTCTTGAACGCCGCCGAGGGCGAGGAGGCGAAGGTGCTGCGCACGCACACCTCGCCCGTGCAGATCCGCACTATGGAGACGCAGAAGCCGCCGATCCGCATCGTCATCCCCGGCAAGACCTACCGCCAGGACAGCGACGCAACCCATTCGCCGATGTTCCACCAGGTGGAAGGCCTCGTCATCGACAAGACGGCCAACATCGCCAACATGAAGTGGGTGCTGGAGGAATTCTGCAAGGCTTTCTTCGAAGTGCCACAGGTGAAAATGCGCTTCCGGCCATCCTTCTTCCCCTTCACCGAGCCGTCGATGGAGGTCGACATCCAGTGCGACCGTTCCGGTAGCGAAGTGAAGTTCGGCGAGGGCACGGACTGGATGGAGATCCTCGGCTGCGGCATGGTGCACCCGAACGTGCTGAGGGCCGGCGGGCTCGATCCCGACGAATACCAGGGCTTTGCCTGGGGCATGGGCATCGACCGCATCGCGATGTTGAAATACGGCATGCCGGACCTGCGCGCCTTCTTCGACGCGGATGTGCGCTGGCTCAACCATTACGGCTTCCGCCCGCTCGATATGCCGACGCTGTTTGGCGGGTTGAGTGGATGATCGAGGATGCCGACCGTTCTGATCGAGTCGGGTTTCCGGTTTCATTTCTTCTCGGGCGATTGGAACGAGCCGCCTCATATTCACGTCGATACCAAGGGCTTGCGCGCAAAGATATGGCTGCGAGACCTCGAAATATCGAAACGCGGCGGGTTCAGCGATCCTGACATGCGGCGTATCATGCAGATCGTGACCGAGCACCAAGAGCAGTTTCTGGAGGCCTGGAATGAGTTCTTCGCCTGATTATCCCGAGAACGATCGCCCGATCGAAGCTTGGTGCGATCTTCACGACCTTCACGTGAAGCTGAAGGACGGCCGTCAGGTCTCGACGCCGCTCTGGTGGTATCCGCGCCTGTTGAACGCAACGCCCGCGCAGCGGAACAACGTCGAGCTCATGCTTGACGGCATCCACTGGCCTGATGTCGACGAGGACCTCTCGGTCGACGGCATGTTGCGGGGGCGCAGAGCACCGGGTGCCGTTCAGCCCTCGGTCGCGGCGGAGTAGCGCATGCCTCACGCGGGATCATGCCGGTGCGCGCGCGTTGCGGTGGAGACGAAGGCGGAGCCGTTTCGGCGCGCCTATTGCCATTGCCGCGATTGTCGCAAGCAGACGGGCGCGCCCGTAATGGCCTTTGTCGGTTTCATGGATGACGCGCTGACCTGGTTCGGCACGCCGAAATCCTATCGCTTCGGCGGTGTGGAACGTCTGTTCTGCGGCGATTGCGGCAGCCAGATCGGCTATCGCGACGAGCGGCTTTCAGGCCGCGTCTACCTGGCGCTCGGCTTCATGGACGATCCGGAGGCGCACCCGCCGACCTTCCACGCCTTTAGCAAGCGGCAGATGCCGTTCGTCGTGATGGACGATCATCTGCTGCGCTTCGACGACTTTCCGCCCGAACGCTGATTTCTCCCTTGATGGACCCTGAACAATGAAATTCACACTCTCCTGGTTGAAGGACCACCTCGACACGGATGCGCCTCTGGAGCACATCGTCGAGACGCTGACGGCAATCGGCCTCGAGGTCGAGAGCGTCGACGACAAGGCGGCCCTCAAGCCTTTCGTGATCGCCAAGGTTCTGTCGGAGGAAAAGCACCCCGACGCCGACAAGCTGCGCGTGCTGATGGTCGACACCGGGTCAGGCGATCCGGTGCAAGTGGTCTGCGGCGCGCCGAATGCGCGGGCGGGCCTCATCGGCGCCTTTGCTGCACCCGGCACTTATGTTCCCGGCATCGACACGACGCTCGCCGTCGGCACGATCCGTGGCGTCGAAAGCCGCGGCATGATGTGCTCCGAGCGCGAGCTCGAAATGTCGGATGCCCATGACGGCATCATCGACCTGCCGGACGATGCGCCCGTCGGCACGACCTTTGCGAGCTATGCGGGTCTCGACGATCCGGTCATCGAGATCGGCCTGACGCCGAACCATCCGGAAGCGACCGGGGTTGCCGGCATCGCGCGCGATCTCGCCGCAGCCGGGCTCGGCACGCTCAAGACGGCCCCGATCCCGACCGTGAAAAGCGAAGGCCCCTGCCCTGTGAAGGTGCGCATCGATGCGCCTGAGCTCTGCCCGGGCTTCGCCCTCCGGCTGGTGCGTGGCGTGAAGAACGGACCGAGCCCCACCTGGATGCAGAAGCGCCTGTTGGCGATCGGGCTTCGGCCGATCAATGCGCTGGTCGACATCACCAATTACATCACCTTCGATCGCGGCCGGCCGCTGCACGTGTTCGATGCGGCGAAGGTTGCAGGCGACCTCGTGGTGCGGCGCGCGGCAGATGGCGAGCAGATGCTGGCGCTCGACGAGCGCACCTATACGCTCAACAGCTCCATGTGCGTGATTGCCGACGACAACGGCGTTGAATCGCTTGCCGGAATCATGGGCGGCGAGCATTCGGGCTGCGACGAGACGACGACCGACGTGCTGATCGAATCCGCGCTCTGGGACCCGATCACCATCGCCAAGACAGGCCGCTCGCTTGGCATCATCACCGATGCGCGCTATCGCTTCGAGCGTGGCGTGGATCCGGAATTCATGGTCCCCGGCCTTGAGCTTGCGACGCAGCTCGTCACCGAAATCTGTGGCGGCACCCCGAGCGAGGCCGAAATCGTCGGATACCAGACGCCTGAGCGGAAAAGCATCCGCTTCCCCTTCTCCGAAGTGAAGCGGCTGACGGGCATCGACGTCGCGCCAGACGATGCGACCGGCATTCTGACCCGTCTCGGCTTCGAGGTTCAGGGCGCGGGCGATACTGTCGACGTGCTGGTGCCCACCTGGCGGCCGGACGTGGATGGCAAGGCCGATCTCGTTGAAGAAGTGATGCGCATCACGGGTGTCGACCAGATCGCGCCGCAGCCGCTGCAAAGCCATGGCGCCGTCAATGGTCGCATCCTGACGACGCTGCAGATTCGCACGCGGCTCGCGCGCCGGACGCTTGCGGCGCGCGGCATGCTGGAAGCCGTCACCTGGTCGTTCATCCCCGAGGCCCATGCCAAGGCCTTCGGTGGCGGACAGCCATCGCTGAAGCTTTCGAACCCGATCGCAGCCGACATGTCGGACATGCGGCCTTCGCTGCTGCCCGGCCTTATCGCTGCCGCCCAGCGCAATGCGGATCGCGGTATCGGCGACGTGGCGCTCTTTGAAGTCTCCGGCACCTATGAAGGCGACGGCCCGAATGACCAACGTCGCGTTGCAGGCGGCGTTCGCCGTGGTACGGCACGCTTCACCGGCACTGGACGCCATTGGGACGGCGCCGCCAAGCCCGTCGGCGTGTTCGATGCGAAGGCAGATGCAATTGCGGTGCTGGAAGCTGCCGGTGCGCCGGTCGACAAGCTGCAGATCGAACCAGGTGGCCCTTCCTGGTACCATCCGGGCCGCTCGGGCACGATCAAGCTCGGCCCGAAGATGGTGCTCGGCACGTTCGGCGAGTTCCACCCGCTCGTTCTGGAAACGCTCGACGTTTCCGGCGCGCTTGCCGGCTTCGAAGTGTTCGTCGACGCCATTCCCGAGCCCAAGCGCAAGGCGACGCGCACAAAGCCCGCATTGACGCTCTCGCCGCTGCAGGCGGTCAAGCGCGACTTCGCCTTCGTCGTCGACAAGGCCGTGCGCAGCGCCGACATCCTGAAAGCCGCCTCGGCGGCAGACAAGAAACTGATCGCAGGCGTGACGGTGTTCGACCTGTTCGAAGGGCCGTCGCTCGGGGAAGACCGCAAGTCTGTCGCAATCGAAGTATCGATCCAGCCGACGGACCGAACACTGACGGATGAAGACCTCGAGGCCCTGACCTTGCGCGTCGTCGACAACGTCACCAAAGCGACCGGTGGTACGCTGCGCGGCTGATGATAGCTACGGAAGGGCATTCGTCCGGATGCCCTTCCCGTTCAAGCTGTTGAAGGTTTCGGTTTTTCTTTTCGATTTCTTCTCAAATTGCTCGATGTTTCTCCATGGAAAATAGTTGTTGTGCCATGGCGAAGTCTCGCCATCGTCAAGTATCGGATTATTAATCCTGCCAGCAGCATTCTTCGGCCCTGAGCTTTACCGGGGTTGCCGATGCTTCGTCTGCCTTTTGCCAATTCGCGCGCAATACAACACTACGCCGCCATATCCGCCTCGCACGCCATCATCTGGTTCCGGCCGGATGGCTCGATCCAAGGCGCCAACGACAACTTTCTTGCCGCTCTCGGCTATCGTTTGGATGAGATCGTCGGCAACCATCACCGGATGTTCGTGGAACGCTCGGTGACCGAAAGCGCCGACTATCTCCAGTTCTGGCGCGACCTTGCCGCCGGCAAGGCGCAGCGTGGGCAGTTTCGCCGCATCTCGAAAGCGGGCAAGGATGTGTGGATCGAGGCGTCCTACGATCCGATTTTCGCCAATGGCAAGGTCGTGGGCATCGTGAAGATCGCAGCCGACATCACGGCCACCAAGATCGCCTCGCTGCACAACGAGAACCTCCTGCGCGCGCTGGAGCGTTCGGTTGCGGTGATCGAGTTCGAGCCCGACGGCACGATCGTCGATGCCAATGCAAGCTTCTGCAAGACGCTCGGCTATGCGCATGAGGAGATCGTCGGCAAGAAGCACAGCATCTTCTGCGACCCGGACTTCGTCACGAGCGGCGCCTATGACAGTTTCTGGACGCGGCTTCGCGCCGGCGAATTCTTTTCCGATACCTTCAAGCGGATCGGCAAGAATGGCCGCGAGGTCTGGATCCAGGCGACATACAACCCGGTCTACAACTCGCGCGGTGCCATCTATCGGGTGGTGAAATTCGCGACCGACGTGACCGAACGGATGAAATCCGTCAGCACGCTGAGCGTCGCGATCGGCGATCTTGCCCAAGGCGACCTGACATCACAGGTGACACGCGCGCTCGACCGCTCGATGGAGACCACGCGCACGGATTTCAACACGGCGGTCGGTCGGCTTGCGGCGGTCATCGGTGAAATCGCGGAGAATGCGCGCGACATCGCCCAGACAGCCAATGAAATGATGGACAATTCCGGCTCGATCGCCAAAAGAACCGAGCAGCAGGCGGCGGCGCTGGAGGAAACATCCGCCGCACTGGAAGAAATCACCCAGACGGTGACGGATGCCAGCCGCCGCGCCTCCGAAGCCGGAGAGATCGTTCGCGAGACGCGCACGTCGGCGGAAGAGTCCGGGCAGGTCGTGCGGGATGCGGTGGCAGCGATGGACCAGATCGAGCAATCATCGCGCGAGATCTCCAACATCATTAGCGTCATCGACGAAATCGCCTTCCAGACCAACCTGCTGGCGCTGAATGCCGGCGTCGAAGCGGCCCGTGCCGGCGAGGCCGGCCGCGGCTTCGCCGTCGTTGCGCAGGAGGTGCGCGAACTCGCACAGCGCTCGGCAAAGGCCGCCAAGGAAATCAAGGCACTGATCGGCACCTCATCGGCGCAGGTGAGAACCGGGGTCGAGCTGGTGGACCGGACCGGCAAGGCGCTCGAGAAGATCGTCGAGCGGGTGCGCGATGTCGATCAAAACGTGGCTGCCATCGTCGAAGCGAGCCGCGAACAGGCGATCGGCATTCGCGAGATCGGCCAGGCCGTGCACCAGCTCGACCAGAGCACCCAGCAGAACGCCGCAAGCGTGGAAGAGCAAAATGCGGTGAGCAACCAGCTTGCCGAGCGTGCCGTGACGCTTGCCGGGCTTCTCGGTCAGTTCAAGACCGGACAGGCCGCCGCAGCGGTTGCCACGACGCCCCGTGCGCGCATGCCGGCTCCAGCGCATGCCGCGTCCGTTGCGCCCATGCGCAAACGCGCAGCGAATGCAGGCCAGTGGGAAGAGTTCTGACAGCCACCAAGCCGACGAAACCGTTCGCGAGCCGGCTACAAAAAAGGCCCCGTCATGCGGGGCCTTTTCGCATCTTTTAACAGAGAAGGAGATCGAGCTTCGATCCCCCTCTATCGCATATCAGTAAGGGCAGCTGTCGTCCGACATGTAGTCGTGGACTTCGATGTCGCCGGCGATGATCGCAGCCTTGGCCTCTTCCACAGCGGCTTCCATTTCGTCGGTGATCAGGTCGGCGTTGTTCTCGTCGAGCGCGTAGGCGACGCCGTCTTCGGCAAGACCGAGCGAGGTGACGCCGTAGTCGAACGAACCGTTCATCGCATCGGTGAAGGCATCGTAGACGGCAACGTCGACGCGCTTGACCATCGAGGTCAGCACGCTGCCCGGGTGCAGGGCGTTCTGGTTGGAATCCACGCCGATGCCGAAAGCGCCTTCATCGGCTGCTGCCTGCAGCACGCCGACACCGGTGCCGCCGGCTGCGTGGTAGACCACGTCCGCGCCCTGGCTGATCTGCGAGCGGGTGATTTCAGCACCGCGCACGGGATCGTTCCAGGCTTCCGGCGTCGTGCCGGTCATCGCTTCGATGACGGTCGCGCCTTCGGTCGTTGCCTTCACGCCGCCGACATAGCCGCAGGCGAAGCGACGGATGAGCGGGACGTCCATGCCGCCAACGAAGCCGACCGTGTCGGATTCGGACGCCAGCGCGGCGAGAACGCCGACGAGGTAGGAGCCTTCCTGTTCCTTGAAGACGACCGAACGCACATTCGGCAGGTCGACCACGGCATCGATGATGGCGAAATCGGTGTCAGGATTTTCCGCAGCGACCGATTCCAGAACGGCTGCCCAGTTGAAGCCGGCCATGACGATCGGGTTGTTGCCATCGCGGATGAAGCGGCGAAGCGCCTGCTCACGCTGTGCGTCGTTCTGGATCTCGAACTCGCGGTATTCGACACCGGTTTCGGTCTTGAACTGCTCGGCCCCAGTGTAGGCGGCTTCATTGAAGGATTTGTCGAACTTGCCGCCGAGATCGTAGATGATGGCCGGCGTAAAGTCTGCGTCCTGCGCCATCGCGGTCGAGGCCATGGCCGCGAGCGCAAAGAGGCTGATGAGCGTGCGCTTCATTATCGTTCACCCTGTGCTTGTCTTTTCGGTTGTCACTTCAAGCCCCGGTCCTTGGCGGACAGGGCGCCCCGACGGGCTGGCCTTCGTGCCAGGTTCCCGTTCTGCGACGATCCTTGCATGCTGGCCCGGAAGAATCACGCAGAATTTGACCAGTCGGATAATTTTTGCAGCAGGGCTTTGACGGCGCCCGAGAGGGGCGCCGCCAGGATATCAATTGCTTTTGTCAACCTCAGACGAGCGACGCATCCAAGGAGTTTCCGTGCGGATGGCGAAGGCCCAGCGCTGGAAAAGCGCCGAGACCGTCAACCGCCCACGCAGGCGACGCCCGTGCCGCGCAGGCCGCAATAGCCGCCCGGATTCTTGGCGAGATATTGCTGATGGTAGTCCTCGGCAAAATAGAACGCGCCGGCCGGAGCGATCTCGGTGGTGATCTTTGACTTCAGCCCGGCATCGGTCAGCGCCTGCTGGTAGCGATCGCGTGAAGCCTTCGCCGTCTCAGCCTGCGCATCGCCGACCGTGTAGATCGCGGAGCGGTATGTCGTGCCGATGTCGTTGCCCTGGCGCATTCCCTGGGTGGGATCGTGTTCCTCCCAGAAGACGCGCAACAGATCCTCGTAGCTCACGATCTTCGGATCGTAGACGACGAGCACGACTTCCGTGTGCCCGGTCTGGCCGGTCACCGTTTCATGATAGGTCGGGTTCGGCGTGAAGCCGCCGGCATAGCCGGCAGCCGTCACATAGACGCCGGGCATCTTCCAGAAGAGCCTCTCCACGCCCCAGAAGCATCCCATGCCGAAATAGGCGATCTCCAGGCCTTCCGGATAGGGCCCCTTCAGCGGCTTGCCGTTGACGAAATGCGTTTCGGCCGTCGGAATGGGCTCGGCACGGCCCGGCAGCGCTCGGTCGGCATCGGGCATCGCGGTCTTCTTGTTGAACATGTCGATCAGAAACATCGCCTCATTCTCCGCGTCATGGACGCGAAACCGCGCCCTCTGTACTGGAATATAGGAGGTTTCAGCGCGGATTGAAGCGGCGCTTGGCTGGCCGGTAGGCCAAAAGATGCAGAAGGAAGGCGAGTGCGAGAAGCACGATGCAAGCGGGCTGGCCGAGAAACAGCGGCAAGACGAACGATGCCGCACCCTGCGGAAGATAGGTGACGAACGCACCTTCCAGCGCCGCAAGCGTCGACGGGCTCACATCTTCCCACGCGGCGCTGAGCGGCGTGAGCACGACCGCATCGGCGGCGATCGACTGGATGGCGTCGATCGCGCCGGCCATCACGCCGAGCACCAAGGCGATCAATGCCAATATCCTGAGCAAGATGCGCATCAGATGCTGACCCCAGGCCGGCTCCGCCCCCGATGGCGAAGCATGCGTCTACCGCCGCTGTCATAGAATGCGCCTCGCCTGCCTGCAAGCGCTGGCCGAAACGCGTCGGAGATCGGCGCGTTGTGCGGCCCAAGTCCGTATCTGGCCATCCAAAAAGCGGCCAGTTCGGCCTCACAGCATTTCTTTGAGGCAAGGCGCAAAACCCTGCCTTGCCCCCTTGTGCCGCAATCCGTCTTGGCTATAGTGCCGCCCGGTTCGGACGGTCCAAGCGACCCCTCCAACACTCGTCGTTCAAGCGATGAAAAACCGAAGGTGCCCCAAAGGCATCACGCTTCAGCATACGGCGTTTTTCGCCTTTGCCGACAGCAACGGAGAGATGGCCGAGTGGTCGAAGGCGCACGCCTGGAACGCGTGTAGGCGGGTAACCGTCTCGAGGGTTCGAATCCCTCTCTCTCCGCCAGTCAATTTTCACTCTCCCCCATTCGGGAAGAGACCTTTTCCGGACATTTCGCGTGGAAGTTCCCTCAATTAGGGACTTTTCGATGTCTGCCAAAGCCCGTGTATCGCGCCGTGTACCTGCCGGTGTACACCTTCCAGAACCACCGGAACCCATGTCATCCACCCCGTCTGCGACAATCAAGTCGCGCGGTCCCGGTCCCCATCTTGCGCGGTCGGGAAGGATTTACCTTTTCCAGATAAGGCTGCCGAAGGTGCTTGGTGGCGGCCGCGGCTCGCGGCCACTCCGTCTCAGTCTCGGGGCAATACCGCATAATGAGGCCCGGGCCTTAGCCGATACACTGGCGGCGCTGGCGCGCTGCCTCTTCGACTCATGGGCGAAAACCGCAACGATGATTGGCGACACACCCTTTGAAAGGGGCATCCTGCTCCAGAGCATTCTCATGACCCATCGACCAAAGCCAACGGCCGTCACCCGCCTCTACGCCTGCCAATCTCACCCAACGTCCAGAACGTCACGCCACCGGCCGCGCGGCCGCCGCCGTGTCAACATTGGACCGAAGGGATGCTGCTCATGACCAGCCGTCCCAGGAAGCGCCCAACAGAGGCGCGCCAAGCAGCCATCCGGCGGCGGGAGCAGCGTGAGCGCCAGCAAGCTTATCGTGACGAGATGCGAGATTTACGTCGGCCGGATCGCGACGACATCGCACGCGTTTGGCTGTGGCAGTCGATCCGGATGGCAGAAAAAGCTGAGCCGAAACACCGCGACTGGATGCAGTGTACTGTTCTTGAAGCGCTCAAAGCTCAGGGCTTCGACGAGCGCCAAAGCGAGATCGCGCTTGACGAACTCGTTGAGCGGTACCGTCAATCAAACAAGCCTCCGTTTCGCCGGAAGCGGCACCTGAGCGATATGGGTGACTGACATCAGCAGCCTGGGTTGCCCGCCGCGCCCAAGGATTACGGGACGACCTTAGAAACGCCGTTCAACACCCATCCTCGCATTCCCCCCGTTACTCCCTACTTTAGAAACGGGATTCTTCAGATGTGAATCAGAAATATCAGATGGTCTGGAAGCTGCTGCGCTCCGATCAGGATGCCATCCAGCACTGGCATCATCTACCAACCCCTCAGCAACATTCCAACGAAAGCTTGTTTACACCCTCTTATTCTGGGGGGCCATAATTTCGGAATTCGAACTATTCAATTTTTCCTGTTGAACGGCGGATTTTGTTGTAGGCATTATAGTTATTCAGCAAGGAATTTAATAATGTCTAAACTTTATAAACACCTTACGCCTTCGGAAATGGATTCTATATGCAATAGCATTCAGAGAGCAATCGATGCGGTGACTACCTCGCCCTCGCACCAAACTGAGCGCACGAACGGTCGTCCGCTCACCGAGATCGTTGTGGGAGACTGCCTTGAGGAGCTTCGCAAATTGTCTTCAGGATCGGCATAGCTGGTCGTCACGTCGCCCCCGTACAACACCGGAAAGCTATACAACGATCATCTCACGATCTAACACACGAAGGCGATCTAGTTGTAGATCCTTATGCAGGGTCAGGGACGACTGGTGCTGTGGCTCAGCGATTGGACCGCGAGGCGCTCCTGATAGCGTGCGCTCCAGGCTATGTGGTTATCACCCCGCAAACGCCTTGGAATTGGGTAACGGCGACATGATCTGCCTTTGCCAGAGCGAATGCAGAGCTCTCGACAAACCATGTGGATTTTGCCGGGTTGCACCATGGCTTTAATCGGCTCCGGCTGATCCAATGCTGATGATCCGGCCATCGTCGTTCAAGTTTGGGATGGCCGCCTGGCCGCTAGAACGGGGATCGCTCACATTGGCGGCAAGCAGCGTATTGATCTCCTCGATCGGGAAGAGCTCGATGGGGCTGTGGCGCGTTATCGCAGCGTTGTTGACGACGAAGTCGAGACCGCCGAGCGCAAATGCTTGTAGGAAACGTGGGGGCACTTGCGGATTGTTTTAGAATGAGCGTCCCCACACTCGCCACTTGCCCTAACGATAAATCTCTAGCTTTCGCAACCCAGCTGCGCCGCAAGATCGTTGAAATCCTGACAGACCAGATCGGCGCGCGGATCCGGCTCGGGGTCTAGCGAGGGAATGTCGCCCCATTCGTCGGGACGATAGACGAAGGCGGTTGGGAAGCCATTTTCATGGGCGGCCTGAAGATCGTTGTTATGGGTGGTCACGAGCAGGATCTCGTCGTGAGGGTGCCCAAGCCAGCGAGCCGCGGTTTCGTAAGAACCCGGCAACGTCTTGTAGATACCGATCATTTCACAGGAGATGATGCAGTCCCAGCTCAATCCTGCCCGCCGCGACGCATCGATCACTAGGCGGGTATTGAGGATCGTGAACGGCGATACGATGAACTTTCGCCTCAGGCGCGGCAGAGCCTCAACGACATCGCGCCATGCATCGAGATCGTGCCAGGCAAGAACCAGGCGCGCCCTTCCCTCGTTCGAAAATCCTTCGATCCCGCGTTCATCAAGCATCCTGTCCAGCGTCAGCCGGAGGACGCCATCCATGTCGATCGACGCACGGCCGCCATCCGTCGGCAGTCCCTCCTTGACCATGTCGGTTGACGTTCGCCGCCACTCCTTGGTCAGAGCCGGCCAGTCCGCGTCGATCTGAAATTCGGAGCCGATCCTGGACAGAGCTTCGGTTACGCCGCTGTGCCAGTCGAAAACCGTCCCGCCGGTATCGAAGATCAACGCCTTTACCTTGCCGGCCACCAAATCTGCTTTTCCTGCCATGCTGGTCTCTCCTTAAAGCTGGTCGGTTGCACCAGCGGCGTGTCCTCGTTCCAGAACAAGCCAAGACGGCTACGGCCTGCTGCTAGCTAACGGCTGCCTCGACGATGCGCAGAAAGGCGAGTTGGCCGGGGTCGTCGAGTTCGGCGCTCTTTTCGGTGAACATGCGGGCGCGGCCGAGCTTGCAGGGTTTGCCCTTGAAGTCCTGCAGCGTCTGGCGTGCGGCGGCGACGGCCTTGTCGCCCATATCGGCGGGGTCGGCGCCTTCGATCGCTTTCGCACAGGCATCGAGGCTGTCGAGCACCGACTTGGCGCCGAGCTCGCCCTTGCCGCGCGCCATCATCGCGTCCCGCGCCGCGGCGACCAGCGCCGGGATCGCGGAGACATCGAGCGTCTCGGAGCCCTTTGCGCTTTTCGCAGCCGCCATGAAGCCGGTCGCGACCAGCGTGCCGTAGGAGGAGGACGACACGCGCTGGAAGGCTTTCGAGCATTCCAGGAAGGCCATGCCGAGATCGTCGGGAAGGTCGGCTTCCGCCGCCGCGGCAAAGCCCTTCGAGACCGTGATGCCGAGATCGCCGTCGCCGAGCTGGCCATCGGCCGCATTGAGTTCGGCCGCAGCGGCGGCCGCGCCTTCGGCCACCCGCTGCAGGGCAGCCTTGAGACTTGCGCCATCAAGTGTCGCCATGCTCTTCACCCTCACCCGACGCGCCAATAGGCACAGGCAGCCGGCGCCTTCAGGTAGCGTTCGAGCTCTTCATCCAGAGCGATGGTGGTGATCGTAGCGCCGGTCATTTCCATCGACGTTGCGTAGCGCCCGACGAGCGGCATGACGATCTCGGCACCGATGTCGTCGAAGCGCTGCTTGACCTTGCGGTACATGATGTAGAGCTCTTCGAGCGGCGTGGCGCCGAGCGAATTGACGAGAACGGAGAGCCGGTCGCCCCTCGAGAAGGGATGATCGGCGAGGATCCGATCGATCATCTCGTCGACGATCTGGTCGGCCGGGCGCAGCGCATCGCGCCAGATGCCCGGTTCGCCATGGATGCCCATGCCCATTTCCATCTCGTTCTCGCCGAGCTCGAAATTGGCCTTGCCGGCCTGCGGCACGATGCAAGGCGTCAGCGCCATGCCGATCGAGCGGCACGCATCGGCGGCCTTCTGCGCCACGCGCGTGACCTCGTCGAGATCGGCTTTCGTGTCGGCACAGGCGCCGGCGATCTTGAACGCGTAGATCATGCCGGCGACGCCGCGGCGCTTTTCCGCCTCGTCCTTGCCGGCCGACACAATGTCGTCGGCCAGAAGCACGGTGGTGGTGCGAATGTCGTTTTCCATGTCGACCATTTCGCCGGCCATGTCGAAATTCATGACGTCGCCGCCATAGTTTCCGTAAAGCCGCAGCACGCCAGCCCCGCCATCGGCGTGGCGGATGGCGCTCGCCATCTGCTCGGCGGACGGGCTGGCGAACACGTCGCCGACGGCGCACGCATCGAGGAAGCCCGGGCCGACATAACCAGTGAAGACCGGCAAATGGCCCGACCCGCCGCCTGTCACGATGCCGACCTTGCCGCTCGTCGCACCCTCCGGCCGGGCGATCACCCGCCGCTCGGGCTGGGCGTAGAACTCCGGATGCGCGGCAACGAAGCCGTCCAGCATCTCGTCCACATAATCGGCCGGGTTGTTCAGAATCTTCTTCATCGGCGGTCCTCCCAACAACGTCCTGTTTCAGTCCAGCACAATCGAGCAACGCCGCCGCGCCCGGTTGTGCGGCAATGCCGGTTCGCCGACCAGCATTGCCAGTTCAGGCGCCTTCTCAGGCTGCGGCGGACAGATCCATGGCGTCAGCGCGCTTCAGTGCCGCAGCGATACGCTCCAGCTGTTCGTCCGGCACTCGATTGAACGGTGCGCGGCACGGTCCGACATCGCGTCCCTGCATGTTGATGCACGCCTTCACCCCTGCCGGCCAGTTGTAGCGGCTGATCTGGCTGCAGACATCCGTGATCGCGAAATGGAGCTGCTGAGCGTAGGCTACGTTGCCGGACTGAACGGCATCCCAGAGCACCAGGCAATGCCGCGGCAGGAGCGCCGCTGCGCCGGATACCGAACCGGTGGCGCCGATCGCCAGCCCCGGATAGAGCAGCCAGTCGTGCGCCCAGGTGACCGAGATCTTATCACCGATGGTGTCGAGCAGTTCCGTCAGGGTTTCAAGCGAGCCGCCGATGCTTTCCTTGGTGGCGATGAGGCCCGTCTCGTGCTGGTTGCCGGCCATGCGGCGCATCAATGCCGGCGTCACGGGGGCGAAGGTCAGGACGTTGTAGACCATTGTCGGCAGGCCGGATTCCTTATGGATCGTCGCATAGAAGTCGTAGATCCCGTCGTCCGAGCAGATCTGGTAGATCGGCGGCGTGACCATGACGCATTGCGCACCGGCGTCGCGAGCGACCTTCGCCTTTTTCACGGCTTCGCGCGTCGACGTGGTGATGATCCCGGCCATGACCGGCACGCGTCCTGCCGCTGTCTCCTGGGCCGTCTTCACCAGCTGACCGAGATCCTCGGCGTCGAGCGCGTGCCCTTCACCGGTCGAGCCGCCGACGCAGACGCCCGTGACGCCCAACGAGATATTGTAGTCGATTTCGCGACGCAGGGCAGCGAGATCGAGTTCTTCGTCTTTCGTGAAGGGCGAGACGACAGGCGGGAAAATTCCAACGACATCTTCTTTGGTCAGGACGCGGGGCATGAGCAACTCCTCTGTGCATCAGTTGGCGCCATCTTCCATATGTTCGCATTCCGGTCAAGTAGCCCGCATTGTGGATTTTGATTGCAAGATTGTGGTTCGTGGTGGATGATCCATTGACCCGCAATCGGAGTTGCTGTTTGCCGCATGACGTGGACCCGTGGTCCGCACTGTGTCGCTGCCTGGCATATCGAGGACCTTGCTGAACCGATGAGCTCCGAAAATCTGAAAAGCCTGGCGAAGGTGGTCGCGATCTTGGATTGCTTCTCCGAATACGACCGCAAATTGTCGGTCTCGGAAATCGCGAAGCGTCTCGATCTGCCACGGCCAACCGTCCATCGCATCATGCGCACGATGCGCGATCTCGGAATGGTCGAACAGGAGCGGGAGCGCGACCAGTACCGGCTGGGCATGAAGCTGTTCGAACTGGGCACGACGGTTCTGGCGAGCATGGATCTGCATCGCGAGGCCAAGGACAGCGTCGAGGCCCTGACGCGGGCAAGCGGCCAGACGGTGCATCTCTCCGTCTTCGATGGCAAAAGCTCTACGGTCATCAACCGGACCGACCCGGACGGCCGGCGCGTGAATACGCTGATTGTCCTTGAATCGTCGCCGGCCCACGCGACGGCGTCCGGCAAGGTCGCCCTCGCCTTCCAGCCGGCCGCTGCGATCGATCGGTTTCTCGCGCGCAAACTCGTGCGCCTGGCGCCCAACACGATCTGCGACCCGGATCTTCTAAAAGCCGAACTGACGAAAATCCGCCGGACCGGATATGCGCTCGATGATGAGGAACTGACGCCGGGCACATCCTGTGTCGCAGCGCCGATCCGCAACTCGCAAGGCTCTGTCTTCGCGGCGATCAGCGTCAGCGGAGACACCGAAAAAGTGTCCGGCGACCGCATCCCGGCATTTGCCGAACTGGTCACACACCACGCAAACACGGTCTCGCTTCGTCTTGGTTTCCGTCCGGAGACCTGAAGGTCGCGTATTTGTGGCATCGGCCGACCTATACCAGGGCACGGAGCTCGCGTTGAACCTGCTTCAAAAGCCTGTAGCGTGCGTGTGCCTTGGCATGAAACGCAGCCTGTGCGGGGTCTGCCTGAAGATTGTCGCCGCGATGGACCATGCGGGACGCGGCTTCGCCGACGTTCGCGTACACTCCGGCCGCGACGGCGCCGAGCATTGCTGCGCCCAGCAGCACCGGCTCCTTCGAACCCGCTAGCTCGACGTCGGAGCCGGTCGCGTCCGCCAGAATCCGCCGCATGAGGGCGCTCTTGGCAAAACCGCCGGACAGGATCAGGCGGTCGATCGTCTGGCCGTTCGCACGCAGCCGCTCGACGATGTCGACGGTGCCGTAGGCAAGGCCGCGGAGCGTCGCGACATAGAGGTCAACGAGGTCGTCGAGGTCGGTCCCAAGCCGCAAACCCGAGATGATGGCGCTGGCATGCGGATCGGGATCGGGGGAACGGTTGCCGAGAAATTCCGGCACCACGTCGAGCCCGGCGCCAATCAGTGATGCTGCCTCCAGCGTGCCGGCCCGCTGAACGGCCGCCTCCTCCAGGAAAGCCAGCAATGGCTGCCCGGCAGCTTCGGCCGCCTCCCTGGCGGCTTGGCAGGCCGGATGGAGAGACACGGCATGATCGAGCGCGGCTCCAAATGCGGACTGGCCGCCTTCATTCAACCAGAAGCCCGGCAGAAGCGCCCCGAAATACGGTCCCCACACGCCCTCGACGTACCGCGGCTCGCGCGACAGCGTCATGGTGCACGCCGACGTGCCTGCGATCAGCGCCATTTCCGTTGCAGGGTCCCTGCCACCGGCTCCAAGCGTGCCGAGGCCGCCGCTATGTGCATCGATCAGGGAGGCGCCGACGGCAGTTCCCGCCTGAAGATCGAGCTCCTTCGCTGCGCTTTGCGTCAAACCGGACGCGATCGGTGTCGCCACATCGATCACATGAGGACCGATGCGGTCGAACTCTTCGTCAGCCAACTGGCCAAGCCCGATCTCCTCGAAATAGGATCGGTCCCACCGCTTTTCGTGGCCGAGATAGGTCCATTTGCAAACGACCGTGCAATTCGAGCGCGCGCTGTCGCCGGTCGCCCGGAAACTGAGATAGTCGGGCAGGTCGAAGAAGTGGCCGGCTCTGGCGAAGGTCTCGGGTGCATGTCTGCTCAGCCAAAGAAGTTTCGGCGTCTCCATCTCCGGGGAAATCTGGCCGCCGACGAAGGACAGCACCGGATGGGACGTCGCGTTGATGTCGTCCGTCTCCTTCAATGCACGATGATCCATCCAGACGATCACGTCGCGCGCGTGCTCGCCCGAAAGGCCGACAGGCAATGGCTCGCCATCCTTGTCGACGACGACCATGGAGCAGGTCGCGTCGAAGCCGATACCGACCACACGCTCCTTGGCGATATCAGCCGCAGTGCGCGCCTCACGAACAGCCTCGCAGGTTTTCTCCCATATGTCGGCGGAGGACTGCTCCACATGGTCGCCGTTCTTCCAAAGCTTGAGAGTCCGCGAGGCGTGTCCGAGCAGGCCACCGTCCTCATCGAACACGCCTGCGCGCACGCTGCCTGTCCCGACATCGACGCCGATGAAGCATGGACCCGCCATCACGCGTTCTGCGCTTTCTCGAGCGATACCCCGCACAACTTCACCTCAAGGCCGAGTTTGCTGGCGAGCGCCGCCTTCGCAGCCATCGACGCATCGGCAGCGGCCGCATCGTTTGCGTAGACGACCTGGATATGATTGGCCTTGTGGCGCGCCATCATCTGGTCGCGGCTCACGCCATCGAAGACGGCGTGCATGATCGGCCATTCCTGGTTGGTCAGCGACCAACGCCGCTCGGTTTCCTCCTGCGGCAATGACACTGCCCTGCCCCGGCCGATGTCCATGCAGAGGCGCCCATCGGCAATGAAGATGCGGGACCACACGAGTTCGCCGGGTCGCGCAACGCCGCGCAACGTCCCGCCACCCTTGCGGAAGAACATGGGCGGCTGGCGCATCGACTGCGACCCGCGATAGCCACCTTCATGATGGGCCGCCGGCGCGGCTCCCGAAATCTCCAACACCCAGACATAGTCGGCGACGCTTCCGCTCTGGTCCAGGTCGCCCCAGCGCAAGTCGTGCAGCGTCGTCTCGACCGGCTGACCCAGTGCCCGGTGAATACGGTTCGTGAGCAAGCCGTCGACGGCCGCACATTCATCGACCTCGTTGAAGTGAACGATGGCCTGGCCATCCCTGATGATGCGGCCGTCCGCGTCTTTCACGGGAGGTCGATCGTCATTGTTCAGCAAGCCCTCAACTAGATCGGAAGCCGGCAAAAGGTCCTTGAGGCCCTGCTGATACTGAATCCCGATCGTCTCACAGCCGAACGTATTGGCCATGCGGACCGCCGCGATATACATGCGGCATTGATCGATCACCTGGCCCTCGGTGAGTTCGGTCGCTTCATCTGAACCCAGATGGAACGTCATGCCGCGTTCGACCAGCCAGTCATAGATAGCCCGCGCTTCAGCTTCGGGCACCTGCTTCGCTTCGTAGTAGAGCGACGACTGAGACAGCCTTTCCTTGAAGATGCCCAGCGGGAAAAGCATCTCGTCGGGGATGATGGCGTTGTACATGCCCATGCATCCCTCATCGAAAACGCCCATGATCGAGCGATTGGCCTGCAGATCAGCGGCGATTTCCTCGGCCATCGCATTGGCCTCGGCAGGGACGGATCCAGGCTCGAAACCCCGGACGTGGGAGGCGTCCTGCTCCACATGGCCGGTGGTCAACCATTCTTTCAGCTTGGCGTCGAACCAGTCATCCTCGAAGTCGATGCTCCAAAGGCTGGAATAGGTCACACCGGCCTTGGTGAGCGAACCGTTGAGGTTCAATAGCCCCACCAGTCCTGGCCAGGTGCCTGACCAGTTCGCCACGGTGAGGATCGGGCCGCGATGGCGGATAAGACCGGCAAAGACGTTCTGGGAATACTGCCAGACGGCTTCCGCCACGACGAGCGGAGCGTCGGGGTCGATCGTCTTGAAGACATCGATGCCTTCCTTCTGCGTGGCGATGAAGCCATGCCCGGCATCTTCCTTGACCGGGTGACCCCGCTTAATCGATGCGCCATGGCGGGCGAACGCTGCTGACAGCCGCCTTTCCATGTCGCTCTGGGCGGGCCAGCACTTCAGATTGGCGCTCTCACGCAGGTCGCCGCTTGCGATCAAAACCACTTCCTTGGTCATTTCAAATCCTCCTCCCTGTCGCTACTGCAAGCCTTTCGAGCTCGAAGCGGATGCGTGCTATCGGCGATGAAGCTCTTGCAGGATCTCGATCAGATCCGGCGCGGCCTTGAGATCGAATGTCTTGAGTGGAGGCCGCACGGTGGCGAGCTTCTCCAGATCGAACCGCCAGCCAGCCAGTGCCTTGACGGCCGGGACAACGGGATGGCGAGCGATCGCGGCGTAGAGCGTGCACATCTGCTGGAAGACCGGATCATCCGCCTTCGTTTCGCTGCCAGCGATGCGTGCCATCTGTGCGGGCGCGATGTTGCCAAGACCCGAGATCGCACCGGCAGCGCCGAGCGCGATCGCCTCAGGCAGAAAGATCTCGTTGCCGACGAAGACTGCCAGTTCCGGAAAATCCGTCACGCTGTCGCGCACATGCGCGGCGTCGGGAACGCTGTCCTTTATGCCCGCGATGATCGGACCGTAGCGATCGATCAGCGAGCGGATGATGCGCCGTTCGATTGAGACGGAAACGACGCTCGGGATATCGTAGAGCGTAAGGCGAAGCCGATCATCACCGATCCTGTCGATGGCCTGCGCGATGAAATCTTCCAGGCCCTCATTCGAAATGCCCTTAAAGAAGAACGGGGGTAGGAGCAGCTGCCGAAAACATCCCTGCCCGATCGCGTGCCTTGCAAGCTCCACGACATCGGTCAGGGCAGCAGCGCCGATGCCGACCATGATCCCGTCGGGTGAGCAGCCTGAGGCAACAAGCGCTTCAAGCGCTGCCTTCCGTTCAGTCAAGGAAAAGGACTGGGCCTCGCCCAGCGTGCCGAAAAGAACGACGCCGGCTGCGCCTTGCTCCACCACATCGCGGGCGATTGCGGAAAGCTGCGCGCCGTCGATGGATCCATCGTCGAGCAGCGGGGTGATGAGCGGTATCAGAAGTACCGGATTGCGATTTGCCATCGGATTGAACTCGATCTGGAGAAGGCTTCAGCGCACGAGATATTTGTCGCGCGCGGCATTGGTGAAGGCCACACCGTGGCCCGGTCGGTCGGGCACGATGACATGGCCATCCGCGACCTCGAGACCATGCTCCAGCAGATCATCCATGAAGGGATAGAACTCGACATAGGTCGGCCTGGGCAAAGCAGCAGCCAGATGGACGTGCAGCACGGTCATGAAATGCGGCGCGACCGCCAGACCGAACGTGTCGGCCATCTCCCCGATCTTCAGCGCCTCGGTGAAGCCGCCGACGAAGCAAAGGTCCGGTTGCAGCACATCGAGTGCGCCTGCAGAGACGAAGGGCGCGAAATCGCGGCGCGAATGAAAATGTTCACCGGACGCGATTGCCATCGGCAATTGCGATCTCAGCCTTTTATAACCTTCGATGTCCTGCGACAGGATGGGCTCCTCGAACCAGTAGATGTCGAGGTCGCCCAGCTGCTTGCCGAGCCAGAGGGCAGCGGGCAGGCTCAGACGTTCATTGGCATCGCAGAGAATACGGGGCTCCGGACCGATGGCCTCGCGGACCGCACGGACACGCTCGATGTCCTTGTCGGGCTGGCGGCCGACACGGATCTTCACCGCATCGAAGCCTTCCTCGATATACTCGACGGAGCTCGACACGAGGTCCTCCAGCGGCAGCGACGGGCTTGCCTTCCCGCTGCCATAGCTCGGGATGCGATCGCGCCGCTGGCCCAGCGCCTTCGACAGCGACACGCCGCGCATGCGCGCAACCAGATCCCATAGGGCAACGTCGATCGAAGCAATCGCCATGCTGGCAATGCCGTGGCCGAGACGATGCGTGCGATGGAAAAGCTCGTCGTTGATAACTTCGACTTCGGCAGCTTCCCGGCCTTGCAGCTGCGGCAGGAGCACCACATCGAGAAGCGCGCGTACGGCTTCGCCGCCACCATAGTCGGAGGTGAAGGTCCAGCCGGTTCCTTCCTCGCCCGAACTGTCCACGACCGTGACGCCGATCAGTTCGAAATACTCGTCGCTCCGCTCCGCCGCGAGACGGTTGGAGGGGAAGCGCAGCATCCAGCTGCGTGCGGATTTGATCGTCATTGGGACTTTCCATTCACTTGATCTTCGAGGACGACGGTCCGTGCCGGATCGAATTCCAAGGCAACTTGCGCGCCTGGCTCGAAGCGCGCCGGCGGTGTGGTCTGGACGCGCAGCGTCGTCTGGCCGGGTCCGTCGCAGGCGATGAAGTAATCGACGATGCCGCCGGTGAAGACCACGGTTTGGATCGTGCCCACGAGCCGGTTCATGCCGGCAGTGGGAGACGCGGAAGCGGCGGTTAGCGTGATCTCCGAAGGACGCACCGAAACGAGAAACTGCTGCGTTTCGCCGTTCATCGCCGCACCGCTTGCCTTGAGCCGATGCGCGCCGAACGAGCCCACCGCCAACTGGTCGTCGCTCAAGAGTCGGTTCAGAGTCAGCGTATTGGTCAAACCGATGAAGCCGGCAACGAACGCGGTCTTCGGCCGCTCGTAGATTTCCGACGGCGTGCCAGACTGGACGACGAGCCCATTGCTCATCACGACGATCTTGTCGGAAAGTGCGAGCGCCTCTTCTTGGCTGTGCGTGACATAGACGCTGGTGATGCCGAGCTTCTGCTGCAGGTCCCGGATCTCGAAGCGCATCTGCTCCCTGAGCACTGCATCGAGGTTGCTGAGCGGCTCATCGAAGAGCAAGATCTGCGGCCGCGATGCGACGGCACGCGCCAACGCCACGCGCTGCTGCTGACCGCCCGACAACTGGCTCGGGTAACGGCCCACATGATCGGCCATTCCGACCATAGCGAGCACATCGGAGACTCGGCGTTCGATGTCGGTGGCGTTCAGCCCCTTGCGCTTCAGCCCGTAGCCGACATTGTCGGCAACGGACATGTGCGGCCAGAGCGCGTAGCTTTGGAAGACCATGCCCATGTCGCGCCGCTCCGGCGGAACCGCGCCGGTCGTGTCGGACAAGAGCTTCGATCCGACAGTGATCGACCCGCTCGACAGCGGCTCCAGACCGGCAATCATGCGCAGTGTCGTCGTCTTGCCGCATCCGCTCGGCCCGATCAGAGACACCATGGATCCCTTCGGAACATCGATCGAAATGCCGCGGACCGCTTCGTAGTTGCCGTAGGATTTATAGACATCGTTCAGGCGCAGATCTTGCGCCTGAACAGTGTCAGCGGCAGAGAGTGCTGCTGAAGCGGCCATCGGTCAGCGGCCGAAAGCCTGATCGAACGCCTCGACCTGCGCTTCGCGCTCATTGGCGATGAAATCGGCGTCGACCGGAACGATCGTGACATCGCTCACTGCCGTCCCATCCGGGAATGTGTAGTCCACATCGTTGCGAACCGGTGCACAGCCGAGCGCGTCGGGCATGATGGCCTGCGCTTCCGGCGACACGACATAGTCGAGCCAGGCCTGGGCCGCTTCCTGGTTGTCGGACTGCTCGAACATCGCGAAGGACGAGATTTCGCCAGGCGATCCTTCGCTCGGCCAGACGAGGCTCGTCGGGTCGCCGCGATTGGCCGACGTCTGGCCATTGGCGAGAAGCTGAACGGCGATCGGACGCTCGCCGCTCGCGGTCATGTCGCGGATCGTGCCGTGCGAGCGCTCCAGACGCGGTGCATTTTCGGCCAGCCGCTCGAAGTAGCCCCAGCCATAGTCGTCGCCTTCGTCGGCCAGATGCTCGGTGATGAACCACAGGAAGGAATGAACGGACTGCGAGCTTGCCGGATCGGCGAGAGCAAGCTGGTCCTTCCAGCGCGGATCGAGCAACCCGGCCCAGTCCGTCGGCGCATCGGCTTCGCTGATGGCATTGGTGTTGTACTGGATGAGATAGAGATTGACGCAGGCCGGAACCGACGTGCCGCTCTCGTCGAGCACTTCGGTGCGCACACCCTCCAGCCCTGCGGGCTCATAGGCAGAGAATGCCGAATGAGCGGCCTGGAGAGAGGCGATGGAGGCCTGGTTCAGTCCGATGACGTCAGCCTGCGGGCGGCCTGCGCGCAGTTCGAGTTCAACCGTAGAGATGAGCTGCTCACCCGGCTGGACCGATATCTGCACTTCGACATCCGGATACTGCTCCGCGAACCCGTCGACAAGCGCCTTCATGTGCTCGTCCGGATAGGCCGAATAGATCTGCAACGGGCCTTCCTGCGCGAATGCTGGCACCGCCGCGAAGATGCAGGCGAGCGCTGTGACTGTCCTTGTCAATTTCATGGATACTCTCCCTGGTTTCGGCATGGGCTCCTCCCTAGCCGATGGTGAAACCGCGCATGAGCACGGACCTGCGGCCGACAAGGGCCGCGATGAGAAACAAGAGCGACACGCTGACGAAAATGCAGACGCCGTAGGCGCAGGCGACGGCGAGACCGCCATTGCCGTTCCAGACGCTGAGCAGCGAGGTGGAGATCGTCTGCGTGCTGAAGCCGCGGAGAATGATGGAAGCGCTGAGTTCCGGGATCGCGAGAATGAACACCAGCAGCCAGGTGTAGATGACGACCGGCATGATGAGCGGCAGCGTGATGCGCATCAGCGTCTGAATTTCCGTCGCGCCGAAGACGCGGGAGGATTCCTCGATTTCCGGCGAAATCTGGAGCAGTGCCGTCTGCCCGTTGCGCACGCCGATGGGAATGAAGCGCGCGAGATAGGCGACAAGCAGGATCGTCGGCGTGCCGTAGATGCCGGTCAGGTTGCCGGGCCAGTTCAGGTAGATGACGATCAGCGCGAAGGCGATGGCCGTTCCGGGCACAGCGAGCGGCAGAATGGAAAGATAATCGAGCGCACTGCGACCGGCGAACCGGGTCCGCAGGATGACATAGGACACGATGACGCCGATGGCGACGACGATCGTCGCGGCCGATGCAGCGAGTGATACGCTGAGCAGCGCCGCCTTGCGGATGGATGGATCCGACAGAACGACACGATAATTGTCGAGCGTCAGATTGGCGATGTTGAAGCCGTTGCCGATGCTCTTCATCAGGCTGACGGCGATCATCGTTCCATACGGGAGGACGAAGGCGATCAGGACATAGAAGACTGCAAGCGCGGTCAGGAGCGGCGTTGCCCAACCGAGATCGATGCGCCTTGGCGCGAAGGCTTTGCCGCCGAGCGTGCGGTAGCGATCCTCGTTGCGCAGCATGAGGCGCTGACCACCAAGCGCAATGCCCGACAGCAGCACGAGCACCACCGCCGCGACCGACGCGGAGGCGAAATCGAGCCCAAGCAGCGCGTTGCGGATCGAGACCGTCAACACGTCGATGCCGAGCATTTCCGGCGGACCGTACATCGCAAGCGATGTCGCAAAGGCGAGAAGCGTGCCGGCGAGCAAGGCCGGGCGCATGAGCGGCAAGGTCACGTCGCGAATGGCCTCGAGTGCTGACGCGCCTTTCAGACGTGCCGCCTCTTCAAGCGCGGGATCCATGTTGGCGAGCGCCGGTGTGAGCGCGAGGAAGACGAAGGCCACACCGTTCGGAAGCGCGGTGAGAACGAGGCCCCAGAGGCTGAAGATGTCGATCGGTCCGGCGGTCGACTGCATGCCGAACACGGCCCGCAAGGCCACGTTGGCATACCCCGCGTTCGGCCCGGCCATCAGAATATAGCCCATGGCAAGCAGAAACTCGGGACTGATCAGGGCGAGGATCATCGTGGCGCGCACGATGCGCTTCAGCCGCATGTTAGTCCGCGCGACCCCGAAAGCGAGAGGCGCACCGATGACGACACTCAGTACCGCGATGCCGATGGCAACGAGAAGGCTGTTCCAGGTCGCCGTGAGAAGCCGTGGGCTGGAGAGGAAATCGCGGTAGGCTTCGATTGTCCAGCCATCCTGATAGACGCTGGACAGGAAGATCGCGGCAACCGGTGCGCCGATGAAGATGACCAGGCATGCAACCGACAGGCCGGCTGCGGTCAGCGACCAGCCGCTTGAGCCGGATCGCTGTAACTTGCCTGTCGATGCTCGATCGACCGTAGCGGCTGCCTCGGCGGACATCATCGCGAGGCCGTTTCCAACTCGCGCACTGCCGTGCCGGCCGGCACCAGCAGGTGGCTTTCGATTTCCTTCAGGTCCGGCGCAACCGCGACGTCGAACGGGATGTGCGAGAGCACGTCTTTCTGCAGATCGATGCCTGGCACGATTTCCGTCAGGACCAGGCCCTGAGGCGTAACGGAGAAGACGCCGCGGTCGGTGATGATCGTTGCGGCCTTGCCGCTTTCGAGACCGAGGCGCGCATTGAACGTGATCTGCTCGACGGCTTCGACGAAGCGACGGATGCGTCCTTCCTTTGCGATCGTCAGCCCGTTCTCGCCATGCGTCTCGTCGAGGCCGCCTGTGGTCAACGTTCCGCAGAACATCAGATTGCGCACGCCGTGAACGATGTTCACGAAGCCACCGCACCCAGGCAGCATGCCCGAGAAGCGGCTGACATTGATGTTGCCGTGCCGGTCTACTTCGCCAAAGGACAGGATCGAGACGTCGGGGCCACCGCCCTCATAGAACTGGAACACTTCGTTCTGGTCGAGAATGATCTCGGGATTGCGCGACACGCCACCCACCTGCGGCCAGCCGCCCATCGGCCCTTGCTCGACCGTGAAATAGAGGTCGTCGCGCCCGGCAGCACGCGCCATTTCAGGCACTTCGTACATGGGGACGCCAGCACCGAGATTGACCATCGCGCCTTGCGGCAGTTTGCTGACGGCGAGCCGCGCCACAAAATCGCGGGGCAGATTGCGGTTGCTCGTCGGGGGTAGTTCGATGCGCTCGGCCCCCGTCAGATGCGGGGCTTGCTCGTCCTCCCAGACGTCAGGCTGGACCACCACGGCACTGACGATGCTCCCCGGAATGCGGCCCATGCGGGGGTGGATCTCGCCCACTTCGACGATGCGGTTCACCTCTGCGATCACCGTCCCACCCGACTGGTGCGCGGCCATGGCGAGTTCGATCGTTCCGTGGTCGAAAGCCTCCTGGTCGAAGAAGAGATTGCCGCGCTCGTCGGCAGCGCTCGCCTTGATGAAGGCGACATCGATCGGCAACCGGGGATAATAGATGAGGTCTTCACCTTCGAGCGTCGTTCGACGGCACAGATCCGCTTCCGCAGCTGCGTTGACCTTGCCGCCACCGAGTTCCGGATCGACGAACGTGCCAATACCGACCGGTGTCGCAAAACCCGAGCGTCCTGCCGCCGTCGCACGCAGCAACTGCACCAGCGTTCCCATCGGCAGATTGTAGGCAGCCGTCTGATTGGTATCGATCAGAACATTCAGCGCGTTGTTGGAAGAACGGCTGAAGCTCGAAGTGATGACCTTGGCCATCAGTCCCGGCACCGCCAAGCGATTGAGGCCGCTATCGGCCCCGCCCTTTCCGCCACGCGCCCGCTCGACCATTGCGATGGCGACGACAGTGAGATTGCTCGGCGCCTGCGTCTTCGAAAACCTCTCAGCCAAGGCCTCGATCAAAGCTTCTGGAACGACGCGGTAGCCGCCTCCCGAAATTGCCAATGTCCCGCCTGAGGGAACTAGCTCTGCCGCCTGGTCGCCCGAAATCACACGCAAGTCTCATCTCCCTCGACACGTTCGAAAAGAGGCTAACTGAAAGCGCTATCATTGGCAATTGCCGTGTTTCAATTTCGGAGCAGCTCGGACAACACCCTACGGAGACCCCGCCTCTTCGGGTATAACATAGCATTTTCAGTGCGTTAGCTCTTGGCTCCTAATGGCTCGGCAAACCAACCCGATATTTATCATGTAAAGGCTTACATTTTTTTCTTTCCAGGCTTCCTGTGGTGTGGCAGATCAGAAGGCAATCGATCACCGAACGTCGGAGTTTCCATGCGTCAGCGACTGCAGAGCGGCATCATCCCCGCGCCCATCATGCCGTTTCTCGAGAATGCTGCGGTCGATTGGACAACATTCGACTCTTATATGGGCCAGCTGATCGGCTCCGGGATTTCGGCACTGGCCGTGAACATGGCTGCGGCGGAAGCAACGGCTCTCGAACATTCCGAGCAGGTCGAGGCCGTCAAGCGCAGCCGACAAATCTCTGCGGGCGAAACTCCGATCGTCTCGGGCCTGATTGCGCCTTATACACAAGGTGCCGTCGACCACGCGAAACGCCTCGTGGACGCAGGCGCCGAAAGCCTGGTGGTCTTCCCGCCCCTGCCAACATTTCTTTCCAAGCCCCTGCCCGCCTCGATTGTCGTCGACTATCACGCCGCCGTCGAAGAAGCCGTGGATGTTCCCCTCATCGCATTCCAGACGGCGAACGCCGGCTATCCGGTCGGGACGATCGCGAAGCTCGCCGAGCTGAAGAACGTCGTTGCAATCAAGGATGCGGCCTTCGACATCGATCGCACTTGGGAGATCGTCGAAGAAGCTCAAGAGACCAACGGGCGCATCGCCGTCTTGACCGGCAATGACACGTTCGTGCTGGAGGCGATGCTGATGGGCTGCCAGGGCGCGTTGATCGGCCTGGCCGGCGCGTTCACTGCCAAGCTCGTCGAGATGCAGAAGCTGGCGGCGGAGGGTAAGGCAACGGAAGCCTATCAGATCTGGAACGAGATCGGCCCGATGGCGCGGCTTTGCTGGTCGAACCCGCTGCGCGATTACCGGGCACGCATGAAGTATCTGCTTATGCGCCAGGGCGTCATCCCGACCGACAAGACGCGCGCTCCCCAAACCACCATTACCGCTGCCGATCGACAGAAGGCGGATATGCTGTTCGAAAAGCATGGACTTGGGGCGCCGGCCTATCTGCCGCTCGGGCGCTGATATCGCGCTTATCGAAAACCCAAACGACGAAGTATCATGAGCCCTACAGAAAACCACTCCGACAAGATCGTCATCGAACATCCGGCGAGCCACATCGCGCTCATCCGCATCAACCGACCGGAAAAGAAGAATGCGCTGCATAGCTCGATGGTGATCGAACTCGGCCGCCTGCTGGTCGAACTCGACCGGAATGACGACATTCGCTGCGTCGTCCTGACCGGCACCGAGGCAGCGTTTGCCGCCGGTGCGGACATCAAGGAAATGGTGACGTTCGGGCCTCCGGCCACATCGAACAATCCGCGCCGCGTCGCCGCCTGGCGCGCGATCGAAGCCTTCTCGAAGCCGCTCATCGCTGCCGTCAACGGCATCTGCTTCGGCGCGGGCAACGAACTGGCGATGGTCTGCGATTTCATCATCGCCGGCGAGAATGCGCAGTTTGGCCAGCCGGAAGTAAAGATCGGCGGGATGGCCGGCGATGGCGGCACGCAGCGTCTTCCACGCAAGCTCGGTGCGAATGTCGCATCCTACATGCTGTTCAGTGGTGAGCCGCTTCAAGTCGAACGCGCTTACCAACTTGGCTTCGTGGTCGAAGTGTGCCCCGTTGCCGATACCGTCAACCGCGCCATCGAAATCGGCAGCATCATCGCTTCACGAGCGCCGGTCGCAGTCAGAAACACCAAGGCCTGCGTGCGCACGGCGGTCGGTGCAACGCTCGAGAACGGCATCGCGTTCGAGCGTGACGCGATCTGGCGCAACAGCATGACGGAAGACCGGCAGGAAGGCATGACGGCATTTACCGAAAAACGCCCGCCCGTCTTCAAGGGCCGATGAGACATCGCAGCGGGCTCAGCGTTTCAAAAATGCTGAGCCCATTCGATACCGTTGAATAGTTTCGAGCCGCGATCCGTGCTCATGGGCAGCTGCTGCAGCCATCTCACGCAGTGCCGGGACACGCGGATCCTCCGGATCATCCACTTCCAGCACCACACCGACCGAGCGGATGCGACACCGCACGTGCCGGAAATCCGGCAGCAGCGCGCGCGCACGCATCTCCATCTGCTCGACGAACGCCAGATCATGAGCATTGATCGAGATGCCCGTTTCGATCCTGCTCGATAGGCAGGGTTGGGCCGGCAGCTCGGCGAGATCCGTCAAGCCGAGTTCCGCCGCGACATCGCGCACGTCACGCTTCGTCAGTTGCGCCTCGATCAGCGGATGGACGACGTCGCGCTCCCTGGCGGCGAGTAGACCGGGACGATAATCGCCGAGATCATCCAGATTGGCGCCGGAGGCGACGATCGCGTCCCCGACATGCGCGCGGATGCGGTCATAGAGGTTCGTCTTGCAGAAGTAGCAACGGTTCTGTGGGTTGGCGAGATAGCGCTCATCCGACATTTCGCCGGCTTCCGCCACCGTCAGCCGCCAGCCCTGCTCAGCCGCATGGTGCTTCACCCTTGCTGTCGCTTCCATCGGGACTGCCGGGGAGACGGCGTGGAAGACAGTCAATTGCGTGATGCCATGCGCGACATGCGCGAGCGTCATGCTGTCGACACCTCCGGAAACGGCGACTGTGAGGCTGTCGTACGGGCGAAGAACATTCCTGAGCCGGTCGATCGGTCGCTCAATCGTCATCGGCATCATCCCACTCGATCCGCCGCGCCAGGTCGCGACGTGCCTGGAGCCCGGCTGTATCGGCCAGTTCGTCCGATTCAATCTTGGTGCTTGCGCCGCCACCGGGCCGCTGAGCCGTCTTGATGCGACGGCCCTCACGCAGTGCATGCGCACGCGTCAATACGCGGCGCTGCTGGAGACTGATCCGCACGCCGAGCGTCGAGGTTTCCAGGAAAGCGAGGTCGCTCACCTGCTTCGAAGCATCAGGGCGAACGAGGAGCTGGAACCGGGTAGCGGGACGCCCCTTCTTTCCCTGAACAGTCATCAGGCTCAGATCGATCACACCATCGGCGGCCCGCAGGCGATCGGCCGAGATCGCGATTTCTTCACCGGTCATGTCGTCGATATCGAAGCACATGACCTCGATCTCTTCCTGTGCGGATGGTGCGCCCGCGTCGAACGCCGAGAGCCGGAGGATGTTCGGAAGGGCCTTCAGATCGCGCGTTCCTGCGCCTGTTCCGGTCGCGATCAGCCGACCGAGCGAAGTTCGGCGCGGCGGATCGGGGGGGCAGAGATGCTTCAAAATCGCGCCACCCGTCGGCGTCACGCGCTCGCCGGCCACACCATCGTCGCGCCAGCGAAAGCCTTCGAGTATGGCAGCGGTGGCTGGCGCAGGCACTGGCAACAGCCCATGTTGCGTCGAGACCAGCCCGGAGCCCCTCGGCAGGTCCGAGACGCTCCACTCAGCCGGCTGCAGCGCGGCGATGAGGCTGCCGGCAGCCACGACGTCCATCAGCGAATCCCAATCGCCGATTTCATGGAAATGCACGTCATCGAGAGAAGTGCCGTGAATATGGGCTTCGGCTTCGGCGAGAATGCGCAGGATGGCGCCGGCATGAGCCGCCGTTCCTTCGGACAGCGCTGCCGTCTCGATCCGCGCGCGAAGCGAGCGGTAGTCCGAGGCGACTTCGCCCTTTCGCTTCGACTCGTTGTGGTGACCATGCGATTGATGATCATGGCCGTGCCGATGGTGGTCGTGGCGCTCCTGCGCCCGCTCCGCCCAGGCGAGTTGGAATCGCAGTGCGCGAAGGCCGGACGATTGGCCAGCTTCGATGGCGGGCTCGCCGATGTGCGCCGGAAGAACCGCGCTGACATCGGCGAGCATGGCTGGTCGCAGATCAGGGAACGCGTCGAGCACCGCAGCGACGAACATATCGCCCGCCATTCCGCCCACCGCATCGAGATGCAGATTGAGCTTGGTCTTCGTTGCTGCGTTCTGCGCCATAGAACTCTTTCGTCGATGCGTCAGATGGGCCGCGTTTGCAACTGGACGGTCTTCAGTTCGGTGAATTCGTCGATGGCAAAGCGGCCGCGCTCATGTCCGACGCCACTGTCGCGGTGGCCGACGATGGGCAGTTCCGGAACGCCGGCGAGGAACGTGTTCACCTCGATCGATCCTGCGACGAGCTTGCGCGAAAACTGGATCGCTGTATTCAAATCATTGGTCCAGACACCCGCTGCCAGTCCATAGGACGTGCTGTTGGCGATGGAAACCGCCTCGCCAAAGTCGTCGAATGTCAAAACGGAGAGCACCGGACCGAAGATTTCTTCCTGCGCAATCTTCATGGCAGGCTCGACGCCCGTGAAGACCGTCGGCTGGACGAAATGTCCTGGCAGCGCGCTGACCGCACGATCGGCTTCGAGCGACCAGCGCTGCGCGCCCGCTCGCTCACCATCAGCGATGTAGCCCTCGACACGCTGCTTCTGAAGGCCGCTCACGAGAGGTCCGAGCGTCGTTTCCAGATCCAGCGGATCGCCGACCTTCAACTTGGAGATTTCGGTCTGGACGGCCTCGCAGAACTTCTCGGCGATCGATCGTTCAACGACGAGCCGCGTTCCGCCAACGCATGCCTGGCCGGCATTGCGCGTTGCGCCCAGCGCCACTTTCTCCGCAGCCAGATCGAGATCGGCGTCTGCACACACGATATGTGCGCTTTTTCCGCCCAGTTCGAGGGACACGCGCTTCAGCCGCTCTCCGGCAAGCGCACCGATCTTGCGCCCGACAGCCGTTGACCCGGTGAACGAGATCATGTCGACCTCCTCGGCGCTGCAAAGCTCATCACCGAGATCGAGGCCGGTGCCGGCGATGATGTTGACGACGCCTGCCGGGATGCCGGCTTCCATCAGAAGCTCGCCGAGACGGAGCGCCGAGCCTGAGGTCAGTTCGCTCGGCTTCACCACGGCGGAGCAGCCAACGGCGAGAGCGAAGGGAAGTTTCTGGCTGTTGATCAGCAGCGGATAGTTCCACGGCGTGATCATGCTGACCACGCCGACCGGATTGCGCAGGATCAGCCCAAGCGCGCCATTTCCGAACGTGTCATAGGTGTCGCCATAGCTGTGACGTGCGAGCGTTGCGGCGTATTCCCAATGGGCGATCGTTCCGCCGATCTCCCGGTCGACCAGGCCAATCGGCTTGCCGACTTCCAGACACTCGATCTCGCGGAGTTCGACGCGATGCTGATCGATCAACGCTGCGACCTTGAGCAGGATCCGACTGCGGTCGGCGGCCGACAGACCGGACCAGACGGCACTATCGAAACTGCGCCGGGCAGCCTTCAGGGCTTCGCGCAGATCCTCGGCCGTCGCCTTGGGATAGCGGCTGACCACCGTGCCGTGGGCTGGGTTTTCCCGTTCGATGACGTCGCGCTCGCCTGCCCGCACGAAGCGCCCGTCGATGAGGGCAGAATAGTCGCGTGGCTTTTCGGGAAGTTTCAGCGGGCCGGGTCCGGTCGAATGCTGCAATGGTTCTCTCCTGATGTCGATCAGGCCGCTACCTGGCGGCGCCTCTGCTCGAGGATGATGTCCGAGATGCGCTCGGCGACCATGATCGTTGGCAAATTGGTGTTCCCGCTCGGAATTCCGGGAAAGATGGAGGCGTCGACGACGCGTAGGCCGTTGACGCCGTGAACGCGCCCGTCGAAGTCGGTCACGGCCCTGGGGTCGTCATGCGCTCCTATTCGGCAGGAACAGGACGCGTGCCACACGCCGACAGCAGCGCGTCGAATGAACGCTTCGAGCGCATGATCATCCTTCATCAGGACCGACATCGGGTCGCCCTCGACGATCAACGTGTTGATCAGAAGGCTGCGCAGCTTTTCGGGACCGTCGAGCAGGCGTGCAAGCATGCCAGTCGCCAGACGGTTTCGTGCGTTGAGTGCGCCGACCTGGCGGACCTTGTCGCTGTAGCTTGCGGGAAACACGTTGCTGACGACACCTGCAAGCTCGTCGCTCAGCACGATCGCCGCCAGCTTGCGGTAGCCGAGCATCATGCGGTCGAGATCGCGGCTGTCCGACAGAAGGTTGAAGTCGATCTTCGGTTCGGTGCGCCAATCGCGATTGGCCAAGGTCACCGAACCATCCTCCGAGAAGGTCTTGTTGACCCACATGTTCACGGTTGAAAGCTGACTGCCCACATCGTGCCAGGCAGATTTCGAGGCGATCGATGCCGCCATATCACCGCGCGGTGCGCCATGAAGCTCGGACGAAAACCGCAGTCCGAGCATGAGGTGGCGTCGGGTCCGTCCGTTGATCCGAGCTTCCGGCTTGATGAAGGCCGCAACGGCGACCGACGGATGGTCCATGAGCCTGCGGCCGACGCCCTGGCGGTCCGCCACGACATCGATGCCCAGTTGTTTGAGGTCATCGGCCGGGCCGATCCCGGCGCGCAGGAGAAGTGCCGGCGAGTGGAGCGCACCCGCCGACAGAATGACTTCCCGCGCACGATATTGCCGCTCCGGCGCATTGCCTGTCACTGCCGAAACGCCGGTGCAGGTGAGGCCTTCGAACGACAGGCCTGTGACCTGCGTGTTGGTCATCAGCGTCAGGTTCTCGCGGCTGCGCACGCGGTAGCCGAGATAGCCGATCGCGGTCGTTACGCGGCGGTCATAGATGTTGCTGATTGCCACCGGATAATATCCGTCGACGAACTCGCCGTTCTGATCCGGAACATAGTCGAACCCGGCGCTCTTGAATGCGCGCGCCATGGCGTGGGCGTGCTCGGGCCAAAGGCTTTCGTCGACGCGGGAAATTGCGATCGGTCCGTCCTGCCCGTGCAGCGGGCCATCGAAATCGACGTCGCGCTCGAGCTTGCGAAAATACGGCAGCACCGTTTCCCAGCGCCAGCCGGATGCGCCCTTGGCTTCCCACTCGTCGTAGTCATGCGGCGCACCGCGATTGGCGAGTTGTCCGTTGACTGCGGACCCGCCACCCAGAACCTTCGCCTGCTCGTATTTGCGCAAGGGCCGCGATGCATCCGGCTTGTCGGAAGATGAAGCCTCCGTAGTCGCCTTCAGATCGTTCCAAAGAAAGCGCGAATTCAGGTAGGCAAGTCCGGCAAAGCTGTCGAGGATCGGCGCGGGGACGCGGCCCGGGGGCGTGTCTTCGCCCGCCTCGATCAGGAGCACCCGCGTCGATGGATCGGCTGAAAGCCGATTCGCGAGCACGCACCCTGCACTTCCGCCACCCACGATGATGAAGTCGTAAATCTCGGCCATCTCGCCGGTTGCCTTCTCAGACATGCACCCAACCATCGTAACGCGGATGTTCTTCCGTGATGGGCAGAACGACCGTTTCTCCCGTTTCGGCCGCGTGGAACTGTGCCGTGATGAGTTCCAGCGATCGCCGGGCATCCTCGAGCGTGACGGCGAATGGGCGCGACTTCAGGAGTGCGTCCGCGAAATCCTCGAACTGGCCCGCGAAGTCCTCGCGCCCGATGGGTGCTGCGGCCAGGATCGCATCTACCTGTTCCTGCAGCTCCGGCGTCGCCGCCGTCACTTCCCATGGCTCGTAGCCAGGGCGGATCGCGTTCTCGTCACGGCAGTAACGCTCGATGACCATGTTCTCGAAGCAAAGCCGGATGCGGGTACTCGGACGAACCGAACCGAGCGTCGCGGTCAGTGAGGCGAGAGATCCATCAGCCATGCGAAGGCTCGCCACCGCGCAATCCTCCACTTCGATTGGATTGACCCTGGTCGTCTTGAAGCCCCGCACCTCGGCAATCGGGCCCGTCAGCCACGCGAATAGATCGTGGATGTGGATCGACTGGGTCAAGAGCACGCCACCCAGTTCGGTCGCGAACTTGCCGCGCCATGGCACCGAGTAGTAGGCGGGTCCGCGAAGCCATGCCGTTTCCACGGAGGACACATAGGCGCGACCACACAAACCCGACGCGATCAGCGCCTTGATCTTCGCAATGCCCGGAGCAAAGCGGTACTGGAAAATCGGCATCACCCGGCGTCCGGATCGCTTTTCAGCTGCGATGACTTCGTCCATCAGCCGCAACGAGCTGGTGAAGGGCTTTTCGCAAATCACGTCCTTGCCCGCATCGAGTGCCGCCATCACCATCGCATGGTGCATGGACGGCGGCGTGCAGATGCTGACGACGTCCACCTCGTCGCTCGCCAGAATGGCCTCGTAGCTGGCGACCCGCTCTATGCCGTGCTTGTCCGCAAATGACCTGGCCCGTGCCTCGTCGAGATCGCAACATGCTGACACGCCGAAGCGATCCTTCAGGGCATCGAAGCCCCGCTCGATCTGGCTGCCGGCAACCCATCCACAGCCGATGATGGCGACGCGCAACCGCTTCCTGTCCCGATCGCTCATTTCAGGCCGCCATATCCGCTGCATAGGCGCGGGTGAGGAGCCGACCCGCCTCGTCGAACCGAAGATCCTCCAGGGGCCCCTCGTCCACATAGTTTGCACTGGCGCGCATGGCGGGCAGAAGCGCTTCGGACAGCAGGACCTCGTCCAGGTGAAGCGTCGAGCGGATGATGCAGAGCCCGGTTTCCGGATCGGTTCTCGACCAGGAGGTTGAAACGAGCGCGCGCAACGCATCGCGGTCATCCGCAAGCACGATCGGAAAGCGCGATTTCTCGACGAGCGTGGAAGTCAACGAGTTCATGTAGATCTGCTGCACGTCGACCTTGGCGGCGACGTCGAGTGTCGTGAAATCGGCGAGACCGATACCGAGCCCATTGCCGCCAGTCGCCTTGGATAGGCCAAGGACCGCGATCCGCGAAACGAAGGGAGGCGGATTGGGTATCGATCGGAGATCCGCCCTCCCCGTCACCGCGTGGTCCATGCCTGCGCCTGAAATATCCTTGCCGATCTGCTCGACGACCAGAGCATCGATGTGGTCGAAGGGCAGTCGCGCGATGTGCGTCTTTGCCAGCTTGAGAAGCCGTTCGTCCGCTTCGAAAAAGTCGTCCCGATCAACGCCTTCCAGCACGACCAGTTGCTTCGCTGCGTTTTCGACGAGCGCAATGCCGAATGCGATCGGCGAATGCTGAAGCGCGATTTTCGCGAGCGCCGGCAGAGTTTCGCTCAGTGCTGGCGGACCGGTGCGATGGACCGCGCGCGCCCCATCCGCCTTGCCGAGACCGACCGCTGTCATCTTGACCAGACCGCTCTCGATCGGCCGATCGAAGGTCGTGTGGGACTTCACGCGGTTGATCACCACGACCGCATCGGCGCCTGCTGCGTTCTTGTCGAACTTGCAGCGTGCCCCGTCTGGGGTCTCACCATAGTCGACGACGTCCATCGTTGCCCTGATCTCGCAACCGAGCGCTTCGGGCGTCAAACCGAGATTGGCGAGCACCTTCACCTGGCCTTCAGCCGTCCCGCCGCCATGGCTTCCCATCGCCGGAACGACGAAGGGTGCATGGCCCATGGCCTTCAGCGTGTCGATCACCGTGCGGGCGACCGTCGGGATGCTGTTGATCCCACGGCTGCCCAGTGCGACGGCGATCGCGCTTCCGGCCGGCATGGCGTTCAGCCGTGCGGAGGAGCGTATCGCCTTCTCCGCTGCACCTGGGATGTCGGCAATTGGATCGCCGGCCGGATGGCGCAGACGGACGCGCGCGACCTTCGGCAGGACGACGTCCTCGAGATGCTTGAACCTCAACTCGGGAAACTGTGCACTCGGCATGACGATATCCTCAGTCGTGCAAACTGCGTGGCTTGGCGCGCAGGAAGTTGAAGTCGCAGCCGTCCTCGGCCTGGAGCACTTCGTCGTAGTAGAGCTTCGCGTAGCCTCGTTCGGCCTTTACGTGCGATGGCGGCGACCATTCTGTCTTGCGGCGCTCAAGCTCCTCATCGCTGACGTGCAGCGACAGAAGTCCAGCTTCAACATCGAGTTCGATCTCATCGCCGTCACGCACCAGCGCCAATGGGCCACCCGCTGCAGCTTCCGGGGAAATATGCAGGACGATCGCGCCGAAGGCAGTGCCGCTCATGCGCGCATCTGACAACCGCACCATGTCCTTCACGCCTTGCGCTGCCAGCTTCTTCGGGATCGGGATATAGCCCGCTTCCGGCATCCCGGGCGCGCCCTTCGGGCCGGCATTTTGCAGGACGAGAACATCGTTGGCGGCAACATCGAGATCCGGCGAGTCCAGCCGATCCGCCATGTCGGCAAGAGACTTGAATACAACGGCGCGCCCCTTGTGCTTCAGGAGCGATTTCGTCGCGGCAGCCTGCTTGATGATGGCGCCGTTGGGCGCAAGATTTCCTCTGAGCAAACGGATTCCGCCGCCCTGGTGGATCGGGTCCGAGATCGGACGAACAGCGTCCTGCTTCCAGGTTGGCGGCTGCGCTTCGATGTTGTCGCGAAGCGTGCGTCCGGTAATCGTCATGCAGTCCTGATCGAGCAGATCCTGGATCTCCCGCAAGACGGTGGTCAACCCACCCGCCCGGAAGAGATCCTCCATGTAATGCTGACCGGATGGCTTGAGGTCGACCAGAACGGGCGTCTCGGCACCCAGTTGATCGAGGTCTTCGAGATCGAAATCGAATCCAAGCCGACCGGCGATGGCGGCGAGATGGACGACACCGTTGGTCGAGCCGCCAACCGCCTGAAGCACGCGCATGGCGTTGCGCATCGACGCCTTGTTCATGATCATCGACGGGCGCAGATTTTCCGCTGCGATTTCCACGGCGCGGGCACCTGTCGCTTCCGCATGGCGCATACGATCGGCATGGACTGCCGGGATAGACGCGCCACCGGGGAGCATCATGCCCATGGCTTCTGTGACCAGCGCCATCGTGCTCGCCGTACCCATCACCATGCAGGTGCCGGCGCCTGGCGCCAGCTTGCCGCTGATTTCCTCGATTTCCGCCTCGTCGATCTCGCCCGCGCGGTGCTGGCCCCAAAGACGCCGGCAATCGGTACAGGCACCGAGCCGCTCGCCCTTGTGGCTGCCGGTGATCATCGGACCGGTCACGGTCATGATTGCAGGGACATCCGCACTTGCCGCGCCCATCAGCAGCGCCGGCACTGTCTTGTCGCATCCACCGATCAGCACGACGGCATCCATCGGCTGCGCGCGGATCATCTCCTCGGCATCCATTGCCATGAGATTGCGCACATACATGCTGGTCGGATTGGTGAAGGCCTCATGCATGGAAATCACAGGGAAATCGACCGGCAGTCCACCGGCCAGCATCACGCCGCGTTTGATCGCCTCGATCATGTCGGGCACATTGCGATGGCACGCATTGAAGCCGGAATAGGTATTCGTGATACCGATGATTGGACGATCGAGCGCATCGTCCGAATAGCCCATCGCCTTGATGAAAGCCTTTCGCAGGAACAGGGAAAAGCCCGCATCGCCATACCCGGCCAACCCCTTGCGCATACCTTTGGCTTTGCTCATTTTTTCCAGCTCTCATCCTACTAAGAGATCAGTCGACATCGATAACGTAAGCGCTTACAATTACGTCTGCTATAGGGGATCGAATTCGTCTTGTCCATCGTCAACCGCAAGGAGCCGCCGTGCCGATCACGGGAAATCGCTTGAATGAACAGAGGCCAGACGATGGTCCAGTGGAGCACCTGATCGACCGTGATCGCGCTTCGAGAACCGGCGTCGCGGAAGCCATCTTCGCCTCGGGCAAAAGCGTAGAACAACTGGCAGACATTCTCAGCGAGATCGAAGACCGCCGTGACAGCGCGCTGATCACCCGGCTGGCCCCGGAAAAAGCCGAGGCGCTGTCGAAGCTGGGATTGCGGTTACACTATGATCGCGTGTCCTCGACCGCCCGGATCGGCTCTGGCGGACCCGCGGTCAGCAAGAGTTTGGACGTCGCGGTCGTCGCCGCCGGGACATCGGACATGCCGGTCGCCTGGGAAGCGCTTCGGTCGCTGGAGTTCTTCGGCCATGGGTCCAAGCTTTTCGCCGATGTCGGTGTCGCAGGCCTATGGCGACTTCTCGACAACATCGATGAAATCCGGTCGTATCGACTGATCATCGCAGTTGCCGGAATGGAAGGCGCGTTGTTCAGCGTTCTGGCAGGGCTTGTGCATGCACCGGTGATCGCCGTGCCCACATCCGTCGGCTATGGCGTGTCGGCAGGCGGACATGCCGCATTGACTTCCGCGCTCGCATCTTGTGCGCCAGGCATCGTGACCGTCAATATAGACAACGGCTTCGGTGCTGCAGCTGCGGCGCGCAAAATGCTGTTAATCGGACAACGACAGGCCGACGTGAAGAATGACCGCGACTTGGCGGTGGCACCACAGGCGGAACGAAGAGGATCGAGCGTTTGAGCGATACGGCAGAAGAAGCCAAGCAAGTCCGGAAGACGCGCTCGCGCCGCTCGACGCAAGCCGGCGTCAAGCTCGAGGATGTTGCGCGCCTGGCGAAAGTGTCGACCGCGACAGCCTCTCGCGTCATCAACGCGCCAAGCACCGTGACGGAGAAGACGCGGCGCCGCGTCGAGGCTGCCATCGCCGAACTCGGCTGGATCCCCCATGGCGCGGCGCAGGCGCTCGCCAGCCAGCGGACGCGCACGATCGGCGCCCTCATCCCGACGCTCGGTCACCAGACCATTGCGACGATGCTGGAATCCCTGCAGCAGGCGCTCGGTTCAGGCGGCTACACGCTGCTGCTCGGCCGTCCCGATGCCTCCGAGGCCAGAACGCTCGATCAAGCGGCGAAGATGGTACAGAACGGCGTCGAGTGCCTGGTGATCATGGGCGAAGACCACCCCCAGGAACTGTTCACGATGCTGGAACAGCGCAAGGTGCTGCACGTCATCGTCTACACCACCGGCGCCTTCGGACGCACGAACTGCATCGGCATCGACAATTACGACGAGATGTCGAACATGGTGCGGTACCTGATCGATCTCGGCCATCGCTCGTTCGGCGTGATCGCCGCCAATTACGCCCATAACGACCGCATCCGTCTTCGCATCAACGGCATTCAGGATACGCTGGCCAAGGAAGGCATCGCGGTTCGCCCGCAACATTTCAAGATCGTTCCGCAGTGGACGATCGGCTGCGGTCGCGAAGGCATGCGCGCGATCATCGAAGAGCCGATGCGGCCGACCGCCGTGATCTGCACAAACGACTACCTCGCATCCGGCGCGGTCATCGAGGCGAAGGCGCAGGGTCTTTCGGTACCATCGGATATCTCGATATCCGGTTTCGACGATATCGAACTTGCGCGCCATGTGGATCCGCCGCTCACCACCGTCGACGTTCCCAGCCGTGAGATGGGGCAAGTGATCGCGAACTATGTGATGAACGTGCTGGACGGGGAAGAGATCGCGCTCCCGATCCGCGTCAACGCGCAGTTGGTCATCCGGTCTTCGACCGGGGCTCCCCGCACGACGGACATCTGACGCTTAACGTCAGACGGTCATCGTTCTGATGAGGCCGGAGATGTCGGGTGCCTCAGACAGAGCGTGGACGTGATCGATCACGGATTGCGCCTCATCCGCGGCCAGAACCATTTCCAGCAGCTCGCGCGCCTTCTCGTGCACCTGCTCGACGCTCATCGGATTTTCCTTCCGACCGAGCACGAAGAGGCCCTGGGACGCGGTCAGTGTTTCCGTTGAAACGTCCACTTCCAGACGTGCCTCGAAGCGATCCTGGCCGGGCTCCGCAGGCAGAAAACTGATCCTTTCGCCAAGCGCGCGCACGTTAGGGTCAAGCATCCGCTGTTCGTCATGCGCGGCCGCAAATGTCAAAGCGCCATCCAGGATCGTGACGGCCATGCAATAGCGCAGGTTCAGATCCGGCATGCGGTTCTCGTCACCGATCACCTTATACCAATCGTCGAGATATCGAATCCGGATCGCCTGGATGTCGCCAGGCTTGACCGCATGCTCATCGAGGATGCTCTCGAGCGCCGAGATCGGCGCCGCGATCGGAAAACCGACGCTGTATTTCTTGAAGTCCGTCTCCAGAATACGGCAAGGGCCATCGAGATTTTCGTAGAGTTTCTCGGGCTTCATGGCGTCGGAGAAAGCGTCGAAGAAATTGCGGTTTGCCGGGTTGAGGACATCGCCGCTGCCCGTGAAGCCCGACCGCACGAACGCCGCGGCCTTCACGCCATTGCTGGCCGGCATGCCGGCGAAGACGTAACTCTTCAGCGTGTGCGCTTCATCCAGTCGCCATGTCGTCAGGCCGGATGCTTCCTGGGCAAGATAGTTGAGCAGGATGAGGTATTTCTCCTCATCGAAGCGCATCAGGTACCCAGCAGCAAACCCCGCTCCGAACAGCGGGCCGAATGCGTGGCAGGACAGCGAAGATTTCGCAAAGCTCATGGCCGGCGCCATCGCCTCGCCAAACCGGATGGTCATTTCATAGCCGAGATTGACGGCCTCGATAAATTCCTTGCCCGTCGAACCGACCTCTTCGGCAACGGCGAGCACGGCCGGCAGGACACCGCAGCCGGGATGGGTCTGACTCGTCTCGTGGGAGTCGTCGGACTCGTCCGCGTGGGCAGCCATGCCGTTGGCGAGCGCGGCCTCGATGATGGGTGCCTTGATCGACGTGCCGATCACGGATGCGACCACCTGCCCGCCCAAAGACTCCACATATCGCTGACCTGCCCGGCCAGCTTCCAGCGCAGAGCCGGAGACGATCGCCGCGATCGTGTCGATGATGTGGAGCCTCGTCTTGAGCGCGACCTCTTCGCTCATCGCGCGCGTGCGCCACTGCGTGGCGAATTGGGCAAGCAAGCGGCCGTAGGCGATATCCTCAGCCATTCACCGCTCCTTCAAGACGATGGTCGGTTGGCGCGACTTTCTGAAAGTTGCCTCCGATCGCCAAACTCTCCTGCGCCGCCGCTGCGACCGCCACGAGGTGAAGAGCGAGGCCGAGCTGACTCTGCGCTTGCTCTCTGCCAAGCTTGACCTGCTCGACCAGAACTTCGCTGGCGCGGGTGAAGGTCGCTTTGCGATTATAGGCAAGCTTCGGCAGTGAAACGCTGCGGTCTTTGGCGAACGCGTAGCGCTCGGCGAACTGAACTTCGGTATCGTGCAAATTCAGATCGAGCGTCGAAGTCACCTCGCCGGCGTGCTTGAAGAAAAGCGAGTAGGTGCCATCGCCCGCCCATTCCGCCGACACTTCCGTGATCGGACCCAATGCAGAAACGAGCACCGACATGCCGTGGGGCGCCGCGTCCAGCAACGCACCATGCCGTTCCTGGCGCCAGGACGACGACGCATATGGTCCTTGCAGCAGGGCATTGGAGCGAAAGCTTGCCTCGCCTTTGACGGGCTGCAGTTTGCGGGCCTCAGAGACGAAGTCGACCACTTCGTCGACGAACATGCGTGTCAGAAAACAGACAGCCGATGTGCCGCGACTGCGGATGCCCTCGACGATCGCGTTGGCCTCATCGAGACTGGAGCCAAGCGGCTTTTCGAGAATGACGTGCAGACCTCGCGCAATCGCCTGCGGCGCCAGTTCTGCCTGAGCAGTCGGCGGGACGGCGAAGGACAGCGCATCGACCTCATCGCACAGCGCCCCGAAGCTGGCGAAGGAGCGCAGCCCATGTTTCGACGCAAGATCATCCCGCTTGCCGGCATCGCGACCCCAGACCCCGACCAGTTCCACATCCTCGTTGGCAAGCAAGCCAGGAACATGGACATTGTCGGCCCAGAACGCCGTGCCACACACACCGAATTTCAGCATTTGGATTCCTTCGAGACTTCAATCCGAAACGCGCGCCGCAACAAGCGGCGCGCCATCGCGTATCAGTCGAACGCGAGATTGGGCAGCCAAGTGACCAGCGGCGGAACCAGCATGAACACGAAGGTCGCAATGATCAGGGCGACGACGAAGGGCAGGATCGACTTCGACGCCTCCGCGATACTGATCCTGGCTATCCCCGCACCTATGAAGAGAAGCGTCCCGACGGGCGGCGTGAGGCCGCCGATGAGGCATGCGATCACGAAGACGATGCCGGCGTGGATCGGATCGTAGCCAAGCCCAGCGCTGACCGCCGCCAAAGGTGCGGCGAACATGATGAGAACGGCGGTCGCATCGATGAACAGGCCGAGACCGAGCAGCGCAACGATCACCAGCGCCATCTGCAGTTCCGGAACGACCGTGACGCTTTGCAAGAACTCGATCATCTCGGCCTGAACGCGAGCCCGGGTCATCAGGTTCGCGAAGACCGTCGATGTGGCCAGGATTAGCATCACCATCGCGGTGGTGAAGCCGGCATTCAGCAAAGCCTTGCGCAGTCTCTCCCAGGTAAAGCCGCCATAAACGAACGTACCAAGGATCAGGATCGTGCCGATTGCGATGACACCTGCTTCGGTGGGGGTGAAAAAGCCACCGGTGATGCCCCCGAGAATGATGATCGGAATCAGCATGGCGGGGCCCGAACCGCGCAGCACCTTCAGGAAATTGCCCCAGTCGCGCTTGCGAGCGTCATGGTCGACGCCGATGCCGAGACGGACCGCTTCGAGATGCGCGACGAGCATCAGGGTCAATCCGACGAGGATCCCCGGAATGACGCCGCCGAGAAAGAGCTTGCCGGTCGAGACGCCGGTCAAATAGCCATAGATGATCATCAGCGTGCTGGGCGGGATGATCGACCCCATCACCGATGACGAACTCGTCACCGCGGCCGCATAGCCGGCGGGATAGCCATGGGCCTTCATGCTCGGGATCAGAACGGAACCCTGCGAAGCAGCGTCGGCAACGGCGGATCCGGTGATGCCACCGAACAAAATGGAAGCGATGATATCGCAGTGCGCGAGGCCGGCGCGCATGCGACCGACCATGAACGCGGCAAGATCCATGATCTTGTCGGTCATCTTGCAAGCGTTCGCCAAGGTGCCCGTCAGGATGAAGAACGGGATCGCCATCAGCGGGAAGGAATCGATCCCGCCGAACATCCGGCTGATCACGAGCGACAGCGGCAGATTGCCTTCGAGATAAATGGGAAGCAGCGATGCAAGACCGATGGAAAAAGCGATCGGTACGCCAATCAGAAGCAGAATGAGAAACGAACTGAAAAGAACAGGAATCATGAGACAAGCCTTGGCAAGCAGCAGACGAAACGCTCAGTCCGCCTCGAAGAATTCTCGCGGCTGAGACGTGTACTCGCGCCAGATCAGGCGGAGCGTCTCACCGATCATGATGACTGCGCCGACCGGAATCGCGGCGTAGGCATAGCTCATGGGCATTTGGAGAGAGGCGGACTGCTGGGCGTGGTTCGAGATCGTCAGCGTTCCTCCGAACCAAAGGAGAACGCCTTCGAACAGCAGCATCAAGCCGAGGCAGAAAATCATCAGCCAGTTCTGAGCGCGCCCCGGCAACATGATCACGAAGATATCGACGTTCAGGTGGATCCAGTACCGGATGCCGAGACCTCCGGCTAGGAACACGACCCAGATGCTGATGTAGCGGCTGACTTCTTCAGCCCAATAAATGCCGCCCTGACCCGGAATGAGCCGGATCAACGTCGAGCTCAGCGTCAGGCTCACCATGGCGACAAGGCCGAGAATGATGAGCGTTTCAAGAGTTTTGATATAAGCGCTTGTCATCCCCGACCTCACTCTTCAAATCACTCGGCGCTCGATGCTTCGAGCATCTTCTGGTAGACGGCGTAGACGTCGTCACCCTTGCTCTTCACATACTCGTCCATCGCCGCCAGCACAGGCTCGCGGAACGGTGCGATATCGACTTCGATGATCTCGACGCCGCCGTCGACCATGGCCTGCATGGCAGCTTCGTCGGCCGCCTTGTGAAGTCCGAGTTGGAACTCGCCGGCTTCGGCCGCAGCTTCCTCGATGATCTGGCGGTGCTCGTCGCTGAGACCATCCCACCATGCCTTGTTGGCCACCATCGGCTGCGGATAGAAGTTGTGACGGGTCAGCGTGAGATAGCCGGCGCGTTCGAAGAACTTGCTCGACACGATCGTTTCCGAAGTACCGTCGACAGCGTCGATCACACCCGATTCAAGCGAGGTGTAGACTTCGCCAAGGCTGATGGCCGTGGGCGTCGCACCCCAGGTCTGGGCCAGCGCAACGAAGAGAGGCGTCTGCGGAATGCGCAGCTTCAGCCCGGCCATGTCTTCAAGCGAGCGCACCGGGGTCTTCGAAAGAAGATTGCGTGGGCCCTGGTACATGGTGCCGACGAGATGGAAGCCCTGCGGCTCCATGAAGGCGTTCAGGTCGTCTGAGATCGCATCGAAGACGTTCGCGAGATCTTCGACGTCCGTGTAGGTGTAGAACGCCTCCATCACCTCAAGCTGGGGAACGAAGGAACCGGTGCCCGGCAAACCGCTCAGCACCATCTCGAGACCACCGGCACGCGTCATCTCGGCCATCTCGCGTTCGGAACCGAGTTCTTCCGCGTAGAAGACCTGAACGTCGATGGCGCCATCCGACTTCTCTTCGACGAGGCGCTCAAACTCGGCGCTGCCCTGGGAGATCGTATGGGTCGTCTGGTAGACCGTTCCGACGCGCAATGTCACATCAGCAGCAGCCGCAAGCCCTGCGGACAGCACGAGCGAGATTGCCGTCGTCAATAGAAGCTTCGAATTCACCGTTTACTCCTCCTTTTCAATGCGGCCGGGGATGTCGACAGCGACAGCGCCATCAAATTTGCGGAATACCCGCACAACCCCCAACCATCTCTCCCTGATTACGGCACCTGTGTAATCGCTTACATATTTGCACTGCTTTTCTGGTCCGTCAATTCGTCCGCCGTCAAAAAAGTCGGGATGCATGCGACAGCCTTCGACGCACCGCACCAGAAACCTGCTCTATCAGCAATCGATCGACGATATAGGGACCCCAGAATTCGGCATTCTCCGCCTCGCCGCGCGCACTCTGCTCCCGTTCAGGCCTTTCGGGCAAGGTTTCTTTGCGCATCGTCCGCCCATTGATTAAACCGCTTACATATCTTATTCGGCTTCATAGACATCACCACTCGAGACGGAGCATCCGGATGAGCACGCACCAACATCGCATCGCCAAGATCGACGTCCATTTGGTGTCCTCACCCGTCGCCGCAGGGTTTGCCGATGCCACGCGCACTGTCGAGACGATCGGCTTTACCGTGGTCAGGATCACCACCGATCAAGGGCTTGAGGGCTTCGGCCTCACCTATCACGAGGTCGGCGGCGAAGCGACGCGAAGCCTGATCCTGCACAACATCGCGCCAAGGATTGTCGGCCGGGATCCCCTGGATACGGAAGTGCTGTGGGAGGAGCTGTTTCACTATCTTAGAGGCGTCGGCCGCAAGGGCCTCACCTATTGCGCATTGAGCGCCGTGGACCTTGCGCTGTGGGACCTCAAGGGAAAGATCATCGGCCTGCCGCTCTACCGGCTGCTCGGCGGCGGCAAGACCCGTCTGCCCGTCTATGCCAGTGGCGGTTGGACGTCATACGGCGATGACCAGCTCGTCGACGAAATGGTGGGCATGGTCGGGGAAGGCTACAGTCACATCAAGTTCAAGGTGGGCGTGGACAACGCCCAGAACCTCACCCGCGATCTCGCGCGCGTAAGCAAAGTCCGCGAGGCTGTCGGACCCGATATCCGACTGTTGATCGATGCCAACAATTGCTGGGACGCCGGAACGGCGATCAAGTTTGCCGACCGCGCCAAGGAATTCGATATCTATCTCTTTGAGGAGCCGGTTCTCGCAGACGACATTCCCGGCCTCGCCCGCGTGCGGCGCGGCACCAGCATTCCTCTCGCAACCGGCGAGCACGAATACACGAAATACGGTGCACGCGATCTCATCCTCGGCGAAGCGGCAGACATTATCCAGCTCGACGGCGCCCGCGCTGGCGGCATGACGGAAATGCTCAAGATCGGTGCGCTGACGCAGGCATGGAACCTGAAATTTGCCCCCCACGCGATGGAGCACATGCACATGCACATCGTCAGCGTGATGCCGAACGCGCTTTTCCTGGAACGCCTGCGCATCTTCGAAGATGTTTCGAACAAGATCGTGCGCAACGCGCCGCTGCCGAAGGACGGCTTCATCGAAATCCCCACTGGCCCAGGTCACGGGCTGGAGCTGGACATGGATTTTATTGCGGAGTTCGACGAGACAAAGGTTACTGGGCGCCCTTGAAGGTGATGCGGTTCCGCAACCTGAGGCGAGTTCCCATTTCACATTGTTGCTCGCACAAGCGTGAAGGGAGGCAGTTGCCTTGTTCTAGCATCGCCGATGTGCTTCCGTACACACCTTGAGATGTCATCCATCGGGCAATTGGTGAACTCCTGCCGGAGCTTATCGGGTCTGTCGAAGGGGCAGAGCGTAAAGTCTCCTGACGCTGGCGCGCCTGTGGAGAACGCTTGAGAAGGGTTAATGCGTTTCCAAAGATTCCGCTACAAGTTGGGGAAGTTCGCAGTTGCTCAATCCAGCGGCTAGGACCCTCGCACTCGCGCGGGATGCGCATCTTCGCCAAGCCGATGACGATCTGCAACATCGGACGACGGATATATTGCAGACCGTCGTGGAAATGAGGGAGTGCATCCTCGCCATCCTGTGACGCCCTTGACGTCGGCTATTTTCCGACCTCCGCCAAAGCCGCCTGTCTCCTTTCCACCCCATCTCATTCTTTGGCGTTAATTCGACCAGTCGCACCTGCGAGATGGTTTCTGAAGTCGGATTTGGGGCCGATTCCAGACTGTCCGCTTCTGGGCGACGACGCCCGAATAGCCGCCGTCGCGCGCGAGTAGATCTGGACGACGGCTCGCGATCCGATCTTAGCCATTGGTATCCTCTCGCCGACTGCGGTCGGAAAATGAGTTCCTTATTCGCATCTTGCGAAACATCCGCTTCGGCAAACTCACCGGCTTTCAATTCAACGTGAGATGAGCCGACGGCAGTTTACCCGGTCGCGCGCTCATGTTCCTTCGCACGCTGTACTTGGCGAAGGGAAATCGCGTGTCGACATGGCAGGCCCCACAACGGCTTTCGAGAACCTATCTTGTGACCGGCGCAAGTTCCGGTATCGGGCTTGCGGTCGTGAAGCAGCTTTGCGCGCAGGGCCATCGTGTCATCGGGACAGGCCGGAGATCACGCACGTCCTTGCCGGTCGACTATCCCGACATCGAGTATCACGCGGTTGATCTGACCGAGGCGGCTGCAATCGAGCGCTTCATCGATGATCAGATAGACGGCCTGGATCGGGCAATCCTCTGCGCCGGCGCAGGCTTTTATCGAACCATTGAAGAGGAGCGAGCAAGCGAGGTCGAGCACATCGTTTCAATCAATTTCACCGCCCAGATCCGACTTGCACACGCACTTTACGGAAAGCTCGCTGCGCGCCACGGACGTCTGGGCCTGGTGGGCTCTGTCGCCCATAAAGGGGCGGACGCCATGCCGGTCTATGCGGCGACGAAGGCCGCGCTCGATGGGTTCGGGCGTGCGCTTGCTCTGGAATGGCAAGACCGTGTGGCCGTCCGCGTGTTGCACCCCGGTCCCACGAGGACAGGGATGGCCGAGCGGGCCGGGCGGCCGACAGACTGGCTCACGAAGCTGATGCTGCCGCCACAAACCGTTGCGGACATGGTCGTCGACGGGCTCGAAGCTGACAGGGGCTATCGCCAGACGCTTTCATACGGCCGATATCTGACGCGACTGCCGTTGCGAGCCGTGCGATGACGCGCGTGTTCATCACAGGCGGGGCAAAGGGGTTAGGGCATGCCTGCGTGCGCACCGCACTGAAAAACGGTTGCCACGTGACCGTCCTGGATGCCGACGCAAACGGTTTGGCGCAACTGCCCGCCGGCGTTGAGGCAATCCACGCCGATCTTTCGGACGCAGCCGACCTCAAAACGGCCATCGACCGACTAAGCGCTTCAAAACCCTTCGACATCGTCATCCTGAATGCGGGCATCAATGCGACCGGGGCTTTCGAAACGCTTCCGGTGGAACGGCAGGCAAAGCTCATCGCTGTCAACCTCACCGCACCAATGGTGCTCGCCACGGCGTTGATCCAGGCGAATACGCTCGTACGCAGTGGGAGGCTCGTTTTCGTCGGTTCCCTGTCCCATTTCGTCTCTTATCCGGGTGCCAGCACCTACGCAGGCACCAAGGACGGTCTAACTGTCTTCGCGCGCAGCCTGCGGCGGCCTCTGCGTCGGTCTCTCGGCATCCGCGTTCAGGTGGTCGCACCTGGACCCATGGACACCGATCATGCAACGGAGCACTCCCCGACGCCTGACGATCGCGGAACGAGGATGCCTCCCTCCGTCGTGGCCGACACCATCTGGCGGAACCGATCGGGCTTTCTCATCGTACCGGGAATGGCGGCCAGCGGCGCCTCTATCCTCGGCCGGCTGCTACCGGGCGTGGCCGGCAGGATCATGCGGCGAGTGATCTTCGAAAAACTTCAAGCCCGAACGTCGGCGCCGAGCAACCTGTCTTCGCGGTGAAGGGCTTCCCGTAGCGAACTGTGTCCATAACGATTTTTGACGAAGGAGCTGCCTATGACCTCGATAAAGTTTCCCATGACGCGTCGTGCCTTTGGGCTTGGCGCAGCTGCAACCGCCGGAGCGCTGTTTTCCGGCATCGGTGTGGCGCGTGCGGCCGCGGTGCCATTTGACGAGAGCTGGGAGCATCTGACCTTCCGCCGTCTTGAACCCAACCAGTTCACGTTGGGCGACGGACAGCTGCGCGTCGTCGCCGATGGCAGCTCTTCGATCTTTTACCGTATGTTGGAACATTCTTTTCATGGAGCCCAAAGAGCAAGCTGGACATGGCAGGTCGACAGTTCGGTGCCGCCGTCGGATCTGTCCACGATCGGCACAGACGATCGCAATCTCGGACTGTTCTTCGTGAGTGTCGATGCGGCAGGAGCCGAACGCGTTCGTCCGGGAACCAATATCCGCAGTCTCATGACCAACCGGTCGGCCCGGATCCTCATGTACACGTGGGGCGGAAACACACCCTTGGGAAGCGTGGTGCCGAGCCCACATGCGCCGGAGCGTCTTCGCAATCTCATCACGCGTCCGGCAGGAACAGGCCGTTTTACCGAAACCGTCGACCTTGCCGCAGATTTTCCGAAGGTTTTCGGTCAGCCGCTCGAACGCCTTGTCGCCGTTGCGGTCTCCTCAAACAGCGAGAACACACCGGCGCGCGTCGAGGCGACGGTCTCCGGGTTGACGGTAACGTAGCAACCGTCGGACGGCAGCCGCGATATTTCATCAGAGTGCTACCAACAATAGTCAGCGAGGAAGCGCGACGATGGATCGCCATACGCCGCGCTTCTGCTTTTTATGCAGCCAGTTCAGCCGGGTTCTTCGTCAGCAAGCGAGACAGGTTGAGGAAGCAGACCATCCCCGATGGCAATGGGATGATGCCTTCGGCATAGCTTCCGTCGAATTCGGCGGAGACGACAGGTACCGGTTGAATGTCATCCGGACTGACCGAAAGAATGTCCGACACCCGTTCAACGACAAGTCCGAAAACCTCCCGTGGACTTCTGCAACGACGATGGCACTGCGCTCTGTGGGTTGAGCGGCAGGCATGCCAAGGCGCGCAGCCAGATCGATGATCGGGATGACCGAGCCCCGCAGATTCATGACGCCGAGCACATCGCGCGGCGCGTGAGGAAGAGGTGTGCACGGTGCCCACCCCCTGATCTCCCTGATCGCGAGTGTTTCCACGCAGAACTGTTGGTTACCCAGATAGAACGCGATGATTTCCAAAGATGTGTTGGAGCCGATGAGTGAACCGGACATCAGAACTCCTCCCAGCTCTCATGGGACTGAGCGACCGCAGCGGCGCTGGATCCACCACCGAATGCACTCGCGAGTTTCCGGCCGAGCTTCCGGGCGGGTGAGTCCACAGACTTCGCGCGGTCAGTTGCGACAGCAGGCCCCTTCGTCACCGGCTTGTATTGGCTCTGGTAGCCGTCGACGATCTTGAACTGCGTCATCAACTCATTGAGCGCGACTGCCTCCTGAGCCAGGCTATGGCTGGCGGCGGTCGATTGCTCGACCATAGCCGCGTTTTGCTGTGTGCCCTGGTCGATGCTGTTTACGGCTGTGTTGATTTCCTTCAAGCCGAGTGATTGTTCCCGCGCGCTCTCGGCAATCGCTGAGACATGCGTGTTGATCTCCTGGACCTCCTGCACGATCGTTGACAGTGCCCGTCCGGTTTCGCCGACCAAGGTCACACCCGATTTAACCTGCTGACCAGAAGCGTTGATCAGTACCTTGATCTCGGTTGCCGCACGGGCCGAGCGTTGAGCGAGTTCACGGACCTCCTGAGCCACAACCGCAAAGCCTCGACCGGCGTCGCCAGCTCTTGCAGCTTCGACGCCAGCATTCAGTGCCAGCAGATTGGTCTGGAACGCGATGTCATCAATGAGACCAATGATGTTGGAGATTTCGATCGAGGATTTTTCGATCTCGCTCATCGCGACGATCGCCTTGTTGACGACGTCACCCGACCGCTCAGCTTCGACGCGTGTCTTCGCCACAAGCTGGCTGGCTTCTTCAGCACGCTTTGTGCTGTCCGCAACCGTGGTGGTGATCTCTTCGAGCGCAGCAGCGGTTTCCTCGACCGAAGCTGCCTGCTGTTCCGTGCGGCGAGACAAGTCATCCGCTGCGACCCGGATTTCTTCCGAGCCGGAATGGATCGCGCGGGCATTCTCCGTGACTGACACCATCGCTGCATTGAGCTTGCTGACGGCGTTGTTGAAGTCGGCGCGCAGCTTGTCCATCTCGCCGGCAAAGGGGCGATCCAGCTGATGGCTGAGGTCTCCGTCGGCGAGCTTGCCAAGCCCTTCGGCGAGAGCGTCGACCACTGCCTGGATTTCTGCAGCCTCCTTGGCCTTGAGGCGTTCGCGTTCCAGCCGTTCAGTCTCACTTATGCCTCGGGCTTCGATCGCCTCATCTTCAAGACGAACTTTCTCAATGGCAGCCTGCCGGAAAGCCTCGACAGCATCGGCCATTTTGCCGATCTCGTCGGCACGGCTGAGCCCCGGCACCATTGCTTCACGATCGCCTTCCGCCAGTGACTGCATACGGCCATTCAACGCCGCGATGGGACGCGTGATGCCCAGTGTGGAAACGATCAAGGAAACGATGGACATGACTACCGAAAGCGCGATCAGAATGAGCAACGTTTGCCAGATTCGCTGGTCGCTACCGGTTTTCAGAGACTTGCTCCCGGCCTGAATCTCTCCGACGGTTTCCTCAGTCCATAGACGCAGATCGGTCGTCAGATCATCAATGATCCCATCGGTTTCGATCATCTTCAGACGGGCGGCGCTGCCATCACCGGATGTAGCGAGAGCGATCGCTTCGCCTGTACCGGTCACGACCGAAGACGCACGCTCCCGCAGCGAAGAAAGCTCCGTTGTCTCCTCCGGCATTAGCTCTATGGCTTGCGAAAGCCGTTCCACCATTTGCTTCGCGTTTCCTTGGTAGCTTTCAAGCGCGACTGCATGCGCTGGCGATCCTGGTTCGCTGTCGAGAGCTTGATATGACCGGTATGCAACGGACTGAAGGTGTCGCGTTGCGCGCAGGACCGACGAGGTCGCTTCGATATCTTCTTCGATGAATTCGAGGAAGGTTGCAGTCGAGGTGTCTGCTTCATAAGACACAAGTGCTGCGCCGCCTACTGACGTAACGGCAAGCGCGATTATGAGTGTCAAGATCTTCGCTCGTATCGGAGCGTTGGACAGAAACTTCATTGTAGGTCCCCAAACCTGCAGTGGAGCAGAATCTGCCAAGGCTCATGTTCGATGAGCGATCGCTCAACGCCAGGTGCGGATGACCACAAGTCAGATTTGCCAGAAAATAATCATCGCGGTCATTGGCGCTCATGGCCTCAAGATAAGTCTTGCCCGCAGAAGTGATTACCGCCAGCCGCAATTGCAATTTGGTTAAAGGGACATACGACTTGTCGTAGTAACATTATGCTGGCAGCCATAAATGGCTGTGTCAGATTGCGTCGCTCAAATTGCACAGTGACACCCAGCTAAAGACGACCAACCCGACTCGGCATGGACCTTAATCCGAATTCCGGAGGGTCTTCGAGCCGCTTACAGCGTGCCGGACGTCTGTCGACCGACAAGATCTGTCAATCTATCCGGCCGCGCAACTCGGCACTCTGGATGTTCTGTGCGATCTCAAGAATGGCTGCGTTTAAAATCCTGTCTTTTGTTATAAGTCCGATAGCTATCGCGACGCCGAGACCGGCTGTCGTCAACACAATGGCGAGCCCATAGACACGCCGACAGCCGGCTCGGCCCCCATTCAACGCAAGCACTTACTCCGTCCAATCTGCTGTCCATGCACATTGTAGGATGATTGCCCGACTTGAGCATGACGAGAACGGGTAGAAGGGTGCGTTGCTCCCGGAAAGCGAAGTGCTTGGTGAATTGTGGATTAATGAACCAGTCACTTGCTCCGCCGCGCGAGCCGGATGCTGTGTGGATGACGCCGCAAAAATTTTCGACAGCTCTGGCACTGGTTACTGCCGCGCTTTCCAAGGGATTCTGCACTCGCCATTCGATATTGCTTACGTTAACGAAGTATGTCGACCCATGCGGTGGACCAGGCCGCGATCGCACCATGGCAATGATGGCTCAGTGATCACGGCCGTCAGCCGCTCCAGCGTCCAACAAGCGCACTTGGGAAATGATTTCCTGCCGACGCCTTTGGGGCCGTCTCTGGACGGTCCGGTTCTGGGCGACGACGCCCGAATAGCTGCCATTGAAATGCACGCGGATCTTAATGACAGCTTTCGACTCCATGCCGGCCATTCGCAGCATTACCACAAAATCCCATAACCGGCCATTCGTCGCGCAGGTCTCAGGTCAGCTGTGCGCCCCATTTCGGTCGTAGAGGTAAACCCACAACGTCGCCTAAAGCTGACGTTCGGGCGTCTTCTAAAGATAGGGGCAATGCGAACGATGACGATCAGGTTCGTGTGCCTCGCATGGACGAAATGATAGCGTGTCTGCCCTCTACATGCCGACGCATCAACTCACCGGCGGCACTCGCGTGCATCTCGGGATTGCGATAGCGTCATCTCGTTCAATGACGGCGAAATCTTGGTTGATCCCTGCCTCAGCGCTGTCTCTCGGAGTGCCACCCTGTTGGCGTCGCACAGAAGAGCACCGTGCTAGCGGGGGAACCGTTCGAACAGCGTGCTCATCCAGTCGCCAACCGTCTCGGCAAGCACCGGTATACCGCGTGTCACCACGTCGTCGCGGATCTCCGCTACGAGCAGCACGGCCAATGTCGCCGCTGAGAACAGTCCGACCAAGGACCGCCGCTTCAGATGCGAAATGCGCCGCTGATCGGCCTGCCGATCCTTCAACTCTGAACTGAGACGTTCCACGATCCGGTCTGCCATGCCGACTGAGGCGTAGGCTTCAGTAAATTCCACAGAGCCTGCAATCGCGGTCAGCTTGTCATTCATGGCGCTCAGCTGGCGCGTCGCGCTCTCCAATGTCTCCGAGCGCTCGATGGCGCGGACGGCTTCTGCGAGCCGGTCGATCTGCAACTGAAGATCATCTGTCGAGGTCGCAGGCTCGCTCGCCGCCCGCACGTTGCGTGCCGCCTGAAGGCGGTCGCGGCCCAGCCGAACCACCCGCTTTCCAACCGCCTGTGCGTCGGGCTCGGATCGTCCCGAGGCGGATTGCCCGCTCTCCAGCGCGACCGCCTTGGCGGAGACTTCGTCAAAACGGATGAGGTCGCTCGTTCCAAAACTCTCGACCTGACTGTTCTTCTCGACCACTTCGACGCCCCCGCGTTCTTTGGCTGCAGTATTGGTGCTGACCGTCATTCCTCACGCATCGCGTGATGCAACTGATCGCTGACGGGCTTGACCAGATAGGACAGAATGGTTCGGCGGGTTGTCTCGAAGAAGACCTCCACCGGCATGCCCGGACGCAGCTTGTCCGCGCCCACCTTGGCGAGTTCTTCCTCGGAAATCCGCAAGCGAGCCGTATAGAAGGACTGCCCGGACTGCTCGTCCATGGTGAGATCAGGCGCGACATCGATGACGCCGGCCGAAAGCTCGGGCGTCACGCGCTGGCTGAGACCGGTCAGACGGATGCGCGCGACCTGCCCCGCCGTTACCTGATCCACATCGCCGGGAGACAGCTTTGCCTCGACAATCAGGTCATCTTCCATTGGAATGACGCTGACCAGCGTTTCGCCCGCCTGGATGATTCCACCGATCGTGCTCACATTGAGCTGATGCAGGAAGCCTGTCAGTGGCGCGCGCACGTCAAGCCGGCGCAGACGGTCGATCGCCGTGATCCGCTCTTCCTGCAACCGAGCAATTTCGCCACGCTTTTCATCCAGTTCGGTAAGGATTGCCTGATCGAATTCCTCGTCGACCTGCACGCGTTCCAGTTCCGTTGCAGTGCGCGCCTGCTGGATCTCGACGATTTCAGAGGTCAGCGCCGCGTGGCTGCCCGTGAGGGAAGCCCTTTCGCGACGGATGGTGATCATCTGGGAGTCGACCACGAGGCCGCGCTCGTGCAGATGCGTGAAGTCGGAGATCTGCTCGTCCAGTAGCGCAATGTTCTCGACAACAGCCTGCTGCTGTGATTCCAGCGCGGCGATCTGCTCGCCGAACTGGTTGATCTGCTCGGCGAGTTGCGCCTTGCGACCTTCACGTGTCAGACGGCGTGCGCTCATCAGCTCGCGCTGGCCATCCATCAACAGCCCAGCACGCTCGGTCGAAGAAGACAGCAATGGCTCGGGAAACACGATGCTGTCGCTGCGCGCCTGCTCGGCAAGAAGCCGGGCTTCCTGCGCCAGCAACTGCTCCAGCTGACTGTCGACGATGCCGAGGCTGGCCCGCGCCATGGTGTCGTCAAGCCGGAAGAGTACCTGGCCCGCCTCCACCCGATCGCCTTCGTCCACATCGATTGCACCGATGATACCGCCATCGGGGTGCTGCACGTGCTTCGTGCGCCCCTCGACGATGATCTGCCCCGAGCCGATGACCGCGCCGTTGATTTCGGCATAGGCGGCCACGCCACCGAAGCCTGCCACCAAGGCAGCGCACACCAGCAGGGACGTCGACAGCTGTTTGGTGATCGAGCCTCGGATGGCCCGGTCGAGATCGTCAGACCGCATGGCTGAATGCCTTCTGGTTGGCTGCCGGACGGTCGAGAACCGCAAGGCCGGAAAGAACGTCATCGCGATCGCCGAAAGCGACCTGCTGGCCGTTCTGGATCATCAATACCTTGTTGACCGCCGACAGCGCGCTGGTCCGATGCGCGATGACGACGACGATGCCACCGCGCGCACGCACTTCACTGATCGCGGCCGTCAGCGCCTGCTCGCCTTCAATGTCGAGATTGGAGTTCGGCTCGTCGAGCACAATCATGAATGGATTTCCGTATAGCGCCCGAGCGAGGCCGAGGCGCTGGCGCTGGCCGGCCGACAGCCGGGCTCCACCTTCGCCAACGACACAGCCATAGCCGTCCGGAAGATTGGCGATCAGCCGGTGAACACCCGCAAGTTTGGCCGCCTGAACGATCGCCAGCATGTCCGGCTTCTTTTCGAAGCGGCAGATGTTGTCGGCGACCGTTCCGTCGAAGAGTTCGACGTCCTGCGGAAGATACCCGATGATCTTGCTGCGCTCGTCCTCGCTCCACTGATCGAGTGTCGAACCATCGAGGCGAACCGCGCCACGCAGATGAGGCCATACACCCACCAGGGCGCGCGCCAGGCTCGTCTTGCCTGAGCCTGACGGCCCGATGACGCCGAGGCCATCGCCTGCCTTCAGTTGCAGCGCGACGCCTTGGAGCAAAACGACGGGCTCACCCGGAGCGCTCGTCGCCAATTCCATGATCGTCACGTCCTGCGTCGGGAGCGGCAGGCCACCGGAAGCCGTCTGCCGATCCGTGTCCTGAAGCGCCTGATCGAGGCGGGTCGTCGCCTGGCGAGAAGCCACGAAGGACGGCCAGTGCGAAACTGCTTGTTCGATGGGCGCAAGTGCACGGGCCATGATGATGGAAGAGGCGATCATGACGCCGGGCGTGATTTCCTGCAGGATCGCCAGATAGGCACCGAGTCCGAGCATTGCCGACTGGAGCACCAAGCGCAGCAGCTTGATGACCGACGAAAAGAAATTGCTGCGATCGGCAGCGGCCTGCTGGGCGGCCACATGTGGCGCCATTAGCTCCGAAAAGCGTTCCGACAGACGTCCGAGCATGCCCATCGCACTGACCACTTCGGCGTTACGCCGTGCGCTGTCCATGACCTTGGATTGAGCGCCGCTCCGGCTGCCGAGTTCGCGCGTGGGTTCACGCGACATAAGCTCATTCGCCACCACCAGACCGAAGATGAGCAGGCCGCCCACGAGCGACAGAACACCCAGCCAGAAATGGAACAGGAAAATGATCATGAAGTAGAAGGGCATGAACGGCAGATCGAAGATCGCAGCTGGTCCCGGTGAAGCCAGGAACCGGCGCACGGCATCAAGATCCCGGCCGGGATGGACACCCGCCGCCTTGTGCCCCCCGACAATTGGCATGCGAATGTTGGCGCGCAGCACGGGATCGGACAGCCGGGCGTAGACCCGCATGCTGATGCGGGTCAGCGCGCGGGATCGCAGGATGTCCAGGACGCCGCTGAACAAATAAAGGCCGAGCGCGATGCCCGAAAGCACGATGAGCGTCGGCACGCTGCCGCTTGCCAGCACGCGGTCATAGACCTGCAGCATGAAAAGGGGCCCGGTCAGCATCAGCAGGTTGATCACCGCGCTGACGATGAAGATTCCCAGGAACGCCGACCGACAGGTACGGATCGCGCTGGCGACAGAGACTTCAGATTTACGCTTGAACATAATCCCGCCCCGAAAGCATTAACTCAACATTAAGCACGTTAATCGGCAGTTCGACACGACAAAGCTTGATCAGGGTTAATGGCGACCAAGCCAAGACTGTCATGAGTTCCGGTGGCTTTCTGAAAGCCACCGGAGTTTCGCGTCAGTTCATGAGATCGTAGCCGAAGGACGACCAGAGATTGCTCGGAGCGGCATCATCGTCGCTTAACGATTGCCAAGCATCCGGACCATCCGGGATCGAAATCTCCGGCTCATCGAAGACGAACGGAGACATCGCCGCAGCTGCAAAGATGCCGGCGCCTGCAGAGGCTGGTGTCGCAGCCGGCTCCAGCGAGAAGGACGACATGTCCTGCGAGCCGCCGTTGAAGGTCAGCCGGACGACAGTGGTTCCGGCATCCAGCGTCACTGCAGCCGAGTCGGTATCCTGGAAGTTCGTCCAGGTACCGGTACGTGGCGTTCCCACCGTAACGGTATCGACAGCCGATCCGTTGGTGAAGGTTGCCGTCACCGAGCGGTTAGGACCGCCGGCCTCTCCGAGCGACATGGAGAGGTTGAACAGGTAGGTCCCCGCCTCCGCCACGTTGATCGTGTACTCCAGCCACTCGCCTCCGCCGATCCAGCCGATATCGCCGCCCGATGTGACTTCGACGGTGCTGCCGGCACGACCGCCGTTGGTTCCGCCTTGCAGACCCGCGGCGTCGTTGTAGGCGATGCCTTGGCCACCATTGTCGTAGGCAATGCCCTCGATCGTCAGGCCATCGCTGTCCAACACGGGTGCCGTGCCACCAAACGGCGTCTGAAGGTTATTGGCCTCCAGCGTGAACGACCGCAGATCGAGCACGTAGCCGTTCGAGGCCAAAGGTCCGTTGAAGGTCAGGCGCAGTGTCTGCGGCCCGGCTGCCAATGCCAGGTCGATCTCACTGCTCTGCATGAATGGCGCGCTGGCGAAGTTGCTGCCGCCGGCATGGCCGTCAGCGAGCGTCACCGTACCGAGTTGCGCTCCACCTGCGAGAGAAACGGAGACCGTCGCCCCCGTCACCGGGGTCTTGGCGTTGACCGAAAAGCTGTAGAGCCCGCCAGCAGGAACGTTGATCGTGTACTCGACCCATTCACCGGGCAGCACATGCCCGATGTCGTTCTGGGCGCCGACGAATTCGACGTCGCGGCCGGGGCGAACCCCATTGGCCGTGTTGTCGAGGCCCGGATTGTCGTTGTAGGCGACGCCCTGCCCGCCATTGTCGAAGTTCGTCGCATCGACGGTCAGAATGCCTTGAGCATTGAAGCTCGGAGCAGGGCCACCGAATGGTGTCTGAGCTACGACCGGCGTCACTGGCGTCAGCGCGAAGGACCGGAAATCCTGGCTGCCGCCGGTGAAGGAGACGCGGGCGATCTGCGTGCCCGCCTCGAGATCGATGCCATCCACCGAGCGATTGACGAAACTGTTGAAGCTGCCGGTGCTCGGATTGGCGATCGTTCCAGTCGTTGCGTAGGGGCTTGTCTCACCTGGACGATAGAAGCTGACCGTTGCTGCACGACCCGCACCACCCCCATTGGAGAGCAGCATATCGAGATCGTACTCGCCGGCTGCTGCAACGTTGATGGTGTACTCCAGCCACTCGCCGTTATCGATCCAGCCGATATCACCTCCCCCGGTCACTTCGACCGAGCTGCCTGTGCGTCCACCATTCGTGCCACCTTGGAGACCCGGCGTGTCGTTGTAGGCAATACCCTGGCCGCCATTGTCGTAGTCGTCGGCATCAATGATGACGCCGTCAGCATCGACGAGGAATGGTGTGCCGAGGAACGGCGTCTGGTTGGACCCCGGCTGAACGAGCTGATGGATGGTCACCGCGTTTAGCGCAGCATTGTCGATGTCGGCCGAGAGATCGATGACGATCTCGCCATTGGTGACAGTGACGATCGTTTCGATGGCGATCGGCTCGTCACCGCCGGCTTCCGCGAACGGATCGAGGTTTGTGACGACCTGCTGACCATTGACCGAGATATCGAACTGCCGCTGTCCCGGCGCGTTCCAATAGGTCTCCTGCGTGTAGAGCGTCACGACGTAGGTACCGTTCGGAACGTCGATCGACGCTGTCCAGTCGGACCCGTCCTCGTAGGTTGCGAACGCGGAACCCGGGGTTGCCCCGGCGCCATTCGGGTTCGATGGAGCATCGACGCCTGGTCCGGAATTCACCGCACCCGTCAACGATACCCGCGGATCGGTCTGGGCAATCAGAGCCAGGCCGAGAACGGGATCGTTGGCGATCGCGCCGCCCCCGAAATTGACGCCGAGTACATAGGCGCCCTTGCTGCCCGGATCGACGGGATCGATCGGATCGATGTCCGGATCGAAGAAGTCGACCGTGCCATCATCGTCCGCATCATTCTCAAGCGCATCGTTGACATCGTTGTTGTTTGCATCGTTCGCGGCGGTCAGCTGGTGTGGCTGAACGTTTTTGATGATGAACATGTGGTCGTTGTAGTCGTAGTTCCCGGCGCCCGGATAATCCTGGATGCCGATATACGTCCCCTCGATCACATTTCCTGCCGCATCAATCGCCTGGAAGAAGCGAAGCAAGTGACCCTGGTTGTCGCCGACCAGCTGGCCGAAATCGGGGTCGATCTTGTTGGCTTCCGGATCCGTCCAGGACGAATAGGTCGGACGGCCATCGACCGAGATGTAGAGACCGAACGGGCCATTCTGGTTGATGGTGCCGCGCGCAACATTCGCCCCAGCACCCGCTCCGGCCTGGAGCTGATCCGGCAGAACCGTCTGGCCCTGCTGATCGTCATTGGCGAAGAGATTGGTCACGTCCGAAGAGCCGATGCCGTGATAGCCGAGACGCGCGACGTTGCCCTGCGTCAAGAATGCAGCGATCTGAATTATCTCGATCGGCTGGGAATTGTTGAGACGCTGCAGGTACGGCATCAAAACTTCGTCGCCGACTGCCTCGACGGCGCCATTAGCCGCGAGTTCGCCCTGTGCCATATCGGTCGAATAGCCGAAGGCTTCAACGATCTGCGCAACAGTCGGCTCAGACCCGTTTTCCGAGAACTCCTGAGCCAGACCTGCGAGCTGGATCACCTTCTGTCCGTTGGCAAAATCGTTGGACACGATCGTCAGCGTCGAGGAGATGAGCTCAGCGCCGGACGAGGTGCCTGCGTGTTCGCCGACGAAGCGGACGGTGACCTGCGCGCTACCGCCCGCCGCGATTGTCGTCGGCACTGCACCGACGATCTCGAAGGCATCGCCATTGCCGATCAGGATGTCCTCGATCGTCAACGGCACGAAGCCGTCGTTGGAGATCGTAAACGTCGCCTCGTTGCGGAAGGTCTGCTGGGCGTTGGCCGGGTTGTCGATATTGGTGAAGACGAGACGATCGTCCGCCGCCGCATCATCAAGGCCTTCGACGACCAGTTCCTGGCCAAAGCCCACCGGCTCGACACCCTCGATGACGAAGAGGTTGTCGTTATAGTCGTAGTTGATGCCGGTGTAGTCCATCACACCGAGGAAGACGTTCGGGATTACGTTGCCGTTAGCGTCGAGCGCCTGGAACACCTTGACCGTGTGACCCTGCTGCGCTCCCGGGACGATGACGCCGCCCGTCGGGTTCAGCCTCGGGTCGGTCGACAGTCCGGCAACGTTGATGCCGAACACTTCGTTGCCAAGCCAGCCATCACTGATGTCGGCATTGCTGAAGGTCCGTGTCGAGAACGTCGTGTCGTTGCCCGAGTTCGGCAGCAGGCGCTGGTTGTCAGTTCCTTCGTGATTCCAGAACGTGGTGCCCTGGCCTTTATTGCCCGGGTTGTGGATGCCCATCGTGGCTCCGCCCGTTCCGTGAAAGGCGGCGATCTGGGTGATTTTCGCCTGGGTGAACCCTTCGGCGATCCGCCAATACGGTGAGAGCACCTCTGTCTCGTCCGTCTTCGCGAAGACGTCGTTCGTGCTCAGCGTCGAGTTCTCGCCCCCGCCTTGCAGACGCAGTCCCTCGATGCGGTTGCCGAAGCCGAAGATCTGCCAGATCTCGTTGACGTTCGGCTCCTGTCCGCCTTCGTCGCGCGCCTGCCAGAAGCCGGCGAGATCGACGGTAGCGACGGGGCTGTCTGCATCGTTGGTGCGAAGCGTCAGTTCACCGAAGAAGGTGGTCGACGTTCCGTCGATGTTGGTGGTCGGCGGTGTGTAGGCTGCTCGGTTGAAGAGCACCGTAACGTCGACGAATGCACCGGGAGCGAGCGTCAGTCCTTCGAAGAGCGCCGGATTGGCCAGAACGAACGGACCGGTGAGCTGGCTTTCGAGGAATTCCAGCGGTTCGGTGCCCGTGTTAGAAATCCGGACCACGCCGGTGTCCTTGAAGTCACGGTCCGCATCGTCCGGGGCCACCGCATCCGGATTCTCCAGATACGAGAAGTGCAGACGATCGTCGAAATAGGCCGGATCGAGGCTCTGGATGCCAATATCGGCGTTGGCGTTGCCAGGTGCCGGCTGGACATCGAGATAGTCGATGCCGTTGGCGCCCGGTGCGTCCGAGATAACGCGCAGCTGATACTGCGTGCCGGCAGTCAGCTCGATGTAGACCGACTGCTCGCCGGCAGTTCCGACGCCCGGGAAGGCCGTTTCATCCAGTTCGACGCTGTTCAGCAGCCAGGTCAGGCCCTGGCCGTTGGTGGCGCTGGCATTGGCGGCCGTATCAAGCTTGTAGACACCGTCCGCCGCCACCGTGAAGTAGAAATCGACGGTGCTGCCATTGACGATGTTGGCCGAACCATCCGTCGTCTCGAGTTCGATGCGGCCGGAACCGACGATCTCGGCATAGTCAGGCTCGAACACCGATAGTGGCTCGGTGCTGACGCGCAGATAATCCACATTCGGACCGACCCCACCGGGAGCGGTGAGCGTAATGGTGTTCGAACCTGCGACCAGATTGACGAGCGTCGATTGCGGCCCCCAAATCGATTCCGCCGCATTGCTGTTGGCGGTGAATGCGAGGGTTTCGACGACCTGGCCGTTGACGGTGAGTGTCATAGGACGGGCTGCTTTGCCGGCACCCAGCGCATAGAGGATGTCGAGGCCATGAACGCCGGCGGCACTTGCCGACACCGTCCAGGTGATCGTTTCCGTGTCGGGACCGACGAAATCAACGAAGTCGCCGGACTGGTCGCGGTCGGTCGTGACGACGGCCGGGTCGCCGGTGAAGGCAGCGTTTTCAGCTTCATAGATGGCATAGGTGATGCCATCGACGATTTCTTCGCCGTCATTTGGACCCGTCGCGCTATCCGGAGCAACCAGAACTTCGAGCTGGTCGATGTTCGGGCCCGTGTTGGCAACCGAGCGCAGCGTCACGGTGTTCTGGCCTGCAGCGAGCGAAACCGGGATCTCAACGAAGGACCAGACGGTCCAGCCATCGGCCGGGGCGACAGCCGTCGGGACGAAGGACTGTACGGTGACGATGGTGCCGTTCACCTCGACCTGAAGCGGACGGTCAGTCGTGGCGCCGTTGGCATAGCGGAAGCGGAGCAGGGCTTCGCCCGCGCTGTCGCTCGGTACATTAAAGGCGAACGTGATGAAGTCGGCGTTGGTGGAACCGAAGTCGGCGTAACCGCCCGGCGTGCCGTCGAGATTGTCGGTGTTGCCATCGTTGCCGAATGCGCTTGGCCGAAGGCCGTTGACATAACCAGTGCCGGTCGCGTTCGGCTCGCGGTTCTGATCAGTCCGGATCTCGATTTGGGCATCTACGTCGTTTGGTGTCGAGACCGAAGTGCCATCGCCGGGCGTCGCATCTTCTGCCTGGATCACGATGAGACTGACGAATTCGGTCGGCGCCTGACCGGGCGTGAAGGTGAGCGTATCGACCGCAGTGTTAGACGCGTCGTCGAGGACCGTCAGCGTGGCGGTGACCGGCGAACCGAAATCGCTGACGTCCGCGGTGAAACGGTTCTGCGCATTCAGCGTAACGGTCTGCGCTTGCCCGCCGTTGAAGCTGACGCGGATGGTCTGGATGTCGTCGTCGAGGCCGTTCACCTGAAAGACCGTAGCTTCCACGTCGCTGCCGTCGAAGAGGACGAGCGCGAGGTCGCCTCCCGCATCGGCTGTGTTGTCGGCGATGATGCCGCCTGGTGCCGGCTCCAGACGCACAATCTGGCTCGACCCATCGCTGCGGTTCAGGGTGAGGAGGTACAGCCGACCGCCAGGACCTTCGATGACGTCCAGCGGATCCGGATGACTGATGACCCTGCCATCGGGATCGCGGATGACGAAGTCATCGATCACGTTGCCGTCGTCGTCCAGGATCATGGCACGCAGGTCGTTGCCGCTCGAGTACTCGGTGAAGATCACCGCATTTTGCAGGCCTGCTCCGAACACGTTGCTCTTGTACTCGATTGCGCCGTTCGGCGAACGATTCTGGCCAAGCGAATAAGCATTGTTGGGATCGTAGTTCGGATCCGGCAGCGTGCCGACCGGGTAGTTTCCGACCTGGTTGGGGTCTGCACCGGAGGTCGGATTGCCGCCGTTCAGGATGAACTCGTCACGCAGCGGATTCGGATGGCCGCTGTAGGAGCCTTCGCTGATGGTGAAGAAGTAGTCGTTCTGCACGCCGACATTGTTGACCGCCTCGTTCTGCGGCGTGTTCGGATTGTTCGGAACGTTGCCGCCTGCCGCCGAGCCGTTGGCCGAGACGTAAAGCTTACCGTTAGAATGCCAGACCAGGTCGTAGCCGTTGCGCTGTCCGGTCGCGAAGATTTTCAGGACCGCGTCGTCCGCATATGGATTGTAAAATTCTTCGATGATGGTCGAGTTGAAGTTCGTGCCCGAACGCACCGAAGCAACGCCGTTCGCATCGAAATGCAGGAAGTTTCCGATGAATTCGCCACTATTGATGGCGATGCCGCCGTTTTTCAGGTTGCCGTCGTCGGTCGGCACGAGTTGGCCGTTGACAACGTTCTCGTAGCCAAAGCGACGATTCAGGCCGTTATCCGGTATCGGCTCGGTGGAGACGTCGAAGCCTCCGGGAGGAGCCTCGCGAGTCGGGTCGATTTCAAGGATCGCGGCGTTGAGAAGCCGTTCCGGGCGGAAGCCCCAGGCAGAGTCCGCCTGGCCCATCGCCGAGTTGGATCCCTGGATGAGATAAAGGAGGAAGTCCGGCTCATTCGGCTGGCCGGCATTCGGGTTGGCCCGGAACTCTAGACTGTTCGTGACATGGTCGCCGTTGGAACGCGGCAGGCCCGTGATGTAAGTCTCTGCGGTGCCGGTGAAGGCGTCGCCCTCGCCGATCGTCACTTTCGAGACGCGGCCCGAGAATTCAGGCACCGCATTGTCACGTCCGTCGAGCGGAACTGGGAAATTGTCCGTGATCCAGATGACGTTGGGGTCGGTTGGGTCGAAGACGAACCCGATGATGCCGCGGGAGCGAGCGCCTTCCTGCAGATAGTCGAGCTCTAGCGTCTGCTCGTTCGAAAGCGAGCCATCCCGCGGATCGATATCCCAACGTTTGATCAGGCCGTTGAGCGTGCCGACGTAGAGATGCTGGCCGTCCGGCGAGATCTCGATCGACGTATACAGCGATGCGTTGTCGGCATAACCATTGAGTTCGATCGTTTCGACGAAGGCAACCTCACGAGCCTCGACTTCCGGCTGCGCCGTGGTCGTGAAGGTGGAGCTAAACTTCAAGAACTCGCGCGTCGGTGCGTCGATATCGGCATTTGAACCGCGATCCTGGAAGCCATCGATCACGAGCGTGTAGCTCGTGAAGGCTTTCAGCCCCCCCGTTGGCGAGATCGTCAGCGAGTCGAAGCCAGCAGTCGTATTGATGCTGAAATTGACCTCCTGGCCGGTCAGAGTTTCATAAAGCTTGATCGAGCCATCCGTGAGGCTTTCCAGAAGCGCGCCACCGCGGTTCGGCGCCACCTCGATGCCGAGAATGATGTCGGACGTCGGATCGACCGTCGTGATCGCGCCGCTCGCTTGATCCAGATCGACGACGATCTGGCCTTCACCGACACCGGCAATCGCACGAGGTCCAACGAAGCGCGCATAATCTTCAGGCGCCTCGCGCTCGTCGTCCGGTGTCAAATCCGGCAGTTCGCGAATCTCCAGATACTGGATTTCGGTGACTTCGCCATCCGGCGCAGCCAGCGTCAGGAAGCCATCCTCGACCTTGACCTGAACCGTCTTCAGTTCGGTCTTGTAGAAATTGGTCGGGACGAAGTTCGAAACGAGTGCGCCTTCGATCTCCAGCTTGTTGTTGCTGTCGTTCGGACCACCGGTATCGCCGACGGCGACCGTGACCTCGTACCAGCCGTTCTCAAGGGCGACTTCGAATGCAACGCGGTTAGCCTCACCGGCCGGGAACGTTCCACGCAGGTCGAAATGCGCGTAGCCTGTGAGACGCGGGTCGTAACTGTCGAAGTTGCGACCGTCGTCGACGTTGGAGCTTTCGCCCTGCCCTGTGCGTTCGTTGATCGCGACGGTCGGATAGAGCGCGGCGTTGATCGGCGTCGCGGTCGTACCGTCGGCGTCGGTCGCCGACGCTTCGGTGACGAAGCCGTAGGAATAGCCGTTGCCGCGATCACCGAAGCCGACGAAGGTCGCAACGAGGTAGCCCGGCGCTTTCGGCGCCGTGCCGTCCTGGAAGTTGATCAGGATCGTCTCGCGTTCGCCTGGCTCGCTCGGAACCTCCGGGTCGACCGGACCGTCGCCATCACGGCTGATCGTGACGTTGTCGATGTTGGGACCATTGGCGATCTCATTGGCCACCGAGATGATATTGACGCCCTCGGAAAGCTCGATGTCGACCGTGATCTCCTGCCAGTTCGACCAGCCCGCGTCGGCGGTGCCGCCAGCAGGGATGGTGGAAGGGAAGTCGATCGTCTGCTCCACACCATTGACCGACAGCGTCATCGGGCGGTCGGTTGCCCCGCCATTGGCGTAACGCACGGTCAGCTGATAGGTGCCGGCACCGGGTGCCGTCAGCGAGAAGCTGGCAGCATCGCCGATATCGTTGCCGGTATCGAGATAACCGGTGCCCTCATAGCCCGGACGCAAGCCGAAAGAGTCGTAGATCTGGCCTGGACCGCTGTTGCCGGCGTTGGCGCCAGCTTCATTCGTGTCTTCGCCAGGAACGCGGGCAACCGTGTCGGCCGGTGTTCCGGCAACCGGCTCGATGTCCGCAATGATGAACGTTTCGGCTTCGATCGTCAGCGAGAACGGTTCGACCGGATCGACGGGAACGGTCCCGTTCAGATACTCAAAGCTGATCTCATCGATGTTGGGGCCGCCGATATTGCCGGCAGGGATTGCCAGGCGGATCTGGTTCGAGCCTTCGACCAACGTCAATTCGACGGTCTGCTCGACCCAGCTGTTCCAAGCGAGGTCGCCGGTTCCAGGCCCACGGGTGAACGGCAGGCTGATCACGTCGCCATTGTTCAGCGTCAGATTGAGAGCGCGCGAGTCCGCAGCGCCATTGCTGTAGCGGAACGTGACGAGATAAGTGCCGGCAGCAGGTGCATCGACGTTGATGGTGATGGCATCGCCGACTTGAGCGCCGAAGTCCATGTAGGCGTTGCCCACGGCACCGGCGCGGAAGTTGCCGAAGTCATCCGGATTGGCCTGTGTGACGACGCGGGTAAGCGCGCCCTGGCCCGTAGCGGTCGTGTCGTTGACCGTCACCCGGGTGAGGTCTTCGGCTTGGATGGTGAACGGATCGACGATGATCGGCGTCGCTTCGTCGGTAATCGTCAGCGTATCGGTCGCCTCGGCCTCGTTTCCAGCCTCGTCGGTTACGACAATGGTGATCTCGGACGTGCCGGCATTGAGACCGGTGCCGTCGAACACGAAGTTGCCATCGACATCGAGAAGCTCCGTGACATCGATACGGGTCGCACCGCCGTCGAGGCTGATTTCGACCTTGACGATATCGTCGTCCAGACCAGCAACCGAAAGCGTGATCGCGCTTGCTTCGGCGATGTCGATCGGAGTCGCCGGAGCGGCAAGAACAAGATTGCCATCTTCATCAGCCGAGACGTCGACCTCGATTGGGCCAGTACCGGCAGGCGTGATTTCGATGCGATCGAGATTCGGCCCTGACCCCGCCCCTGCAGGGATTGCAAAGGTGATGGTGTTGACGCCGGCCTGCAGTGTCACGGTCTGGGTAAGGAAGCTCCAGAAGTTGAAGCCCTGAAGAAGCGGATCGCCCGTCGCGGGTCCCGTATTGGGGAAGACGGCATTGGCAACTGTTCCGTTGACGCCGATGGCAAGTGAGCGCGGCGCGCCGGAGAAGTCCTGCGATGCATAGCGCACGTTGAGATCGTAGGTGCCGGCCTGAGCGACCGTGAACGTGTAGGTGACCGTATCGCCTGCATCGTCACCGAAATCGAGGTAGCCAGTGCCGCTGAAATCCGGGCGCAGGCCGGAGAAGCCGCCAGCTTCCGGATTGCTTGCGTCACGCACGACCGTGACCGTTGCGTTGCCGTTAGTAGCGGCAGCCAGCGCGATCGTGCCGTCTTCTGCCTGAAGAACGATCGGCGTGAAAACGGGTGGCTCACCGACAGTCACCGTGAAGGCAACCGGGGCGGTGTTCAGCGCACCATCGGTCGCAAGGACTTCGAGGGCGTAAGTGCCAGCAACGACTGTACCGGCGATCGTGAGGATGCCTCCTGTGAGTGTGATGCCCGCGGGCAGCGTGCCGCCACCTTGAAGCGCGACCGCGTAGCTCAGCGTTGTTCCAGCATCTGGATCAGTCGCTCCGAGAGCTGCAGCAACGTTGATCGTCTGCGCGGTGCCCTCGACGAGCGTCACGTCTTCAATCGCCGCCCCCGCGCCGAGAACCGGGGCTTCGTTGATGTCGCCGACCGTGATGGTCAATACGCTGGTCGTGGACAGTCCTGCAGCGTCTGTTGCCGTGATCGAAACCGAGACGGTTTCGCTGGCTTCATGATCCAAGCTCACACCCGGTGCGAGGCGCAGCTGCGTTCCATCGATGACAAAGCGCTCGTCGGTGGTCGTGTAGACGATGGCAGCCGAGCTCCCGTCGGGATCAATCGCGGCGAGCGTACCGATGACGGCGCCGGCCGCATTCTCATCGACCGCCGCCGTATCGAGCACGATATTGACCGGGGCAAGCTCCGGCTGCTCGACGCTCGTAAAGGTGAGCTTGTCGATGCGCAGGAACTCGCCGGAGTCCGCAATCCCCGTGATGGTGGCGATGGTGGCCGCATCAATGAAGACGGGAGTGGTGAAGGTGATGGTTTTCAGATTGCCGACCTGGCCGCCGTTTCCACGCGCCTGGTTCGGATTGTCGAAGGTTCCGGCATCGTCGAAGGACAGGCCGCTAGCGAGCACCGTATCGCCGATCGTGAAACTGAAGGTCGCCTCGCCGTCCGTTTCGTCGAAGACCGTGATGGAGACCTCGTACCAGCCTTCCGCCAGACCGTTCTCAGAGAGAACGGTAGAGACGGTGCCGGTCTGATTGGCGTTGGTGCGGATTGCCTGATTGCCCGATGCACCCGGAGCAGCCGCGACATAGAATGCGTCGGCGTCCGCGAGATCGGTGAAGGCTTCTGCTTCCACAACGGTCGTACCGCCGACCGCCGGGCCATCGATCGTCAGCTCAAGCTCAAAGGATGCGCGGGCACCGGACGGATCCGTGGCGACGATCGTGATCGTGCCGTCGCCCGTTGCGGTGGGAGTACCGACGATCACGCCTTCGCTGTTGAGGCTGAGGCCTGCCGGCAGGCCTTCGACAGACAGGACAAGGCTGTCGCCGTCGATATCCGAGAATGCATCCGCGAAGATGGCGAGATCGATACCGTCGAATTCTTCGCCGACCGCACCGAAATAGGGTTCGAAAGCGACGACGTTGACGACGGGTGCATCGTTGACGTTTTCGACAGTCAGCTGGAATTCCGTTGTCGTAACGCCGCCACGGCCATCATCAGCCGTAATCGTAATTGTATAGGGTGTCGCACTCGGCGCAGCCTGGATGATGCCGCTCAGGGTGCCTTGCGCGAATAAGAGGTTTTCGAAGCCGGCAACCGGGTTGCCGTCGGCATCCGTCGCGGTGAAGCTGTATCTCAGTGCATCACCATCCGCATCGACGAATGGCATGTCGATTTCGAGCTGGCTGCGTTCCGGCAGGCTGAGATCGGCGACACCGCCGCCAATGACGGTTGGGGCATCGTTCTGGTCGGGATCGACCGGCCCTTCGATGATCTGCACGTTGCTGAAGGAGACCGAACCGACACCGTTGCTCGCCTGGTCATCGTCGGCGACGAAAACGAGCGACGAGATCGTCTTGCCGGCATGGGTCGACAAGTCGATCGTCACGGTGAACGTCGTGCCCGGCGTGCCGTTATTGCCGTTGCGCAGATCGACGAAGGCCGCCTGGCTTTCCGTTCCGGCGATCTGGAAGACGGACCGATCGCTCGTTTCGAAAGGATTGTCATCGTCATCGAAGCCGATGGCGACAATCTCCGACAGATTGGTACCGAGCGTCACGGTCAATGTGATCTTGGTGCCTTCCGTGATCGTGTAGCTCTCCGGCAGCGGCGCGCGCTTCCAGAGGTTGCCGGCGAGAGTAAGTGTCGCGCCAGCATCGGCAACGGACGCGCCGGCCCCGCGATCCTGGGTGCTGTAAGATGTGAGCGTAGACTGGTCGAAGACCATGCCGATCGGCTCCTGCGGCTCGGCGACGTCCACGATACCGAGCGTGAAGTCACGAGTGGTCGACAGGCCTGAAGGGTCGGTTGCGGTGATGGTCACTGCGATCTGCGGCTCCGCCGCGAAATCGAATGTCGCGCCGTCTGCGACAGCCAGTTGGCCGGCGCTGTTGATGATGAAACGATCGTCATTGACGGTGAAGGTCAGCGCATCGGAGTCCGGATCAACGCCCGCAACGACACCAACGACGGTGCCGGCAACGGCCTCTTCGGAGAGCGACTGCGCACCAGAAAGCGAGATCGCCGACGGTGCTTCGTTCACGTCGCCGACGGTGATGGTGATGTCCTGCGTCGTGGAAGCCGTACCATCGCTGACGGTGACGGTCGCTTCGTAGACACCATCGCCATCAGCGTCGTCAGCGGCTTCGAAGTTCGCACCAGCATTGAGCGAAATGACACCATTGGCGTCGATCGACAGCTTGGAGGCATCAGCACCCGAGAGCTGATACGTCAGCGTATCGCCATCCAGATCGCTCGCGACGATCGTGCCGACGACGGTCATGTTTTCGGCTACGGTAAAGCTGGGTTCGCTGGAAATCGACGGAGCGGAATTATCTTCATCGATCGTTGCCGTTGTTCCAGCACTTGCCGAATTGCCGGCGTCGTCGGTGACTGTCAGTTCGACTTCGACGGAACCCGGATCGAGATCGCCGAGGTCGAGCGTGATCTGGCCGCCGACTGGCGTGACGGCAACAGCCGCCCCGCCATTGACCGAAACGGTGAAGGAAACGATGTCGGAATCCGCACCAGCGATCGCGAAGACGGCGGCCGTGGGGTCGGAGATATCGACGACCGAAAGCGCAAGATCATTGCCCTCGTCGGCAGTCGTGTCCGGCACGACATCGTCGGCCGGGTCGTTGGTCACGGTGACGGTGATGGTCTTTTGCGTCGTCAGCGCGCCGTCCGAGGCGACAATGACGACGGTGTATACGTTGCTGCCACCGACAGGCGCTTCAAAGTCGGGTGCTGCGATGAAGGACAAGGCGCCGGTCTGCGGGTTGATCGTGAACAGCGCATTGTCGTTATCCGAAGGACTGGCAAGCGAATAGCGCACGGCATCGCCGTCGATATCGCCGGCCACGATGGTGCCGACAGCAGTGTTACCTTCGAAGACCGAAAAGGTTTCGGAGGAGACGATCGGCGCGGAGTTGGTAACTGGAAACACGGCCGCGACGCCGGTCTGCGTAATCGCGATGGCATCGAGATTGGGGCCAGTATTTGCTCCGGCCGGGATTGCCAGCGAGAAGCTGTGGGTGCCAGCCGCAAGCGTTACGGTCACCTTCTGAACTGACCAGTTGTTGAAGCCTTCGGTCGACCCGGAAACATTTGTTCCTGTCGCGCCAAAAGGCAAATTGCTCGGCGCATTGTTGTCGATCGAAAAGGCCAGCGGCCGAGCGCTGTTGCTCGCATAGCGAATGTGCAGATCGTAGGTGCCCGCTTCGGCGACAGTGAAGCTGTAAGTGGCCTTGTCGCCCGGCGTGTCACCGAAATCCAGATAACCGCTGCCGGTGAGACCCGGACGGAGACCGGTGGGCAACGCCTCGTTCTGTTCGCGGTTGGAGGGATCGCGAACTGTTGTGACGTTGGTATTGTTTCCGGGATCGAGGATCGTGAGAACGCCGGCTTCCGCCTGAATGAGGATCTGCGTAAACGGCGCCGGCTCCTCTGGCTCTTCTACGATCGGAGCTTCCACAGTGAGCGTGAAGGAGATGGTGTTTGAATCTAGGTCGCCATCGGAGGCGACGATCTGCAGCACGTAGGAACCTGCCGGAACGTTCGGCGCGACAGTGAGAATGCCATTCGCGAGCGACACACCCTCAGGGCCTGAACCTGTCAATTCCAGCGTGGTCACGTCTCCGTCCACATCGCTCACCGATGTAAGGTCGGACAGAGAAATCGTGCCGCCGGTGGCCGGAACGGTCTGCGTCGGGATGGTGCCGGACAGGACCGGCGCATCATTGACTGCAGCGACGGTGACCGCGATCGCAGCTGGTGCGCTTGAAGCGCCCGCCTGATCGGTGACGGTGTAGCTGATGGTGGCCTGGCCATTGAAATTCGGGGCCGGCGTGAAGTCGATGTAGGTGCGGCCGCCTTCCGTTACGACGAAAACGGCACCCTGCGCCGCAGGAACCGAAGCGGCGACTGCAAGCGTATCGCCCGCGTCGACGTCATTGATGGCACCGGTAATGTCGATGCGGCGAACCGCGTCTTCCTGCGCATCCAGCACGGTGACATTGGCGGCAGTCGGCGCCGTGTTGGTCGGCTCCTCGGGTTCTTCGACGACAGGTGCCTGCACCGTTAGCGTGAACAAGATAGGCGCGGAGTCCGCCTGACCGTCCGTGGCATTCACCTGAACGGTGTAGGTGCCCGGGGCGACATTCGCAGCAACGTTGACCGTTTCACCCGAAAGAGTGACGCCGGCTGGCAGATCGCCACCCAGCTCGAAGGTGGGGACCGTACCGTCGACATCGCTTTTGGTGAGGCCCGAGAGCGAAAAGGATCCACCTGTGGCCGGGATCGTCTGCGCGGCGATGGAACCGGACAGCACGGGCGCATCGTTGACCGCCGCGACATTGACACTGATTGTCGCCGGAGCGCTCGCGGCGCCGTCCTGGTCGGCGACGGTATAACTGATGGTCGCCTGGCCATTGAAGTTCAAGGCTGGCGTGAAGTCGATGTAGGTGCGGCCCTCAAGAGTGACAACCGATACGGTACCCTGCGTGGCGGGAACCGAAGCGACTACGGAAAGCGTGTCGCCAGCGTCCGCATCGTCGATGGCATCGGTAATGTCGATACGGCGGACCGTGTCTTCCTGCGCGTCCGAAATGACCAGATCGTCAGCGGTCGGCGCCGTGTTGACGGGCTCGACGGGAACCGTCGGCTGAGTCAGCGCGATGACGATCTTGTCGATATTTGGCCCATTGGTTGTGGTCGAGGTCAACCGCAGGGTCGAGACGCCGGCGGGCAGCGTGACCGTGATGGTTTCGCTGGTCCAGTTTTCCCACCCGCTGGCGGTCACGGGAACATTTGCGTCTTCACCACTACCACCAGGCGTTGGATCGATATCGGAAACGTCGCTTGGAAGCACTGTACGTGCTCCGCCATTGGTAGCGAGGATCGCAAACTGCGCCGTCGCACCGTCCGGCAAACCGGAAAGAATGAGCGGACGCGCGGCCGAGCCACCGTCACCGTTCGTATAGACGAGTGTGATCGTGTACGTTCCCGCCGTCGGTGCATTGACCGAAAATTCAGCGAATGTATTGGCGACCCCCCAATCGAGATAGGATTCGCCTTCTGCGCCAACCCGGAAGTTCTCGTTTGAGCTAACCGTAGGATTTCGTGCGGCCAGGAACTCAGGCGTGATTGCACGGTTGGCACTGGTCGGCGTCGTAATCGTCGTGTTCGGCGCGAGATCCTCGGCTTGGATGACGATGACGTTCGGATCAGCTTGTCGGATATCGAGGTAGTCAATGTTCGGGCCGCTGAAGCCGTTGGCGGTCAAACGGATATCGTTCACGCCGGCATTGAGGTAAACGCGGGTGGATGCTTCTCGATAGGCTTCATTGCTGTCGGTGGACGGCATGTCGAAAATGCGGTCCCACAGCTCGTTGTTCACATCGAGCCGCATGGAGCGGTTTACGCCGACGGCGTTGAAGGCATAGCCCACGTCTATGTCATACCAGCCGGCGGTCCCGACCGTGAACGACCATTCAATGAACTGGCCGGAACCAGCGCTAGTGTTACCCGGGATACCAGCAAAATCGACATAGGCATCGCCGCTGGCGGCATCGGCATTGGAGATGTCGCTTGGCGACGTCGCAGTCGTGGTCGAGACTGCAGTTGGATTGCCCAACGTGCTGGTCGGGATGGCATTGCCGACAAACGCATTTTCAGCCTCGAGCCGAAGCGTCGTTCCCGGAGCAAGCGTCCCGAGGCTGACGTCCGGTTCCGCGGCCAGGGCAGCCGTCACGAAGCCCTCGTCGCTGACGAAGGCGCTCATCATCGGCATGTCGACCGGATCGGAAAAGCTTTCGACGTCCGTGTAGACCGGCGCGTCCAGTGACGCTGGATCGGTGCCACCGGCCCCGTTGCCGGAAGCCGTCCCTCGCTGCAGCGGCGAACCGGAACCGACGGATCCGCCATCGCCCTGAGGCCCCAGATAGTCGCCGTAGCCGCTATCCAGCGGCGGCAGATGACCGTCGAGCTGGGCGACATCGTCCTCGTTGAGCGGAATACCCGCGTCGCTGTCGAGCGCCGGCAGGTTCGCGAGAGGAAGAAGTTCGTCGAAGTCGCTCGGCGTGTTCGCTGCACCATCCTCGACCTTGGTGGCGAGAGCGAGAGCGGCGATGCCCGCGAGGTTCAACGCATTGATCAAGCCAAGCCCGTCGCCGATCTGGGTGCCGGCCGCAGGCGTGCCGTCACTGGCCGCAATGGCAACGATGCGGGGGCCGGAACTGTTGAGCGAAGCGACGCTGATCGTATGGGTGCCGGAATCGAGCGCGATCCGCACCAGAACAGTTCCAAGAGCTTGCCAACCGCCCGTGCTCGGGAACGTGATGACGTGAGGATTTCCACCGTCGATCGAGAAAGTCGCTTCCCGATCCTCGGAGAAGCCGTTGGCGTACTGAACGACCAACTCGCTGCATCCACCCGTGGGAACATCGAGAACATAGTGTTCGCTGCCGCCCTGCGATGAATTTTGACTGTTGCCGAACGGCGAATTCAAATCAGCGGCAAATGTTGTCCCGTCAACGACGTCGTTCGAGCTGAGCTCGAAACCGAATTCCTTATCCATCATTCCCCCTTTGAGAGACGGCGCTGATGCACGTCCCTCATGCCCGAACACACGAGTGTTAACTTGGCCTTAAGGATTTCATGGGCTGGAACGGCGGGATATAGAAGAAAGGTCGCTCTACGAGGACCAAATGACCTACCCGAGCCGTATAGGTCTACGCGAATCGCTTAGTAGCGCCCGCCCTTGTAAACATAACGCTCCGGATCAACCTACATTCGGCACATATATAAGCACAGCCTTGTGCTTCTCGCGGAAGTTAATTTTAAAGAGTAAGCCATTCGGCACAAACGCCAACTGAAGAGGATGCGCTGTGCAGAATTGCACATTATCAACGGCTTGAATTCGCGCCGGTGGAGGCAGATAATCTGAGGCATTGATTCTGAGGCATGCATCGATCAATGGCTAAGGTGCTTGCACCTCAGCACCGATATGGCGGCAAACGGCGGGTGATTTCGTTTCCGCTTGAAGAGTGAGACTATCGTTTGGCGGGCAGCTTCCCCGCAGCGCTTTGACGTTGTGGCGTACGCTGGCGAATGGCGCGCAGTGCCGCTTGCGTCCTGTTCTGAACGCCAAGTTTTTTCATGATTGACCGAACGTGAACGCGAACCGTGCTGTCGCTGATATCCAGGCGTCGGGCGATCGCCTTGTTTCCGGCCCCCTCCGCGATCAGATTGAGCACGCTGTCCTCGCGTTCCGTTAAAGGTGCCTCATCAAGCGCGACATTTTCGAATTCGTCAGCGTCGATCACCGCGAAGACCGCCGATGGCACCATCGATAACCCGCGGCGAACCAGTTTTGCTGCCAGAGCGATCTCTTCCACAGTGAAATCGGCGGGAAGCAGTCCACCAACGCGCCCGACCACGGATGCATAGTCTTCACAGAACTGATCGGATCTCATCAGGATGATGGTGCGCTCCAGATCGACCGTCTCCGGCCGTGCCTCTAGCAACTGAATAACGGCATCAGGCGAGACTGCATCGATGATCACGATGCTGTCGCGAAGATCTTCCCCGTCTGGGATCGAACGGAAACCAAACTGCCGCCGCGTGCCATTGAAAGAAGCGGCAACTGCGCGATCGATCACAGTCGATAATAAAGCACTGTCCGTGATGATGGCGATGTTGGACATACTCAACTCGATACAATCCCCAGTGGCACGAGTTCAGTATCACGACATGTGAGCCTAGTCCGTCTTAAATATCTATTAACCTTAACTGCGAAGGCGGTGATGCTCTTTATATTCATGATACGTGAAGTTGAACCATAAGGTTCCAGCATCATTCGAATAAAATGCGTTGTTGTTAATTGCGTCCCACTTCAGCGCACAATGCGTTTGATTGGATTGTGCTCGGAAGGATTGCCTCGGCGGAAGCCATCGTCGGCGCGCAGGGACTGGACCTCGCTGCGAGCCGCCAGTGCTTTGGCTTGGTGCCGCTCGTACCCTTAACGAACGAAGCATTAAGTCATCATGAAAAATCAGCTCTACCGATTCCACCCAGAAACTATCGTGCGGGTCGAGCCCACGCCGGGTCTGGAACTCTATCGGCATTTGGTATAATGATCGGCACGAACACCGTGTACACTAACGTGTACTCCGCGGTGTATCTCTTCAACCGGGATCTTCCATTACGAGGGCCTGGAAAAGGTGGCTTTTGACGAGTTTGGGGGAGAGTCCCTCTCTCTCCGCCACTCCTGCCTCTCTCTCCACCACCGTGATCTTCCCGTTCAGCGAACTCGCCGAAGGCTCTCGGGCTGTGGGAACTGTCGCAGCAATTGCCTTCAAACCTGGCGCTCCATCCCTATTGCCCTGCGGATGGCTATCTGCACCGCAGACGGTGGCTGCGACGGGTCGAACTCGGCCTTCGGCAGGAGCGGAGGCTGGGCCATAAAGCGGGGCTTTGACCCTCGATGCGGCTGGGCGGAGTGGACGAGGAATGGGTGGCAGAGATAGACCGTTCCGGCCTCGCCGGTGGCCAGCACTTCTTCGCAGTCGGACGTCGACGCAAAGCCATCGGCGGCCAGTTCGCCAAGCGTGAGGCCACCGGCTCCGGCCGGGAGCAACTGCCTGGCGATCGCGCGGTGCGAGCCTTTCCTGATTTTGGTGGGCGCATCCGATTCCCCGACATCGGAGAAGAGGAACAGCATGAGCAGGGCGCGACCGCTGCTTTTCACATTGACCCGCCACTGCATGAAATCCGGGTTTTCGGTGCTGAAACTCGCATCGACATGCCAACCCGCGTCTCCTGGATCGTTTGCCGACGGGAAGCGCACGGGGAAAGTGCCAAGACCTTCGGGCTTCAGCCAGCGGCCCTCGCCCACGAGCGCATCGTAGGCGGCATGCAGGAGCGGCGTGTTGGCAGCATCGACGAACGGCGCGCCGGTCATAAAGCGCAAGCGTACGACAGGCTGTGTCCATGCCTCCGGCGCGTCAGGGGAAAGCCCCATCGCGTTCCAGAGCTGGTCTCGCCCCTTCGAGGCAAGGGCGCCATCGAAGGCACCGTCGAGCTTGATGTAACCATCTTCAATGAATTGCGCGATCTGAGCCCGGCTCAGACTGGAATGAGACGCTTGCGACATTCGATCCTTTTCCAAACAGCCTTCGCGCGGGACAGGCCGGACATGACTTTAAGAGGCATCTGGATGCCCGACGACTGTGTGCCGTCCGTTCAGCGGGAAGAATGCGGACTGAAACATCATCATGGCGCGTGTTTGGCAGCCGTATCGTTTCCGGGCAAGAGATCCGCAAACAAGGCCGGAGGCGCTTCTCATGCGGGGAACATCGCCAACGCTATTCAAGCCGCTGGAACGCATGTCCCAGCCGTCCGGCAGCAGGGCTGGCGGTCCGAAATCGACGCCCAGCCATGGACAGAGGCTGGCTCCTGTCCCACAAGGCGGGTTCACGAGGAGCGGAGGCGCCATTTCTATGTCCATGTTCACCACTCGTCCGGAAATCCTGGGCACGTTCGGCGTCGTTGCCTCGACGCACTGGATCGCGTCGGCGGTCGGCATGCGCATGCTGGAAATCGGGGGCAATGCCTTCGACGCAGCCGTTGCGACGGGCATGGCTCTGCAAGTGCTCGAGCCGCATCTGAACGGACCGGGTGGCGACCTGCCGGCGGTGATCTATTCGGCGCGGAAGGACAAGGTCGAGGTCATCTGCGCGCAGGGTCCGGCACCGGCCGGGGCGACGATCGAACACTATACGCGCGAGGGGATGGATATCATTCCGGGCGACGGACTGCTCGCAACCGTCATCCCCGGCGCTTTCGATGGATGGATGACGATGCTGCGCGATTATGGTCGGCTCAGCCTGCGCGAGGTGATGGAGCCGGCGATCCACTACGCCGAGCATGGCCATCCCGTTCTGCCGCGCGTGGCCGCGACGATTGCGGGGATGACGGATTTTTTCCGCGAGGAATGGCCGACCTCGTACGAGACCTGGCTGCCTGGCGGGCACGCCCCTGCCGCGAACGACATCGTGCGCAATCCCGTGCTTGCCGAGACGTGGAAGAAGATCGTCGCGGAGGGCGAGGCGAAATCGGGCCGCGAAGAGCAGATCGAAGCCGCGCGCGACGCTTTCTACAAGGGGTTCGTCGCCGAGCGCATGTCCGATTGGCTCAAGACCGCCGCAGTGAAGAACGCGAGCGGTCGCCGCCACAAGGGCGTGCTGACGGCGGACGATCTTGCCAATTATCGTGCAACGATCGAGGCGCCCGTTACCTACGACTATCATGGCTGGACCGTTGCCAAGACGGGACCCTGGGGCCAGGGGCCGGTGCTCCTTCAATCGCTGGCGATCCTCAAGGACATCGATCTTGCGGGAATGGCCACGGGCGGTGCGGATTTCGTGCATCATGTGGTCGAGGCGATGAAGCTCGCCTATGCCGACCGTGAAGTCTATTACGGCGACCCGAACTTCGCGTCCGTGCCGCTCGATCATCTGTTGTCCGAGGCTTACAACCACGAGCGCCGGAAGCTGATCGGCGCGACAGCCAGCCGTGACCTGCGCCCCGGTCGTGTTCCCGGTTTCGACGCGCAGCACGATGCGACCATGGCGCTTCTTGAAGCGATGAGCCCGACGGGACAGGGTGTCTACGAGCCGACGATGGCGCATCTCTCCGAAAAGCGTGGCGACACGGTGCATATCGATGTCATCGACCGGGAAGGCAATATGGTGTCGGTCACACCATCGGGTGGCTGGCTGCAATCCTCGCCAACCATTCCCGGCCTCGGGTTTTGCCTGAATTCGCGGGCGCAGATGTTCTGGCTGAAGGACGGCCTGCCCACCTCGCTTGCGCCCGGCAAACGCCCGCGCACGACGCTGACGCCTTCGCTGGCGCTGCATGAAGGCCGGCCCGCAATGGCCTTCGGGACGCCTGGAGGCGACCAGCAGGACCAGTGGCAACTCGCCTTCTTCCTGCGCCACGTGCATCACGGGCTCAATCTGCAAGAGGCGATCGACCTGCCGCTCTTCCACACCACGCATTTCCCGAGCTCGTTCTATCCTCGCTCGCGGCAGCCGGGACACATCATGGTGGAGGAGACGATTGGCGCAGCGACGCTGACCGAACTGGAAGCGCGCGGACACGAAATCACCGTTGCAGAACCGTGGACCGTCGGGCGCCTGACCGCCACAAAACGCGACGCGAATGGGCTGTTGCGCGCGGCGGCAACGCCGCGGCTGATGCAGGCTTATGCGATCGGGCGATAGACGCCCGGTCGCGCAGCGGCAACTCGTTCTCAGCTACTTCGCGATCCGGTTGGCGACGAGAAAGCCCGACCCGCCCGACAGGCCAGGCCCCGGGTGGGTAGAGGCGCCGATATGGTGCAGATCCTTGACGCCGGTTGCGTGGTTGACGGAACCGGGAAGCGGACGCCAGGCGAAGAACTGATCGATCGTCGCCGCACCGCCATAGGGATCGCCGCCGACGAGGTTGACGTTGATCGCTTCGAGATCGGCCGGGGAATAGGCACGGCGTTTCAGCACGATCTCGTCGAAATTCGATATGTGACGCTTGAGGATCGCTTCGATGCGGTCGGCGAAGGCCTCTCTCGTTGCCTCGTTCCAGGTGCCGTCGGTCGCGATCTCACCGGCCGCATCGCCCTTGATGGCGCGTGGTGCATCAGGGATCTGGATCCAGAGGATCGCCTTGCCATCGGGCGCGCGGGATGGATCGAGCGCTGCGGGCTGACCGACGCAGATCGTCGGCGTTTCCGGCAGCATGCCGCGCAGCGCCTCGTTGTGCGACTTGGAAACGGCATCGATGCCGTCGGTCAAATGGATGAGTGCCACCTTGTCGAAGCCCTCGGTGGTCCAGCGCGGTGCGGCATTGAGAGCATAGTGAAGCTGAAAGTTGCCGCGCCCGTGGGTGAAGGTCTTCACCGCCTCACGGGCGGCCGGCGGCGCATCATTGCCAAGTAGTGGGCCGTAAAGCTTGCCCGGCGCGACGGAAGCGATGACCGAGCGCGAGACGCGCAGCTCTTCACCGTTTGAAAGACGTACGCCGACCGCTCGCCCGTTTTCGACGAGGATGCGGGTCACGTCGGCGCCGGTACGCACCGTGCCGCCACGTTCCTCGATCAGGCTGCGGAAGGCTTGAGCCGCCTTGCCAGCTCCGCCCTTGGCGATCGGCGCGCCGGCCGCCTCGAGCGCGAAGGCGACGATTTTGCCCATCTGGCCGGAATAGGCGTCGTCGGGGGAAAGCCCGCAATGGAGCGTCCAGGGCGCAAACAGCGCCTGAAGTTCGGGCGCCTGGTAGATGGAGCCGAGCCAGCGGCGCGCCGGCATCAGTGCTTCGCCGAGATAGGCGAGAAGGGTACGCGGACCGCGCTTCCACGCTTCGCGCGCAATCAGTGTCGCGATCTGCCGGCTCCACAGCTCGCCGCCGAGCAGGCCGAAGAGCAAGGGTGCGTTGGCTTCGATGCTGGTAACGTCAGCCTTGTAGGCATCGCCGTCGCCGGCAGCCAAGCGGTCGAAGGCGGCGATATTGCCCGCGCGGTCTGTCGTGAGAACAACGCTCGATCCATCCGGGCGGATGACGCCAGTCGGGTGCGGTGTATGGCAGAATTCGAGCCCGTGGCGGGCGAGATCCTGACCGAGCGCGGCATGAGCCGGACCGGTCAGGAAGAGGACGAAGGTGGCCGCCATCACATCATGGGTAAAGCCCGGCAGCGTGGCTTCGGTTGACAGCATGCAGCCGCCGACATGGTCCGCCCGCTCCAGCACGAGGACCTTGTGGCCCTTGCCCGAGAGCATGGCGGCGGCCGTAAGCGCATTGATGCCGCTGCCGATGATGATGTGATCGGCCACCATCGTCGTTCTTAGTGTGTCGCGACGAGCGCAAGCGCGCGGATCGGGCTGCCGGTGCCTTCCGCAATCTTCAGCGGCGCGGCGATCAGGACGGCGCCCTTTGGCGGAAGCTTGTCGAGATTGCAGAGGCTGGCGAGACCGTACTTGTTGGCCTTGTGCAGGAAGTTGTGCGCCGGGAATGGTGGCTCCATGCCGCCGGCACCGCCCGCATCGGTGCCGATGCACTGGGTGCCCCAGCCGATAGCGCCCTTTTCAAGAATATAGGCGATGCAATCGGGTGTCGGTCCGGGCGAGTGTGGGCCGTTCTCGTCCATGTTCAGGAAGGTATCTTCCGAACCGTTGCGCTTGTCCCAGTCGGTGCGCATCACGACCCATTCGCCGGGCTTGATCTCGCCGTGTTTGGCTTCCCAGGCCTTTACGCCTTCAGCGGTGAGCAGGAAGTCCGGATCGGCTTCGGTCTCGGCCGAGCAGTCGATGACGTTGACCGGGGCCACGAAATTCTGCGGCTTGATCGTGTCGGTATAGCCGTCGGCAAAGTCCTTGCCGGTGATCCAATGATGCGGCGCATCGAAATGGGTGCCGGAATGCTCGCCGATCTTCAGCCAGTTCCAGGCCCAGAAAGGACCGTTCTGGTCGTATTCGGAGATCTTGTGGATTTCGATCTTCGGCGTGTCCTTCGCCAGTTCCGGCGGCAGCTTCAAGAGCGGGGTATCGGGTCCGAGCGGTGCGGAGAGGTCGACCACCTCCACCTTGCCACTCAGGAGAAGCCCGGCCAGTTCGCCCAATGTATCGGCAGCAGACATCTTCACTGTTCTCCTCTTTGTCAGCGACGGCCGCAACCTTCGCCTCTTTTCCATACGCGCGAAACAAATTTCGCAGGCGCTCCGGCGAGACTAGACGGAAGTAAATGCATCTGCAAATATCTTGATCGGGGATGGTGCCGACATGACTGATGCTGATGCCCTTATCATTGGGGCTGGACATAACGGGCTGGCCTGCGCGGCGCACCTCGCCGCAAAGGGTTGGAAGGTCGCCGTTTTCGAAACGGCAGATCGGCCGGGCGGAGCCGTCAAAACGCGAGAGCTGACCGCACCCGGCTTCAAGCACGACATTGCCGCGATGAATCTCAGCCTGTTTGCGGGTTCTGCATTCCACAGGGCCTATGGCAGCGAGCTTGCCGAGTACGGACTGGCGTTCGCCCCGGTGTCGCGGCCGTTCGCATCTATCTTCCGTGATGGCAGCTGGCTCGGCGTATCGACCGACATGGACGAGACGCTCGGCTGGATCCAGGCGCGATCGCTGAAAGATGCTGAGACATGGAAGACCCTCGTTGCGGGGTTTCCCAAGCGCGCCGACAGTCTGTTCTCACTGCTTGGCAGCCCGATGAAGAAACGTGCAATTGCACGTAATTTTCTTGCAGCCTTTCGCCGCGAAGGTGTCGGCGGCGGTCGCGAGCTGCTTCGGTTTCTCCTGATGTCGCCCCGCGCCTGGCTCGACGAGACGTTCGAGAGCGCGGAGATGCGCACGATGCTCGCCGCCTGGGGCATGCATCTCGACTTCGCGCCCGATGTCGCAGGCGGCGCGCTCTTTCCCTATCTCGAGGGCATGGCCAACCAGAGCTTTGGCATGGTGATCGGCAAGGGCGGCGCCGAAACGATGATCACGGCGCTCACCGGGATGATCGAGAAGCGGGGCGGCCAGGTGCACTGCAATGCGCGCGTGGAACGCATCGAGACGAGTGGTGGCAAAGCCACCGGCGTGGTGCTGGCGGACGGTCGGCGGTTTGCCGCCAGACGTGCCGTGATCGGGTCGGTGGCGCCCAAGGCGCTCGCACATCTGCTGCCGGAAGGCAGTGGCGACAGGAGCTTCGATGCGAAGATGGCGGCGTTTCGCCATGCGCCCGGCACGATGATGCTGCATCTGGCACTCGACGGACTGCCGGACTGGCCGGACGCCGAACTTAAGCGCTTCGCCTATGTGCATGTGGCGCCGGACATGGACATGATGGCGCGCGCCTATGCGGATGCGACTGCCGGGCTTCTGGCGCGCGAGCCAGTGCTGGTCGTCGGCCAACCGACGACGGTAGACCCCTCCCGCGCACCCCAGGACAAGCATGTGCTCTGGGTGCAGGTGCGCATGGTGCCTGCCATCATCGAGGGCGACGCGGCCGGCGAGATCGAAGCGCGCGACTGGGACAGCGTGCGCGAGATCTATGCTGAACGCGTGCTCGACATTCTCGAACGCTATGCGCCGGGCCTGCGCGGCAAGATCATCGGCAAAACAGCCGTGTCGCCGCTCGATCTCGAACGAGGCAACGCCAATCTCGTCGGCGGCGACCAGATCTGCGGCAGCCACCATCTTGCGCAGAATTTCCTGTTCCGCCCGGCCCCGGGCTTTGCCGACTGGCACACGCCCGTCGGCAATCTGCATCTCGTCGGCGCGGCCACCTGGCCGGGTGCGGGCGTCGGTGCCGGGTCGGGTTACATGCTCGCCTGCCAGTTGGCAGGTCAATGAGTGACAAACAATGCCGCGCAAACAAGCGGCCGAACACAGGGGAACTGAACCGATGATCACGCATCCCAACAGACGAACTTTGCTGAAGCTTGCCGGCGCAAGTGCTGCGCTTGCGGGCTTCAACCTGCCGCTCTCGGCCTTCGCGCAGGAAGCCAACGAGCTTGTCATCGCCTATAACGTCAACCTGCCTTCCTGGGACCCGACGGTCGGCCCCTCGGCGGTCAACCCGACGATCCAGGGTTTCTACCAGTCCGTCTTCGACATGTTCATCCATCAGGATCCGGACCTCAGCTTCAAGCCCGGACTGATCACGGAGTGGGGCTGGAACGACGACAATTCCAAGATCTTCATGGTCGTGCGCGAGGGCGTGAAGTGGCATGACGGCAGCGATTTCAGCGCGGAGGACGTCGTCTGGTCGCTGGAGCGCGCCGGCAAGGCCGAAACCGGCAACCCGATCCAGTTCACCTGGTCCAAGATCGGCAATTTCACCATCGACGGCAACCGCATCGAAGCCGACGTGCTGGAGTTCGACCCGACCATCTTCAAATGGATGTCGTTCCTCACGGGCTATGTTCTGCCCAAGGCCTATTACGAAGAAGTCGGCGCGGACGGCTTTGAGGCAAAGCCCATAGGCACCGGCCCCTATATGGTCGAAAGCTATGAGCGCAACGCCTTCGTACGCCTCAAGGCAAACCCGGATTACTGGAACGGCGCGCCCGCTTTTGAGGCGGTAACGATCAAGTTCGTGACCGATGCGGCGAGCCGCGTGGCGGAAATCGAATCCGGCAATTCCGACGTGACGCTTGAAATTCCCTATGAGGAATATGACCGCCTGACGGGCGGCGAGTTCGAAGGCGTGGCCGAGCCGATCTCCGACATCGCCATGATCTTCCTGAACGACGTCGAGCCGATGCTCGACAAGAATGTGCGGCTTGCCGCGCACATGGCCATCGACAAGCAGCTTCTCATCGACCGGTTGCTCAGCGGCTACGGCGTGCCGATCAGCACGCTGCAGACGCCGGAATACATCGCCTACGATTCCTCCTTCGAAGTGGCCTATGACGAGGAAGGCGCCAAGGCGCTGCTCGCGGAATCCGGCTTCTCGCCCGAGAACCCCGTGCGCTTCAAGATCCAGACGACGCGCGGCTTCAAGCCCAAGGACTACGAGATGATCCAGGCGATCGTCGGCATGTGGCGCCGCGTCGGGATCGAGGCCGAGATCGAGGTGTACGAGATCGCGCAGCATTTCGAACTGCGCGCCGCCGATCAGCTTGCACCGGCAGCCTTCTACAACTGGGGCAATGCGGTGGGCGACCCGACGACGTCGACCGGCTTTGCCATGTTCGGCCCGAGCCCGCATTCGGTCTGGGATGGCCAGGACCTCATGGACCGCATCATCCCGCTTTGGGGCGAGGCGGACGAAGAGGCCCGCATTCAGGGCTGGAAGGATGTCGATCGTTTCATCGCCGAGGAAGGCCTCGTCATCCCGCTCATCCAGTATGTCCAGCCGATCGTCTACCGTCCCGGCCTTACTGTGACGGCGCATGCCTCCGGTGCGCTGCTGCCGCAGCTGATCGGGCCGGCGTGAGCGGACTTTTCCTGATGATCGAGGCCGGCGCGCTGGACTGATCCATGCCCATCCTTCGCGTCGTCCTTTCGCGCTTTCTCACCACGCTGATCACACTGATCGGCGTGGCCATCATCGTTTTCGTCGTGGTGCGTGTCGTGCCCGGCAATCCCATCGCCATGATGCTGCCGCCAGGCGCGAGCGCTGCCGATATCGAGCGGTTGAGCGCGCTCTACGGGCTCGACAAATCCATCTTCGAGCAGTTCACGATCTGGTTCGGCAATGTGCTTCAAGGCGATTTCGGGACGTCGATCTCCACGCGCCAGCCGGTGCTCGACCTCGTTCTCGGCCGGTTGCCGGCAACACTCGAACTGAGCCTCATGGCGCTGATCATCGCGGTGATTCTCGGCATGGGTGCCGCGATCATCGGCACGCGCTACCGCGGCCGCCGCACGGAGACGGGCGTCGATCTTGCCAATGGCATCGGCCTTTCAGCGCCCGATTTCCTTTGGGGCCTGCTGCTGATCATCCTGCTCGGCGTCGTCTGGCCGCTGTTCCCGATTTCCGGCCGCGTATCGCCGCGTCTCGACCTGCCGTTTTCGACTCAGTTTTATCTGATCGAGAGCATCTTCAGGCTGCGCTTCGATCTGACCGGCAATCTGCTGCGCCACATGTTCATGCCAGCGCTCGCACTTGCGCTGCCGCTCGCCGCAATCATCGCGCAGCTGCTCAAACAATCGCTGAAGGAAACCGTCAATCTCGATTACGCGGTGCTGGCCCGCACGAAGGGCTATTCTGAAACGCGCGTGATCCTGTCCGAGGCCCTACCCAACGCGCTTCTGCCGACGCTGACGCTGATCGGGGTACAATTCACCTTCCTCATCGGCGGCACGGTGATCATCGAGCGGCTGTTCTCGTATGAAGGACTCGGCAACATGGCGGTCGATGCAGTGATCAACCGGGACCTGCCGTTGATCCAAGGGATCGTCATCCTCTTCGCGCTGATCTTCACGGCGATCAATCTTCTCGTCGACATGACCTATGCGTTCCTGAACCCGAGGCTCCGCCATGCTTGACGGGCGCGGCGCGGTCAAAAGGCGGGCTGGCGCACGGCTTTGGCTCTCGGGCCTGTGGCTGGCGATCGTTGCGCTTGCGGCAGTCTTCGCGCCGCTCATCGCGCCGCACGATCCGCTGATGCAGGATCTTCTCTATGGGCGGCTGCCGCCTTTCTGGATGGCAGGCACGGAACCCGGCTACCTGCTCGGCACGGACAGTCTCGGCCGCGACGTGCTTTCACGGCTCATCCATGGTGCGCGCATCGCCCTCATCGTCGCGCTTGTCGCCGGCATCGGCACCTGTCTCATCGGTTCGACGCTCGGGCTGATTGCCGGCTATTATCGCGGCTGGGCGGACCGGATCATCAGCCGGCTGGTCGACATCTGGATGGCGTTTCCGCCGATCCTCTTCGCCATTCTTCTCATCGCCGTCATCGGCACCGGGCTCACCTCGGTCATCGTTGCGATCGTCGTCATCGACTGGACGCGCTTCTGCCGCGTGGTGCGCGCCGAGACGCTCAACCAGTCGCAGATGGACTATGTGCACAGCGCCCGCATTGCCGGCTTCACGCGGATGAAGACGATGCTTTCGGAGATCCTGCCCAACGTGCTGCCCACGATCGTCGCGCTGCTCAGCCTGGAAATGGGGATCGCGGTCATCGTCGAGGCGATCCTCTCCTTCGTCAATCTGTCGATCTCCACCGACCAGCCCACCTGGGGCGGCATGATCGCGGAGGGACGCCTGAGCATCCACCAGGCGTGGTGGGTGCTGGTCTTTCCGCTGATCGCGTTATTTCTCACCGTCCTCTCCTTTGCCCAGTTCGGCGAGGGACTGAAGGACCGCTTCGATCCTGTGCTTCGATGAGCGGCGGCTATCTCACCATCCGCAATCTGTCGGCCGTGCTGCGCGATACGGGCGAGCGCGTGCTGCGCTCCGTCGACATCGATCTTCAGCCCGGCACGATCCGCGGGCTCGTCGGGGAAAGCGGAGCCGGCAAGAGCATGATCGGCAAGGCCGTGCTCGGCGTGCTGCCTAAGGCGCTGAACGTCGTGGAAGGTGAGATCCTGATTGACGGGCAGGACCTCCTGAAGCTGAAGGACGCGGACCGGCGGCGGCTGATCGGCGCATCGACCGCCCTCATTCCCCAGGACCCGCTGACCGCGCTCAACCCCTCGCGCCGGATCGGGCCGCAGATCACCAATCGGCTGGTCGACATTCTTGGCTGGACGCGCCGCGCCGCCGAAGTGCGGGCGCTGGAAGTCCTGGAAGAGGTGCAGATCGCTGACCCTGCGCGCGTCATGCGGCAATATCCACACGAGCTATCGGGTGGCATGCGCCAGCGCATCCTGATCGCCTCGGCCTTTGCGGCTGAGCCGAAGCTCATCATCGCCGACGAGCCGACGACGGCTCTCGATGTGACGGTGCAGAAGCAGATCCTGAAGCTCATTTCCAACCTGCAGGCGCGGCATGGCACGGCGCTGCTTTTCGTGACGCACGATCTCGGCGTGGTGGCGAAAATCTGCGACAGCCTCAGCGTGCTTTACGGTGGCAAGGTCGTGGAGGACACGGACGTCGCCTCGTTCTTCAACGGCCCGCGCCATGCCTACGGCCGGGCGCTTCTTGCAGCGACACCGCGGCACACGGACCCGGATGCATCGCTCCTGCCCGTGCCCGACGACGTGATCGCAGCCGTGCGCGGCGAGATCAGCGACGCTGACCGCCAGTGGGTGCGCCATGACTGACGCGCTCTACAGGATCGAGGGGCTGAGGGTGGAGGTTGCCGACCAGACCCGCAAACCGCTTTTCGGCGCAGCACCCCGCTTGCGCATCCTCGATGATATTTCGTTCTCCATCGAACGGCGCAGCGTGCTCGGCATTGTCGGTGGCTCGGGCTCGGGCAAGACCACGCTTGGACGCACGCTGGTGCGGCTCGTCGAGCCAACGGCCGGGGCGCTGACCTTCGACGGCCAGGATGTGACACATCTTTCCGACGATGCGATGCGACCACTTCGGCAACGGATCCAATTGATCTTTCAGGACCCGATGTCGGCGCTCAATCCGCGGCTGACGATTGGCCGGATCATCGCGGCGCCTCTGCGCGCGAAGACCAACGATCCGCGCGTTGCGGCAGCGCTCGACCATGTGGGACTGCCGCGCGGTTTTGCCGGGCGTTATCCGCACGAGCTGTCCGGCGGGCAACGCCAGCGCGTCGGCATCGCGCGGGCAATCGCGCTCCGTCCGGATTTCATCGTGGCCGACGAGATCGTTTCCGGCCTCGACGTGTCGTCGCAGGCGCAGGTGCTGACGCTTTTGGCGAACCTGGTGAAGGACCTCGGGTTGACCCTTGCCTTCATCAGCCACGATCTGTCCGTGATTCGAAGATTGTGCGATAGGGTGATCGTACTACAGACGGGGAAGATCGTGGAGGACCAGCCGGTGGCAGACCTCTTCACGTCGCCTTCCCACGATTATACGCGCCAGCTTCTCGGCTCCATCCCGGAGCCTGATCCGTCGCAACGCTGGTGATGCAGCAACACGCCTTTAGTCGCTGATGCGGTGGGCGTTCGCGTAGATCTCGATGTCGCCATGGTTGAAGGCCGCCAGGGTCAGGCCGGCGGCCTCGGCAACCGCTACTGCCGCGCGGGTTGGGGTCGACATCGCGATCAATGCCGGAATGCCGCTGATGACGCATTTCTGCACGAGATCGACCGAAATCCGGCTCGTGATGATGGCGGCGCCGGCGGCGGTTTCGATACCGCAGCGGAACATCGCGCCGCAGAGCTTGTCCAGCGCATTGTGTCGGCCGACGTCCTCGCGCGCGAGCAGGATGCCGAGACCGGGATGCATGAAGCCGGCTGCGTGCAGCCCGCGCGTTTCATCCCTCAGCGGCTGGTGGGCGCGCAGTTCCACGCGCGCTTCGTGCATGGCGGCAAAGCTGAAGCGGACACCGCCGGCCTCCATCCTTGGCAGTGGGCGCATGGCTTCCTGCAGGCTGTCGATGCCGCAGAGACCGCAGCCGACCGGTCCCGCCATCTTGCGGCGACGCGCGCCAAGGTCGGCGGCACGCTCGGCTTTCAGCCAGAAGCGTGCTTCGATGCCGTTGTCATGCTGCAGAACATCGAACCAGTCGACGTCGTCAGGACTTTGGATGAAGCCTTCCGACAGCGCGAAGCCCCAGGCGAAATCCTCCACGTCGCGCGGCGTCGCCATCATCACGGCTTGGCTGGAGCCGTTGCAGGTGATCGAAACCGGGACCTCATCCGGCAATGATGCGAGCACGGCGCGGGGATAGGTGTTGCTGAGGCGGCTTGCTGCTTCCATTTTGCGGGCTCTCCAGACGTCCGCCCTGCATTGGGCCATGCACGCATAATCTGGCGTCACCGGTCCGGTTCCAGTCCGTCCGCACTTTTCTGCCCGCTTCGATGCATCTTTTGAACAACGAACCCGTTGCGCCTGAGGAGCAAACAACGCGGATGCATTCATGACCAGCAAGGCCGAAGAGCACGACGACCTGCCCAAAGAGAGCGGACCTGCCGGAGGCTGGGGCTCGCTGCGCAGCATCGCCCGCATCACCGGGATGAGCGACCCCTCGTCAGAGGCGCTTCAGACACTTTGGCGGCAGAACAAGCCCGGCGGCTTCATGTGCGCTTCGTGTGCCTGGCCGAAACCTGCCAATTATCGCGCCTTCGAGTTTTGTGAGAACGGGGCGAAAGCGACGCTCTGGGAATCCACGAAGGACCGCTGCACGCCGGACTTCTGGAAAGATCACACCGTCACCGAATTGCTCGGCTGGAGCGACCACGATTTGGAGAAGACCGGGCGGCTGACGCATCCGCTGCGCTACGACGCCGCGAGCGACCGCTATGTGGAAACGAGCTGGGCGGATGCCTTCGCCGCCATCGGCGCGACGCTTGAAGATCTTCCGAGAGACGACGTGGTTTTCTACTCATCCGGCCATGCCGGGCTGGAAGCATCCTATCTCTGGGCGCTGATGGCGCGGCTCTACGGCAACAACAACCTGCCGCAGTCATCCAACATGTGCCACGAAACGACCAGCGTTGGGCTGACCGAGGTGATTGGCTCACCGGTTGGCACCATCATTTGGGAGGATCTGGAGGAGACCGACTGCCTTTTCTTCTTCGGCCAGAACCCCGGTACCAATTCCCCGCGCTTCCTTCATCCGTTGAAGGAAGCGAAGGAGCGGGGCGCCAAGATCGTCACGTTCAACCCCGTGCGGGAGCAAGGGCTCATCTCTTTCGTCAGCCCGCAGGATCCGGTCGCCATGATCACCGGCAAGGAGACGACGATCTCCGACCAGTATCACCAGCTCCGGGCCGGTACAGATATCGCGGCGATCCTCGGGCTTTGCAAAGCCGTCATCGAGGCAGACGATGCGGCTCGCGAAACAGGCGCAACCCCAGTCCTCGACTGGCCATTCATCGAGGAGCACACGAACGGCTTTGAGGCCTTCGTCGACTTCGCGCGGTCGCAGCCATGGGCAGCGATCATTTCGGCGTGCGGGCTGACGGAAGAAGCGCTGCGTGAGGCAGCGCAGATTTACATGGAAGCCGAGCGGGTCATCGGCGTTTACGGCATGGGCCTCACCCAGCACACCCACGGTGCCGACAATATCGGCATGCTTGTCAACTTCCTCATGCTTCGCGGCAATATCGGCAAGCCAGGTGCAGGCTGTTGCCCGGTGCGCGGCCATTCCAACGTGCAGGGCCAGCGCACCGTCGGCATTGCGGAGAAGACCGCGCTGATCCCCATGGATCGGCTGCGCACGCTTTTCGATTTCGATCCTCCCGAGAAGGACGGGACGCATATCGTCGATGCGGCGGAAGGCATCATCGGGGGCAGGATCAAGGCGACCTTGTGCCTCGGTGGCAACCTCATGCGTGCGCTGCCCGAAACCGACCAGTTGGAGCAGCACTGGCGCGCCCAGGAGCTGACCGTCATGGTTTCCACCAAGCTCAACCGCAGCCATCTTTATCCCGGCAAAGCGGCGTTTATCCTGCCTTGCCTCACGCGGGGCGAGAAGGACGAACAGGCGTCGGGACCGCAATACATTTCAGTCGAGGACAGTTTCTCGATGATCCACGGTTCGATCGGCAAGCAGGAGCCTGCTTCGACAGAACTGAAGTCGGAGCTCGATATCGTCGCTTCGATCGCTGAAGTGATCACCGAGCCGCATCCCAAGCGCCGCTGGCGCGAATGGGTCGCAGATTACAGCCGGGTGCGCGACCTGATCGAGGCGACCTATCCGGACGATTTCAGGGACTATAACCAGCGCCTGAACACACCCGGCGGTTTCTGGCGCGGCAACCCGGCGCGCGACCGTATCTGGGAGACCGACAGCGGGAAGGCCGAGTTCACCGTGCCGGAGAAACTCAACGCATTGGGCTTCGACGATGCGGAAGGTCGCTTCACACTGATCACGATGCGGTCCAACGACCAGTTCAACACCACGATCTACGGTTATTCGGATCGGTTCCGCGGGATCGAAGGCACGCGCGACGTGCTCTTGATCAATGAAGCCGACATGCTGCGCGAGGGGCTGGCGAAGGGCCAGATCGTGACGCTCGTCAGCGATGCGGACGATGGCATCTCTCGTCGGCTTCCCGGGCTTGAGGTCATCCCGTTCGACCTCCCGCTCGGCACGATCGGCTCCTACTATCCGGAATGCAACGTGCTGGTACCACTCAGCCTGCATGACCGCACATCGAAGACACCCGGCTCGAAGGGCGTGCCGGTCAAGGTCGAGAAGGCCTGACAACCGGCTGCGCGCATCGATTGCAAAATGCGCATGCACGCCTCCAGCACGCGATGACGTCTCGACTTGCCGCTACCAATACGTACAATTGTACGTATTAAGATCCTTCCAAGCTGTGGGGCATGCGTGGCCGGGACTGAATCTGCGCTATCGATGCGCACAGCGCAGGCCGTGCGCCTTGCGGAGACGGTCGACGAGGCCGTGCACGCCTTGCGCAGCCATTTCGGTTTCGACCATGCGACCTACCATCTCGGCTACACGATCGACGCCGTCATCGACGCGCCCTTCGTCAAGAGCACCTATTCGGACGCCTGGATGGGGCGTTACATCCTGAAGCGCTACGTCAATGTCGATCCGGTGGTGCAGCACGGGTTTCGCAGGCAGCTGCCGTTCTTCTGGAGCGAACTGCCGATGGCACCTCAGGCGATGGAATTGATGCAGGATGCCATAGCCCACGGCGTCGGCACCGAGGGCTACACGATCCCGATCATCGATCGCGTGCGCCGGCGGGCGCTTCTGTCCTTGACGACGACGCAACTCGATACCACGCCCTTTCGGCAGATTGTGGAGGCGGAGCGGGCCGCGCTCGCCGAGCTTGCGTTTCTGATCCACGAAAAGGCGATCGGCGAACTTCATGGCTCGGATCCGCTGCCGGCGCTCGCTGCCCGCGAGCTCGAATGCCTGACCTGGAGCGCGGAGGGCCGCACATACAAGGAGATCGCGCGCCAGCTCGACATCTCCGAACACACTGCACGCGCCTATCTCCGATCGGCCCGCCTGAAGCTTGGATGCGGCAGCATCGCCGAGGCGGTCGCCAAGGCAATCCGGTTCAATCTCATCGAAGAAAACAACGCCTGAAACGATACGTACATCGGTACGGACCGCAGCTGGCGGCACGCTCTGTGCGGATTTTCCACGCGGCGCTCGAATGTCACCCTTGTTTCAAATTGAAACAGGGACAGCACAATGTTTCGGATACTTCAGGCACCATACCGGCCGGCTGATGCGGATCTGCTCGATCAGATGTACCGGCTGCGCAAACGCGTGTTCATCGATCAGCTCGGCTGGTCGCTGCAGCATTGCTCCGCCGGGCTTGAACGCGATCGCTACGATGGGATGGATGCGGTCTATATCGTGTGGACGGACGAGCGAACCGGCACGCTTCTCGGCTCGACGCGCCTGATGCCGACGACCGGCCCCACGCTTCTCTACGACGTGTTCAGCAAAACCTTTCCCGATGCCGCGTGCCTTGCGGCGCCGGGCATATGGGAGGCGACGCGGACTTGCGTCGACTGCGAGGCGATCGCTGCGCTACGGCCGGACATCGCCGCGAGCGATGCCTTCGCGACCATGTGTCTTGCGATCATCGAATGCGGGCGCGCCCACGGCATCCACACGATCGTTTCCAATTACGAGCCGCACATGAAGCGGGTCTACCGCCGGGCGGGGCTGCAGCTGGACGAGATAGGGCGGTCCGATGGCTATGGCAGGCTGCCGGTCTGCTGCGGGATTTTCGATATCTCCCCGCCGGTGGAAGCCGCTGTGCGGGCAAAGCTCGGGTTGCCTGCACCGCTTTTTGCACCCATTGCTCCCGAGCGCGTCGCTGCCTGAAGCCGCGCATTCTTGCACGATGTCCACCCACGGTTCTGGCGCATGGGACGCGAAGCTGACGGATCGCAGTGACTGTCCATAGATTCTGTGGCATGAGCCCGTTCATGGGGATGAACTGGAAAAGCGCGGAGAGAACTGCGAGGCGGCTGATCGGCAGCCTGCTTCTTGGCTATCTCTTGTTCTTCCAAGGCCTCGTCACGAGCTACGCTCAAGCGACGATGTTGGGCGGGCCGGATCCGGCCACCATCATCTGTTCGGTGCACGAAGCCGTCGTCGACGGTGAACCTCACCCTCTGCAGGATCTCGATCGGGACTGCTGCTCCACTCTTTGTCAGGCAGCCTGCGCGACCGGCGCGGGCCTTCCCGGAGCTGACGCTCCCTCATTCGCGCTTCCGGTGCTGCCGGGACTGACGCATGCCCTGATCGCAGCGCCGCAGGCGCCGCCCAGCCACTACGGCCTCGCCTCCAAGGCCCGGGCACCTCCTTCTTTCTCCGCGTGATGTTTCTGGCGACCGGCTGTGTTGCAGCGGCTGCCTTTTTCTTGCACATCCTCGGAGATTTCCATGAAACCGACCCTTCTCGGGCAGGCGGCACTGCATGTCCGCCACTCCATGACCCGTTCCATCCTCCTCGTCACGGCCAGCGGTCTCGGGGCCAGTCGCACTCGATGCGACGCGGCCTCTTCCGTTCCTGCGGCCAGCCGCGTCTGACGGGAGAGATCGATGACCGAAACGACCTTCAGCGCGGCCGCACAGCCATCGCGTTCAGCCGATCTTTATCGCGCCGTCTGGCGCTGGCATTTCTATGCGGGGCTTTTCGTCCTACCCTTCATGATCACGCTCGCCGTCACCGGCGCGCTTTATCTTTTTCGCGACGAGCTGGATGCGATCATCCATGCCGACATGAAGCGGGTGGCGGTTCAGGAGACCATCAATCTCGCCGCGCCATCGGCCATGATCGACGCGGCGCGGGCGGCGTATCCCGGCACTGCGGTAAAGTTCACCGATCCGGCACGTCCCGATCAGTCCGCGGAAATCACCGTCAACACAGATGGCGGCGAGCGCCTGGCGGTTTACGTGAACCCCTATTCGGCCGAGGTGCTCGGCGCGATGTCGGATCGGGGTACGGTCATGTGGACCGTGCGCTATCTGCACAGCCTGCGCTATTTCGGCCCGGTGGCACGCGGCATCATCGAGATCGTCGGCGGCTGGACCATCCTGCTCGTCGGCACCGGCATCTTTCTGTGGTGGCCCCGCGGCAAGGCAAGGGGCGGCGTCGTTACCGTGCGGGGAAAGCCGAAATCGCGCACATTCTGGCGCGACACCCATGCGGTCACCGGCATTTTCGTCGGCTTCTTCATCGTGTTCCTCGCGCTCACAGGCATGCCCTGGTCGAATGTCTGGGGCGGGAAGGTCAATGAATGGGCGAACGGCAACAATTTCGGCTATCCGGCAGGCGTGCGTGTGGCCGTGCCTATGTCGGACGAGCATCTGCACCATATGGGCCAGACAAGCTGGTCGCTTGAACAGGCGCAGGTGCCCGAAACCGCCGAGCCCGCCGATGGCGCCCCCTCGATCGGCATCGACCGCGCGGTCGAGACGCTCGAGCGGCTTGGGCTTCATGCCGGCTATGCGGTGAACATTCCCGCGACACCCACGGGCGTCTTCACTGGCTCGGTCTACCCGGACGATCTTGCGCAGCAGCGCGTGGTCCATCTCGATCAATATACGGGCGAGCCGCTGATCGACATGAGCTATGCGGATTACGGCCCGCTCGGCAAATGGCTGGAATTCGGGATCAACGTGCATATGGGCCAGCAGTTCGGCCTCGCGAACCAGATCCTGTTGCTTGCCGTCTGCTTCGGGATCGTCGCCATGGCTGTCTCGGCCGGCGTGATGTGGTGGAAGCGTCGACCGAGTGGCGGGATCGGCGTACCGCCTATGCCGGCTGACAGACGGGCATTCCGCGGGCTGATTGCCATTCTCGTCTTGGGCGGCATTCTCTTTCCCCTGACCGGATTGTCGCTCCTGGTGATGCTCGCTCTCGATTGGACGTTCATGCGCATCAGAGGCCGCCCCGTCATACGCTGAATTCGACGCGGCCGGTGGGTGGCTGACGCAACCTTCCGGCCGGTCACCTGTTCCCCGTCGCGGCTTGACGCTCGAACAAAAACGAGGCACCCGAAACGTGGAAGCGCGGAGGGAGTGCATGTCGGCCAGCCACCAACAGAACGAGCGCGATCACGCAGCCTATCTGGCGGATGGCGCCGTCCATGCCGTCGGTCTCGCGGCAGGCCTGATCGGCGGTGTCGCACTGGTGGTGATTGCGCTTCGCCACGCCGACGCGCTCCATACGGCAGGTGCGGTCATCTATGTGGCGAGCCTTCTCGCCTCCTTCGCCGCATCGGCGGCCTACAACATGTGGCCGAATTCTCCGGTAAAGGCGCGGCTGCGCAAGCTCGACCACGCAGCGATCTACGCACTGATCGCCGGGACCTACACGCCGTTTGCGCTGCAGATCGATACGGTGGGCAACTGGCTGCTCGTCTGGATCTGGGGGCTCGCGGGCCTTGGCATCCTGATGAAGGTCATCTCCATCGGCCGCTTCGACAAACTGTCTGTGCTGCTCTATCTCGCGCTGGCCTGGAGCGGGGTGCTGATCTTCGACGACATGATGGCGACGCTCGGGCCGCAGGTCGTCTCGCTGATCGTCATCGGCGGCCTCATCTATTCGGCCGGGGTCATTCTCTATCTCTGGCAGGGACTGCGCTTTCAGCGCGCGCTCTGGCACCTGTGCGTGCTGGTCGCTGCGGGCTTCCATTTCTCCGCAGTCACGGTGGCCATCACCGGACTGAGCAGCGCCTGAAAATCCCGATCAGGACTCGACGGGCGGGTCCAGTGCCTCCAGCGTCGAGCGGAAGCGGATCTTCGAACGCTCCACATGGCGGAAGAACGCTTCCTGCGCACGTTCGCGGTTGCCGGAAGCAAGCGCATCAACCATTTCGCGGTGCTCGCGGTTGGACACGGACAGGCCGCCGGCCTGAACGAGACCCCTTGCACGGGCAAGGTGGAGCTTGTTCACGAAGCTCTTATACTCCTTGACCAGCGTCTCGTTGCCGGTCGAGGTGACGAGGTAATCGTGGAATGCGAGGTTGACCGGGTAATACTGATCGAAATCCTTGCCCGCGGCGATCTCGTCCATCTGATCGAGAAACGCGTTCAGCCGCGTCAGGATCTGATCCGTGACGAGATCGGCAAGAAGTCGGCCGGCCAGACCAAAGACCGCAGCGCGGACGTCATAGATCTCCAGCGCTTCCTTGGCGGAAACCGAGCGCACGAAGACACCGCGGTTGCGGATGATGTCCACCAGGCCCTTGGCTTGAAGGCTGCGCGTTGCCTCTCGCAGCGGACCGCGGCTGGTGCCGAAGCGGGTCGAGATCTGGATTTCGTTCAGCCGCTCGCCTGGCTTCAGCTCTCCGGTGAGGATGAGATGCTCGAGCTCACGCTCGAGCACTCCCGTCAGCGAAGACGTGCGCAAAACCATCAGGTCGCTACTGTCCGTCTTCATCTGCTGATACATGATCGCTGCCCTTCAACCGATATTCAATTGTAGGCAATAAACATCGGTCGCGTAAGCTGCAACTGATATCGCAGCCGGCTGTCAGCCGAGCGCCTCCAGTAACGCTTCCGTGACCGCCTTCGTATTGGCCTGGCCACCCATGTCCGGCGTGAACGGTCCCGATGCACTGATCGCCTCGATCGCCGCCATCAGCTTGTCCGCTGCGGCCTTTTCGCCCAGATGCTCGAGCATCATCGCGCCGGTCCAGAACGCACCAATCGGGTTGGCGATGCCCTTGCCCATGATGTCGAAGGCCGAACCGTGGATCGGTTCGAACATGGACGGGCTCTTGGCCGACGGATCGATGTTGCCGGTCGCCCCATTACCGAGACTGCCCGTCAGTGCCGAAGCAAGATCGGACAGGATGTCGGCATGGAGGTTCGTGGCGAGGATCGTATCGAAATTGCCGGGCTTCGTCACCATCATGGCGGCCATGGCGTCGACGAGTTTCCAGTCGACGTCGAGCTCTGGAAATTCCTTCAGAACATCGCGGCAGACTTCGTCCCACAGCACCATGCCGTGACGCTGCGCGTTCGACTTGGTCACCACAGTCAGCCGCTTGCGCGGCCGCGCCATCGCCGTTTCGCAGGCGAAGCGGCAGATGCGTTCGACACCGGCGCGGGTAAAGATCGCGACATCCATCGCGACCTCGATCGGCAGTCCCGAATGGGCACGACCGCCGACGCCGGCATATTCGCCTTCGGAGTTTTCACGCACGATCACCCAGTCGATCTGCTCGCCGAGCTCCTTACGCAGCGGACCGACCGTGCCGCCGAGCAGCTTTGTCGGCCGCACATTGGCGTATTGGTCGAGTCCCTGGCAGATGGCGAGCCGCAATTCCCAAAGCGTGATGTGATCGGGAATGTTCGGGTCGCCAACGGCGCCGAAATAGATGGTGTCGAAGGCTTTCAGCTGTTCGACGCCATCCTTCGGCATCATCTCACCGGTGCGACGATAGTAGTCGGAGCCCCAGTCGAAGCGCGTGACCTCAACCAAAAACCCTTCGCTCTTCGCCAGCTTCTCGATGACGGCGACACCGGCTTCGATGACCTCCGGCCCGACGCCGTCGCCGCCGATCGCTGCGATCTTATGCGTGCGCATGCGCCTCTCCCATGCCCTTCAAAATGCCGTCGATCATCTGGCGCTGGGTACCCGTGCCGCGAATATCCGGCGTGCGGGTGGCAGGATCGGACAGCGCCTGGTCGATGCCGACCTTCATGATGCGCGACATCTCAAGCGCCGCATCGATCTTGTGGTGGTGGCCCATCCAGTCGAACAGCATGCGGGTGGATTCGATCATCGCGAAAGGATTGGCGATGCCCTTGCCGGCGATGTCCGGCGCGGAGCCGTGGGTGGCCTGCGCCATCGCGATCGAGCCGCGACCGATGCAGAGGCCCGGCGCCATGCCGAGACCGCCGACGAGACCGGCCGCTTCGTCCGTCAGGATATCACCGAACATGTTGGTGGTGACGATCGTGTCGAAGCTCTGCGGATCGCGCACGAGGCGCATCGCCATCGTATCGACGATCACCTCGTTCACCTCGACGTCCGGGAAGTCCTTGGCGACCTGGTAGCAGCTGTCGACGAACATGCCGCAGCCGAGCTTGTAGACCGTGTTCTTGTGCACGAGCGTCAGCTTCTTGCGGCGCGAGCGGGCGATCTCGAAGGCCGCACGGGCAACCTTGGACGACCCCTCGACCGTGATGACGCGCACCGAGATGGTGACGTCATGGGTCGGGCGGAACTCGCCGGAGCCCATCACGACGTTGCGGTCGGGCTGAAAGCCTTCGTTGTTCTCGCGCACGATGACCATGTCGATGTCGTCATGCAGGCAGCCGATGCCCGGGAAGGACCGTGTCGGGCGCACGTTCGCGAAGAGATCGAAGCGCTTGCGCAGGATCGGATGCGGATTGATGGCTTCCGGCACCTTCGGATATTCGCGGTGGCCGATCGGGCCGAGGATGAAGCCATCGAGCTGACCCAGCGTTTCCAGCGTGCCTTCCGGCATCGTGTGGCCGTGCGTATCGAGCGCCCGACGGCCGATCGGCACGTCGACCCACTCGATCTGCATGCCGGAGGCGGCTGCGGCCGCCTTGGCGATCTCGACCGAAGCCGGCACCACTTCGTGGCCGATGTCGTCCCCTTCCAGGATACCGATGCGGAGGGATGACTTCTTCTGCACGTCACTCATTCTGCTGCTGCCTTTGCTTCAGCCGAGCCGGGAACGCTGGCGCGTGCGACTTCGGCGGCATCCTTCAGCTCTTCCAGCTTCCAGGATGTCTCGAGGAGTTTCTTCGTTACGGCATCGCCGACGACGAGCGCCGACTGAACCGTGAACTTGTGATCGATCTGCTGATCCGTGAGCGGCACTTCCATGGAGCCGATGGCACGTTCCACATGCTTGGACACGGTGGATCCGTCTTCGAAGGTGACAAGGATGTCGACGGATGCCTCGTGGCAGTTCTTGTCGGCGGTCGCCTTGGTCTTGTCGCGCAGCGCGATGATTTCCGGGTCACGCACGAGCTCGTCCGTGAAGGCCGTCGGTGCGCCATCGCCCTTGAGCAGGGCTGCGGCGGCAGCGTGATAGACGGAGAACTTGCCCTCCAGGCCCGTCTTTGGATCGGTCTTGCCGGTCAGTTCGAGCACCAGCGGGTGTGTCGTCAAAGCGACCGACTTGATCTGGCGGATCTTCTCGTCGCCAAGCTCTTCGCGCAGCTGCACGCAGCCGTCGATGGTCGGGTGGATGACGATGCCGCAGGCAAACGGCTTGTAGCTGTTCAGTGCCGATTCCCAGCGGGTGCCGAGGTCGTCGACGATCTCGGAATAATCCTGCTTGTCGGACATGACGCTGGCGAAGCCGCGGGGCGCTTCGATAGCGCGCTCGGAGCTGTCGTAGTTGGCTTCGGCGAGGAGCGCCGCAAACATGCCGTTCTGGGCGGCGCGGCCGGGGTGGAAACTCTTGGTCATGGTGCCGAACATTTCGCGGAAGCCGGACGACTGCGTGGCTGCAAGACCGAATGCCCAGCGCATCTGCTGCGCGTTGAGGCCAATGACCTTGCCGACCGCTGCCGCCGCACCGAAGACGCCGGCCGTGCCGGTGATGTGCCAGCCGCGATCATAGTGGTGCGGATAGACCGAGTTGCCGATGCGGCACTCGACTTCGACGCCGATGATGAGTGCAGTCAGAAGATCGTAGCCGGAGATTTCGCGGGTTTCGGCCAGCGCGAGAAGTGCCGAGGCGACGGGGCCGGCAGGGTGGATGATCGTCTTCAGGTGCGTGTCGTCATAGTCGAGCACGTGCGAGGTGATGCCGTTGACGAGCGCGGCATGCAGCGCATCGAGCTTTTCCGTGCGGCCGATGACCGTCGAGGTCGCCTTGCCCGAGAACGGCGCGATGGCGGCAAGCGCACGGTCGGCCGTCTCGTGGCTCGCACCGCCGACGGCGCAGCCGACCCAGTTGACGAAGGTGCGCAGGCCTTCGCGGCGCACTTCCGGCTGGATGTCGGATCCTTTGATGTTGACGACCCAATCAGCAAGGATCTGGGTGACCTTCGGGGTGCCGGGAGCAGCTTCCTGATGCAGGCTCATTGTTGTTTTCTCCTAAGCTTTGTTCTTATGCGCTTCCGGGCGGCGAACCTGCGTCCACTCCGCCGAAATGCGCCGGTTAGAGCAGACCGCGGGCGATGCCGCCGTCGACATTGATCGTTTGCCCGGTGACGTAGCTGGCGCGCGGGCTCGCAAGCCACACGACCATCGTCGCCACTTCCTCGGCCGTCGCAAAGCGACCGAGCGGAATGTCCTTGGAAAAGTCCTTGAGAACCTCTTCGCGCGAGCGACCCTCGTCGGCCGACATCTTGTCGGCGCGCTTGGTCCAGAGCGGCGTCAGCGTGCGACCGGGTGCAACGCAGTTCACGCGGATCTTGCGATCGGCGAGTTCGGCAGCGAGCGTCTTCGTCAGGCCGAGCAGGCCGGCCTTGTGGACGTTGGAAACGATCTGATGCTGGTACGGCATCTTGGAGGCCGCAGCGCCGAGCGTCACGATCGCCGGGTTCTCGCCCTTCTCCAGAATTGGCAGCAGCGCACGGATGGCGCGCACCGTGGAGAGGATGTTGAAGGTGTAGTTGCCGAGCCAATCCTCGTCGGTGAGATCCTCGAAGGATGACCGGATGGAGCCGCCGACGGCGGTGACCAGCACGTCCAGCGCGCCCCAGCGTTCGGTGACGGAAGCGGCCAGTTCGTCGCCGGAACCGGTCTGCGTGACATCGCAGACGAGCGTTGCGGGCTTCGAGCCGACGGCGCTTTCGATCGCCGCTGCGGATGCGGCAAGGTTGTCGGCGCTTCGCGATGCGATGACGACATCCGCGCCCTCGCCCACCATCAAGGATGCCGACGCCTGGCCAATACCATAGCTGCCGCCGACGATGAGCGTGCGACGCCCATTATACTGAAGGTCCAACGGTCCCTCCCTTCAATTTGAGATACAGCTTGAACACGAGGAGCACGGTCGACGACACGACGGCGATCCTCAAGACGTGGAATGCGGTGACGACTTCGGCTTCGAGGTGCATGACCTGCGCCGTCAGAACCATTTCGGTCACAGCGGCAGGGGCAAGCGACAGGAAGCTCGTCGTGAACGGCAGGTCGGTCGTCAGCGTCAGGACGAGCGCTCCAAATGCTGCACAGCCGATCATGAAGATCGAAACCAGCACCGCAGCGAAGGTGACGCGCGGCAGTGCCGCCAGAAGGTCGCGCTTGAACTGGCAACCGAGCCAGGTGCCGAGCATGATCTGCGCGATGACGATCAGGGTCGGCGGAATGGTGACTGTATAAAGACCGAGCACGCCGATGATGATGCCCATCAGGATCGGCCCGACGAGCCACGGGTTCGGCAGTGGCGTGGGCTTGAGCAGCCGCGCCATCAGATAACCAAGGAGCAGAGACAGGCCGACCAGCAGCCAGTTGGACCCGGCCGAGGCGGCATCGGGCGCGGTGCCGTGCTCGCCGAAGATCACGACGAGGAACGGCACGATGGCGACGACGCCGGACACGCGCAACGCGTGGACCACGGCGACCGAGCCTGCCGCCCCGCCATATTCCTTGGCGACCGTTGCCATGTCGGCCACGCCGCCGGCTGCTGTCGCGAAGAAGGCGGTGACGTTGTCGACCTTGGCGAGCGGCTTGAACAGAAACGCCGCCACCATTGTGAAGGCAATGACATAAAGCGTGCCGGCGATCATGGCCGGCAGCAGGCCTGCCATGGTGGCAAGCACCGCAGGCGTGAAACGCATGCCGACGGCGACGCCGATCGCCACCTGCCCCAGTTCACGGCCCATCGGCACGAGGGCCGATTCAAAGCCCATGATCGAGAAGGCGGCGAGCGCGAAAAACGGCCCGAGCATGAAAGGCAGAGGCATGTTGACGACGTCCGCCAGAAACCCGGCGGCCGTCGCGATGGCATAGGTCAGGACGAGCAGGCCCCACCAGCGCGGCTGGCGATAGCGCTTGACCACACCGGGCTTGCCGCCCGGTGTGGAACGCGCCGCCACGTCTTTGCTGGCATCGAGCACGGGATGCTTCCTGTCCGTTCGAGTGGCAGCGTCAGTTGCTGACGAGCGCCATCAGTCCGCGGATATCGGACAGCTTTTCGAACTCGGCGACGACGCCGACGACTTCCTTCGCCTTGCCCTGATCCCAGCGTGCGAACTCGGCGCATTCGAGGAACTTGGCGGCGACTTCGTCGTAGCTCATCGGGTTGGCCGGGCTGCCCTTGCCGAAATCGGCGAGACCCGAAATCGTGCGGCCATCCTTCAGCTTGATGTCGATATAGGTCGTCATCAGGTGGTAGCCGGCGGCTTCGGCGCGATCGTCGACCACGAAATCGACCTTCTCGATCATCGCCTTGACGTCGTCACGCAGCACGACTTCGTCGGTGAACTCGTTCAAGCCGGCGCGGCCTTCGAGCAGCAGGATCGCCATGCAGAATTCCATGGAGAACTTGGCCTGCAGCTCGTTTTGCGGACGGTGATGGATGAGCGCGTTTGGCATGTTGTGGTTGGTGCCGATGCGGACATGCTCGACGTCGGCGGCCTTGATGCCGTGCTCCTTGATGAGGCGCAGCATCTCGGTCATGCCGGGGTGCGTCAGCGAACCCGACGGATGCGGCTTGATCGAGACGCCGGGGCTGTCGAAGGTCCATGGGTTGCCGAGCTTGCCGGAAATCGCATTGTGATCGTAGCCGCCGCCTGCAGCGGAGAAGAAGCCGCGCGGTGCTTCGAGAATCGTCGGAGCCGCCGTCCAGCCATAGGAGGCGAACTGCGCGGCGACGATGCCGCTTTCGGACGAACGGCCAGCGTGGAACGGCTTGGTCATCGTGCCGAAGTTTTCGCGAAGGCCGGCAGACTGGCTGCCTGCCATCGACAGCGCACGCAGGAGCTGGTCGAGATTGAGGCCCATCAGGCGGCCGGCGGCCGAAGCAGATGCATAGGTGCCGCAGGTGGCCGTCGCGTGGAAGCCGGTCTGATAGTGGCGCGGATTGATCGCTTCGGCGATCTTGCACTCGACTTCGACACCGATGTGATAGGCGAGCATGACGTCTGCACCCGTCGAGCCGAGCGTCTCGCCCATGGCGAGCGCGGACGGGAGGGCGGGAGCGGTCGGGTGCGTCAGAAGGCCGTAGACGCGATCCTTGGCGACAGCGAGCTGGGTGTCATCGTAGTCATCAGCATGGATTCCGACGCCGTTTGCGAAAGCGGCAAAACGCGGTGCGACCTTGCGGTTGGAACCGATGACAGTCGCCGAGCCGCTTCCGGCGCCGAGATCGTCGAGATGCTGGCGAACATATTCGCCGGACTTCGCCACAGAACCGGACAGCGCCAGGCCAAAGCCATCAAGAATGGACTTCTTGCCGTTTTCGATGACGACGGCAGGAAGATCGGCCAGCTTCGCGTTCTTGACGAATTCGGCGACTTCGAGTGTGAGCGACGCGCTCTCGATCGGGGCGGTCTTTGCGGCTGCTGCAGTCATCTTCAGATGTCCTCCCTAGCAATTTCCTGGATGAACCGGGAGCTCGCGACGGTGCCGCCGAGCCCCATCTGGTCTCGGCGGCAACAAACGTGAGTTTCTGTCGATTGTCAACAACTTGACGCGGGTTCCCTGCCGATGGCGGTATCCATTCCGCCGGAGCACCTGCATTACCCTACAATCTTGGGGTAGAAAGTCGTTGTCGTGCTGATGTTGCGACGCGTCAAAGCGATATTGCAGCGCAATCTGAAATATTGTTGACAGTCGACTAATGGGGCCATAGCTTCTCGAACGGCTTTGGGAGGATGACCATAAGGCCCGGGCCCCTGAAGGCAAAGAGCTGGAACAGCTCAGGAGGACAACAATGAATTCCAAGTTTTCTCGTCGTAACGTTCTGAAAGTCGCCGGTGGCGGCGTGGCGATGGCTGCTCTCGGCATGCCGTCGATCCTGCGCGCCCAGGGCAGCTTTCCAGATCGCCCCATCAACATCGTCGTGCCGTTCGATACGGGCGGCTACAACGACCGTCTCGCACGCGCATTCGCGCCCTTCCTGCAGGAAGCGCTTGGCCAGCCGCTGACGATCATCAACCGCGGCGGCGCTGGTGCACTGCTCGGCCACACCTTCTTCCTGCAGCAGCCGGACGATGGCTACACGATCCTGTGCACCTCGGCTGCCCCTTATCTTCCGCTGAACATCCTGACGCAGAATGCGCAGTTCGCGCTCGACGACTTCTACATGGTCAACCTGCCTTCGCAGGACTACACGCTTCTGGCGTGCAGCTCGGATTCCGACATTCAGACTATCGACGACGTGATTTCGCGCCTCAAGGAAGACCCGACCAGCCTGTCGGTCGGCCTCCAGCCGGCCTCTGCAGATCTCGTCAACTTCAGCATCCTTTGCGAAGCGAACGACATCGACATGGCAGCCACGCGTATGGTCACCTATGATGGTGGCGGCCCTGCGCGTAACGCCGTTGCCGGTGGAGTCGTCGATATTGGCCTTGTCGGCGGTGAAGGCTTCCTCCCGCTCGCAGAGCAGATCCGTCCCCTCCTGACATTCGACAGCCGCCAGCGCGACAATTGGGAAGGCGCGATCGTCACCGACGTGCTCGGCGCCGAAGCTGATTTCGTGGTCGGCTCGCAGCGTGGCTGGGGCCTGCACGGCTCGATGCAGGAATCCAATCCGGAAGTTTTCCAGATCCTCGTCCAGGCGATCGAGACGGCTTCCAAGAATCCGGCAGCAATCGAAGCCCTCACGACCCAGCAGCTTGCAACCGACTGGTACGGACCGGAGGAGTCCAACCAGATGCTCGCACGCACCTCTGCGGTCATGGAGCAGTATATCGACCTGCTCCAGGGTCAGTAATCATCTGCAACTTCATCGAGAGCCGTCCGCATCTGCGGACGGCTCAGTCGTATCAGAGAGAGGATTCCGATGAGCACCAAACCGGGACGGAGGATCGTGTGGGGCCACCTGCTGCTCTTGACCGTCATAGTTGGCGTGGTGATTGCCTATCTGCTTGACGCCCGCGGCGTATCCACGCGCGTCAATAACCTGCTGCTCGTGCAGCCAGCCGCCATTCTCGCACTCATCCTGGCAGCTCTGGTGCTGCCCGGCATCTTCCCCCAAAGGGGTTCTCCGGACGAGGACGAACTACCGAAGGAAACAACGGGCGATCTCCTGCGCGTGTTCGCGCTGATCGGTGCCTTGGCCTTTCTGGCATTCTCGCTCGAAACCATCGGCTTCGACATCGCGACGTTCATCTTCATGGTGGTCGCTTTGGCCATCTGCGGCGAACGACGTATCTGGGTGAACCTCCTGTTCAGCGCGGTCTTCACCGTTTTCCTGATCTATGGATACGGCACGATCACGCCATTCCCGTTCCCGCTGACCATCCTGTGAGTATGGCGCCATGATCGAAATGTCCTCAGTCTATGGAGCATTCTCGCTCCTTTCGTCCGACATCAACGCCTGGCTCTACCTGCTGCCGGGACTGGTCATCGGTCTGGTGTTCGGCGCAATGCCAGGCATCTCCATCACCATGGCCATGGCATTCGCGCTGCCGGCCACGCTCTACATGGATTTCCTGCCGGCAATCGTGTTCCTGACCGCCATCTATACCGGGGCAGGCTTCGGCGGTTCCGTTCCCGCGGTGCTCATGGGCATTCCCGGAACATCTTCGGCCGTCGCAACAACGTTCGACGGTTACCCCATGGCCCGCAAGGGCCAGCACAACCAGGCACTCGGCGTTGCGCTCGCGTCATCCGTCTTCGGCTGCCTGCTCAGCTACGTCTTGCTCTTCTTCCTGATCGCCCCGGTGTCCAGCGTCGTGCTCAAGCTCGGCCCGCTGGAAATGTTCGCCGTGGCCGTCTGGGGCATGCTGCTTCTGGGCTCGCTCGCCGGTGCTCACATCAGCCGTGGTCTGCTGGCCGGCGTTTTCGGCGTGCTGCTCGGAACCGTCGGCATGAACACGGCAGGCTTCATCCGTGGCACCATGGGCGTTCCCTGGTTGCTGGACGGCGTGCCGCAGATCCCGGCGATGATGGGTCTGCTCGCAGCCAGCCAGCTCATCGGACTGATCAACACGACCTATCTCATCGAAGACGAGAGTTCGCGAAAGATCAGTTTCTCGAAGATCGTCGACGGACTGAAGCTGACCTTCACTTATCCGATGATCATCATCCGCGGCTCGGTGATCGGTGTCGTGATCGGGGCCATTCCAGGCGTCGGCTCTTCGATCTCCAACCTTCTTTCCTATTCGGAAACGAAGCGGAATGCACCGGATGGAGATACGTTCGGCCAGGGCAACCCCAAGGGCGTCATCGCGGCGGAATCCGCGAACTCCTCGTCGGAAGGCGGCGCCATGGCGACGATGCTGGCGCTCGGCATTCCAGGCGGGGGCGCCACCGCGATCCTGCTCGCGGCCTTCGCGATGCACAACATCGTCGGCGGCCCGAGCTTCATCGCCAACAACAAGGATATCGTCTACGCGGTCATCTTCTCGAACTTTGCGCAGGCGATCCTCCTGCTCTTCGTCGGTCTCGGCTTCGTCTATGTGGCCAGCTACGTGGTTCGGGTCCCTCTCCGGTTCCTGATCCCCAGCGTTCTCGTCGTGTCGACTTTCGGTGCCTATGCCATCGAAGGCAGTGCGGCGGGGCCGATCACGCTGTGGATCTTCTCGGTGCTTGGCTGGGCCATGGTGCGCTACGGCTATCCGGTCGCAGCCGCCGTCGTCGGTCTGCTGCTCGGCAGCCTGCTCGAAGGCAATCTGCTGCGCACGAACCAGATCAGCGGCGGTGACTTCATCAGCTACGGTCTGGAACGCCCGTGGGCGCTTCTGATCTTCGCGCTGATGATCGGCTCGATCATCATGCAGGCGGTCTCCAAGCGCAAGAAGCTGAAGCAGGCTGCCGAAAACTCCGAATCGCGATCGGCATCCGAAGCAAGCTGATCTTTCAACTCTGCCGGCGCGCCCGACCCCGGCGCGCCCTTCTCCACCCGGCCGTTTCGACGGCCGGGTTTTTTGTTTCTGTCGGCAAGAACAGCGCACGAAAAACCCGCCGCGGACTGCATCCTGCGGCGGGTTGGGAGAACCGAAAACGGGGCTTCAGGCGTTTGGCGAGGTGATGCGGTAGGCCGCCTTCTCGACATCGTCCATCTGCGCGATCAGGCCAGTCTCCCATGCGAGATAGCGGCGCGAGGCTTCCAGATTGTCGTCGTGGCGGTCGTGCACGAAGAAGAGATGGTCGATGGCGTCTGCATCCGACGGTTCGTCCGGCGTTCCAACAACAGACGCGCCGGCTTTCACTAACGCCGCATGGCCGCCTTCGATGACGCTGACATCCTTCACACCTGCCTTGCGCAGATCCTCCGCAGCCCAAGCGGCGGCTTGGATGTCATCCGCAACGAGATAGGCGCTTTTGCCGGCGAGTGCCGTCGCCAGGCGTTCTGCGCGCGGGCGGACCAGCCAGCGTGCGCCCTCGACATGGGCCTTGCGGTAATCGAGCGAGCCGCGCATGTCGACGAGGATCGCCTCGCCCAAAGCCACGCAATATCGAGCGCGCACCGGATCGATGGTCGTCAGCGGCGGCGGCTTAGGAGATTTGGGGCGGGCCTTGAACGCTTCCAACGAATTGAGGCGCTTGAGCGTTGCGCGCATCGCTTCGTCGAGCAGGCAGATGTAGGGCTCGTAGCCAAGCTGATGCAGCCAGAAAGCCGCCAGTGCGGCACGCATGCCGCCATCGTCCAGGAGGATAATGCGCGCATTGCGCACCGCCACCCATTGATCCGTGGCCTGAACCAGCTGGCCCGAAAGGGCATGGACGCTTCCCGAGATCGGATCGGCCTTGGCTTCTTCGGTCGAGCGGACATCGAGCAGGTACGTCGTCGCTTCGGGCTCCGCGAGAAGCGCTTCGACGCGAACCGGATCGGCAATTTCCAATCCATATGTGCCGGCAAGCGCCATAGCGGTTTCGCGGCTCTTCTCGCGCTGGGCATCTGTGAGCTCAGGATAAGGCGCCGCGCTGTTCCCACGCTCCAGCTTGCCGCCGGAGAGCGCCCAACCCTGGGTGCCATTTTCAAGCGCCATGACCGGTCCTGCGTGGCCGACAAGCATCACGCCGATCGCGCCGATGATGCCGCGGGTGCGGCCGGCGCAGGTGATGACGATTGGTGTTTTACCTTCGGCGATGGCGGGGAGCCGATGCGCGAGTTCGCCGTTCGGCAGGCACTCGGCGCCCGGCACGCGCATCTTAGCATATTCAACGGGCGGCCGTGCGTCGTAAAACCGGAACGGGCGATCCTCGGCCTTCCAGGCAGCAAGGTCTTCCGGTTTCAGCATTTTCGGGTGCCACACGTCCTCGGCAATTTCGCCGAGCACCTTGGAGGGAACGTTGACTCCTTTGTAGACGGGGAAGCCGGCCGCCGCCCAGGCGGGCATGCCGCCTTCAATCAGGGCGACATCGCTGTAGCCCATGTCCATAAGCCGCGCGCCGGCGCGTTCCGCTATGCCGTCGCCGTCATCGACAATGACGATCGGTGCGGTGTGGCGCGGTACGAGATCGGGTACGCGGGCTTCAAGCCGGGAATAGGCGCAGGGGATGGCGAAGAGCGCGTGCCCCTCGCCGAACTGCCCCGCTTCGCGCACGTCGAGGAAGGCAATTTCACCCGGGCCGTGAATTTGTCGACGCGCTTCTTCCGCGCCGAGGCGCTTGACGGTGCCTGACCTCATGCGGCGCTTTCCGGCTCGTAGTGCGGCTTGCGGCCTGTGAAGAAGTCGAAGAACAGCGGATAGATGATGTCCGGCCTATGCTCTGCCGGATAGTGGCCCGTCGGCACGCCGAAGCCCATGACATCGTCGGCCCACTCGCTCCAGGCCTCGACCGGCTTGAAGTGGCGGCCGCAATGGCTGTTCGTGCCCCAGATGACCATCACCGGGCACTCGATCTTGCGCTTGCCGTATTCGGCCGTGTCCATCGCGAGATCGAGCGTCACTGTCGCGCGGTAGTCCTCGCAGACCGAATGGATCTGCTCCGGCGTCGTGCAGCGCACATACTCCGCCATCGCCTCCTTGGTGAATATCTCGAGGCCGACACCCTTCTTGTTGAGCTTGTAGTGGATGTAATAGTCGAGATCGGCGCAGATCAGCCGCTCCGGGAACGGCGCCTTCTGCGCCATGAAGAACCAGTGATAGCTCTCCAGGCCCCAGCCCATGGAGACATTGGTCAGCACATGATGCGTCGGCACGATGTCGAGCGCACAGAGACGCTCCACGCGCTGCGGCTGGTCGAGCGCCATGCGGAAGCCGACGCGGGCGCCACGATCATGCCCGGCGATCTGGAAACTGTCGAAGCCGAAATGGTCCATGACATCGAAATTGTCCTCGCCCATGGCGCGGAACGTGTAAGCCGCGTGATCCTCCCCGCCATCGGGTTTTGAGCTGTCGCCGTAGCCGCGAAGGTCGGGGGCGATCACGGTGAAGGACTTGGCGAGCGTCGGCGCGACCTTGTGCCAGCTGACATGCGTCAGGGGATTGCCGTGGATCAGAAGCAGCGGCGGCCCCTCGCCACCGATGGCAACATGAATTTCTGCGCCTCGCGTCTTTACCTTCTCGACGCGGAATCCCTCCATCAAGCGGTTCGACTGGACGAGCGTCGGCAAAACATCCTGATTCATGATCACTTCCTCCCATTTTGTCGATTGTCTACAATAATGAAGTCGGCTAGACAATGGCGCAGATGACAAAGGGAGGTGCGTCATGATCATTCAAGACATCAAAGCCAGCCTGCACGGTTTCTCGATCGAGATTCCGCTTCTCGAGGGTCGCGTCGAAGGGTACGGCCGCGAGGAGCAGACGCACTTCGTCTTTTGCCAGGTGGAGACCGATGAAGGCATCGTCGGCTACGGCCTGACGGGACATTTCCTTTCGCGAGCGGTGATCGTGGCGCTGGAGAAACACATCCTGCCTTGCGTGAAAGGCATGGACGTCCGCGATCTCGAAAAGATCCATCAGCGCGTCTGGCAGAAGCTCAACCCGCGCGCCATGAGCGGCACGATCTCGATGGCGCTGTCGTGCCTCGACATCGCGCTCTGGGACATCATCGGCAAGAAGGAAGGCCGCTCGATTGCCGCGATGCTCGGCGGCGCCCGCACCGAGGTGCCCTGCTACGTCACCTTCGGCTTCCCGCAATACGACATCGATCTTCTCGGTGAAGCCGCCAAATTGCATGTCTCGAACGGCTTCAAGGCCCTGAAATCGGTCGTTGCGGTCGACAAGGGCGGCTGGCGCGAGGATGCGCGCCGCGTGAAGGCGATCCGTGATGCCGTCGGTTCCGAGATCGACCTGATGATCGACGCCAATTACCTCTTCAACCCGGTCGAGGCCAAATATCTCTGCCGTGAGATCGAGGACTGCGGGATCACCTGGTTCGAGGAGCCGCTGACGCAGAACGATGCGCGCGCGCTTGGCGATCTGCGTCGACACACGAAGATTCCCATCGCTGCCGGCCAGATGGAAGGCCATCGCTGGCGCGTGCGCGAATTCGTCGAGCACCAGTCGCTCGACATCCTGCAGCCGAACGTGACCTATTGCGGCGGCTATACAGAGGCGCGCAAAATCGCCCACCTCGCGCAGATCTACAACATGCCGATCGCCAATGGCGGCGGCTGGCCCTTGTTCAACATGCATCTGCTTGCCGGCATGATGAATGGCTGGATTGTGGAGTGGCATCTGGGCATGGTCGCCGTCGGCGAGATGATGTTCACCGATGCGCCGAAGCCGGTGAACGGCATGATCAAGATCCCCGAGCGGCCGGGCCTCGGCCTTACTCTAAACGAGGATGCGTTCCGCGAGACGCGGGTCGCGCTCGACTGATTGCTCTGGCCGAAATAAATTGTTGACACTTAACAATTGCGGGGCCTAGTCTCCGCCAGGCTTTGGGCGACTGTAGAGGGTGATCCCGAAGACCTGCCAAGAACGGCTTCGTCCGACGGACGATCCATGTCCGTCGGCACTCTGGGAGGATTGTCATGACACGACTGCCACTTTACGCGGCGGCCAGCGCCGCGTTCATCCTGAGCGGCGCAGCCGTTCAGGCACAGGAATACCCCGTCGACACGGTAACGCTCATCACGCACTCCAGCCCCGGCGGCGGCAGCGACGTGTTCCTGCGCGAACTGTCGCGCTATCTCGCGCCCTATCTCGGCGCCAATGTGATCGTCGAGAATGTCAGCGGTGGTTCGGGTGCATCGGCCATGGCGCGGCTTGCACAGGCCCCGGCGGACGGCTCGATCTTCTATGCCACGACGCCGACCTTCATCTACACGTCGCTGCTTTCCGATCCGGAGTACAAGTACACGGATCTCGAGCCGCTGGTGAACTTCTTCATCGACCCGGAAGTCATCTATACGGCTGCCGACAGCGAGTTCGAGACACTCGAAGACGTCATTCAGTATGCCCGCGACGGTCGCGGCCAGTGGGGCGCGGCGAACCCGGCATCGCTGGAGCGCCAGGCGCTGGAACAGCTGAAGGCTGCTGCCGACGTCAATGCGGCCGTCGTGACTCATGAAGGCGGCGGCGATCTGATGATCAATGTGCTGAACGGCACGCTGCAGATCGGCGTCGGCGAAGTGCAGGAAATCCAGTCACAGCTCGAAGCCGGCGAACTTCGCCTGCTCGCCACGTTCAGCGACGAGCGGCTCGACGCATTCCCGGACCTGCCGACGGTTGCTGAAAGCGGCTACGACGTGATCGTCCGCAAGTTCCGCGGCCTTGCAGGCCCGCAGGGTCTGCCGGACGACGTCGTCGCAGCATGGGAAGCCGCCACGCAGGCCGTGCTCGAGGACGAAGAATACAAGGCGGCTTACGAAGCCAACAACCTTCGCGCCGAGTTCATCGGCCATGACGACTATGTCGCCTTCATCGAACAATTCGGCACCGAAACGTCGACGTTCCTGAAAGATACAGGCGTCATCGAATAAGCCATTTGGCTTTTGGAGCGGCGCCTTTCGGGGCGCCGTTCTTTTTTCCAGTTCCTGCTTCCAGGGTGTGAGACCGTCATGTTGACCCGAGATTTCGTCGGTGGTGTCGCGACCATCGTGATCGGTGCCGTTTACCTGTACTTCGCCTATCAGCTACGCGTCAGCGCGCTGGACGACAGCATGGGTCCCGGTGGCCTGCCGCGCATCTACGGATGGCTGCTCGTCGGCTTGGGAGCGGTCCTGATCATACAAGGCGTTTTCGCGCGAAGGCTTGCCGCACCGGCTGGAGCCGAGCCCGCCAAGGGCGAGTGGGAAGGACAGGGGCGCAAGATCGCCTACGCGTTCGGACTGCTCGTGATCGCGATGGGCTATATCTTCATCGTCGAAAGCGTCGGCTATCTGATGTCCATCGGACTTCTGATCATCACGACCGCGCTTTATCTCGGCGCCGGCTTCTCGGGCCGCCTAATCGGTATCGGCCTCTTCGGAGCCGTCTTCCTCTACGCGATGTTCGTCACCCTGCTGGGCGTGCGCATGCCGGCCGGCGTGCTCGCGCCGCTCGGGCTTTGAGAGCGATTAAGGACGACTGACCATGGAAACGATCGCACTCACGGCTGCCTATCTTCTGGATTGGCACATTCTTCTCGCCGCGCTGGCAGGCGTCACCTGGGGCATCATGGGCGGTGCGCTGCCGGGGATATCGCCATCTATCACGATGGCCCTGTTGCTGCCGTTCACCTACACGATGGACCCGACCGGCGCGATCGTGCTGCTCGCCTCAACCTATATCGGCGCCGAATATGGCGGCTCGGTTCCCGCCATCCTGATTCGCACGCCAGGCACTAACGCCGCTGCCGCGACCGTCATCGACGGCTACGAGATGAACAAGCAGGGCAAGGCGGGGCTCGCCCTCGGCATTTCGCTGATCTCAGGCTTCTACGGCAGCATGTTCGGTCTCGCCATGCTCATGGCACTTTCCGGGCCATTGGCGCTGGTGGCGCTCAATTTCACGCCGATGGCCTACTTTGCGCTCGGCATTCTCGGCTTGTCCGTCATTGCGACACTGTCCGGCGAAAACCTGATCAAAGGTTTCATTGCCGCCATTCTCGGCCTGATGATCGCAACCATCGGCAGCGATCCCGTCACCGGTGGCACCCGCTTTACCTTCGGCTCCTCTGAACTGCTCGGCGGCATCGAGCCGGTGATGATCATGGTGGGACTCTTCGCCATGAGCGAACTTCTCATCCAGGCATCCAAGCGCGGCGCCGATGAGCGCGTGACGTCGCGGCCGCGCATTCAGTTTCCGGACTGGAAGCTGACGAAGCGCCTGTTCCCGGCGCAGATGATCGGCAACGGCATCGGCACCTTCGAAGGCGTCATGCCCGGCGCCGGCGGTACGATCGCCTCCTTCATGGCGTACAACGAGGCGCGTCGCTGGTCTAAACATCCGGAAGAATTCGGCAAGGGTTCACCGGAGGGCATCGCCGCACCGGAAACCGCAAACAACACCGTTGCCGAAACCGCGCTCGTCCCGCTGCTCTCCTTCGGCATTCCAGGGTCGAACTCCACCGCCATCCTGCTCGGCGGCTTCCTGATCCATGGCATCGTGCCCGGCCCCATGCTGTTCGAGCGCTCCGGCGAAGTGGTCTACGGGCTCTATGCCGGCCTTTTCGCAGCTATTATCGGCATGGTCATCATGGGCTTCCTCATGCTGCCGGTCTGCATCTGGCTCGTGAACCGGCCGCGGCCCTATCTCAATGCCTTCATCCTGGCGCTGATCCTGTCGGGCATCTACTCGATCCACAACGAGACCTTCGATCTCGGCATCATGCTCGCAGCCGGCGTGCTCGGTTTCTTCATGCGCATGCTGCGTTTCCCGTTCCTGCCGACCGTGCTCGGCCTTGTGCTCGGCTATCTGGTGGAAAGCAATTTCCGGCGTTCGCTGGTGCTGTCGGGCGACGATTACATGATCTTCGTCGATGACCGGATTTCGCTCAGCCTTCTGCTGCTCGCCTTCCTGTTCATTGCCGGCTCGATCGGCAAGCACGTCTACGACGCCTTCTTCCGCAAGCCCAAGACCGTTTCCGAAAGCTGATACCCATGAAGCACGACACACCGACCAAATCCGTCTCCGAGCGGCTCGCCGCCTGGGGCGTCTCGATGAGCCCCGAAAGCCTGTCTGACGCAACACGCACCAAGAGCCGGGACATTCTCGTCGACATCGTCGGGCTCTGCGTCGCCGCGCGGCACACGGACTATGTCGCCGCGACTAAGGCGGCGTCGGAGCCGGGTGACCACATCGTGATCGGTCATGGCGAGCGGGTGTCGGCATCGAGTGCGGCGCTGATCAATGGCACGGCCGCGCATGGCGAGGATTTCGACGACACGTTCGAGGGCGGACCGGTGCATTCGGGCGTCGTCATCGTTCCCGCACTGCTCGCCGCCGCGCAGAAATACAAGCTCGGAAACGACCGGGTGATGCTGGGCATCGCAGCCGGCACGGAACTGCTCTGCCGGCTGGCGCTGACGCTGCCGAAGGCAGTGCACAAGGCAGGCTTCCATCCGACCGCGGTTCTCGGCACCTTCGCTGCCACCTTCGGAATCGCGGTTGCACGTGGCGCCGACGAGAAGACGATCGTCAACGCTCTCGGCATCGCCGGCTCCACCGCGTCCGGCATCATCGAGTATCTCGGCGACGGCAGCTGGACCAAACGCATGCATCCGGGCTGGTCGGCGCAATCGGCGCTGCGGTCCTTCGCGATGGCCGAGGCCGGCTTCTTCGGCCCGCGCATGGTCTTCGAAGGCACCCATGGTGCGTTCAAGACGTTCGCACCGTCGATCGAGCCGAAGACCGACAAGCTGTTCGAGGGGCTCGGCGAGACCTTCGTGATGGATACGATCACCTTCAAGCCCTACCCGTGCGGCACGATGGTGCAGCCCTATATCGACGCCGCCATGAAGCTGCGCGCAAAGAACGTGAAGCTCGACGGCATCAAGCGGATCGTCTGCAAGACGGCCGAAGGCATCGTGCACCGCCTCTGGGAGCCGATCGAACTGAAGCGTCGCCCGCCGACGGCCTATGCGGCGAAGTTTTCGACACCCTTCGGCGTCGCGCTCGGTCTTGCCCGCGGCCATGCCGATCTCGGCGATTTTACGGATGATGCCATCCAGGATGCCGAACTTCTGCGGCTTTGCGCTCTCGTCGATTTCGAGATCGACCCGAACAATCCCTACCCGGCCGCCTACACCGGGCATGTGCGGATCGAATACGAGGACGGCAGCATCGAGGAGGCCGATCAGGGCCATATGCGCGGCGGTTCGGAAGAGCCCCTGACGCGCGAAGAGATCGATGGGAAGTTCCGTGCCAACGTCGCCTTTGGCGGCCACGAGGATGCCGAAGCCCTGCTCAGCGCCTGCAATGAAATCGGCGCGATGAAGGGTGGATACGAACTGATTGTGGAGCTTGCGAAATGACCACTGAAGACCTGAAGGGGCGCGTCGCGCTCGTCACCGGCGCCTCGCGCAACATCGGCCGCGCGATCGCGGTCGCGCTCGCCTCGCGTGGTGCCGACATCGTCGTGCATGTTGCGCGCGACACCAATGCCGGCGCCGAAACCGTCGCCGCCGTGGAAGCGCTCGGGCGCAAGGCTGAGCTGCTTTCCGGCGATCTGTCCGACCCTGAAACGGCACGCAGCGTCGTCGCCGATGCAGCCGCTGCCTTCGGCCGCTTGGACATCGTGGTCAACAATGCAGCAATCCGGCCCGAAGCGGCCTTCGGCGACATCACCTTTGCCGATTGGCGGCAGGTGATGGGCGTTGCGCTCGATGCGGTGTTCCTCGTCAGCCAGGCAGCACTGCCGCATCTCGAAGCGAGCGACCAGGCGGCGATCATCAATCTCGGCGGCTTGACCGGACACACCGGTGCTGCGCACCGCGCCCATGTCATCACCGCGAAAGCGGGCGTCGTCGGGCTCACCAAGGCCATGGCGCACGAACTGTCACCGAAGGGCATCACCGCCAACTGCGTGGCGCCGGGCCTGATCGATACGAAGCGCGTTTCTAACGATGGCGCGGCGCCGAAACATCACGATACGCGCAAGACGCTGGTCGGGCGCCGGGGCACACCGGAAGACGTGGCCGAAGCCGTCGCCTATCTTGCCGGACCAGCCGGACGCTACATCACCGGCGAAACGCTGCATGTAAACGGTGGCACCTACCTTTCATGACCCTTTCCGCCAACCTGCAGCTCGCGGGGGGCATCCTCGCCTCGGCCATCTGCGGGTGGCTCGCGTCGCTCACGGGGATCCCGCTGGCCTGGATTTTGGGAGCGATGGCGGGTAGCGCGATCTACGCAAACACGATCGGGCTCGGCGGCAAGACGAAATACATGCGGCGGCTGGGGCAGCTCCTGATCGGGGCAGCAACGGCCGCCGTGCTCACGCCGGACATTCTGGGTGAGCTGCTTTCCTACCTGCCGGCGATGGTGGCTGCTGCCATCGTCGCCAACGCGCTCGGCGTGCTGCTGGCCTTTCCGCTGGCAAAGATCGCCAATGTCGATCGCAAGAGCGCGCTTTTGTCGACCCTTCCGGCGGGGATGTCGGAAATGGCCTCTCTTGCGCGCGAAACCGGCGCGCAGGCCGACGTGGTCATGGTCGTTCACACGCTGCGCGTCGTCATGATCGTCGTGCTGGTGCCGTTTCTCTTCGGGATCGACCGGAGCGCCATCCAAGCCACCATCGATCCATCGGCCAGCGTCTTGGCCCTATTTGCCTGCCTCATCGGCGGACTCGTGCTCTCCATCGTCACATCCAAACTCGGCGTCCTCAACCCTTGGGTCATCATGCCGATGGCCGTCGGCATCGTGCTTGCCTCGCTTGATATTTCGATCGCCCAGATGCCATGGGGCGTGCTGGTCGTGGCGCAGATCCTCATCGGTTTTTCGCTGGGTGCGCGGCTGAAAAAGGAAGATTTCGCCCGGGTGCCGCGCGCAGCACTCGCCGCCATCATCTGCAGCGGCGGGCTGATCGCGATCATGATCTTCGGCTTCGTTCCCATCCTCCGGCTCTTCGTCGATGAAACACCCGTATCGCTGGCGCTCGGCGTCGCACCGGGCGGGCTCGGCGAAATGATCGCGTCGGCCAAGGCGCTCGGCGCTGCTTCGGCGATCGTCGCCGGTTTCCAGTTCACGCGGTCGTTCCTCACCAACGTGATCGCACCACCGCTCCTCGTCCGTTTTGCCGCCAACACGAAAGGCCCGACCCCATGAAAATCGTCGACATCCGCGAAGCGGTCGTCTCGATCTCCTCGCCCATCCGCAATGCGTTCATCGACTTCTCCAAGATGACGGCGAGCGTCGTCGCGGTGGTGACGGACCAAGTGAAGGACGGCAAGCCGGTCGTCGGCTATGGCTTCAATTCGAACGGACGCTACGCGGCGAGCGGGCTCTTGAACGAACGTTTCCTGCCGCGCCTGCGCGAAGCCGCTCCCGAAAGCCTGATCCGCGACGACGGCACCAATCTTGACCCGCACAAGATCTGGGCGACGATGATGGTCAACGAGAAGCCCGGCGGTCACGGCGAGCGCTCGGTCGCGGTCGGCGTCGTCGACATGGCCGTCTGGGACGCGGTCGCCAAGATCAACGACGTGCCGCTCTACAAGCACCTCGCCGACACTTATGGCGACGGCACGCATGACGATTCGGTATTCGTCTATGCCGCGGGCGGCTACTACTATCCCGGCAAGGACGACAGCCAGTTGCAGGATGAAATGCGCCGCTACCGGGCCATGGGCTACGAAGTGGTGAAGATGAAGATCGGCGGCGCACCGCTCGACGAAGACATCCGCCGCATCGAGGCCGTTCTGGAAGTGGTCGGAGAAGGCAAATATCTCGCAGTCGATGCCAATGGACGCTTCGACCTGGAAACCGCGCTTGCCTATGCCGAAGCGATGAAGCCCTACAACCTCTTCTGGTACGAAGAGGCCGGCGATCCGCTCGACTATCACATCCAGAACGAGCTCTCGAAGGTCTATCCGGGCCCGATGGCGACCGGCGAAAACCTCTTCTCGCACCAGGATGCCCGCAACCTCGCACGCTATGGCGGCATGCGCCCGGATCGCGACTGGCTGCAGTTCGACTGCGCACTGTCCTATGGCCTCGTCGAGTACATGCGAACGTTGGAGGCCATCGGCAAGGAAGGCTTCTCCAGCCGCAACTGCGTGCCCCATGGCGGGCACCAGCTGTCGCTGAACATCGCAGCCGGCCTGAAGCTCGGCGGCAATGAAAGCTATCCGGAAGTGTTCAAGCCGTTCTGCGGCTTTGCCGACGGCATCAAGGTCGAGAACGGCCGCGTCGGTCTGCCGGACGCACCGGGCATCGGCTTCGAGCAGAACTCGGCGCTGATCAAGGCGATGCGTGACGCCACCAACACCTGAGCGGGCGACTTGACCGCACATCACAAGACGTCAGAATAAGGGAGGAACCCCATGAGCACCCCCGCGCGCAAGCCTGACACGCAGGCTGCCCAGAGCGCCGATCCGCATGCGCATCTGGCCGGCCTGACCAAAGCCGCCGCATCATTCGTCGCCAACCATCGCTTCGAGGATCTCAGCGATGAGACGCTGCGCATCGCGCGGCGTTGCGTTCTCGATGGTCTCGCCGTCGCGCTGGCTGGCTCCGAGCAGCCGGGCATGGCCCCGCTTGGCGCCTATATCGACAGCCTCGGCGGTACGCCACAGGCGCGGCTCATCGGCAACGCTTCACGCAAGGTGCCAGCGCACCTTGCCGCACTTTGGAGCGCAACTGCCGGCCACGCGATGGACTGGGACGACACGCAACTCGCCGAAGGTCCAGGCCGACCGTATGGCCTCCTGATGCATCCGACCATGCCGCCGCTGGTTGCGGCGCTCACCATGGCGGACCTCGTCGCCGGCGAAACGGGCACACCGGTCGACGGCAAGACGTTCCTGACGTCCTTCACGGCTGGCTTCGAGGTGGGCTGCAAGATCGCCGAGGCGATCAACCCGGACCACTACATGCGCGGCTTCCATACGTCCGGCACGATCGGCACCTTCGCGGCCGCTGCGGCTGCAGCCAAGATGCTCGGCATGAACGAGGAAGACGTGGCGAAGACGCTCGGTGTCGCCGCTTCCATGGCGTCGGGCATTCGAGCTGGCTTCGGCACGATGACCAAGCCGATGCATGTCGGCCGAGCCGCCGAAAACGGCATCACAGCGGCTCTTCTCGTGCGGCATGGCTTTTCGGCCAATCCGGAAGCGCTCGACGGTCGCTGGGGCTATCTTGCAATTGCCGGGCCCGGTGGTGAACCGGCACTGGTGAACGACAAGTTCGGCAAGCCCCACACGATGGAAAACCCCGGCGTCTCGATCAAGCCATACCCGTCGGGCGTGCTCACCCACCCGAGCATGGATGCACTTCTGTTCCTGATGCGCGAGAACGGGCTTGAGGCGAAAGACGTCCAGTCCGTGAAACTCAAGGCAGGCAGCAACGTTCTCGGCCCGATCCGCTTTCGCATTGCGCGCACCGAACTCGAGGGAAAGTTCTCCTTCGCGTTCCTTTTGACGGCGATCATTCTCGCCGGTCGTGCCGGCAAGGCGGAATTCACCGACGAGTTCGTGTCATCGGCAGCCTCACAGGACATGCAGGCCCGCATCGAGACCGAGTTCGATCAATCCATCGAGGATATGGGCTGGGATCGCATCCGCTCGAAGATCGAAGTCACGACGACCGATGGCCGGGTCATCGAGCGTTGGGCGGACGAGAACTATCGGGGCAGCCCACACAATCCGCTCTCCGATACGGAGCTCGAAGGCAAGTTCCGCGACTGCGCCGAAGGCCTCATCGACGAGGCACGGATGCAGCGGGTGTTCGGCACCGTCTGGTCGCTGGAGAACAGCACGGATGTCGGAGCGATCTTCGACCTGCTCGACTGGAACGCCACGCGCTAGACCAGCAAAAGTTGAAGTGTGACGATTGGCCCGGCTGATATTTCATTTGCCGGGCCACTGGCGTTATGTTCTAGCGGTCTGCGGCAGACGCCGCCTGCCGCACAATAAATCATCAGAAAGTGCCTTTTATTGCAACAAAACGCACTTATTGCACCCGATATAAAGCTAGCAGTACATGATCGATACATGGCAGCAATCGGCGATTGCATAAATTCTTTGTATAGTCAGACCTTGGTCCGCTTTACCGCAAGTTAAAGAACGATTAATAGCTCGCGAGAAGCGGAGCGCTGCTGCTCAGACCCGCCAAGAGGTCCCGCCTGGAAACGCCTTTCAATTGGCCTCGGATGATTCGAGACGGAGATTGAAAGATATGACGAGTCCTCAAATCGGAGCGATGTCCGACCACCGCGTTTTAGGTGTCGCGCGTGCTTTCGGCTTCATCTTCGCTGGAGCGCTGGTTTCAACCATGGCGTTCGCCATGATCCCCAACCAGTTCTTCATCGTCTCCGAAAAGGCGGTGGTGAACGCTCCCGTCAACCTCATCACTTCGCCGATCTACGGGCGCATCGACGATATCCGGCTTGAAGTCGGGGCTGCAGTCCAGCCTGGCTTCGTCGCCGCCGTCATGTCGAACCCGAACCAGGACCAGACCTCCGTGGTCGGCCTGCGGTTGGAAAAGCTCGACATCGAGGAACGGCTGAACAACGAACTGGCGGCGCTCGATCAGCGCCGCGACCGCCTGACACTGATCGACGTGCAGATCGCCGACGTCAAACGCGGAGCGCTCGAAGAACTTGCTTCCATCGTCGAAAGCGCCAACTCGAACGTGCAGTATTTCCAGGCGAAGGTGAACGAGCAACAAGCCCTCGTCGACCGCCAGCAGACCCTGCTCGACCGCGGCGTCATCAAGCCCGAAAGCATAGCTCCACTGCTTCAGCAAAAGGCGGCTGCCGAATTCGAGTTGCAAGGTGCCCAGGGCGAACTGAAGCGGCAGGAGCTGCTGCGCTCGCTCTTCGAACAGGGTATCTTCACCGGCGGGCAGAGCGCGACCAACATCTTGTCGCTGGAACTGCAACGCAAGACGCTTGCCGTGGACGTGGAAGAAGCGGAAACCGAAATCAGTCAGATGCAGCGCCGGCTGGCTGAACTGACGCAGTTGCTGGATGGCGAGCAGAACCGTCTTGGCGGCATTGGCGCCGCCGAAGTGAAGGTCGAAGCATCCGGCCAGGTGGTCAGTGTCGAAGCTGCCTATGGCGACTTCCTGACACAGGGCCAGCCGATCGCCCGTTCGCTCGATTGCAACGAAGCCTTCGTCGCCGCCGTCTATTCGAGCCGCGATGTGGCCGATATCGAGATCGGCACGCCGTCGCTCGTCAACATCCGCAGCATCGGCCAACAGCGCCACGGCCGCGTCTCCAAGATCGTGCGCTATTTCGGCAAGGGCGGAGACGATCGCTATTTCGAAGAGCTTCCGGAAGCGGAAGGGCACGAGGTTTATGTGCTCGTCGAGCTCGACAGCGAAGCCGAAGACGGCGAGGGCGCCGGTCTCGTCGAGACCGATCAGTCCAAGTTCTTCGGCTGTCATGTCGGCGAGGACGTCGTCGTTTCGCTCGGCGAGCCGATGATCGAAAAGCTGGTGCGCTACTCCACGGACGTGGCGGCACTTGTCGGTCCCTATCTCGGCCTCGACACCGTTTTGAGCACCGCGCAGGCATCCGACGACCCACAGGACGCCACCACCGCTACCGTTGCACGCGTCACCTACTGAGGCGATGACCCATGGCGCCGATGGCACCATTTCAGCCGCGATCCTGGCTGCATTCGCCCGCTGTGCGGGCCGCGCAGGCAGGCGCTTGGCTTGTGCTCTGCGCGCTGATCGTTTTTCCTCTCACCAACTCGGCTCTCGCCCAGGAGCCACTGGATCCCGGTTCGTCGATGCGGGAGCAGGTGGCATGTTCCGCCTGCGCTGCCCTCAGCGCCATGATGCCGGATGGTGAAGGGCCGTTCTTCTACCGCAGCTTCGAGCCGGCCAATGCCGGTTCGCGGCTTCATCCCTCGCTCGAAAACACGGCATTCACCTACGATAATGCTCTTGCGGCGATGGCTCTTTACGCCTGCGACCAGGCTGAAAAGGCCCGCCGCGTGGTCGACGCGCTGATCGTCGCCCAGGCGACCGATAGGCATTATAGCGACGGACGACTGCGCAATGCCTACCGATCCGGACCGGTCTCGCAGGCCGAAGAGAGCATCCTCCTGCCGGGATATTGGGATGCCGGCGCGAACCAGTGGATCGAAGACGGCTATCAGGTCGGCTCGGCGACGGGCAGCACCGCCTGGGGTGCGCTCGCGTTTCTGACGGCTTTCGCCGAAGAGGACGAGCCGGTTTTTCGCCAGGCGGCCGTAGACGTCATGGCGTGGGTGAACACGCAGACGCGCGATCCGCTGGGCAAAGGCTATTTCGGTGGCTTTTTCGGCCATGAACCCGCGCCGCAATTGCAGACCTGGAAGTCGACCGAGCACAATATCGACGTCTATGCCGCCAATCGCTGGCTGGAGGATCTGGATGGCGGCGCTCAATGGGCGGAGGCGGCCGAAAGCGCCGACGCGCTGTTGGAAGCCATGTGGCGACCGGACACGGGCAGCCTTCACATCGGCACCCTCCCCGACAGCGACGCGCCGAACCTGACGAGCTCCGGCCTCGACGCGCAGCTCTGGGCACCGATCGGCACGGACCGTTTTGCCGATCGTGCCGACGAGATCATGGCCTGGACCGAAGACAATCACGGCATCGGCGAAGGCACTGTGTCGGGTTTCGACTTCAACGACGATCGCGATGGGATCTGGCTGGAGGGTACCGCGCAGGCGGCGCTCACCTACCGGCTCACCGGCGCCGCAGAGAGGGCCGAGCCGCTGTTCGCGACGATCGCGGAGAACTTCGCACCCAACGGGCTCGTCTACGCCACGGCGGACGAGGAGCTGACGACGGGCTTGAGCGTCGGGCCGGCGTCCGAGCCGGGCGATTTCAAATATTACCGCTTGCCGCATGTCGGCGCGACGGCGTGGGCGGCGCTGGCGGCGCTCGACTGGAACCCCTTCACCGGGCGCAGGGAGAGCGCCGCAACACCCCTGGAGCTTCCTGCATGTCTCCCGAAACCGTAACGCTCAGCGACGCGGGTCTCTTCTCCCTCATCGCGGCCGCGCTCGTTCTCGCCTGTGCCTTCCTGCTGGACAGCAACAAGACGCTCGATCGCGTCGTCTTCGGCAGCATCGTCATCGTGATGATCGGCAATTATCTGCTGTTTCGCATCTCCGACACGCTGCCCCAGTTCGAGTGGAGCGCCTATGCGATCTGGCCGCGCATCTATCTCGCCTTCGAAACGATCATCATTTTCTACACGATCCTCTCCATCGTGTTCTTCTTCAAGCGCAGCGACCGGACGGCCGAGGCGAACGAGAGCCAGCGCAGGCTGGAAGAGGCGGCAGGGCGTGGCGAAGTGGTGCCGGGCGTCGACGTCTTCATTTGCACCTACAACGAAGATCTCCTGATCCTCGAACGCACGATCCTTGCGGCGAAAGCGATCGATTATCCGAACTTCACCGTCTACGTGCTCGACGACGGCAATCGCGACTGGCTCGGCGCGTTCTGCGCGAAGGTCGGGGTGCACCACATTACGCGGGCCGACAACAAGGGCGCCAAGGGCGGCAATCTGAACAATGGTCTGGCACGATCGGCCGAGATATCCAACGCGCCCTTCGTGCTGATCCTCGATGCCGATTTCGCGCCGCAGTCGCCCATTCTCAAACGCACTGTCGGCCAGTTTGCCGATGAGACGATCGGCGTCGTGCAGACACCGCAGTTCTATTATAACGCCGACCCGGTGCAGCATAACCTGCTTGCCAAGGACGCATGGGTCGACGACCAGCGCATCTTCTTCGACGTGATGCAGCCTTCGAAGGACGCCTGGGGTGCTGCCTTCTGCGTCGGCACGTCCTGCGTCGTGCGGCGCAGCGCGCTCGATCTCATCGGCGGCATGCCGCATGAGACCGTGACGGAGGATATCCACCTGACCTACCGGCTGCTGCAGAAGGGGCTGAAGACACGGTGGCTGAACGAGCGCCTGTCGGTCGGCCTGTCCGCCGAAAGCCTGTCGGGCTACATCACGCAGCGCTGCCGCTGGTGCCTCGGCACGATCCAGGTGGCACTTTTGAAAGACGGGCCATTCCGCGGGTCGGGCTACAGCTTCACCGCCAGACTGCACTATTTCCACGGCCTGCTCTTCTGGTTCTGCCGGCCCTTCATCCTGATGCTGCTCGCGGCCCCCATCCTCTATTATTTCATGGGGCTGCCCGCGATCCTGATGGAGCCGGCCGCGTTCTTCCTCTATGCGCTGCCGACGGTCGCCGGGATGTGGATCTTTCATGCCTGGGTGTCGGGGCGACGCTCGCTGCCGCTCTTCACCGAAGTGTCGCAGATGGTGGTTGCCCTGCCGATCACGGTCGCAATCGCCCATGCGATCGCCAGGCCCTTCGGCCGACCGTTCAAGGTGACGGCCAAGGGCGAGGACCGCAGCAAGGTGCAGGTGATCTATCCGCTGGCGCTGACCTTCTTCGCGATCATCGTCCTCACCTTCATCGGCATGCTGCGCGGGCCGATCCTCAACACCCATAACGATCTCGACGCCTTCTCCATCGCCTGGGGACTGATCGTCATGGTCTACGCGTTCGTCTCGCTGCTCGTCTGCATCGAGCTGCCACGCCCGGCTGCAGAGGACGTGCGCTTTCCGCTCAACCGCGTGACCAGAATTGCGATCCCCGGGATGACCGAGATGGGCCGTGTCACGAGCATATCGCCCTTTGACGCTGTCCTTCAGCTCGAACGGGGCGCTCTTTCTGAAAAGTCGACGGTGGGGGACACGATGTGGTTTTCGCCCTTCGACGGGCTGGTTCTGGCGGGACGCGTGCTGGAACGTGCCGCCGATGCCAATACCGTTCGCGTGGAGATCGTGGCCGCCCGCGATCGAGACGGCGCAGTCACCTACGATGCGGCGGATGTCCGGCACATGGTGATCGGATGGCTCTTCAGCAAGACGCCGATCAATGTCGCGCCAACCGCCTCGCTCGGCCGGGCCTTGGCCAGCCTCACGCGGCGCATGTTCGGTCGCGCCACCACACTGATCAAGACGGCGGCGCCATCGACGCCTTGAGGCGATCAGAAAGTCGCGGTCGCCTGCATGGTGGTGCGCCCCTGATGATCCGCGCACCAGAGATCGAAGCCGTTCTCCGTCGGATTGGCATTCACCGTGAAGGTCGCGCCGTGGAACAGGGGCGAAACGCCGCGGTAATCGAAAGTGGCGACCGGTCGTGCCTCTGCCAGCTTGGCGGCGAGATGCAGCATCAATGTCGCCTGCAACGGGCCGTGGACGACGAGGCCGGGATAGCCCTCCTCGCTGCGGGCATAATCGACGTCGTAATGGATGCGATGGCCGTTAAAGGTGAGCGCCGAATAGCGAAACAGCAGAGTCGTTGTTGCATCCACCGAAAGGCTGTGGGCGCCGACGCGGGGCTCGACCGGCACGGGGGCAGGCTTTGCGGCGTCCATCGGGCGGTAGACGATGTCCTGACGCTCCGATACCGCGACCTCGCCACCGGCGATGATGTCGTGGGCGACGGTGACGAAGACAAGCTCGCCGCTGCGACCCGTCTTGTGAACGATATCCGCAATGCGCGACCGGCGCGTCACCACGTCGCCGGGCTTCAGCGGCTGCAGGAACGTCATCGCTCCGCCTGCCCACATGCGGCGAGGCAAGGGAACGGGCGGCAGGAAACCGCCGCGCGCGGGATGCCCGTCCGGCCCGAGGCCCTCAGGCGCCACGGCCGGCGGCGCCAGGCACCAGTGGATGGCGAGCGGCGCAGCCTGCGGCTCACGATACAGCCCATGGCCGATCGTCGCCTCGAAGCGCTCGATCAGCGCCGGCGTCACCGTTTCGACCTGCGCTTCCTCGCGCCCGATCCAGCCGCGCAGATGATCCATGTCGATGGCTTGGCTCATCAGTCGGCTCCTTCGGCAAACTCGGCCCGGACAGTCTCGGTATGGCGGCCAAGCTCGGGCACCGGGCCTCCCTTCACATGTCTGCGCACGGGCGACGCCACGGGCTCGAAGGCGCCACCCGGCACCACGCCATCGACCCGGCGCAAGGCGGGATGCGCGTCGAGATCGGCGACGGTCGAGACCTTAGACCAGGCGAGCGTGTTTGCTTCGAGAAGTTTGATCGCCTCGCTGCGCGTCATCGCGCCGAACACCTGATCAAGAATGGCGCCGAGTTCACGGCGATGTTCGACGCGTGTCGGGTTGTCGCGGTATTTCGGGTCGTCCACGAGGTCCGGCCGCTTGAGTACGGCGGTGCACAGCCGCTTCCACTCGCCGGGGTTCTGCACGACGATGACGATCTCTCCGTCCGAGCAGGCGACGCTGTTATAGGGGAAGATCGCCGCGTGGCTGAGGCCGGTGCGAGGCGTCGCCCGGTTGGCATAGACATGGTGAAAGAGCGGCACGCTCATCATATCGGCCATGGCGGCGAACATGTCGATCTCGATGGCCTGCCCCTTGCCGGTCTGGGAACGCTCGATCAGCGCCTCGAGGATCGCCGCGTGGGCGTTCATGCCGGTCTGCACATCGGCCAGCGAGACGCCGACCTTGACCGGCGTGTCCGCGGTTCCGGTAACGGCGCAGATGCCGGCTTCCGCCTGGATCAGCATGTCGTAGGCGCGCATGGCGGCGTAATCGCTGTCCTGCGGGTAACCGACGATGTCGAGAGCGATCAGCCGGGGATGGCGCGCAACGAGGTCCTTCGCGCCGAGGCCGAGGCGCTCGGTTGCACCGGGTGCCAGGTTCTGCACGAAGACGTCGGCCTTCGCGATCATCCGTTTCAGCAGCGCGAGGTCGGCATCGTCCTTGATGTCGAGAACCGTGCTTTCCTTGCCGCGGTTCAGCCAGGCGAAATAGGCACTCGTGCCATGCACCGCCTTGTCGTAGTGGCGCGCGGTCTCGCCCTCGGCCCGCTCGACCTTGATCACCCGCGCGCCCGCATCCGCCAGGCGCTGCGTGCAGGTGGGCGCGGCGACGGCCTGTTCGATGGAAACGACGAGCAGACCTTCGAGTGGCAGCATCGATCCTCCTCCCGCCATCAGTAGGAGCGCGGCATGCCGAGAACATGCTCCGATACGTAGCTGAGGATGAGGTTGGTCGAGATCGGCGCCACCTGATAAAGCCGCGTTTCGCGGAACTTGCGCTCGACGTCGTATTCCTCGGCGAAGGCAAAGCCGCCGAAGGTCTGGACGCAGGCTTCGGCCGCGGCCCAGGACGCTTCCGCCGCCAGCATTTTCGCAATGTTGGCCTGCTCGCCGCAATCCTCGCCAGCCTCGAACCGGCGCGCTGCTTCATGCACCATCAGTTCGGCCGCGCGCATCTCAGCATAGGCGCGGGCGATGGGGAACTGGATGCCCTGGTTCTGGCCGATCGGTCGGCCAAAAACGCTGCGCTCATTGGCGTAGCTCGACGCCTTGTCGATGAACCATTTCGCGTCGCCGATGCATTCGGCCGCGATCAGGATGCGCTCGGCGTTCATGCCCGAGAGGATGTAGCGGAAGCCCTTGCCTTCCTCGCCGACGAGGCTTGTCGCCGGCACGACCACATCGTCGAAGAACACCTCTGTCGTTGAGTGGTTCATCATGGTGCGGATCGGCTTGATCGTCATGCCGGCTTTCAGCGCCTCGCGCATGTCGACGATGAAGACCGAGAGGCCATCGGTGCGCTTCGTCACCTCTTCCTTCGGCGTCGTGCGGGCGAGAAGGAGCATCAGGTCGGAGTGCTCGGCGCGCGAGGTCCAGACCTTCTGGCCGTTGATGACGTAACGGTCGCCGTCTTTTCGCGCAAACGTCTTGATCGAGCTCGTATCGGTACCGCTGGTCGGTTCCGTCACGCCGAAAGCCTGGAGGCGCAGCTCGCCGGACGCGATGCCCGGCAGGTATTTCTCCTTCTGGGCCTCGCTGCCGTGCCTGAGGAGCGCACCCATGATGTACATCTGCGCATGACAGGCGGCACCGTTGGCGCCAGCGCGTTGCACTTCCTCCAGGATTGCCGCGGCGGCGGAGAGCGGCAGGCCGGAACCGCCATACTCTTCCGGGATCAGGACCGACAGATAGCCGGCATCCGACAGCGCCTTCACGAAGTCGGTCGGATAGGCGTTTTCACGGTCGAGCTTGCGCCAGTATTCCGGTGGGAACGTCGCGCAGAGCCGGCGCACGCTTTCCCGGATCTGGGTGATCTCTTCGCTTTCCGGCAGGTCCTTGATCGTCATGAGATGCGTCTCCCTCAGCCAGCCGCGATCAGCGGCCCCATTCTGTTCAGTTCGCCGATCGCCCAGAGGCGCGGCAGAAGCTTCGTTATCTCCGCCGGGTCGGCGGCATTCGAGAACCGGGCAAGCCCGATCACTTTCGCCTCGATTTCGTCGCGGCTCAGCGTGTTGCCGGGATCTCCCTTGGGCTCATCCACGCGCGCATCGACGGTTCGCCCTTCTCTCGTCACAACGCGCACTTTGCCGATCCAGCGCGCCGGGTAGGCACCGTCCACCTCCGGGTCGAGCACCATCGTGACGCGCGCGCGGAAATCCGCGACATCGGCGCGATCGAACGTCTCGTCGAACTCCGTCATGCCGGCGCGGCCATGGGCGGCGATGAGACCGAGCGTCGTGCCTATGGAGAATTTTGCCTGGTGGACGCTCTTCGGCGTCACGACCGGGCCGAGCACATCGATCGCACCCTGGTGCACGAAGGCCGTGACGGAGGCGATATCGGCCATGGCGAGCCCGTTGTCGGTCATCGCCTTCAGAAGCGCATCGGCGGCAGGGTGCGTGTGGCGGCAGGAGGCGTGGAACTTGAAAGAAGTTTCGGCGACAGCAAAACGGTATCCCAACCGATCGACGAGGCGGCTCGGATCGGCATCGCTCGACATGCCGGCGGCGAGCCCCTGCGGGCCTTCCAGAATACGCGTCGCCCCGGTAAAGCCATCGCGCGCAAGATAGGCGGCCGTCAGCCCGTTCCCTGCGGCTTTGGCCGTGTGCAGCGGCTTGGAATCGGCGCCGTCGCGCAGAAATTCCCAGAGCCCGGCGGCCTGCGTTCCGGCGGACCCGAATGCGTGGTTCATTTGAGCTGGCGTCAGGCCGAGCAGGCGGCCGGCAGCAGCTGCGGCGGCGAATGCGCCGGCCGTGCCGGTCGTATGAAAGATCTTGTAGTGCGACCGGCCAAGGAACTCGCCGACCCGGATCCCGACTTCATAGCCGGCTATCGATGCCGCCAGAAACTCTTTGCCCGATGCGCCGGTTGCCTGCGCGACGGCCAATGCCGCCGGAAACACGACGGCCGCCGGATGGAAGACAGAGGCATTGTGGACATCGTCCTGCTCGGCGACATGGGACGAGGCGGCATTGACCATCGCGGCGAAGAGCGGGGACGTGCGGCCGCGGTCGATCAGTGTCTCGCACGGACCGTCGGCGGGGCCCATCACCTTAGCAAATGAGGCGATCACCTCGACCGGCGCAACACCTTTTCCTGCAAGTGCCGAACCGACCCAATCGACGAAAAGATCTTCCGTCCGGGCGACGATATCGGCAGGCACGGCATCGAGATCGAGCTCCGATGCGAAAGCGGCGAGCGTCGCGCTTTCGCCGGCGCCGTCTGCTGCCATGGTGTCGTGCGCTGTCATTGTAACCGTCCTCCGTGCCAACGACAGCTAGCAAGCCGGTGCGCAGTAAGGCAATTCGGCATTGCCAAAGCCCGGCTTTGCCTGCATCGAAAGGGCAGTTGCCAAGCGGCGCGCAATTTGGAGCCTCATGTCCCTACCGCGATACGATCTGACCGATCTCAGGCTCTTCATGCACGTGGCGGAAGCCGGCAATCTGACGCGCGGCGCGGAGCGGAGCCATCTGTCGCTCGGAGCAGCGAGCCTGCGCATCAAGAACCTCGAAGAGACGCTCGGCACGCCGCTGCTCAGGCGCATGAGCCAAGGGGTCGAGCTGACGCGGGCCGGTGAGACATTGCTTGAGCATGCGCGCACCATCCAGCGCCAGACGGAGCGGCTGCACGGCGACCTGCAGGCCTACTCCACGGGCCTCAAGGGTCGGGTCCGCATCTTTGCCAACACGACGGCGATCACGGAGATCCTGCCGGCGGCGCTCGGCGCCTATCTCGTTCATCATCCAATGGTGGATGTAGACCTCGAGGAGCGGCTGAGCCCGGAAATCGCACGCGCCGTCGCCGACGGGGTGGTGGATATCGGCATCCTTGCCGGCAACGTGCCAGCCGAGGGGCTCGAAATGATCCCCTACCAGCGCGACCGGCTCGTGCTGGCGACACCGCTCGGCCATGCTCTGGCCAGTTTTGGCGAGATCGCGTTCGCCCAGGCGATTGCCGAGAATTTCGTGCTGCTTCATGCGGGCAGCGCCATCCACGGCTTTGCCGAGCAGATCGCCTCCGACATGGGCACGAGCCTCTCCATCCGGATCCGCGTATCGGGCTTCGAGGCCATGTGCCGCATGATCGAGGCGGGCGTCGGTGTCGGCCTCATTCCCGAAACCGTGGCGCGAAGGCTCTCGAAGAGCCACGATATCGCGCTGGTTTCGCTTTCCGACGATTGGGCGACGCGTGAACTGAAGATCTGCCTTAGGGACCGCAACGATCTGCCGGTCTTCGCGCGCGACCTTGTCGACTTCCTGATCCGCCACAATGCCGAGACACCCTCAAGCGCCTAGGTTCCTCGTTTGCCACTTCGGACCAGCGTCGCTATAGGCTGAACGCTGACCAACACGGCAGGGCAAGAGGATCATATGGCTGGCAATATCAGGCTGCATCGCGGCGACATCTCGATCGAGGATGCGGCACGCTATACCGGCGCGATCGCGATCGATACCGAAACGCTCGGCCTCGTGCCGCGCCGCGACCGGCTCTGCGTCGTGCAGCTTTCGCCGGGCGACGGCTCGGCCGACGTGATCCAGATCGCGGCCGGCCAGAAAGAAGCGCCGAACCTCGTTGCGCTTCTCGCCAATCCGGCGCTGCCGAAGATCTTTCATTTCGGGCGCTTCGATATTGCCGTGCTCTTCAACGCTTTCGGCGTCACCTGTGCGCCGGTTTTCTGCACCAAGATCGCTTCGCGGCTGACGCGCACCTATACGGACCGGCACGGCCTGAAGGACAATCTGAAGGAGCTGATGGAGGTCGACATTTCCAAGCAGCAGCAATCCTCCGATTGGGGCGCCGAGACGCTGACGGACGCGCAGCTCGAATATGCCGCCTCCGACGTTCTCCATCTGCACGGCCTCAGGGACAAGCTGACTGCCCGGCTTGACCGGGACGGACGCGCGGCGCTTGCGGAGGCGTGCTTCGAGTTCCTGCCGACACGAGCGAAGCTCGATCTCATCGGCTGGGAAGAAACCGACATCTTCGCCCATAGCTGATCTCACGCACAGGAGCCGGTCATGAACGGGAATGGTCTGGCCAAGCGGCTTCTGGATGTGATCGAGAACGACATCCTGCCGCTGACCGAGCGGGGCGTTGCCGACGGCAACAAGGTCTTCGGCGCGGCGATTCTGCGCAAGTCGGATCTGTCGCTCGTCATCGCCGAAACCAACAACGAGACGGAAAATCCGCTCTGGCACGGCGAAGTGCACACGCTGAAGCGCTTCTACGAGATGGCGGAGACGCCGCCGACGGGCGAGTTGATCTTCCTATCGACGCACGAGCCCTGCTCGATGTGCCTGTCGGCGATCACCTGGGCGGGCTTCGACAATTTCACCTATTTCTTCAGCCACGAGGATTCGCGCGACAGTTTCTCCATCCCGCACGACCTGAAGATCCTGAAGGAAGTGTTCCGGCTGGAGCCGGGCGGCTACGCGCGCGACAATGCTTTCTGGAAATCGGCACCGATCGCAGCGCTGATCGCGGCTGCGCCCGAGGCGGAGCGTGCCGCATTGGAAGAGCAGGCTGCCCGGATCAAGGAGCGCTATGCCGCTCTTTCCGCGCGTTACCAGGACGGCAAGGCCGACAATGCCATTCCACTGAACTGAATTTTTGCTCCACCGAACCCGAAACGAAAAAGGCCCGCGAAGATCGCTCTTCGCGGGCCTTTTGATTTCGAATGACCGAGGCTTACTTGTCGTCGCCCTGCTTCTTGAGCGCGGCGCCGAGGATGTCGCCGAGCGAAGCGCCCGAGTCGGACGAACCGAACTGCGCGACGGCTTCCTTCTCTTCTGCGATCTCGAGAGCCTTGATCGACAACGTGATCTTGCGATCGCGCTTGGAGAAGTTGACGACGCGTGCGTCGAGCTTCTGGCCAACCGAGAAACGCTCCGGACGCTGATCATCACGATCGCGTGCGAGATCGTTGCGACGGATGAACGATTCCAGGTTTTCGTGGTCGACGAGACGGACTTCAAGTCCACCATCGGTTACTGCGGTGACTTCCGCGGTTACGACAGCGTTCTTGCGCAGGTCGCCGGAAGCTGCGGCATCGCCGACGGCATCCTTGCCGAGCTGCTTGATGCCGAGCGAGATGCGTTCCTTCTCGACGTCGACGTCGAGAACCTGGGCCTGAACCATGTCGCCCTTGTTGAACTCCTCGATGACCTGCTCGCCCGGACGGGACCAGTCGAGGTCGGAGAGGTGAACCATGCCGTCGACATCGCCGTCGAGGCCAATGAACAGGCCGAATTCGGTCTTGTTCTTGACTTCGCCTTCGACGACCGAACCGACAGGGTGCTTCTGAGCGAAGACATCCCACGGATTTTCGAGCGTCTGCTTGAGGCCGAGCGAGATGCGGCGCTTCTGCGGGTCGACTTCGAGAACGACCACGTCGACTTCCTGAGTCGTCGACAGTATCTTGCCGGGATGAACGTTCTTCTTCGTCCAGGACATTTCCGAGACGTGGATGAGACCTTCGATGCCCGGCTCCAGCTCGACGAACGCACCGTAGTCGGTGATGTTCGTGACGGTGCCCGTGATGCGCTTGCCAGTCGGGTACTTGGTGCCGATGCCATCCCACGGATCCGCCTCGAGCTGCTTCATGCCGAGCGAGATGCGGTGCGTTTCCTGGTTGATGCGGATGATCTGGACCTTGACGGTCTGGCCGATCGACAGGATTTCCGTCGGGTGGTTCACGCGGCGCCATGCCATGTCGGTGACGTGCAGCAGGCCATCGATGCCGCCGAGATCGACGAACGCACCGTAATCGGTGATGTTCTTGACGACGCCTTCAACGACCTGACCCTCTTCGAGGTTCTGGACGATTTCCGAACGCTGCTCGGCACGCGACTCTTCCAGAACCGTGCGGCGCGAAACGACGATGTTGCCGCGGCGCTTGTCCATCTTCAGGATTTCGAAAGGCTGCGGGTTGTGCATCAGCGGCGTGACGTCGCGGATCGGACGAATGTCGACCTGGCTGCGCGGCAGGAAGGCAACAGCGCCGTCGAGATCGACCGTGAAGCCGCCCTTGACCTGGTTGAAGATGACGCCTTCGACGCGCTCGCCGGCCTCGAACTTGACTTCGAGCTTGACCCAGCTCTCTTCGCGGCGAGCCTTCTCTCGCGACAGAACTGCTTCGCCAAGCGCGTTTTCGATGCGCTCGACATAGACTTCGACTTCGTCGCCGACCTTCATCTGGCCGTCGCGGCCCTTGGCGCCGAATTCCTTCAGCGGGACGCGGCCTTCGACCTTCAGGCCGACGTCGATGATGGCCATGTCCTTCTCGATCGCGGTTACGGTGCCCTTGGCAACGTAGCCTTCCGCGAGATCATTACCGCCAAAGGATTCTTCGAGGAGGGCTGCGAAGTCCTCCCGCGTGGGGTTTGCTACTGACATTGAGTGCTCCTGGTGACCGGGCCGCAATCTTCATGCTGGCCTGGCACGCGCCGGTATCTTGTGTTGCGATCATTCCAGGAGTGACCTGGCCTCGTCGCCCGAAAGCGGTGGCCAATGATCCGGCGCGGTGGTCTCTCGCGGAATGCTTAACTCGGTTTCTTGCGCGCCAAGGCCTCGTCTATGAGAATTTGGGCGGCGCGAAACGCGGCCTCTATACTCATTTCCGACGTATCGAGCAAGTGCGCGTCGTCGGCAGGGCGCAGCGGCGAATCCACGCGGCCCATGTCGCGGGCATCGCGGCGACGGATGTCGTCCAGCACGTCGTCATAGGAAAGGTTGCCGCCCGACTTGCCGATCTCCTCGAAACGGCGCCCGGCACGCACGCCGGGCGACGCCGTCACATAAAGCTTCAGCTCCGCGCCGGGGCAGACGACGGTGCCAATGTCGCGGCCGTCGAGCACCACGCCGGGCTCGCGGATGGCAAAGCGGCGCTGCGCTTCGACCAGCGCGCGGCGCACCGCCGGCATCACGGCCACCTTCGACGCAGCCTCGCCGATCTCATGTGCCGCGAGCACCGAGCGATCGAGCGCGCCGAGATCCACCCTGTCCGCCTGCTCCGCCGCCAGCGTCTCTTCGTCGAGCGGCAGGCCGGCGTCGAGCAGCGCCTTGGCGGTTGCGCGATAGGTCAGGCCGGTATCGAGATGGTGGAAGCCGTAACGTTCGGCAATCTTGCGGGCGAGCGTTCCTTTGCCGGAGGCGGCCGGGCCATCGATGGCGATCGTGAATCCCATCAGGCCGGCTCCTCCACGCCACGGTCGATGCTGGCGCCGAGACCCGCCATCAGATCCATGAACTCGGGAAAGCTCGTCGCGATCATGCGCGCATCGTCGACCGTGACGGGATGTTCGCTGGCGAGCCCCATGACCAGAAAGCTCATGGCAATACGGTGATCGAGATGCGTCGCGACCGCATCGCCACGGGCCGAGCCGATGCCCTTGCCCGACGGCGTGCCGCGCACGGTCAGGATCGCCTCGCCTTCGGTGCAGTCGACATTGTTAAGACGAAGCCCGGCGGCAACGGCGGCCAGACGGTCGCTTTCCTTGACGCGCAACTCCTCGATACCATCCATGACGGTTTCGCCCTCGGCAAAGGCCGCTGCGACGGCAAGCACGGGATATTCGTCGATCATCGAGGCAGCGCGTTCCGGCGGCACGACGACACCCTTCAGCTCGGAATGGCGCACGCGCAGATCGGCAACGTCCTCGCCACCTGCAGAACGTGCATTGAGAATGTCGATCTTCCCGCCCATTTCGATCAGCGTGGTGATCAGGCCCGTTCGCGTCGGGTTCATGAGCACATTCAGGATAGTAATGTCTGAGCCCGGTACCAGGAGCGCCGCGACCAGGGGGAACGCCGTCGAGGACGGATCACCCGGCACGTCGATGACGCAGCCTTTCAGTTTCGGCTGACCCTCAATGCTGATGTGGCGGGTTCCGTCTGCGTCTGTCTTGACGTCGAGCGACGCGCCGAACCCGGCCAACATCTTTTCGGTGTGGTCGCGCGTCATGATCTTTTCGGTCACGGTGGTGACACCGGGCGCGTTGAGCCCGGCGATCAGGACCGCGGACTTCACCTGCGCCGAGGCCATGGGCACAATATAATGAATGGGTGCTGCCATGCGCGGGCCGCGCAGCGTGACAGGCAGCTTGCCGCCTTCGGCCGATTTGACCTGCACGCCCATAAGCTTCAGCGGATCGAGAACACGACCCATCGGCCGCGCCGAGAGGGACGCGTCGCCGATGAAGGTCGTTTCGAAATCATAGGTTCCAGCCAGCCCCATGGTCAGGCGGCAACCGGTGCCCGCATTGCCGAAATCGAGCGGCGCCTTTGGCTCGAGCAGGCAGCCATTGCCGGTGCCCTCGATGATCCAGGTATCGCCTTCCTTTCGGATGGAGGCGCCCATTGCGCGCATGGCGTTGCCGGTCGCGATCACATCCTCGCCTTCGAGCAGGCCTGTGATCCGCGTTTCACCTGCGGCGAGACCGCCGAACATGAAGGAGCGATGGGAGATCGATTTGTCTCCCGGAATTCGCACGGTGCCCGAAAGCGGTTCGGAACGTCGCGCCGTTGCCGGGATTGCGCCTTGGCTGCCATGTGCCATCGTGGATCGACCTCTTATCTGCGAATGCCGGTCGCGCGATATCACAGGGCAGCGCGAGCGTCATCCGCCGATCGATCAAAATAAGGGGCGGCAAAGGCTTGGAAACCGGCGGTAGATAGGCTTTGACACGGCGTGGCAACATCATTATGGGGACCGCACATCGCAAATCGACGGGCCGGTCTCTCAAGCCGGCTGACTGGCGACAGTCCCCAATCCATCGAGAGGTTCGCCGTGGCAAAGCCCGAACTTGGAACGAAACGCGTCTGTCCCGAAACAGGCCGTAAATTCTACGACCTGAACCGCGATCCGGTCGTGTCGCCCTACACCGGCAAGAGCTACCCGCTGTCCTATTTCGAAGACACCGCCGTTGCGAAGGTGGTCGAGGCGGAAGAAGAAGAGGACGTCAAGGAACTGGATACCGAAGGCAACGAAGCGGAAACCGTGCCGCTGGAAGATGCCGACGGCGATTCCGCCGAGAAGGACGACGATCTGCCGGACCTGGACGGCGACGAGGAAGAAGTCGAAATCGACGACGATGACGACGACACCTTCCTGCCGGACGACGACGATGATGACGACGACGACATGAGCGACCTCATCGGCGGCGCGAACGAAGACGAAGACGAGAGCTGATCTCAAGGCTTTCGAAACATCTCGCGGGATGTTCAAGAAATTCGACGAGGTCATCTTGATCTCGTCGGAAACCGGACGTAAGAAGCCGTCCACGAGCCGCCGCGGCGGTTTCGAAATGGGGCCATAGCTCAGCTGGGAGAGCGCCTGCATGGCATGCAGGAGGTCAGCGGTTCGATCCCGCTTGGCTCCACCAACCTCCGGTTTATTTAGAAATCGGTAGGCAATCCCACGTAATCCACAGGCTCTCGGTATTCCGGCCACTTGACCACGCTGCGTGGTGGCTCCATCGTCGCACAAGCTTGAAGCGGTACTGTCGCCATCGACAGCGATGACAGGACCGCCATCGCATTACAGGTCGTTTTGTTGGGAGACGGCACTGGCATGAGAGTGTTGATCGATCGTCAAGTTCGCTTGCTCGGCGCCCGGTTCGCGATTCGCGAGGGCGAGACCGCAGGCGCGAGCCTCGAGGTCAGGGTCGCCGCTCGGCTGATTCGAAGACTCTGCAGGCCCATCCGCGATCCCGTTTCAGCCGAGGCGATGCGCACCACGCTGATGGACGCCTTTGCCAATCTGACCGCAGCGATCGCTCTCGGGCTCGAGCACGAAAAGATCGCCGTGATGGAAAACGAGTTCATTGCGCTCGTGATCGAGACCCAGGCACGCGCCAAGCGGGACATGCACTAGACCTCGCCCTTTCGAATCAACCGGTTGGGACCGCGTCTCAGCGCATCAGGATGCCGCCATTGATGTCGATGGTCGCTCCGGTGACGAAGCCGGCCGCATCCGATGCGAGATAGACCGCAAGTGCACCCACTTCCGACGGGTTGCCGAAGCGCTTCAGCGGCACCTGCGCCGCAACGCGGGCGACCCGGTCCGGCGGTGCGAGCGCCGTCTGTTCTGTCTGGATCGGCCCCGGCGCAATGGCGTTTACGGTGACGCCGCCTTCCGCGAAGAGCTGAGCAAGATAGCGGGTCGCACCGATAATCCCCGCCTTCGACGTGGCATAGTGCAGGCCCTGGACGCCGGGGCCGCCGCGCTGGCCGGCCACAGAGGTCATGTTGATGATGCGCCCGAAGCCGCGCTCCATCATTCCCGCTGCGATCACCTGCGCCGTCAGGAAGTGCGAGCGCAGATTGACGGCCATCAGGTCGTCCCACTCGTCGATCGAGAGATCGAAGAAATCGGTGGCGCGCGTGAGCGCCGCGTTGTTGACGAGGATCTCGACGGGTCCGAAGCGCTCTTCGCAGATGGCAGCGGCTCTTTCGATCGACGGTTTGTCGCGCACGTCGATCGGGACCGCGGCCGCATCTTCGCTTTGCAATCCGGCAACGACGCTTTCGACCTTTGCGACATCGATATCGGCGAAGATCACGCGATGACCGGCACCGTGGAGCGCTTTGGCAATGGCAGCGCCAAGCCCCTGCGCCGCTCCGGTGATGAGAGCGACGCGTCGCACAGTTGCTTCACCATTCGTCATTGCTCGGTCCGATCTGGCAGGCATTCAATTGCGGGCGGTTTGCGACCCGGCGGCGAGCGGGTGCGACGGCGGCGATCTCAACGCGGGAGACCGCGTTCCATGAGATTTCGCTCCACTGCGCGAAGATGCAGGTACATCTCGCGCCCCGCACCTTCGATGTCGCGCTTTTCGATCGCCTCGATGATGCGGTCGTGCTCGGCGAAGGAATGGTGCGTTTCCGGTGGACGGTCCGTATTGGTGCGCAACATGCCCCAGACGACGGCGCGGCGCACGGCGTTCAGCGCATCGAAGAGCGCCAGCAACAGCCTGTTTCCGCTCGCTTCCGCGATCCGGCGATGCAGCTCGTTGTCGGCCGTCTCGTATTGCCGCCAGGTGGCTGCCTGGTGTGTGCGGTTGACGCAGCGGCGCAGCGCATCGAGGTCGTCCGATGTCGCGTTGAGCGCAGCTTCGCGCGCGATCAGCGGCTCGATGAGAAGCCGCGTGCGCATGACTTCGGCGGGATTGGTCTGACGATCGATCTCGGCAAGGCTCATCACCTCGATCGCGCGCGATCCCGTAAACGTGCCCTTGCCGACATGGCGCCAGAGCTGGCCTTCTGCCTCCAGTGTCGCCAGTGCCTTGCGCAGGTCGCCGCGGGATACGCCAAGGATCTCGGCCAGCTCGCGTTCTGCCGGCAGCTTTGTATCCGGCGGAAAATCGTGCCGCGTCAACCAGGCGCGCAACTGCACCAGGGTTGCACCGTTCGCGTCTGCCGCCGGATCATGCTTGCCGTCAATGTCGCTGAACTGGCCGTGCAAATCGCTCTCCCGGCGGTTTGACCAATCTTGAATTGGTTCAGACATGACGCATCGATCTGGCGTTGTCAATCGATCTGCTGAGCGCCGTCTAACGCTGCAGTGCCGCAAGTCTGTCGTAAAACCCTGCTTTCAGGTCCGACAACACTGTTGCGCGATGCTGCTTGACGCTCAACCAATTCGGTGATTTGATTTAACCAATATCCGGATTGGCCAAGGTTGGAGGACCTGCTGCCGGATTGAGATCGTCATGTCACGGGAGGAAACCACATGATCAAGCGCAGTCTCTTGAAATCCGCAGCCGCAGCCTGTCTGGCCACGGCATCGATCGTCGGACTGTCGGCCGGCGCTCACGCCCAGACCGGCGAGCCCGTGCGGGTCGCCATGGGCGACATTGCCAGCATCGAGAGCCTCGGCCTGCTGATCGCTATGGAGCGCGCGAAGGAGCGCGGCGTTCCGATGGAACTCACCTTCTTCAACTCCGAAGACGTCGCCACGCAGGCCGTCGTCGGTGGCCAGGCCGATATCGGCGTCGGCGCGCCCTATGCCTTCATCCAGAATTCCAATGCGCCGATCCGCATGTTCTACCAGATGAGCACGCTGCTCTTCTTCCCGGTCGTCAACACGGAAGTCTACCAGGATTGGGCAGACCTCGACGGCCAGGAAGTCACCGTCCATTCGCGCGGCTCCGGCACCGAAGCGCTGATGCGCCTGATGGAGCAGCAGCACGGCATCACCTATTCCGGCATCTCCTATGTTCCGGGCGCCGAAGTGCGTGCCGGCGCGCTGCTGCAGGGCACGATCAACGCATCGATCGTCGACAGCTCGGCCTTCCGTCTCCTGGAGCAGCAGGGCGGCGGCAAGTTCGCCCGTCTCCCGCTCGACGGCGTCAATGCCACCGACGAAGCGCTCTATGCCAATGCCGACTTCCTGAACGAGCGCGAGGAAGACGTTTCGATCTTCGTCGAAGAGATGCTGCGCACCTGGAACGAGATCAACGAGAACCCGGGTATCGTCGCGGAACTTCGCACGCAGTACGACCTCCTGCCGGACCTGCCGGAACAGGCGGTCGCAGAGATCACCCCTTACTTCACGGAATCGGCTGAAAGCGGCGTGTTCCCGACCGATGGCGGCACGCCGGAAGACGTGACCGACGATCTCGAGTTCCTCGCAGCCGCCGGACAGGTCGATGCGCCGGAAGGCGATGTCGACGAGAGCATGTACTGGGATTTCGATCCGCTGAACGCGGCCAAGAACTGAGACTGAGCCTGCCCCCTCGCGTCACCCGTGGCGCGAGGGGTTCCTGGCCGCGGGGCATGGTCGGCGCAAACCGACCGCTCCGTCTCCGCGGTTGATTTTTGGAAACGATCACAGGTTCATCCATGTCTTATTCACCGACCGCCCAACCGGCCTTCGCCGGCCCCCGGCGCGACGCTCCGACGATCTGGAGCCGCATCGGCGAAGTGACGCTCTTCTGGAAAATCCTATCGGTGGTGATCTTTGCCGCGCTTTGGGAATATGCCGGACGGACGGGCTTCAATTTCTCCTTCCCGACCTTCAGCGCGACCGTTTCGGCCTTCTTCGAAATGGTGGCCGATGGCTCCATGGGTGCCGCCTATCTGCGCACGCTGGAACCGCTCGTCATCGGGCTCTCCTTCTCGCTGATCGTCGGCATTTCCGCCGGGGTGGCCATGGGCCTGCGCCGCGACGTGGAATGGTTCACGCTGCCGGTCTTCATCGTCATGCAGGCGGCGCCGATGGCGGCGCTGATCCCTCTCATCACCTTCGTCTACGGCATCGGCCTGGCGTCCAAGGTGCTCGCCGTCGTCATGCTGTCGCTGCCTGTCATCGCGATCAACAGCTACAAGGCCGTGCGCAACGTGCCGCCATCGCTCGTGTCCATGTGCCATTCCTTCATGGGCAACCGCCGCCAGCAGATCTTCCAGATCGTCATTCCGGCGGCGAGCCCGATGATGTTCGCCGGCTTGCGGCTCGGCGTTGCCGAAGGCTTCTCGGGCGTCGTCCTGGCCGAGCTCCTCATCACGCCGACCGGCATCGGCGACCTCATCACCTACCACCGGTCGGTCGCCAATTTCGCCCACATGTACGCGACGATCGCGTCGATCGTGCTGTTCGCGATCATCGCCGTCAGCACCCTTCAATGGATCGAGGCCAAGCTGTTCAGGCCTGAAAAGCGGAGTTCGAAATGAGCCTGGCCCTTGCAAAGACATACGAGGAACCGACGCCCGTGACCAAACCCTCCAACCCCATCATCGAAGTGCGGGGGGTGTCGAAGGTCTACGGCAATGACGTGGTCGCCCTCGACAATATCAACATCGCCTTCGAAACCGGCCATTTGACCAGCCTTCTCGGCCCATCGGGCTGCGGCAAGACCACGCTGCTCAAGATCGTTGCCGGCCTGCTGCAGCCGACCGCCGGCGAAGTGCTCGTGAAGGGCAAGCCGGTGACCGGCCCCGGCCCGGAGCGCGCCTTCGTGTTCCAGGATTTCGCGCTGATGCCATGGGCAAGCGTGATGGACAATGCCGCCTTCGGCCTGAAGATGCAGGGCGTGCCGCGCTCGGAGCGTGAGGACAAGGCGCGGCACTACATCGCCGAGGTCGGGCTTGCAGGCTTTGAGAAGAAGTATCCGCACGAGCTTTCGGGCGGCATGCGCCAGCGCGTCGGGCTTGCCCGCGCGCTCGCCGTCAACGCCGACGTTCTTCTCATGGACGAGCCTTTCTCGGCCGTCGACGAGCAGACGCGCCGCAAGTTCCAGGAGGACCTCTTCCGCCTGCGCGAGGTCGAGAAGAAGACGTTTCTCTTCGTCACTCACTCCATCGAAGAAGCGGTCTATGTTTCCGACCGCATCATCATGCTGTCGCCGCGTCCCGGCCGCATCTCGGAGATCATCGACCCGGCGATCCCGAAGGGCATCAACCCGGACGATCTGCGCCGTAACGACGTCTACCTGGATACGGTCGAGCAGATCTGGCAGGGCATCCGGAAATATGTGGAGTAGGTCATGACACTCTTCGGGTTCAAAATGCCCAAGATGGCCTCGCTCCTCGTCTGGGTGATCATCTGGGAAATCATCGGCCGCTTCGAACTGGTGATGCTGTTTCCGCCGTTCACGGAAGTGCTTGCCGCGCTCGGCGACGTCGTCACGTCGCGCAGCTTCGGCGAAGCGATGCGCATCACGGTGCAGTCGTATCTCGGCGGCCTCGCCCTCGCGATCGCTGTCGGCATCCCGCTCGGCTTCCTGATGGGCCTGGTGCCCGCGGCCGACAAGATGCTGAACATGTGGGTGAACACCTTCCTGTCGGCTCCGCTTTCGGCACTCGTGCCGGTGTTCATGATCCTTTTCGGCCTCGGCACGCCGACCGTCATCGTCACGGTCTTCATGTTCGCGGTCTGGATCATCGTTCTCGATACCCGCGCCGGCGTGCTCAGCATTTCGCCGTCGCTCATGGAAATGTCGCGCTCTTTCGGTGCCTCGCGCGCCGAGCGCTTCAAAATGGTGCTTCTGGCAGCACTGCCCGAAATTCTGGCCGGCATCCGGCTTGGCATGATCCGCGGCGTCAAGGGCGTCGTCATCGGCCAGCTTCTGGTCTCGATCATCGGTGTCGGCGCGCTGTTCCAGCTGTACCAGCAGAACTTCCTCATGGCCCACTTCTGGGCCCTGGTGTTGATCCTTTTCACCATCGCGCTCACTCTTGCGGAACTCGTTGCAAAGCTTGAGAAGCGTGTCGAATACTACGCAGGAGTCAGGAGTTGACCATGTCAGAAAGTGCATTGAAGAAGCCGGCGGAACAGACCTACGTGGTCTCTCCTCCCCAAATCGTCGCCCTGCCGGTCGAAGGCAGCGATGAGCTCTTCCCGATCAACCGCGTCTTTTGCATCGGCCGCAACTACGCCGCCCATGCCGTCGAGATGGGCCACGACCCGGACAAGGAGCCTCCGTTCTTCTTCTTCAAGTCGCCTTCCAACGTGACCTACGGCGAAGACTTCCCCTATCCGACCAAGACGTCCGACGTGCACCACGAGATCGAACTTGTCGTGGTGCTTCACAAGGGCGGCAAGGATATCTCGGTCGATAGCGCGCTCGACCACGTCTACGGCTACGGCGTCGGCCTCGACATGACCCGCCGCGACCTTCAGGGCGAAGCCAAGAAGCTCGGCCGTCCGTGGGAAGTCGGCAAATCCTTCGAGAAGTCCGCACCCTGCGGCGCCATCGTTCCGGCGTCGAAGATCGGTCATCCGACGGAAGGTGAAGTGACGCTCGACGTCAATGGCGAGCGCCGCCAGACCGGTGACCTCAACCAGCTGCTCTGGAAAGTGCCGGAAATGATCTCGATCCTTTCGGAGTATTTCGAGCTGCAGCCGGGCGACATGATCATGACCGGTACGCCGTCCGGCGTCGGTGCCGTCAACAAGGGCGACACGATGGTCGGCAAGGTCGCCGGCGTCGGCGAGATCACCGTCAAGGTTCTCTGAGACGCGACCGTCTTTCAGGCTATAAGGGCGGCGCGACTGCGCCGCCTTTTCTTCTTCATCCTCCCACACTTCTTCCCAGGACCCCTTCCATGCTCGACGTTGGCCTGACCGAAGCGCTCACGCTCATCGGTATCCTTGTCGTCACCGGTGCGATCGCCGGTATCATCTCCGGCCTGCTCGGCGTTGGCGGCGGCATCGTCATCGTGCCGGTCCTGTTCTTCGTCTTCATCGGTCTCGACATCGAGGAAGAAGTGCGCATGCATGTGGCGGTGGGCACGTCGCTCGCGACGATCATCTTCACGGGGTTCATGTCGGCGCGTTCGCACTGGAAGAAGGGAAGCGTCGATACCGACCTTCTCAAGCGATGGGGCCCGGCGGTCGCCTTCGGCGTCATCGTCGGCACCGTCATCGGCGGCAATGTCTCGGGCGAAGTGCTGACCATCGTCTTCGCCGTGGTTGCCGCACTCGTTGCGATCAACATGGCGTTCAAGCCTTCGGAAGCCTCCCAGAAGCGCGAGATGCCGAAAAGCCCGCTGAAGGAGCTGCTCGGAACGATCATCGGTCTGTTCTCGGTGATGATGGGCATCGGCGGAGGAACGCTGTCGGTGCCGATCCTGTCGTTTTTCGCCTATCCGATCCGCAAGGCGGTCGGCACCGCGTCGGCGATCGGCCTGATCATCGCGATCCCGGGCACGATCGGCTATATCTGGTTCGGTCTCGGCGTCGAAGACCTGCCGCCATTTTCGCTCGGCTACGTCAACCTCGCCGGCCTGATCGCGATCATTCCAGCATCGATGCTGACCGCACCGCTCGGCGCGCGCATCGCGCATTCGATCTCGCCGGCAGCTTTGCGCTACTGCTTTGCAGCGTTCCTGGCGCTGACCAGCATCCGCATGATCACGAGCGTGCTTTAACGCTTCCTTGACGGCGGTCGGCAATCATCGGGCTCGTTCTCGCGGGCTCTTGGCCCCGCCGGCATGGTGATGGCGCTTTGCGAAACTTATCCCTGGCGCTTGCGCTTCTCGTTTTCATCCTCGCGACGCTGGAATTTCTGGCGAACGTCCACGCGGTCGACCGCATCCTTCTCTTCGGCCTGCCCGATCCCTTCGGCGCCATTGAGGGAGAGGGCAGGATCGCATCCCTCGCCTGGAGCTTTACGGCACTCGGCAGTCCGGAAATCGTCGCGAGCTTCGCAGCCGCCATGCTCACCTATGCAGTGCTGGCGCGCCATTTTTCGGCCGCCATCTTTCTGATCGTCGGCATCGCCGGAGGCGCTGTTGCCGGCTATGTCGCCAAGGCCGCTTTCGCCTGGCTGCGCCCGCACCATCTGCCCGGCTCCTATTCCATGCTGCATACGAGCTTTCCCTCGGGGCACGCGCTGCTTGCGGCGCTGCTCTTCGGCTCGATCGCGGTGTTTGCGATTCGCGCCACGCCCTATCGACTGCCCAAAATCTGCGCTCTGGGCGCAGCGATCGGTCTGACGGTTCTGGTGGGACTGAGCCGCATCTATCTCCGCACGCATTGGCCGAGCGACGTGATTGCGGGCTGGGCCTTTGCCTATCTCTGGCTGTCTCTTGCGACTGCGGTGAGCTTCGGAGCGCTGTCATCGGCTTCAACCGCCGTCTTCCGCTCTCGGTCGAACGCCGTTGCCGAGGGTGAAGATCAGCCGTTGCGTCATTAAAGGCGGCCTTGCCCGGGAGCATTAATTCGTTTATTCGGGAATTATGGATATGATGTTGGACGGCTTACGCTGGTCCGGCATCCTCATCGACATTTCGAAAAACGGATCTGGCAGCCATGACCCGCATCGCATTGAACGGCCTCGGCCGCATCGGCAAACTTGTCCTGCGGGACCTGATCGACAGTGGGGCCGGCGGTGACATCGTTCTCGTCAACGATGCTATGGGCGACGCTGCGCAGCACGCGCTTCTCATGGAGTTCGACAGTGTCCATGGACGCTGGAACGTGCCGATCGCGCATGACGACGATCATCTCATTCTGGACGGCAAGCGGATACGGCTGACCCGGGAAAAGACGATCGAGGCGCTGCCGCTTGCCGAACTCGGCGTCGATCTCGTGATCGACTGCACCGGGGTCTTCAAGACGGCGGCGAAGGTCGAGCCTTATCGTTCAGCCGGAGCAAAGAAGGTCGTGGTGTCCGCACCGGTGAAGGATGGCGGAGCGCTGAACCTCGTCTATGGCATCAACCACGATCTCTACGACAAGGATCAACATTGGCTGGTCACGGCGGCGAGTTGCACGACGAACTGCCTCGCGCCGGTCGTGAAGGTCATCCACGAGTCGATCGGCATTCGCCACGGCTCGATCACCACGATCCATGACGTGACAAACACGCAGACGATTGTCGATCGGCCGGCAAAGGACATGCGCCGCGCACGTTCCGCCCTCATGAACCTGATCCCTACGACCACGGGCAGCGCAACCGCGATCACGCTGATCTATCCCGAACTCAAGGGACGCCTGAACGGCCATGCGGTGCGGGTGCCGCTTCTCAATGCATCGCTGACGGACTGCGTTTTCGAGGTCGAGCGTCCGACGACGGTGGAGGAGGTGAACGCCCTGTTCAAGGCCGCCTCTGACGGGCCGCTCAACGGCATCCTCGGCTTCGAAAGCCGGCCTCTGGTCAGCTGCGACTACACCAATGACCGCCGCTCCGGCGTGATCGATGGCCCATCGACGATGGTGGTGAACGAAACGCAGGTGAAAATCTATGCCTGGTACGACAATGAGTGGGGCTATGCCTGCAGGCTCGCCGATATCGTCCGGATGATGGCAGGCTCGATGTGAGCGCCGCTCGTCCCATGCGTGCCTATGTTGCCGTCACGGCGTCCTACTGGGCATTCATGCTCTCGGACGGCGCGCTGCGCATGCTGGTGCTTTTGCACTTCAACGGCCTCGGCTTCACACCGATCCAGTTGGCCTGGCTCTTCCTGCTCTACGAAGTCGCGGGGATCGTCACCAATCTCTATGCCGGGTGGCTCGCCGCGCGCTTCGGCCTCGCATCAACGCTCTACGCCGGGCTGACGCTGCAGATCCTGGCGCTCGTCGTTCTAACACAGCTGGATCCCGCCTGGGGCGTCGCCGCCTCCGTGGCATTCGTCATGGCCGTGCAGGGCGTGTCGGGCGTGGCCAAGGACCTGTCGAAAATGTCGTCCAAATCCGCGGTCAAGCTGCTCGCGCCCCAAGGCGACGGCACGTTGTTCCGCTGGGTCGCGCTTTTGACGGGCTCCAAGAACGCCGTCAAAGGGCTCGGCTTCTTCCTTGGCGCGGCACTGCTCGCACTCGCCGGGTTCGAAGCCGCAATCTGGGCGATGGCCGCGATCCTGCTCGTCATCCTCATCGCCGTCGCTCTCTTTCTACCGCCCGGCCTGCCGGCAAAGGACAAGAGCGCCAAATTCGGGGCCTGGCGTTCGTCCGACCCACGCGTCAATAGGCTGTCGCTTGCCCGCATGTTCCTGTTCGCCGCTCGCGATGTCTGGTTCGTGGTCGGCGTGCCGATCTATTTCCAGGCCGTGTTGTCCGATGGGACCGACGAAGGCCGGCGCTGGGCCTTCTTTGTGATCGGTGGGTTCCTTGCTGCCTGGATCATCCTTTATGGATTCGTGCAGGCGGCAGCCCCGCGCATTCTCAAGGCCGCAACACTTTCGGAGGCAGAGGTCGCCCGCAAGGCCGTCTGGTGGGCCGGGTGCCTCGTGCCGATCCCTCTTATTCTCGCCGCCAGCGCCTGGCTATCAGGCGAGCCGGCCCCTTGGCTCACCGTCTTCCTGATCGGCGGTCTGTTCGCGTTCGGCTACGTGTTCGCGATCAATTCCGCGGTGCATTCCTATCTGATCCTCGCCTTCGGTGACGCCACGCGCATCACGCGTGACGTCGGCTTCTACTATATGGCGAATGCCGCGGGCAGGCTTCTCGGAACGCTGCTCTCCGGCCTGAGCTATCAGGCCGGCGGATTGCCGCTTTGCCTCGCCACGGCCGGCGCCATGGCTTTCTTGAGCTGGCTGGCTGCGCGCCGGCTGGTGAACGAGCCGCAAGCCATCCCTCCAGTGAGTTTGCCCCAGTGACGCCATTGGCTGAAGAAGACGTGCAGTTGGCGGTCAGGCCGCTGCCGGAATGCGGGCAATGACCTTGATTTCGAAGTCGAACCCGGCGAGCCAGTTCACACCGATCGCCGTCCAGTTCGGATAGGGCTTTTCCGGAAAGGCCTCGGACTTCAGCGCGAGAAAAGGCTCGAACTGGGTTTCAGGATCGGTGTGGAAGCTCGTCACGTCGACGACGTCGTCGAGGGTGGCGCCCGCCGCTGCCAGCGTCGCCTTCAGGTTCTTGAACGCCAACCGAACCTGGGCTTGGTAATCAGGCTCGGGCGAGCCATCGTCCCGGCTGCCCACTTGACCCGAAACGAACAGGAAGTCGCCGGACTTGATAGCAGGCGAATAGCCGTGCGCGTCGTAAAGCTGGTGACGGCCGGCGGGATAAACGGGTTCACGAACAGTCATGGGTCAAGGCCCTTTCAAAATTGGGAGCTTCCCAAGGGAAGCTGCTTTCATATACGTTGCGTATGCAAGATGTTGACATACGCACCGTATGTCAAGCCATGCTTCGAATTTTGGATTTTTGCGAGGATGGGGATGTCCGGGAAAAGCCGCGCCGCAATGATGGAAGAAACGCGTGCCAAGCTGATTTCGGCCGGGCGCAAGGCCTTTGCCGAAAAGGGTTTTGCCGATGCGTCGATGGACGATCTGACGGCGGATGCCGGGCTTACGCGCGGCGCGCTCTATCATAATTTCGGGGATAAGAAGGGCCTGTTGGCCGCGGTGGTGGCGCAGGTCGACGGCGAGATGGCGGCGAAGGCAAGACAGGCCGCGTCCGGTGCCGAGGATACCTGGGCTGCCCTGGAGGCCGAAGGAGCTGCCTATATCGAGCTTGCGCTCGATCCCGAAATCCAACGCATCGTGCTGCTCGACGGCCCAGCCGTTCTCGGCGACCCGTCGGCGTGGCCAAGCCAGAATGCCTGCCTTGCAGAAACCCGGCGGGCGCTCATGGCACTGGCCGAGGAGGGCCGGCTCAAACCCGTGGACATCGAAGCCGCGGCACGATTGCTGAACGGCGCGGCCTTGAACGCGGCTCTCTACGTCGCCGCCAGCACCGATCCCAAAAAGATCCTGCCCCGCACCGTCGAAGCCTTCAAGGCACTGGCGCGGGGTTTTCTGGCTACGTAAGCTTGGACTTACTGATAATAGTCAGGTTCAAGCGGGACGTGTTGGTTCAGCGCGCTTCGATCAGATCAACGATCGCTGCCCCGATCTCCGTCACTGCGGCATTGCGAGCCTGGAAGTCAGCCGTCGTGTCGGAGAGATAGATCGAGACCACATAGGGCGCTTCATCGGGTGGCGTGACCATGGCCACGAGATTGCGCGTCCGGTTGCCGCTGCCGGACTTGTCTGCCACCAGCCAATCCTCGGGCGTGCTTGCGCGCAGCAGCGCGCCCGTCACACCCCCGATGCTCATCCATTCGATCAGTTGTGCTTGTGACGCAGGGGACAAGCCGTCGCCGAGCAGCATCGTTTCCCAGCTCGCCGCCATGGCAGCGGGTGTCGTGGTGTCGCGTGGATCTCCTTCGGCAAAGGAGTTCATCTCCGGCTCCAAGCGGTCAAGCCTGGTGACGCTGTCGCCGAGGCTGCGCATGAAGGCAGTGACCTCCTGGGGTCCGCCTAGCCGACCGATCAGCAGATTGGCGGCCGTGTTGTCGCTCATGTCGAGCGTCGCCAGGCACAGCTCTCCGATCGTCATGCTTTCTCCGACACGGGTCTCCGCCACGGGCGCATAGTCAAGAATGTCCGACGCCTCGATCTCGAGTGTCTCTGTGAGTGCCAGCTCTCCTATCTCGGCGCGCTGAAGGACCGCGCCGCACAGCACGGATTTGAAGGTGCTGTTCATCAGGAACCGCTCGTCTTCCCGGTGCGCCCACTGCCAGTCCGAGCCGCTGTCACGCACGACGATTCCGACGCGGGCATCCAAGTTTTCCTCGATCGTCGAGACGACCTCCTGAAGCCGCGCATTGGCATCTTGGGCATTGGCCGCCCCGGCAAACAATAAGCCCATGGTGAAGGCGGCAATGGCTGTCTGTGAGACAATCGAACGTGGCGTCATCGGCAGTTTCCCTCATCTGGTCGCAAAATGTGCATCGCTCTTATCGGCGCGGTGCATCAGATAAACTGATGGCGAATGCATAGACCGCGCTCCAAAACAGTGGCAGACGACAAATTCTTCGATCTGCCATGAGCTCAGGTAATACCCGATGGATCGTCACGACATTCCGCTCAACGCCTTGCGTGTGTTCGAAGTCGCGATGCGGCAAGGGAGCTTCACGCGTGCCGCCATCGAACTGCGTGTGACGCAGGCGGCCGTCAGCCATCAGATCGCGCGGCTGGAGGACATGCTCGGCACGACGCTCTTTCGCCGCACATCGCTCGGGCTCTTACCGACGGAAGAAGCCTCGGCGCTGTTTCCCGTTCTTGAGCACGGGTTCGATACCATGGCGCGCGCGCTCGATCGCGTGCGGGGCAAGCACCACATCGAGGTGCTGCAGATGGGTGTGGTCACGACATTCGCGCTGGGCTGGCTGATGCCGCGGATCGGGCATTTCAACGAGGCGCATCCGGAGATCGATCTGCGCATCTCGACCAACAACAACCGCGTGGAGATCACGCGCGAAGGCCTCGACATGGCCATTCGCTTCGGCGCCGGATCGTGGACCGGACTGGAGGCGGAGCCGCTGCTTGCCGCGCCGATGACGCCGCTCTGTGCACCCGATGTTGCAAAGCGCCTGCGTGTTCCGGACGACCTTACCCGGGAGACGCTGCTGCGCAGCTATCGCAAGGACGAGTGGGAGCAGTGGTTCGAGGCAGCCGGCATAGCCTGCCCGCCGCTCAACGGCCCGGTGCTCGACTCGTCGATTGCGCTTGCAGAACTGGCGGCTGATGGTTTCGGCGTGGCGCTGCTGCCCTCCGCCATGTTCAGCCGGCAGATTTCGATCGGTCGTCTGGTCCGCCCCTACGATGTGGCAGTTTCAGCGGGCTCCTATTATCTCACGCGCCCGGTAGGGAAGGCGGTGACACCCGCGATGGCCACCTTCGCCGCATGGCTGCGATCAGAGCTTTTAGATGCAAGCGACGCCTAACCTTCATCCACTCTCGGACGTGAGGACCGACGCCATGGAGGCCCCGATTTGGCCGCCTGCATAATCGTCGCCATAGGCGCTCCGGGTTTGCTGGTTGAGTTTCACCAGTGCCGGGTGAGATGACACCCTGCGCGACAAGGCCAAGGTGTGCGGCGCCGTCTCCGCCAGCATCTTCTCGATCCGGTCGAAGCGATCGGCGATCGTGGTCCAGAGCGTTGCCGTGACGATGTCGGCGATCCCCGGAGCGGACCCGCCAAGCAGATATCCGTCATCGGCCGTCAGGCCGTGCTTCGTGCCCAGCACTTCCCAGAACGTCATCCACTTACGTAGACGGGGGAGGAAGTCCTGCCACCGCTCTTCTGTCCACATGGCCTGGCCGCCATTGAGCGTCAGCTCGTCGATCACGTCATTGGCGTCGTTGACCACTTTCATGGTCAAGGCGCGCAACTCCGGCGTCTTTGGCAGAAGATCCAGTTTCTCGCCGAGATAGAACACGATCGCGGGCATCTGGGAGACCGCGAAGCCACTTTCGCTGTCGATGAGAACCGGAGGGCCCATGAAGGGGACCGGCATGTCGAAGACATTGGCGTCCATCAGTTCCGCGATCGGGGGTTCATCCCACTCGGTCCATTCCACGCCGGCATGGGCAAGGATCGCGCGCACGAACTGGCCGCGAAACGGCACCGACCAGTACAGAAGCTCATAGGAGGCCACGGCACGTCTCCGTCTCGTCTGGCGTGAAGCGTTTCGAGCGCTCAGCCTAACCGATATGCCTTCCTTGCCAAACCGGCCGCAAGATCCTGCGCGATCGCAAAGGCCTCGTCTTCTTCCATGCGGTGCGACGTGACCAGTTCGGCCAAGAAGGCGCAGTCGGTCCGTCGCGCGACATCGTGGCGTGCCTGGATCGAGGTGATGGCGCGTGTGTCGTCGTTGAAACCGGCCGTGTTGTAGAAGCCCGCCGTCTCGGTGACCTGCTGACGATAGCGACGGATGCCTTCGAAGCTGTCGTGGAACCACCAGGGCGGGCCGAGCACGAGTGACGGCCACGCACCGGCAAGCGGTGCGAGTTCTCGCGTGTAGGTCGTCTCGTCCAGAGTGAAGAGGATCACCCGTAGCTGAGGCTCCAGACCCACCGCATCGAGCATCGGCTTCAGCGCTTCGGTGAAGCTGACAGGAACCGGGATATCGAAACCGCGGTCACGCCCATAGTCGGCAAGAACGGAGCGGGAGTGGTTGCGGTGCGAGCCGCAATGGAGCTGCATGACCATGCCGTCTTCGGCAGACATGCGCGCCATCTCGGTCAGCATCTGCGCACGGAAAAGTTCGGCCTCGCCCGTGCCCAGGCGTCCGGTGCGGGCACGTTCGTAAAGGCTTGCGGCTTCGTTCTGCGGCATGTTGGCGGTGCGCGGCGTTGCATGTCCGTGGTCCGTCGCCGTCGCGCCCAACTCCCGGAAAGCGGCACGCCGCGCGCGGTGAGCGTCGAGATAGCCGGCCCATGTCACTGTCGACATGCCCGAGACTTCTGCCAGCTTTTCCAGGTTATCCGCAAAGCCAGGCTGGTCGGGGTCCGTTACCGCATCGGGACGATAGGTCGGCACGACGCGCCCGTGCCACGCAGACTCGCGGATCTGTCGGTGCCATTGCAGATCGTCCAAGGCACCATCGGTCGTCGCGATGACCTCGATGTTGAACCGGTCATAGAGCCCGTGAGGCCGGAAGCGATCCTCCTGCAACACGGCCTGAATGCGCTCATAGGCGGCATCGGCGGTTTCCGATTGAAGTCGCTCCGAGAACCCGAAGACGTTCTCCAAAGCATGCTCGATCCAAAGCTTGGAGGGCGTGCCGGCGAAGAGATGGAAGTTCGACGCAAATGTACGCCAGATCGCGTGGGGATCGGTTTCGGCCCCTTGTCCGATGCCGAGCGCCTCGAACGAGACGCCCTGGCTGACGAGCATGCGGGTAACGTAATGGTCCGGCGTGACGAACAGCGTCGCCGGATCGCTGAATGCCTCATTCGTCGCCCACCAGCGCGGATCGGTGTGACCGTGCGGAGAGACGATCGGCAGGTCGGCAACCGTCTCGTAGAGCGCACGGGCGATGCCACGCGTCGCCGCGTCGGTTGGAAACAATCGGTCGGGATGAAGCGCCATTACATCAGCCAGTTGGGGAGGAACAGAACGATCTCTGGAAACAGGATCATGATCGCGACGAGCAGGAGGACCGCAAGCGCGAGCGGAATGAGTTCGATCGAATAGTCCTTGTAGGAACAGTTCAAAATCCCGCAGACCGCGAACATGGACACGCCGAAGGGCGGCGTCATTCCGCCGAAGGTGACGAGCGTCATCATCACCAGTCCGAAATGCACGGGATCCACGCCCGCGGCCGTGACGACCGGAACGAGGATCGGTGTCAGGAGCATGACGAGAACCGTCGCTTCCACCAGCATGCCAAGGACGAGCAGGAAGCCGGCGATGACGAAGAGCAGCACCGTCGGGTCGGACAGGGTCGTCAAGGCCACCTCGGCGATCGATTGCGGGACGCGCTCGAAGGTGATGACGTAGCCGAAGGTGCCGGAGAAGAGGATGATCAGCATGATCATGCCGATATCGTTGATGCTCTTCATCATGGCGTCGATGCAGCCGGCGATCGTCATCTGTCGGTGAATGAAGAAGCCGACGATCAACGCATAGGCGACGGCGAAAGCACCCGCTTCCGACGGGGTAAAATAGCCGAACCGGATTCCGACGAGGAGCCAGACGGGAAACATGACCGCCCAGAAGCTCTTGCAGAATTCCTGGCCCACTTCGCGCAGCGTCGGGTAGCGATCGTTGATCGGCTGGTAGTCACGCTTGACGGCCACCATCCATGTCGTGACCATCAGCACGATGGTCAGCAGGACGCCAGGCACGACGCCGGCGATGAACAGACGGCCGATCGAGACTTCCCCGAGATAGCCGTAGAGGATAAGCCCGAGGCTTGGCGGGAGCGTCGCGGTGATGAGCCCTCCGACGGACAGAATGGCAGCGGTGAAGCCGCGGCTGTAGCCCTGCTGGATCATCGGGTTTCCGAGAATGCGCGCCTGCATGGCGGCATCGGCGACTGCCGAACCCGAAATGCCGCCCATCAGCGCGGAGAGGATGAGCGTCGACTGCGCGAGCCCGCCGCGCATCCAGCCGGCAACTGTTGTCGCCAGCGCGACGAGCCGCGGCGTGATGCCCGCGCTGTTCATCAGATTGCCGAGCAAGATGAAAAGTGGCACCGCCAGAAGCGGGAAGGACTGGCTTGCGGCCACGATGCGCTGGACTGCCGTGCTTTCCGGCAGAAAGACCGAGGGCAGAAGGAAATAGCTGGAGCCGGCAATGCCGATCGCAAAGGCGACGGGCATGCCGAGGATGATCAGGCCAAGAGCAGCCGCGAGGATCAGAGCGGAGATCATAGGACGCCTTCCTTGGCCTCTTGAGTGGGCTCGTATGACGCAATGAGCCCCTTGGCCCAGAATCGACGAATGAACGAAATGGCTAAGAGAGCCGAGCCGACGGGCAGGGCGAGCGTGACGAGGCCGTAACTCAGCCCGGAGGCCCCAAGCGTGCGCTGCCAGTTACCAACTGAGAGATCGAAACCGAGCTTGGCGACGAAACCCAGGAAGACGAGCATCAGCAGCAGGTTGAAGCCAGCAACCCAACGGCGCAGCGGCACCGGCAAGATATCGGGGAGTGCGGAAACGCGGATGTGTTCGCCATGCTTGGCCGTCAGATCGGCGCCGACCATGCATGTCCAGATCAGAAAGAGCTGTGCGAATTGCGGACCGGACGTGATCGGCGTGCCGATCGACCGACCGATGGCCGTCAACAACACGGCCAGAACCGTCGCGGCAAGCAGCGCGAGCGCGAGCACGAGCTCGATGCGGTCATAGATCTTCCAAAATACGGACATCGGAGCCTCGCTGCCCATCGTAGGAGTCGTTCGGGCGGTCCTGACGACCGCCCGAAACTCAGGTCAAATCCGTCTTACTGGGCGGACGGGAGGTATGGCTGCAGAGCCTCGCGGGCTTCCACCAAGCCGACTTCTTCGTAGACGGAGGCCGTTGCGTCGCGGAAGGGTGCCATGTCGACTTCGTTGAAGACGACGCCTGCCGCTTCCATCTCCGTCTGCACTTCGCCGAGGCGTTCGACGGTCATGCGCGTGGCCTCGTCGCCGGCTGCCTTCAGCTCTTCGTCGATGATCGTGCGGATGTCTTCCGGCAGCGACTCCCACCAGGCTTGAGACGTCGCCAGGCCCGTGAAGAGCTGGATGTGGTTCGTCAAGGCGATGTTGGTCGCGACTTCGTGGAGCTTGATGCCATAGGCACCGGTCAGCTGAGCTTCAGCGCCATCGATCGCCCCAAGCTGGAGCGCCGAATAGACTTCGGACCATGCCATCGGCGCTGCCGTCGCACCCATGGATTCGACCGTCGCGATCCAGCTCGGCGCATCGATGGTGCGCACGCGCACGCCCGAGAGGTCTGCCGGCGCGGTGATCTCCTTCTTGGTGATCATCTGACGCGTGCCCTGGAACCAGTTGTAGTTCAGGAGGCGGATGCCGGAGCTTTCTGCGAGCTCTTCGACCCATTCGCCATAGACGGGCGAATCGGTGATCGCTGCGTATTGCGTGTAGTCGTCGACAAGATATGGCGCGGCCAGAATGCCGAGCTCGGCGTGCAGAGGTGCCAGGCGACCAGCATCGACGAGCGCCGCGATCGGCGCGCCGTTGCGGATCTGCTCCAGAACGTCGTTATCCTCGCCAAGCTGCGAGCTCGGGTAGATCGTGACATCAACGCGACCCTCGGAGCGCTCCTCGATGCGCTGTTCGGCACCCTGCATGGCAATGACCAGCGGGTCCTGCAGCGTCTGTGACGTCGAGAGGTTGAGCGAGAATTCCTGTGCCGAGACGACGCCTGCTACGAGCGCGAGCGCAGTTGTCAGTCCAAGTGTCTTCAGTGTGACGTTCATGATCGTTCCTCCTTGATCATTCTCAGTGATTTTCAGCCGTCGGGGGCGGCGTCAGCGTCCAGAGGCCCGCACGGGCGCCTTCCGTGACGAAGATGGCCACGTGGTAGAGCAGGCGGCTTAAGGCCTCGGACCAGACAGGTCGGCCATCAGCATCGAGACGGTTCACCCAGACGGGCAGACCGGTTGCTGCAGCCGACGCAAAGAAATGGCGAGCCATGATCGATGCGAGGCCGCGTGCGCGCGTTGCATCACCGGTGTCAGCAAGGCGTGCATGGCGGGCGGCGTAGAATTTGCCGGCTTCCGTCAACGGCCAGAGAAGATGCGTGTTCTCGGTGACCTGACCTCGAGCATCGAGCGCATCGAAAGGAAGGCCTTCCAAGGGACCGGAGTGCGGTGCCAGCCCATGCCGCTCGACGAAGGCGATCATCGGGTCGGCCAAGGATCGCGCATCGTTCACGCCGGCCAGATCGGCGTAGCGATGCAGCAGCCAGGCCCATTCATACTGATGACCCGGCTCGCGCCGCTCGCCATCCGTGTCGGCCAGAGGCTGCAGGTCATGGCCGACGAATTCGCGCACCGCGCCGGTCGTTTCATCGATGAAAAAGCGACGGCCGACGTCGAGCATGGCTTCCGCGCGTTCCAGCCAGAGGCGATCGCCGGTCATCTCGAACGCCTGCAGCAGCGCCTCGAACATGTGCATGTGCGGGTTCTGGGCGCGCAGATCGCCAGGCTTGGCGCCCGCGGCCGCCATGACATCGTCTTCCCAGAGCGCACCGGTGCCGGGATCGGTCAGGCGCTGCGCAATGAAGTCCCAGCATTCGTCGATCCGGTGTTGCGAGACGGAATCCGGCGCGGCTTTTCGCAGGGTCACGAGCGCCAGGAGCACGAAGGACTGATCGTAGGTGCGGCGAACCTGAGACATCGGATCGGCCAAGGGCTGGCAGTCGCGCGAAACGCTGAACCGGTAACCGCCGTCCGCGTCGCGGAGGCGCTCATCGAGAAAGCGGTACGTTTCGATCGCTGCATCGAGCAACCGCTGGTCGCCGGTGGCAAGATGGAGATGAGCGAGGGTGAACGCGATGCGCGCATGAACGAGCGTAGTCTTCGCATCGCCTTCGACCGGGCGACCATCGAGGGCGAGACGATCGACGATGCCACCATGCACCCGGTCACGCGCAAGCTGCAGCCAGCGCGGCACGAAGGACGAAGCGAAGTTGGCGACGTCGAATGGCGCGATGGGGACCACGACACTCATGACGCTTCAACACGTTCGTCGAAGAAGGCAGGCAGGGCGGCGATCACGGCTGGGAGATCGTCGAGAATCTGCCGCAGATGCGACCGCATCGCACCTTCGGCGCCATCGCCGTCGCCATTGCGGATCGTCTGGACGACATCTTCGTGCTGCGAAAGCAACTGGCGCAACGGAAACTGCTTGGCGCTCAGATGACGCACGCGGTCCATCTGCGTCTTCAGCGGCTGCAGAATATCCCAGCTCGCACCCTGCCCCGCTTCAGATGCCAGCAACCGGTGAAACCGTTCGTCGAGCTGGATGAATGTCGCGGGGTCGTCGTCCTCGACGGTGGCGCGCTGGCGGAGGATCAGGTCGTCCAGCTCCCGCAGAAACCCTTCTTTCGGCCGCGCCGCGAGAATCCGGACGATGTCCGCCTCGACGGCTTCGCGCACGAACCGGGCGGACATGACGGCGGCAACGTTGATCTGGCTGACATAGGTGCCGCGCTGCGGCCGGATCTCGACCAGGCTTTCCTCGGACAATTTGATGAAAGCTTCGCGCACCGGCTGGCGGCTGACGGCATAGGACGCCGCAACATCGACTTCGGAAAGCCGCGTGCCCGGAACGAGGTCACCCTTCACGATACGCTCACGCAACAGGCGATAGAGACGCGGGCCAACAGGCTGCCCTCGTTCCTCGTCACGTGTTTGCAGTGCCGATGCGTCTCGCACGTTCACGGTGATCTCCTCCGCGCCAAGCAATGAACCATACTACCATACTAGTCAACAACAAAGCGTGGTGCTATCTGATGACGGGGTCGCCGTTGGGCGGCTGATTATGCAGGAGGAGCATTCATGCGGCAGACTTGGCGCTGGTTCGGCCCGAAGGATCAGGTCTCTATCGACGATATGATGCAGGCCGGCGTCGAAGGGGTCGTATCCGCTTTGCACCACGTCCCGACAGGGTCCGTCTGGACGCCGGACGAGATCGAGAAACGGCAGTCGCTGATTGCCCGCATGACGGACGGCGCTCCGTCGGGACTTGCTTGGGAAGTCGTCGAAAGCCTGCCCGTCTCCGAGGACATCAAGAAGCAGAGTGGGGATTGGCGCGCACATATCGATGCCTGGCGCACCTCGCTGAAGCACCTGCATGCGGCTGGCATCGAAACGATCTGCTATAATTTCATGCCGGTGCTCGACTGGACGCGCACCGAGCTTGCGCATCGCCGGCCGAACGGCGCCACCTGCATGCGCTTCGACCTGATCGACTTCGCGGCGTTCGACATTCACATCCTCAAGCGGCCGGGCGCGAGCCACGATTTCAGCGACGCTGTCGTCGAGGATGCGGGTCATCGCTTTGCCGCCATGGACGATGCCACGCGGGCGAAGCTTGCCGACAACATCGTTTGCGGATTGCCGGGCGCCGCGGAAAGCTTCACGCTCGACGACATTCGCGATCATCTCGCGGGCTACGCTGTGCTTGGCGAAGACCGCCTGCGCCAGAACCTCATCGATTTCCTGTCAGAGGTCGCGCCGCTTGCAGAAGAACTTGGCATGCGGCTTTGCTGCCACCCGGACGACCCGCCCTTCGCTCTGCTCGGACTGCCGCGCATCATGTCGACGGAAGCGGACTATCGCGCCATTCTCGATGCGGTCGATCTGCCGTCGAATGGCGTGACGCTGTGCTCGGGTTCGCTCGGTGCGCGCCCCGACAACGACCTGCCAAAGATGATGGAGGCGCTCGGCGATCGGGTGCATTTCCTGCATCTGCGCAATGTGACGCGCGAAAGCGACGACATCGCCGGCAGTTTCTTTGAAGACGAGCATTTGGGCGGCAGCACGGACATGGTCGCTCTCATCGCCGCGGTGGTGCGTGAGGAGCGCAAGCGGCGGCAGGCCGGGCGGCGGGACGTTTCGATCCCGTTCCGGCCCGATCACGGCCAGGAGATCCTCGACGATTTCCAACGCAAGGCACAGCCCGGCTACCCGGCGATCGGCCGGCTGAAGGGCCTTGCCGAACTGCGCGGCATCATGACGGCGCTGACCCACGAGCACGAAGGGCTCCGGGCATGAGCGGTGGAGACCCGCGGCCGCGGCTTGCAAGCTTGTCGGACGTCGCTGGATCGGCCCGGCTTCCAACCTACCAGCCGGACGATCATGGCACCGGGATCGTGCATCTCGGACTTGGCGCTTTTCACCGGGCACACCAGGCGGTCGCGACCGACGACGCGCTCGCGGCGGCAGGTGGCGACTGGCGCATCTGCGCTGTCAGTCTGCGCAGCACGGCACTTGCGGAAGCACTCGCGCCGCAGAACGGGCTTTACACCCTGATCGAACGTGGCACCGATGGCACACGCGCCCGCGTGATCGGATCGCTTTCGCAGGTCATTGCCAACGATCCGGTCGCGACGCTTGCTGCGCTGTGCGACACGGCGGTCAAGATCGTGACCCTGACGGTGACCGAGAAAGGCTACGGTATCGACCGTGCCAATGGCGGACACGATCTCTCGCATCCGGCTGTCGCGGCGGATCTTAAGTCGCCGGAAACGCCGTCCGGCGTTCTTGGGCTGCTAACTGCTGCGCTCAAGCTGCGCCGCGATGCCGGCATCGCGCCCTTCACCGTTCTTTCCTGCGACAATCTTCCCGAAAACGGACAGCTTCTGCGCGGTGGCGTCATCGGCTTTGCCCGCGCCGTAGACACCGAACTCGCTGATTTCATCGCGGCGGAGGTGGCGTTTCCATCGTCCATGGTAGACAGGATCACGCCGGCCGCAACCGATCAGACGCTGGCCGATGCGGCGGCGGCGACGGGCTGCGTCGACCGTGCGGCGGTGGAGACAGAACGATTCAGCCAGTGGGTCATCGAAGATCACTTTCCGCAGGGTCGACCTGCCTGGGAAGCCGGTGGTGCGATCTTCGTGACGGATGTCACGCCGTTCGAGCGCGCCAAGCTCACAATGCTGAACGGCACCCATTCGATGCTGGCTTATGCGGGCTTCCTCTCCGGGCACCAATTCGTCCGCGACGTGATGGGCGACACCGCGCTTGCGGCGCTCGTTCGGCGTCATCTGCAAGCTGCCGGCCGGGTTCTGCCGCCCTTGCCGGGCTTCGAAGTGCAGGCCTATGCCGCCGCGCTCGCGGACCGCTTCCACAATCCCGCGATTGCTCATGCGACCTATCAGATTGCGATGGATGGCACCGAGAAACTGCCGCAGCGGATCTTTGCGCCCGCGATCGCCGCTCTCGATGCCGGGCAGCCGCTGCGCCCATTCGCATTCGCGACCGCGGCGTGGATGCGTTACACGCTGGGTGTCAGCGACGCGGGTGAGTCCCATGCGCTGCGCGATCCCCGCGAAGACGAAATCAGGCGCCAGGTTCAATCCGTGCCGCGCGATGCAAAGACCATCCGCACCGCCTTGAGCGGCATGCCGGACTTCATGCCAGCGCAGCTTGCACGATCCGAAGCATGGAATGAGGCGGTAGACGATTGTCTCAATGCCATCCTGACCCAAGGTATGTCTGCCGCAATCCTCGCAGAGGCGAGCCGATGAGTTCGAAACTGTTTCTCGCCATCGGCGAGCCTATGGTGGAGCTGAGTGGCGCAGGCGAGAGCGATTCCGATCTCTGGCGGATGGGCTTTGCGGGAGACGTGCTCAATACGCTTTGGTACACGCGCGCCGCCCTGCCTCAAGACGGCGCGGGAGGTTGGCGCACAGCACTTCTCACGCGTCTAGGCAGCGATCCATTTTCGTCGAAACTGCGCGGCTTTCTGGACGACAACGGGCTCGACACCGCATTTGTCCAAACCGACGAACACCGCAGCGTCGGCCTCTACGCCATCAGCCTGTCAGAGCATGGGGAGCGCAGTTTTTCCTACTGGCGGTCGCATTCGGCGGCGCGCCGCCTGGCGGATGATCAGAACGCCCTTTCGGAGGCTATCACCTCTGCCGACCTCGTCTATTTTTCTGGCATCACGCTGGCGATCCTGACGGACGAGGGACGCCAGAACCTTCTCGAAGAGGTGCGCGCTGCGCGTCAACGCGGCCAGCAGATCGTCTTCGATCCTAACATCCGTCGCCGGTTGTGGGACGATGTCGAGACGATGAAACACTGGCTGTCCCAAGCCATGGCAGTCGCTTCGATGGGCCTGCCGAGCTTCGACGACGAAGCCGATCTCTGGAGCGACGCCACGTTGGACGACTGCCTCTCCCGCTGGCAAGAGTCCGGTTGTGGTGAGGTCGTCGTCAAGAATGGCGGTGGCGACATGGTAGCAGCCGAGACTGGGAAACCGGTCGAGCGGCTCGCGGTCAAGCGCGAAAAGCCAGTCGATACGACGGGCGCCGGCGATGCTTTCAACGCGGGCTACATCGCCGCCCGGCTGGGTGGGAAAGCCCTTCGTCAGGCCATGCTTGACGGACATGCGATGGCAAGCCGGGTCATTGCGGTGCCCGGTGCTCTGGTCCCGATGGCGCAGCTGATCTGAACAGGTCCGTTCTCCTCGCCGAGCCTACGCTGTCTTGTGCAGTCCCGGCAGAGCGGCCCCGATATGGGCGCCCAGCGCCCGTGCCGCCGAAGATGGGCGCTGTTCGGAGAATTCGAGCGCGACGCCGATCGTGGGAAGTGGTGGCAGGCCTCTCGATACGACATGAAGGTCGGGCGGGACGGCGGATCGCGTCAGCACGCTGATGGCGTGACCTGAACGGGCGATCGCGATCAGGCCCGCCAGGCTGTTGCTGGCAAAGGCAATTCTGTATCGCCGATTGGCCGCGCCCATCGCGTCACAGGCCGCGCGGTAGTCGAGGCTGACCGGAGCGGATAGCGCCAGCGGTATGACCGCATGGTCGACGATCGCTGGAGCTGCCTCACTCGCCACCCAGACGAAGCTCTCCTTGCGGATCACCTCGCTGCTTTCGGGGTCCGCCACCGAGACCAGCGCGACGTCGAGCTGGCGGCGATGCAGCAGCGGCCGCAGATCGGACGTCGGCGCACAGACCATGCGCAGTTCGATGTCAGGGTGCAGCGCGCAGAAATCCCTGAGAAGCTCTGGCAGAAAGGCGATGGAATAATCCTCCGGGCATCCAAGGCTGACCGAGCCCCGGATCGTCGTTCCGCCCATGTCGGCCCAGACCTCATCCTGCCTTGCGAGCAGCGCCTCGGCATGGACCAAGAACTTTTCGCCCGATGCCGTGAGCCTGACACCCGATCCGCTGCGATGGAAAAGCGTGTGGCCGACCTGATCCTCAAGCCGGTGCATCTGCATACTGAGCGCCGACTGGGTGCGTCCCACTTCAAGCGCTGCGAGGCTGATCGAACCAGTGCGCGCAACGATGCTGAAGCTGCGAAGCAAGGCAAGGTCGAGAAGCCGCATGCCATCAATCCGGTTGATACCGGGTTGAAGCAATATCAATTTGCCTCAAGCCGCAAGCAAATCTAGCTCTGGACGCTTCTCTTGCCGAGGATGCTGCCATGTCTCTCAACAATGATCCCGCCTTCTGGAGTGCCGCGAAAAAGCATGTGACGCGCTACGGGCCGAGTTTCGAGACGGTGATCATCGAACGGGCCGAAGGCAGCCATGTCTATGATGCGGACGGTCGGGCAATCCTCGATTTTACCTCCGGCCAGATGAGCGCCGTTCTCGGCCATACGCATCCCGACATAGTGGCGACCGTCGACCGGCAGATGAAATCGGTCGCCCACCTCTTCAGCGGGATGCTGTCGCGCCCGGTGGTCGATCTGGCCACCCGCCTGGCCGCACTCGCGCCCGGTCTCGAGCGCGTGCAGCTGCTGACGACCGGGGCGGAATCGAACGAAGCGGCCATTCGCATGGCCAAGCTGGTCACCGGCGGACATGAGGTCGTCGCCTTTGCTCAGAGCTGGCATGGCATGACGGGCGCTGCGGCGTCGGCGACCTACAGTGCCGGCCGTCGCGGTTACGGGCCGGCGACGGCGGGCTCGTTCGTCATCCCTGCCCCCAATTCCTATCGCCCGCGCTTCACCCATGCGGATGGATCGAACGACTGGCAGGCAGAGCTCGACGATGCGTTCGATCTGATCGACAGGCAGTCGACGGGGGGCCTCGCGGCGTTCATCGCCGAACCGATCCTGTCGAGCGGCGGCATTCTCGAGCTTCCGCTCGGCTATCTAGCGGCTCTGAAGCACAAATGCGAAGAGCGCGGCATGCTGCTGATCCTCGACGAGGCACAAACCGGCGTCGGGCGTACCGGCCACATGTTCGCCTTCCAGCGCGACGGCGTGACGCCGGATATCCTGACGCTGTCGAAAACGCTCGGCGCCGGCCTGCCGCTCGCCGCCGTCATGACGACCGAGGAGATCGAGCAGAAGGCCTTCGAGAAAGGCTTTCTCTTCTACACCACCCACGTTTCAGACCCGCTGCCCGCGGCAGTCGGCGTAACGGTTCTCGATGTGGTGGAGCGCGACGGGCTGGTGGAGCAGGCCGTGAAGCAGGGTCGGCGACTGAAGGATGGGCTGCTCTCCCTGCAGCAACGTTTCGAATGTGTCGGCGACGTGCGCGGACGCGGTCTGCTGCTCGGGCTCGAAGTGGTTGCCGACCGGCAGACGAAATCGCCCGGTTTCGAACTCGGTGCCCGGGTGATGGAGGAGGCCATGAACCGGGGGCTCAGCATGAACATCGTCAAGCTGCCCGGCATGGGCGGGGTCTTCCGCATCGCTCCACCGCTGACAGTGTCGGATGATGAGATCGATCGCGGGCTGGCCATCATGTCGGACGCGATCGAAGCGGCCTCCACGACGCGCTGAAGCTACCCCCTGTCCGGTCGGGCTGCACGCGCTGCGGGCTGCAGTCGTATCGTCGCGCTAGGAGGTTTTCAGCACGTCGTGCCACTCCGTATGGCGCTCGAACTGTGCTTTTGCGAAAGGGCAAAGCGGGATGATCTTGATGTTGTCCCGCCGCGCATCCTCGACTGCCTGGCGCACCAGACGCTCGCCGACCTTGCGTCCCCGCAATGCAGAGGGGACTTCGGTATGGTCAATGATGATGAGGCGTTCACCGGCGCGGCTGTAGGTCATCTCGGCCTCGGTGCCGCCGATCACCAACAGATATCGGCCCTTCGATCCACCATCCTCGCGCTCGACCTCGCCTTCGTCGAGAGAAGGTGATTTCGCCTCCGAGCGCTCGGCGTCATGCGGGCGTACCTTGCGCGGCTTGCCCGGCGCGCATTCGAGCAGATCACGGTCCCAGCCGCCGAGATCGGCGGCGGCTTCATAGGTCGAGGTGAGAAAGGCGAGCAGCGCTTCGTCGGGATCGTCGGCCGAACGCACGGCATCGTAAGGCAGGATGAACTCTGACAGGCCTTCATGCCAGAACGCAGAGTCAGGCTTTACCGCAGCGCTGCGGAAACCGCCCGGCGCGGGATACGCATAGGCGTAGAAGGCGGGATAGTCGATGCCGCCGCCGCCCGGCCAGAATCCTGCCGAAGAAACTTCCCGATCATAGGCTTCCTGCGCCACGTCGTTCGGAAGCGCCGGCACGCCACCGGGATGGAGGGGCGCGCGGCGGCCTGAAAAGCGGGTGACGGCGAGATCGAAACTGCCCCAGAAGAGATGAACTGGGCTCGATTTTCCCAGGAAGGATGTGCGGAACCGATTGAAGTCACTATCGACGGCCATGAGCGCCCGGTGAAACCGCTCGACCGCCTCGCTGTCATAAGGACGGTCGCGGTCGTCTTCCCGAAACGGCACCGGGTAGGGCACTTCGTTCGGCTGGCCGTTAAAAGTCGGCGTGCCGCCCAGTTCGGATACCAGAGCGACGAATTTCGCGTGAAATGCCGCAACGGTCATCGGGCCGAGCTCGAACGATGACCGGCGGCCTTCGCCGCAAGTGCCGATGATCCTATGCTCGCGGAAATCGAACCGGATCTCGATGCCGGGACCATCCGGGATCATGCCCGTCGTCAGGCCGGTTGGCGTCACATAAGAGGTTGCGTTCCAGGAGTGGTTGATCCAGGGCGTGTGCGCCAGCCGGTACTTCCCCACGATCTGAAGATAGAGATGCAGGGCGGAGCAGGTGTCGCGCCAGCTGAGATAATCGAGTTCCGGCCATCTATCGTTCATTGGATCTCTTTCATTACAGTCGTGCAGCTTCGATGCCAGTCCGGCGCGCAAGGCGGCTTTTACGGCAGCGGGATGTATTCGTCGCGATCATCGGCAGGCAGGTCGAAGCGGCCGCTGCCCCAGTTTCCGGCCCGCCAATCCGCCTTTGCCTCCTCGATGCGCTCCCTGGACGAGGCCACGAAATTCCACCAGATGTAACGCGGCCCGTTGAACGTCGCGCCGCCGAGTATCATCAGCCGCGCACCTTGCGGTCCCGCAGCGACCGTGATCGCGTCATCCGGCCTGAAGACCATCATCTGCGACGCCTCGTAGTGCTGGCCGGCAATGAGGATCGACCCCTCGACGATGTAGATGCCGCGATCCTCGTGCTCGTCCGGCAGCGGCAGCCGGCTCCCCGGATCGAGCTTCACATCCGCATAGAAGGTCTCGGAAAACATCTTCGCGGGAGCAGACGCACCATAGGCATCGCCGAGAATGAGGCGGACGGAGACACCCGTGTCCTCGATCATGGGAAGGCTTTCCTTGGCGTGATGCTCGAATGTCGGCGCCACGTCTTCGACGTCTTCGGGAAGTGCCAGCCAGGTCTGAATACCGAACAGCCCGTTAGGCCCTTTGCGGGCTGCCTCCGACGTGCGCTCCGAATGGGTCACACCGCGCCCGGCGACCATCCAGTTGAGTGCGCCCGGCTGGATGATCTGGTCGGCGCCGGTGCTGTCCCTGTGATGAAAATCGCCTTTGAAGAGATACGTTACGGTACCAAGACCGATATGCGGATGCGGCCGCACGTCGATCCCCTGCCCGGTCAGCAGTTCCGCCGGGCCCGCCTGATCGAAGAAGATGAAGGGGCCGACCATCTGCCGTTTAGGCGCGGGAAGCGCACGGCGCACTTCGAAACCGCCGAGATCGCGCGAGCGCGGAATGATCAGGGTCTCGATTGCATCGAGCCCCACCTCGTCGGGGCAACCCGGTTCAAGTGCGGGATTCCAGCTCATAGGCGCCATCCTCTTCGTGCAGGGCTCTGGCCCTCGTTGCCATGACGGGCGGATCATATCGGCCCGCACCGGAAGCGGCGCTCAAGATAGCCTGCCGCCCTGCCTTGCACTACCGGTGGATGCGTCCCGCCACTAGGTCCGGATTGCCGTCAGCTGTGTTGCAGAAAGTGGAACGCGATTTCCATTTTTCGGCGGCTCCCGTTTTCCGCTCACAACAAAATCCATCGAAATTCAAGCATGTTTCTCTAATATAAGAACGCCTAATGCGCTCACGAAAATTTTACCACATGCAACGTGACTTTATTTTCGTGCCTTCGAATTAAGCAGACTCATAAGATTTAAGCGGAGGGTGGCCGTTCTTCATTTTGTGAGAACAGCAATGACCAAAACCTTCCTGAACGATCGAAGCGGCAACTTTGCAATATTTGCTGCATTCGCACTGCCCGTTACTCTCGGCGCAGCCGGTCTAGGCGTCGACGTCGTTCACATGCGGTCCGTGGTTTCAGAAGTGCAACAGATCACCGATGGCGCCGTTCTCGCCGCGACACGCCGAGCGATGACAGACACCGAGCGCAAACAAGTGTTCGAAGATCACCTGCGGTCGCATGTGGGACCTAACGCTTCGTACAAGGTGCTGAACGCGGAATTGCGCAGTGTCGAAGGCACCAACCACATCGAGGTCACGGGAGACGTCACGCTCGCTGTCGACACGTTCTTCCTTCACAACGCCCGGAAGGAACCGGCGCGGGTAATCGCGGCCGCCTACCAATCCACCAAGGCTGTCGAAATCGGGCTCGTGCTCGACAACACCGGTTCGATGGGACAGGAGGGCATCGACACTCTCAAGAGTGCTGCGCTCGGTCTGCTGGGCGTCGTGCAAGATGGCGCTTCCGCCGGCAAGGACATCCGTGTCGCGGTCGTTCCCTTCGTCACTGCAGTCAACATCAAGGGCGAAGGCTTCGATCCGACCTGGATCGATAGCGATGGCAAGTCCCTCTACAATGGCTGGACCTTTCTCGACGAAGACGAGCGTGAGCGTCGTGGCGAAGGCCTTCCGACCGATTGGGAGGACGGCGCGGCGCGGTCGGGGGATGATGACGACGACGACGACGACGATGATGATGATGACGACGACAGCGCGGGTAAAGCCTGCAACAGCCAGGGGCAGGGCGATCAAGCCAAGGCATTGAGAGATGCCTGTCGTCAGCAGCGGCTTGCCGCGCTGGAGTACCCGCACCAGACGGCTCTTTTCAGCGTGTCCGGCACGCAGTGGAAAGGATGCGTCGAAGCGCGTCCCTATCCGCTCAATCTCGGGCTCGAGCCACCACGCTCCCGGGATCCCGATACGCTTTTCGTTCCCTATTTCGCACCCGACGAACCGGGAACCGCAACCCTGGACGGGGGGAACGATTCCACCAAGTTCAACAATTCCTGGCTGAACGATGTCGTGGACGGCAGCACGGCCGAGGTTCAGCGTTCGGCGCTCAAATACATCGATCCGGAGGTGCGGCGGGTCGAAGAGGCCAAGTCTCTCACCCGCGGGCCGAACCGCGCTTGCCCGACGCCCATCGTTCCCCTTTCGCGGGATATGGCCAAGGTGCGCGCCGGGATCAACGCCATGCAATTCTGGAACGGCTCCGGTACGAACATCGCGGAAGGACTGGCCTGGGGGTGGCGGGTGATGACCCCGGGCGCGCCCTACACACAGGCTGCTGCGATCGACCCGGCGAGCACCTCCAAATTCATCGTGCTCATGACAGACGGACGCAACGTGTCCTTCGGCTCCAGCAACACGATGAACAAGTCGGATTACGGATCCTACGGCTTCCTGGCAGACGGGCGAATTGCCGGTGCCAGCACCTCATCGAGTGCCGAAAAGACGCTGAACAATTGGACGCTGAAAATCTGCGAAGACATCAAGACGCAGCAGATCGAGATCTTCACCGTGCTCTACAAGGAAACGGACACCAACGTTCAGAAGATGCTGAAGCAGTGCGCGACCAAGCCCGGCAATTTCTACATGGCCACCAAGACGGCAGGGCTCATCAGCGCTTTTGGTGACATCGCCCGGCAGATGTCGCCGCTCCGCCTGATCCGGTAACGGCGGCATGGCAAACCTTGCCGATGGAGGAACCGGTCCATCGGCAAGACGGCTCTCGTGACCTCAGGGAAGTCGTTTGCCGGTGTCTGCCGCAAAAACATGCAGCAAAGCCGGATCGATGCGCGCTTCCATCGTGTCGTCCAGTTCGCCATCGATCGGCGCCGAGACCACGATGCGGTCGCTGCCGAGATGTCCGTGCACCAGGCGGCTTGGGCCCAGTTCCTCGACATAGGCGATCCGGACCGGAAGCCCCTGCGGCTCGCCCGTGCGGCGCGCGAGGGTCAGGTCTTCCGCTCTCATTCCGATGGTCAACGGACCCTGTGGCAGCGAACGCCCGGCCAGCGGAATCGTCGCGTCGGACAGGCGAAGGCCGTTGCCGTCGCGGGTGGCGGAGATAAGGTTCATCGCCGGCGAGCCGATGAAGCTTGCGACGAAGGTGGATTGCGGATGGCGGTAGATTTCGAGCGGGGTCCCGATCTGCTCGATGCGTCCTTTGTTGAGCACGACGAGACGATCCGCGAGCGTCATCGCCTCGAGCTGGTCGTGGGTAACGTAGACCGAGGTCGTCGCAAGACGTCTCTGCAGCAGCTTGATCTCGCCACGCATCTCCACGCGCAGCTTGGCATCGAGGTTCGACAGCGGCTCGTCGAAGAGGAACGCGGCAGGTTCGCGCACGATCGCCCGTCCCATGGCCACGCGCTGGCGCTGACCGCCGGAGAGCTGACGGGGCTTGCGATCGAGATAATCGCCAATCTGCAGGATGCGGGAAGCCTCGGCGACGCGCCGCTCGATCTCCGCCTTGGGCGTGCCGCGATTCTTCAACCCGTAGGCCATGTTCGCACGCACCGTCATGTGCGGGTAAAGCGCATAGTTCTGGAACACCATGGCGATGTCGCGCTCTGCGGGTTCCTTTGCGTTGACCACGCGGCCGGCGATGGAGACGGTGCCGTCCGTGATTGTCTCGAGACCCGCGATCATGCGCAGCAGGGTCGATTTTCCGCATCCCGACGGACCAACCAGAACGACCATCTCGCCGGTTTCGATCGCGAGGTCGATGCCGGATACCGCTTCCGCGCCACCGGGATATACCTTGCGCAGGTTTTTCAGTTCAATCGCAGACATGGCTATTTCTCCGTCTCGACGAGGCCCTTCACGAAGAGCCTCTGCATGCAGATGACGACCAGCACCGGCGGCAGCATGGCGAGCACGACGGTGGCCATCACCGTGTTCCATTGCGGGTAGCTGTCGGCCACGTCGGCCATGCGCTTGATGCCCATGACGACCGTGTAATAGTCCGAGCTCGTCGTGATCAGCAGCGGCCAGAGATACTGGTTCCAGCCATAGATGAAGAGGATCACGAAAAGCGCGGCGATGTTGGTGCGCGACAGCGGAAGCAGGATGTCGAAGAAGAACTTCATGGGACCTGCTCCATCGACCCGTGCGGCTTCCATCAATTCGTCCGGCACCGTCAGGAAGAATTGCCGGAACAGGAACGTCGCCGTCGCGGACGCGATCAGCGGGATCGACAGGCCCGCATAGGAATTGAGCATTCCGAGATCGGCGACCACCTGGAATGTCGGCACGATCCGCACTTCGACCGGCAGCATCAGCGTGACGAAGATTGCCCAGAATGCGAGTGCGCGAAACGGGAAGCGGAAATAGACGATCGCAAAGGCGGAAAGCAGCGAGATGACGATCTTTCCGATGGCGATCGTCAACGCCATGATCAGCGAGTTCGTCATCATCAGGCTGATCGGCGGGATCCCGGAGGTCGAGACGCCCGATGCGAGCACCTGCCGGTAGTTCTCCACGGCATGGGGTCCCGGCAGCAACGGGATGACGCCAGACATGAAATCGGTCGGCCCATGGGTGGAGGCGATGATTGCGAGGTAGACGGGAAACGCGACGAGCGCGACGCCAGCAATCAGGACGAGGTGCGCGGTAAGCTTCAGGAGCGGCCGGTTCTCGATCATCGGTCAGTACTCCACGCGCCGTTCGATGTAGCGGAACTGGATGAAGGTGAAGACCGTCACGATCGCCATAAGGATGACCGACTGCGCCGCAGACGAGCCGAGGTTCAGGCCGATGAAGCCATCGTCGAAGACCTTGTAGACGAGGATGTTCGTCGCCTGGTTGGGACCGCCTTCTGTGGTCGCGTGGATCACCGCGAACGTATCGAACATCGCGTAGACGACGTTGACCACGACGAGGAAGAACGTCGTCGGCGACAAGAGCGGCAGCGTGATGGTGAAGAAGCGCTTGATCGGCCCCGCGCCGTCGATCGCCGCAGCCTCTGTCAGCGAGCGCGGGATGGCATGCAGCCCGGCGAGGAAGAACAGGAAGTTGTAGGAGATCTGCTTCCAGCTCGATGCGATCACGACGAGGATCATCGCGTCGGTACCATCCAGGCCATGGTTCCAGTTATAGCCCGTCTGGCGCATCAGATAGGACAGGATGCCGATCGTGGGATTGAACATGAACCACCACATGACGCCTGCAACCGCCGGCGCGACTGCATAGGGCCAGATGATGAGGGTGCTGTAGGTCTGCTGGCTGCGGATCATGCCATTCGCGGCGACAGCCAACGCAAGGGCAATGACGATGGAAAGGACGGCAACGCTCGTTGCGAAGACAGCCGTGACGGCCATGGAGTTGAGGTAACTCGCGCTCTGGAAGAGCCGCGTGTAATTGTCGAACCAGACAAACTGCGTTGAGAAGCCGAACGCATCTTCGCGCAGGAACGACTGGCGAAACGCCTGTGCTGCCGGCCAGAGAAAGAAGATAGCCGTCACGGCAAGCTGCGGCGCCAGCAGCATGTAGGGCAGCGCCCGATTGGAAAAGACTGTCCGCTTGCTTTGCATCGATCAACCGGGATTGACGGGCAGGAACCCATTCGGAACGGTGCAGGCGGACCGATGGGATCGGCCCGCCTGCAGGTGACAGGTTGAAGCTGTTTGCTTCAAAGAGTTCAGCCGTTGATCTCTTCGAATTCGCGGATCAGCTCGTTGCCCCGCTCCACGACAGCGTCGAGCGCTTCTTCAGCGGTCTTGCTGCCGGCCAGGAGTGCCTGGAATTCCTCGTCGATGACCGTGCGGATCTGGACGTAGTTGCCGAAGCGCAGGCCCTTGGAGTTTTCGGTCGGCTCGTTGAGCGTGATCTGCTCGATCGAGACGTCGGAACCTGGGTTTTCAGCGTAGAAGCCCTGCTCCTGGCCGAGGTCATAAGCAGCCTGCGTGATCGGCAGGTAACCGGTTTCCTGGTGCCACTTGGCCTGAACTTCCTGCGACGACAGATAGGAGAAGAAGTCGGCAACGCCGGCATAGTCTTCTTCTGCCTTGCCCTGGAGAACCCACAGCGTCGCACCGCCGATGATCGAGTTCTGCGGAGCGCCTTCGACATCCTCGTAGTAGGGCAGCATGCCGTAGCCGACTTCGAAGTCGGTCGCATTTTCGACGACACCGGCGCGCGAGGCGGACGAATTCATGTAGATCGCGCATTCCTGGGCGTAGAACTTCGGCGGGGCATCGTCACCACCGACCGGTCCACCATACTGGAAGATGCCTTCCTGCTGCCAGCGGGCCAGGTTTTCCCAGTGTCGGGTCTGGACGTCGCCATTGACGGTCAGTTCGGTGCCGAGGCCGCCGAAGCCGTTCTCCATCGTGCCGATCGGCTGATTGTGCCAGGCCGACAGGTTTTCGAGGTGAATCCAGGAGATCCAGCCGGAGGTGAAGCCGCAGGTGGCTGCACCCGATTCGATGATCTGCTGGGAAAACTGCTCCAGCTCTTCCCAGGTGCGCGGCGGCTGCTCGGGGTCGAGACCGGCTTCTGCGAAAACGTCCTTGTTGTAGTAGACGATCGGCGTCGACGAGTTGAACGGCATCGACAGCATGTTGCCGTCCGTGTCGGTGTAGTAGCCGACAACCGAAGGCAGGAAGTTGGCGGGATCGAAGTCCTCGCCGGCGTCCGCCATCACTTCGTAAACTGGATAGACCGCGCCTTCGGCAGCCATCATGGTGCCGGTGCCGACTTCGAAGACTTGGACGATATGCGGCTGCTCGTTGGCGCGGAACGCGGCGATGGCTGCCGTCATCGTCTCGGGATAGGTGCCCTTGTAGGTCGGCACGACCGTGTGCTCGTCCTGGCTCTCATTGTAATCAACGACAATGGCTTCGAGCTTCGCGCCCAATTCGCCACCCATGGCATGCCACCACTGGATTTCCGCGGAATTGGCTTGCGTCATGCTGGTCGACAGCAGCAGTGCTGCCAGAAGTGCTTTCTTCATGGTTCTCTCCTGGACCCTGCGCGCCGAGACAGCCGGCGACGCTGGGGCAGCGATAGAGCCGAAGCATGACAGTGAGTTGAACCTGAAATGACGCTTGGGTGACAGTGCAGCCGCAAGCCGAGACGCTATTCGTCCTCGTCTGCAAACGCCGTGTTCGTCACCCACGCCGCTGCCCGCATGCTCTTCAGGGCGACATGCGCCGCAGCGTCACGCAACCGTTATAGAGCGCTACTAGAAGAGCCGCAGTCGAACGGGGCGGGGCTGCCGGCTGTGCCCCTTGCACAACGGAGCTTTGAACATGCGCACACTTCTCGCCGCCCTGGTGCTTGCCGCCGCATCATCGTCCGCTCTCGCTGCTGAGGGCACGCTCGTTCTCTATACGAGCCAGCCGAACACGGATGCACAGCAGACCGCCGATGCCTTCATGGCAAAATATCCGGACGTGACCGTCGAGTGGGTGCGCGACGGTACGCCGAGGATCATGGCGAAGCTGTCGGCCGAGATCGAGGCTGGCCAGCCGCAGGCAGACGTGCTCTTGATCGCCGACATCGTCACGATGGAAGGCCTCAAGGCTGATGGCCGGCTTCTCGCCTTCCCCGAAGCCGAGATCGAAGGGATCGACGAAGAGCTTGTCGACGCCGACCGCGCCTATTTCCCGACGAAGCTGATCACGACCGGCATCGTCTACAACACCAACGCACCGATGGTTCCGACGAGCTGGCTCGATCTGACCAAGCCGGAGGCGGCGAACATGATCGCGATGCCGAGCCCGCTGACATCGGGTGCAGCCATGATCCACACGGTGACGCTTACCGGAAACCTGGACAATGGCTGGGATTTCTACAGTGCACTGGCTGAGAACGGTGCACAGGCATCGGGCGGCAATGGCGACGTTCTGCAGGCGGTTTCGGGCGGCGACAAGCTTTACGGCATGATCGTCGATTTCATGCCCATCCGCGAAAAAGCCAAAGGCGCGCCGGTGGATTTCGTGTTCCCGACCGAAGGCGTCTCAGCCGTCACTGAGCCGGTCGCCATCCTGTCGACCACACAAAACCCTGAGGCGGCCAAGGCGTTCGTGAACTTCGTGCTGTCCGAAGAAGGTCAGTCGCTCGCGGTTCAGCAGGGCTATATTCCTGCCCGCGCCGATGCAGGCCTGCCCGAAGGGTACCCGGATCGGTCGACCATCAACGTGCTTCCCTATGACGCCGCTGCCGCCCTTGCCGACGACGCTGCGAACAAAGAACGCTTTTCCGAACTGATGGGCCAGTAGGACTTTGCCGAGGGCAAATGTCTGAACTTTCGAACCGCCTGTCCGGCCCAGCCGCCGCCCCGCTCGCACATCGCCTGCGGGGGGCGGCAATCGCCGACCGGATTGGGCCGCGAATCGCGGCCCTTTTCGTCATCAGCGTCATCCTCGTTCTCGGCCTCCTGCCGATCGCGCGGATCATCCTTGCCGCGATTGCGCCTGGGCTGGTCTTCGATCTCTCGATCATCGGCGAGCAGTGGACACGCGCCTCCACGTTGCGCGCCATGTGGAACACGCTCGACACGGCCTTCTTCGGCGCCGTGATCGCGCTTCTGATCGGCGGGCCTTTCGCCTTTGCGGTGGCGATGACCAATATGCCGACGCGGCGCTCACTCGGCTTCCTACTGCTTCTGCCGCTGATCATCGCGCCGCAGGTGACAGCGCTCTCCTGGCTGCACATGACCGGCCCGTCCAGCACGCTTCTCAACATGCTGGGGATCGCGCCAGCACCCGGAACGCCGAACCCCATCCTCGGTCGACAAGGCATCATCCTGCTCTTCGGCGTCCAGCACGCGCCGATCGTCTTCATCACGCTTCGCGCCGGCCTGATCGGGCTGCCGGGCGACCTGATCGAAGCCGCACGCGCCTCTGGCGCAACTCCGTTGCGCGCGTTCTACACGATCGTTCTTCCCCTGATGCGGCCGTGGATCGCTGGAGCCGGCGCGCTCGCCTTCGTGTCTGGCATCGGCAATTTCGGGATTCCCGCGCTCCTCGGGCTGCCGGTCAACTACCTGACCCTGCCGACGCTCATCTACCGCCAGATGTCGAGCTTCGGCCCCGGCGTCCTGCCGCAGATGGCAAGCCTGTCGGTTCTCATCGGCGTGCTCGCTCTTTTCGGTATCCTGGCGCAATCTTTGGCGATGCGCGGCCGCGCGCCCCGGTACGGTCAAGGGCGAGTCGCCAACATCAGTCTCGGGAAATGGTGCTATCCCGCTGCCGGTCTTGCATGGGTGCTTTTGACGGTCGTGCTTCTCATGCCGGCGCTCGCGCTTTTGACGACATCGCTCGTGCCGGCCTTCGGCGTTCCGCTGACCTGGCAGACCATGACCTTTGCCAATTTCGAAGAAGTGATCCTGCGGCAGGCTTCCACGATCCGGGCGTTCCAGAATTCGGCGATGCTGGCGGGTGCCGCGGCGTTGATCCTGGCCGCAGTCGCCATTCCGATCGCCATCGTGCTGGAGCGGTTCAGCACGCCGTCGCGCCGGATCCTGCAAGGCATCGCCGAGCTGCCCTATGCGCTGCCGGGCATCGTGCTTGCAATCGCCTGCATCCTGCTGTTCCTGCGGCCGCTGCCACTGATTGGCAGTCTTTACGCCACGGCTTGGATCATTCTCATCGCCTATCTCATGCGGTTCCTGACGCTCGCCATGAAGCCAGTGGCCAATGCCGTGACGCGCATTCCGCTGGAGTTCGACGAGGCGGCGGCGACCTGCGGGGCCTCGCCGCTGCGCCGCGTCGTGACCATCACGGCACCGCTCGCCGCCCCCGCCGCCGCGGCTGCCGCGCTCGTGGTGTTCATGAGTGCCTTCAACGAGCTCACCGTCTCGGCGCTGCTGTGGTCGAGCCGCAACGAGACGCTCGGTGTCGTTCTTTTCAGCCTTCAGGAAGCGGGGCTCGGACCGCAGGCTGCCGCGATTGCCGTCGCAACGGTCGTCGTCGTCGTGGCCTTGCTCGCCGTGCTCGACCGGCTGGCGAACCGTTTGCCGCAAGGTGTTCTGCCCTGGCGTTGAGCCTTCGCCTCTCAGCGCGGGATGATCCAAGCATCCGACACCGCGATCTGAACGTTCGCACCCGGCGCCGGCGGCTCGGCGCAATCGACCACGACGAGCTCCCGTTGACCAGGGATCTCGAGAGAGACTTCAAAAACCGGCCCACGATATATTGTCGACAGGACGCGCGCCGGTATGCCCGTTTCGGCTAGCGACAGGGCCTCGGGGCGCAGCAGAACGCGCACCTTCGGCCCGCTGACGGAAGCAGAGCAGCGCGCAAAGATCCGATGTCCGCCGATTTCGATGTCCGCGCTGCCTTCACTGCCCGAGTGCCATGTCGCATCGAGGCGGGCTCCGCGGCCGACGAAGCCTGCCACGCTTTCATCGAACGGGGCGCGATAGATCGCGGTCGGGGCCGCGCATTGCAGGATGCGCCCGTCTTTCATGACTGCAATGCGATCGGACAGAGCGAGCGCCTCCGACTGGTCGTGCGTCACATAAACCATGGTTGCGCCCAGGCGGCGGTGAATGTCGCGGAAGGCATCGACCATGGTGGCACGCAGATGCATGTCGAGATTGGCGAGCGGCTCGTCGAAGAGAATGATCCGCGCCTCTGCCACCACGCAGCGTGCCAGCGCCACGCGTTGCCGCTGGCCGCCGGACAGTTCGTCCACGCGCCTCTTCCCGAAGCCGGCAAGACCCACTGTCTCCAGAACTTCGGCAACCCGGCGCGCGCTCTCGGCGCCCGACACGCCACGGGTCACAAGCGGGTAGGCAATGTTTGAGCCCACGTCCATATGCGGCCAGAGCGCGTAGGACTGAAACACCACGCCAACGCCGCGCCGTTCCGGCGGCACATGACGATCTCGATCGGCAACCGTCTGCCCGTCGAATTTGATGGTTCCCTCATCGGGTTTGTCGAAACCCGCAATGAGTCGCAACATCGTCGTCTTCCCGCAGCCCGACGGCCCCAGCAACGAGGTGAAGGATCCGGCAGGCAAATCGAGGCTAACCGTGTCGAGCGCGCGCTCGGTTCCGAAGCGGCGGGTAATGTTGGCAAGACTGATGTGGACCATCAGCGCTGCTTGCCAGACTTTTGTGACAGTTGAGCGACAGGGTTCACCTGGGCGTTGAAATGGTCAGCGCCATGACAGGGCCGGGACTAGCGCAATCTGGACCGAAAAGAAGCGAAGTAAATCTTACACAGCAAGAAGCCGCCGGAACGAACGCAGGTGGTTTATTGGCTGGCTACTGGCGGCGGATTTCGAAGATCAGAGCGCGCAGCGTAACCGAAGTTGCGCGCTGTTTTGGATAGTAAAGGCAAATGCCGGGGAACGATGCGCACCAGTCGTCGAGCACCGCCACCAGCCGTCCGGCGATCAGATCAGCTGATGCCGCCTGTTCGGTAACGTAGGCAAGGCCGCAGCCGAGACGTGCAGCCTCCAGCGCCAGCGTGTTGTTGCCCAGGATCAACCTTCCGGTGACCGGAACAGTTATTTCGTGACCCTTGCTCGCGAACTCCCATTGGATCAGCCGGCCAGACGGCCTGCGGGCGCGTAGGCAGGCGTGATCCAGGAGATCCGCAGGGCGCTGCGGTGCGGGGACCCGCTTCAGATAATCGGGCGCGCCCACGACGATGAATCGCTGATCAGGCCCAATCGGCACTGCAACCATGTCGCGTGGCACATCCTCGGTCAGGCGGAGCCCCGCGTCAAAACCATGGGCCACAATGTCGGAGAGCTGGCCATCTTCCACAAGATCGATTTCGACACCAGGATACCGCCACTGCAGACGCGCGATGACCGGCAGCAACAGCGCAAGTCCTGATCCAGAGCCGTTGATGCGCAGCAATCCACCCGGCTCGGCGCGTCGTGCCGTCATTTCGGTCATCGCGCTCTCGATCTCGCGAAGAGCGGGCGTGGCACGAGCGAGAAAGGCGGCCCCGTCTTCCGTTAGCGCTTCGCTGCGGGTGGTGCGGTTGAATAGCCTCACACCCAGACGTGTCTCTAGCCCGGCCACCTGACGGCTGAGCGTCGAAGGTGGCAGATCCAGCCGCATTGCTGCCGCGCGAAAGCTGCCTTGCTCCACGATTTCAACCAAGAGCCGGATCTGCGACAGGGTCATATCAGTCATTGTACCGTCCGATGCACCACTTGATGCCGAATTATATCGATTATCGGACGGAAATCCCGGTTGTAGGTAGAGGGCAGGCTGAGAAAAAGGATTGCCCATGACCATTGCATCACGAACTGTCCTGATTACCGGCACGTCCTCCGGCTTCGGAGAAGCCACCGTGCGCCGCTTTGCAGCCGCGGGTTGGAACGTCATCGCTACTCTGCGCAACCCGGCCGCTGCACCTGACTTCTCCCAGAACGTGCTCGTGAAGCGATTGGACGTGCAGGATCGGTCGAGCATCGAGATGGCTATTGCCGAGGGTACCGCGCAGTTCGGCAGTATCGATGTTCTTGTGAACAATGCGGGCTTTGGCCTCCACGGCTTCTTCGAGACCACACGACGCGAGAAGATGCTGCAACAGTTCGAGGTCAATGTCTTTGGACTGATGGATGTCACGCGTGCCATCCTCCCGCAGATGCGTGCACAGCGGCATGGCGTGATCTTGAACGTGACCTCGGGCGCTGGTGTGTTCGGACTGCCGATGATCTCGCTTTATGCCGCGTCGAAATTGGCCGTTGAGGGATTCTCGGAAGCCCTGATGCATGAGGTCGCGCCATTCGGCATAGCCGTAAAGCTCATCGAGCCCGGTGGGGTTCGGGAAACCCGCTTCGGGCAGCGCGCCGGCGCCGAGGCGTCAGGAGCCCTGGACATTGCGGACTACGCGCCGTTGCAGGACCGTGCAACTGCGGTGTTCGCCGCGATAGCGGATAGCCGCAGCCATGGCACCTCGGACGAAGTTGCTGAAGTCATCGTTGCTGCAGCTACCGATGGTAGCACGCAATTGCGCTATGTCGCGACCGACGGCATCAAACCTTGGGTCGAAGCCCGGCGCAGGAATGGCGAGGACGCTTACATCGAAACGATGCGTGCGGCGGTCGGATTGGGAGCGCTCTAGATCGCAGGGCTACATTTGCGATTAATGGCACGCTGGACGAGGTTCGATGTCGATTGGAAGTGAGATCCGCGCATCCAACGTGCCGGAGCGGAGCATTAGGGACTTGTGAAAGTGTCGCATCGATGCGGCTGTAAAAGGTACTTACAGCTTGAACCGTCAGACTTCGGTATCTCGGGAAATCAAGATGTTAACATCTTGCTGGTGCCCAGAAGAGGACTCGAACCTCCACACCCTTGCGAGTACCAGCACCTGAAGCTGGCGCGTCTACCAATTCCGCCATCTGGGCAACTGGCGCCGATGTAAGCGGCGTCGGTTGCACTGTCAACGGCTTTTCTCGGTCGTGCGCAACAACCGACTGCCTTGATCATCCGTGGATAACATGACTATTATAGTCATGTTTTTATCCTGGTCGTCGGAGATGACGCATGTGTGCGGGTTGCAGCGGAGCGGGGCGGGACAGTGCGCCCAGGGTCGGAGCCCGGCTGCGGCTGTGGGCGTTCGAGGACTCGGCGCACTGCCCCGTGATCGGAACGTGCCTGACACACGCGGATCTCACGCGCATCGCAGCATCGCTACGGCTTGTCTTCCCGAAAGACGCTCAGGACTACGACGTTCACGGCCATTTCGTGCGTGCGGCCACGGCAGACACTGCAGAAGCACGCGCCGTTTCGAAGCTGCTCGACGAGCGGCATGCGGGGCTTTTGCGGCGCGTTCGGCGCGAACACTGCCAGGAAGCGCTGCTTCGGCTCTGGGACGAGATGAAAGATGACGGGCGGATCGCCGGAGGGTTCTGGGCCTTCATGACCTCGACCAATGTGGGCACCGCATTGCGCGGCCACATCTTCGGCGAAGTGCATATGCTTTCGCACCTGATGGGCAGCGCCAGCCGGCGCCAGAGCGAGGAAAGCGCACGCCTGAAAGCGGAGCTCGAGGATGTGCGCGTGCGGGCGAACCGGCAGGAAGCCCATGCGCGCCAGACCTTGCTCGAGCGTGATGCGCAGATCGCCCGGCTGGAAGACGCGCTGGCAGAAGCCAAGCGCGCCCTTATCTCCAAAACAACGAATCACCCGACGGAGACGAAAGAAGCCGCAGGCACCTTATCACCTGCCCGGCGCCAAAAGCTCGAGCGGGCACTCTCAGTCTCTCGGGGCCGCGCGCGGGCGGCCGAAGCGGAAGTCAAGCGCTTGAGAATGGCTGCCGAAGCGCGCGGTCGCGCACCGACGCCCGCGGCCGAGCCGCAAAAACCATTGCCGGCACACACCCCGCTGCGTCCGATGGCGCGTCTTCAAGGGCTGAACGTGCTCTATGTCGGCGGGCGAAACGGCCAGGCGCACCATCTTAAGGCGCTTGCGGAGACATTCGGCGCGCATTTCCACCACCATGACGGTGGTCTGGAGGATGCGGTGACGCGGATCGACGACGTCCTGCCTTCGATCGACTGCGTGTTCTGCCCGATCGACTGCGTCAGCCATGATGCGTGCCTGCGCGCCAAGCAGGGCTGCAAGAAGCTCGGTAAGTCCTTCGTGCCGTTGCGCAGTGCGAGCCGCGCATGCCTAAGACATGCACTCGTTTCGATGATCGGCTCCGATGATCCTGCCGACCCATCTGCCACAGTCGGGCGGAACCCTACGCAGAACCCCGGCGTTTACGCCTAAAGTCCAGTGCGACAATGTTGCAGAGCAGCAAAAGCGTGCTAACCTCTTTTTACACAATCGCTGTCATAAAGACTTTCACGAACCGGGATCAGCGGTGCATTGGAGCGGAGGCTCAGGCCGAAGCTTCCTTTTAAGGGCTGGGTGGAATAGCGGGCGGCGGGAAACCGCCGAGCGAGCGAGAGCCTGAAACACCTCTGCGGCCGGGTCCTCAACAAGGGCTCTCGCCAATGTTCTATCAGTTCTACGAAATGGGCCACGCTGCTGTTGCGCCATGGCGTGCCGCCGCGGATGCGATGAAGATCGCCTATCAGAACCCGCTCAATCCGCTGTCGCACACTGCATTCGGGCGCGCCGTCGCTGGCGGCATGGAAGTGTTCGAGCGCACCACCCGTCGCTACGGCAAGCCGGAATTCGGCTTGAAGACGACCAGCCTCAACACCGGACGCGTCTCGGTACACGAGAAGGTCGTCTGGTCGCGCCCATTCTGCAATCTCATTCACTTCGAACGCGCGCTGCCGGCCAATCACCGCCCTGATCCCAAGATCCTCATCGTGGCGCCGATGTCGGGACATTACGCGACGCTGCTGCGCGGCACGGTGGAAGCGCTGCTGCCCAAGGCCGAGGTCTATATAACAGATTGGATCGACGCCCGGATGGTGCCGGTCACCGAAGGGCATTTCGATCTCGACGACTATATCGACTACGTCATCTCGATGCTGCATGCGCTCGGACCGGATACCCATATGATGGCGGTCTGCCAGCCGTCGGTACCGGTGCTTGCGGCTGTGGCGCTGATGGAAGCGCGCGGCGATACGATGGCGCCGTCCTCGATGACGCTGATGGGTGGCCCGATCGACACGCGCCGTAACCCCACCGCCGTCAACCAGCTGGCGCAGGACAAGCCGCTCTCCTGGTTTGCCGACAATGTCGTCATGCAGGTGCCGTGGCCGCATCCGGGCTTCGGGCGCGATGTCTATCCGGGCTTCCTGCAGCTGTCGGGATTCATGTCGATGAACCTCGACAAGCACATGAACGCGCAGAAGGACTTCTTCTGGCACATGGTGCAGAACGACGGCGATTCGGCCGAAAAGCACCGCGAATTCTACGACGAGTATCTCGCCGTGATGGACCTGACGGCGGAATTCTACCTGCAGACGGTTGATACCGTGTTCATCAAGCACGCGCTGCCGAAGGGCGAGATGATGCACCGCGCCGAGCGCGTGGATTGCAGCCAGATCCGCAACGTGGCGCTTCTCACCATCGAGGGCGAGAACGACGACATTTCGGGCATCGGCCAGACCGAGGCAGCGCAGACGCTGTGCAGCAACATTCCCGACACGATGCGCCACCACTACATGCAGCCGAAGGTCGGCCATTACGGCGTGTTCAACGGCTCGCGTTATCGGGCGGAGATCGCGCCGCGCATTCTCGATTTCATGCGCACCCATTCCGCTGCCAACCGCAAGGCAGCTGCCGCGAAGACGAAATCGCCCGTGCGCAAGGTCATCCAGGGCGGCAAGACAAGCTGAGACCCCGCCTTCTTGACGAAAGTCGATAACGTCTTTCGATAGTTAGCGGATTCGCAGGGGCGTGTTCTTGAACCGCCACAATCTTTTCCCCAACTCGAAGTGAAGGGGCGGCAAAGGTGCCGCTCTTACACAACGACGAGGAAAGAGATGACCACTTCCCATGTGCATGCCGCTTCGGCCAGCAAGCCGGTGATCCGGCCTGAATGGACGCCCGCGACCATCGCGCTGATGGTGCTCGGTTTCATCGTTTTCTGGCCGCTGGGCCTGGCCATGCTCGCCTACATCATCTGGGGCGACAGGCTTCCGGCACTGAAGCGCGATGTAAACAAGGCGACAGACAGCATGTTTTCGACATTCTCGCGGGCAACCGGCACCGCACGCACACCGACCGGCAACGTTGCCTTCGACGACTGGCGCTCGGCTGAGCTGAAGCGTCTCGATGAGGAGCGCGCGCGCCTGGAAGCCATGCGGGACGAGTTCGAGGATTATGCCCGCGAGCTGCGCCGCGCAAAGGATCAGGAAGAGTTCGATCGCTTTATGGCTTACCGCCGCACCACATCCGGCGAGCGCAGCGGTCCGACGATCGACGCGGCGTAACCGAGAAGACGGTCGCCTCATTCGGTTCAAGCTTCCCCTGCCCCATCCGGTGACAAGACCGTAACACCGCGTCTGCGGCGCCTCGCGAAAGCGGGGCGCCGTTTCTCTTTTGAAGGCCCCGCTCTGCACGAATCATCTAGACTGGACAACATGTTCAAGGCGCTTTCCCCATTGTTGCGCGGCCGCAAGCCAAAGCCTCGACAAGCGCTTCGCGAGGTGCGGGTGCATGATCGCGTTCTGCCTCTCGTCATCGCAGAGCATGGCCGCAGCACGCGCCTGACATTGCGCATCGAGCCGGGTGGTCGCGCTTTGAAGGTCACCGTGCCGCCGGGCGTCCCGGCGAGCGAGATCGACCGCTTCATCGAACGCCAGCAAGGGTGGCTGATGACGCGGCTTGCCCGCTATCCGGCCGGGTCATCGATCGTCGATGGCGGTCAGATCAGCCTGCGCGGCTTGGACCATGTGATCCGCGCAACGGGAAAGGTGCGAGGCCGCACCGCATCTGTCGTCGAAAATGGCCAGGCCTTTCTCGATGTCGGCGGTGAGCCCGAACATCTGTCGCGCCGCATCCGCGATTTTCTCAAGAAGGAAGCACGGCAAGATCTAACCGAAGCGGTCGCTCGCCATGCCGGAACACTGAAAAAGCGCCCAGGAAGGATCACGATCAAGGACACCCGCTCGCGCTGGGGTTCATGTACATCGGACGGCAACCTCGCCTTTTCCTGGCGCATCGTCATGGCGCCACCGCATGTCATCGACTATCTCGCTGCCCATGAAGTGGCGCATCTCGCCGAGATGAACCACGGTCCGCAGTTCTGGTCGACCTGTCGCGCGCTCTGCGCCGAAACCGATGCTGCTCGGGCCTGGCTGAAACGGCATGGCACGCTTCTACACGCGGTCGACTTCGGCGCGTGAACGACACCCCGCCGGCCTCGACTCCGGCGCCTTTTCGTGGCACCTGACCGCGATGGACATCCAGGTCAAAATCTGTGGCCTTTCCGACGACACCGCAGTCAGGGCAGCGCTCGACGGCGGTGCGAGCCATATCGGCTTCATTTTCTTTCCGCCAAGCCCACGGCATGTGAGCGTCGAAGCGGCTCGTGCGTTGCGAGCCCCGGCGCGTGGCCGCGCGCTTGCGGTTGCCGTCACGGTCGATGCCGACGACGCTCAGCTGGACGAGATCGTGTCGATCATGGAGCCGGACGTTCTCCAGCTTCACGGCAAGGAAAGCCCCGAGCGCGTGCGTGCGGTCAAGGCGCGCTACGGTCTGCCCTTGATCAAGGCCTGTTCGATCCGCGACGCCGGTGACGTCGAAGCGGCGCTCGCCTACCGATCGGTGGCCGACCGGCTGCTTCTCGACGCCAAGGCGCCGGCGGGATCGAAACTCCCGGGCGGCAACGGCGTCAGCTTCGATTGGCGGCTTCTTGCCGCGCTTGACGAAAGCGTCGATTACATGCTTTCCGGTGGCATCACGATCGGCAATGTCGACGATGCGCTGAGCGTGACACATGCCCGCGCGCTCGACGTATCCTCTGGTGTCGAAAGCGCTCCGGGCGTAAAGGACGCTCAACTGATCTCGCAGTTTCTCCGAACGGTCGATGAGCGCGGACATGGCGCGCGCAGTCCGGCTGAGGTCGGGCAAGGGAGTTTCTCATGAACCAGCTTCTGAAGCCGAATTCCTTCCGGGCAGGCCCGGACGAGGACGGTCGTTTCGGCATTTTCGGCGGGCGCTTCGTCGCCGAAACGCTGATGCCTCTGATCCTGGACTTGCAGGACCACTGGACCAATGCCAAGACCGATCCAGCCTTCAAGCAGGAGCTCGACTGGCTGAACACCCATTATATCGGTCGTCCGAGCCCGCTCTATTTCGCTGAGCGGATGACGGAAGAACTCGGCGGCGCGAAGATCTACTTCAAGCGCGACGAGCTGAATCACACGGGCAGCCACAAGATCAACAATTGCGTCGGCCAGATCCTGCTCGCCAAGCGGATGGGCAAGACGCGCATCATCGCCGAGACCGGTGCCGGCCAACACGGTGTGGCAACGGCAACGGTTGCCGCACGCTTTAACCTGCCCTGCATTGTCTATATGGGCGCAACCGACATCGAGCGGCAGGCACCGAACGTCTTCCGCATGAAGCTTCTCGGCGCCGAAGTCCGCCCCGTCACGTCGGGCAACGGCACGCTCAAGGATGCGATGAACGAGGCGTTGCGTGACTGGGTCACCAATGTCGACAGCACCTATTACCTCATCGGAACCGCGGCCGGACCGCACCCCTACCCGGAAATGGTGCGCGACTTCCAATCGGTGATCGGGCGCGAAACGCGCGAACAGATGCAGGAGCGCGAAGGTCGCCTTCCCGACATGCTGGTCGCTGCCGTCGGCGGCGGATCGAACGCGATTGGCCTGTTCCACCCGTTCCTCGACGATCCGACGGTTCAGATCGTCGGTGTCGAAGCGGGCGGCAAGGGCCTCGACACGAACGAGCACTGCGCTTCGCTGACGGCCGGTGCGCCGGGCGTGCTGCACGGCAACCGCACCTATCTGCTGCAGGACAATGACGGGCAGATCGAGGAAGGTCATTCGATTTCCGCCGGCCTCGATTATCCCGGCATTGGCCCGGAGCATTCCTGGCTGAAGGACAGCGGCCGCGTCGAGTACGTTGCCATCACGGACCGCGAGGCGCTGGATGCGTTCCAGTTCCTCACCCGCGTCGAAGGCATCATCCCGGCGCTGGAACCCTCCCACGCGCTGGCCGAAGTGATGAAGCGGGCGCCGAAGATGGACAAGGAGCAGATCATCGTCATGAATCTGTGCGGGCGCGGCGACAAGGACGTATTCACCGCCGCCAAGGCCCTTGGCGTGGAGCTTTGAGGACGCAATGACCGCACGCATGGACCAACGGTTTGCCGATCTGAAGGCTGAGGGGCGCCCGGCGCTCGTTACCTATTTCATGGGCGGTGACCCGGACTACCAGACCTCGCTCGACATCATGAAGGCGCTGCCGCGCGCCGGTGCGGACATCATCGAACTCGGCATGCCGTTTTCCGATCCTATGGCGGATGGCCCGGCGATCCAGATGGCGGGACGCCGTGCGCTCGATGCCGGCCAGACGCTGGCGAAGACGATCGATCTCGCCCGCGCGTTTCGCGAAACCGACCAGAAGACGCCGATCGTGCTGATGGGCTATTATAATCCGATCTACCGCTACGGCGTCGAGCGCTTCCTGGACGATGCGCTCGAAGCGGGCATCGACGGGTTGATCGTGGTCGATCTGCCGCCGGAAATGGACGACGAGCTTTGCCTGCCGGCGCTCGCAAAGGACGTCAATTTCATTCGCCTGGCCACACCGACGACGGATGCCAAGCGCCTGCCTATGGTGCTGCGCAACACGTCAGGCTTCGTCTATTACGTGTCGATGAACGGCATCACCGGCTCGGCGTTGCCCGATCCCTCGGGCATCGGTGAGGCTGTCACCCGCATCAAGCAGCATACGGATCTGCCCGTCTGCGTCGGTTTCGGCGTGAAAACGGCCGAGCATGCGCGCCGGATCGGCATGGCGGCCGACGGCGTCGTCGTCGGCACGGCGATCGTCAACCAGATTGCGAACACATTGGACGCACAAGGTCGCGCAAGTGCAGACACCGTCGAGAGCGTCGCCACACTGGTGCGCGGTCTTTCGACCGGCGTGCGCACCGCGCGTCTGGACGCGGCCGAATAGGCTTCCCATATCGGAAGCGACTTCGCGTAATTTGTCGCGTCTCCGACGGTGAACCGGTATCCACTTCACCTGGAAACGCTCTAGACTTCAGGAGCCATTCGCTTGAACTGGATCACCAACTACGTCCGGCCGAAGATCAACTCCATGTTCGGTCGCCGCGAGGTCGCCGAGAACCTCTGGATCAAGTGTCCGGAAACCGGCGAGATGGTCTTTCACAAGGATCTCGAGAGCAATCAGTGGGTCATCCCGTCCTCGGGATACCACATGAAGATCTCGGCCAAGGCCAGGCTCGGCTATTTCTTCGACGATGGCGCGTATGAGCTTATTCCGGCGCCCAAGGTGCCGCAGGACCCGCTCAAATTCCGCGACACGAAGAAGTATGTCGACCGGCTGCGCGAGCATCGGACGAAGACCGAGCTCGACGACGCGATCGTCGCAGGCATCGGTAAGGTCAGCGGTATCGAGACCGTCGCCTGCGTGCACGATTTCAACTTCATCGCAGGCTCGCTCGGCGTCGCCGCTGGTGAGGCGATCATCGCCGCCTTCGAGACGGCCGTAAAGCGCCACTGCCCGCTGGTGATGTTCCCGGCCTCGGGCGGCGCCCGCATGCAGGAAGGCATCCTGTCGCTGATGCAGCTGCCCCGCACGACGGTTGCTGTCGAAATGCTGAAAGAGGCAGGCCTTCCCTACATCGTCGTTCTCACGAACCCGACGACGGGCGGCGTTTCTGCCTCCTACGCCATGCTCGGAGACGTTCATCTTGCCGAGCCGGGCGCCGAGATCGGTTTCGCCGGCCGCCGCGTCATTCTGCAGACCATTCGCGAGCAGCTGCCGGAAGGCTTCCAGACTTCGGAGTACCTGCTCGAACACGGCATGGTCGACATGGTCACCCACCGCCACGACATTCCGTCGACCGTCGGACGGCTCTTGCGCATGATGCTCAACCAACCGGCGCTCGAAAAGCCGGAGGCCTCGGCGACCGGTAACGGCATCACGCTCAACGGCACCGGCGGCAGCGACCCGATCGTGCAGATCCTGGATGATCCCGGCACACGGGCGAAGCCCCCGTTGGTCGACGCGCGCCGTGAGGCCACGCCGGCGGCAAACTGAGCCGCCCGCCGGACGCCCGAGGAGTGCATTCATGACGACGGCACCGGCTGAGACCGCAGCCCAGGAAATCGACAAGCTTCTCAGCCTTCATCCCAAGGGCTTCGATCTGTCGCTCGACCGCATTCGCGCGTTGCTCGACAAGCTCGGCAACCCACAAGACAGGCTGCCCCCGGTCATCCATATCGCCGGCACCAACGGCAAGGGCTCGGCATCCGCCTTCTGCCGCGCGATCCTCGAAGCCGCTGGGCTTCGCGTTCATGTCCATACATCGCCGCATCTTGTGCGCTGGCACGAGCGCTACCGCATGGCCGGACAGGACGGCGAACCCGGCGCGCTGGTCGATGACGCCGTTCTCGCCGATGCGGTGCGCCGCGTTGCCGAAGCCAATGGCGGCGCGACGATCACGGTATTCGAGATCCTCACGGCCGTGACCTTCGTTCTCTTCTCCGAACATCCGGCCGATGTGGCTATCATCGAGGTTGGTCTCGGTGGCCGCTTCGATGCGACGAATGTGATCGCCAAGCCCGCGGTTTCGCTGATCATGCCGATCTCGCTCGACCATCAGGCCTATCTCGGCGACCGCGTGGAACTCATTGCCGCGGAAAAGGCCGGTATCATGAAGCGCGGCTGCGCCGTCGTCATCGGCCATCAGGAAGAGGATGCGGCACGCGAGACGCTCGTCGCGATTGCCGAGCGGCAAGGCTGCCCGACCACGATTTTCGGGCAGGATTTCTTCGCCCATGAGGAGCATGGCCGGCTCGTCTACCAGGATGAATTCGGTCTCGTCGACCTGCCGCTGCCGCGGCTCGTCGGGCGGCATCAATACGCCAATGCGGGCGCTGCCATTCGGGCGGTGAAAGCCGCAGGCTTCCCCGTCGACAATGATGCAATCGAAAAAGGGCTGACGAGCGTCAAATGGGCCGGGCGCATGCAGCGACTGACCGAAGGCCATCTGCTGGACTCACTTCCGAAGGGCAGCGAGCTCTGGCTAGATGGCGGGCACAATCCTGGCGCGGGCCAGGTGATCGCCGAAGCCTTCGCCACGCTGGAAGAACGCAATCCTCGGCCACTTTATCTCGTCGTCGGCATGCTCTCGACGAAAGACCCGATCGGCTATTTCAGTGCGTTCAAGGGTTTGGCAAAGTCGGTCTTCACCGTCGCCATCGCCAATTCGGATGCGGGCCTCGATCCGCTGGTGCTCGCCGACGACGCGATCGATGCGGGCCTCACGGCAGAGCCAGTTTCGGACATCGTCGATGCGCTCGACCGTATCGGTGGTCTCGCAGGTGGAGAGATCGCGCCGCGCGTGCTGATCGGTGGCTCCCTCTATCTTGTTGGCGAAGCGCTTGAACTCAACGGCACGCTTCCGGACTGATGACACGAAAAATGCCCGGCTCTTTCGAACCGGGCATCGAAGACTTCAATATTCCTGAGATCAGGAAACGGCGCCGGAAATCCAGGATGACAGGGCCGTCTTCGGCGATGCGCCAACCTTGATGTCGGCAACTTCGCCGCCCTTGAACATGGCGAGCGTCGGGATCGAGCGCACGCCGTACTGGGCTGCCAGTTCCGGATTGTCGTCGATGTTCAGCTTGGCGACCTTCACGCGGCCGGCCATCTCATTGGAGATCTCTTCCAGGCTCGGTGCGATCATCTTGCAGGGGCCGCACCATTCGGCCCAGAAATCGACCACGACCGGCTCTGCGCTGTCGAGAACCTCGGCCTGGAAATTCGTCTTGTCGACTGTGACGGTTGCCATCAAGGCACTCCTTCATCGCGTTTTCGTTGAGCTCAATGTGCGCATCGGCGCCCAAGCTTTCAACGTGCGGTATCTCATTTTGTCGTGAGTTCGGCAATCGCCGCTTCAAGCACGCTGTTCGGAAGGGCGATGATGGACGGCGCCTGCGTATACACCAACGCGGCGGAGATGTGCCGGCCGGGATAAAGCGGCGCGATCAGGTCGCGATAAAGCGCCATCTGCGCGCGATGAGCGAAAGACACATCCTCAAGGCGCTCGATTGCCGGCCTGTTCGTCTTGTAGTCGACGATTAGAACCCGATCGGGAAGCACCACCATGCGGTCAAGCCGGCCGGATACGACGTGATCGCGCCCACTCAGCCGCACGGTGCCCATGACGGAGACCTCAGCCCGGCTGCCCGACGCGAACACCTCAGCGAATTGCGGATCATCCAGGATGGAAAGCGCCTCGGCAGCCAACCCACTCGCCGCTTCCTCGTCCAGATGCGGCGCGGCACGCTCGATATAGCGATAGGCTGCGGCTTCGCGGTCTTCCGCCTCGATCGCCGGCAGCATCTGCAGCATGCGGTGCATCATGCGGCCGCGCTCAAGTCCTTCGGCTGCGCCCTTGCCGGCGCTGTCCGACCGATCGAAGAGCGGCGAGCGCACGGATCCGCCCTCGCTGGCGCCGTCGATGATGGCGCTGGCACCGGATGGAACGAGCGGTCGCGGCGGGCGTGCGGGCGACGGTAGGGGCCGCTGTAGCACCAGAGGCAGGTCGCGCAAGGCGTCCGAAGCGGACGATACCTCCGCATCCTTATGGGTCACCGGCTCCAATTCGCCGCCGAAACTCAACCCGGCCCACTGCTGATCGCCGGCTGAGAACTCGATCTGTCGCGCCTTTTCGCTCTTCGATAGCGCGCTCGCGACCATCGAATGCCAGTGCGCTCCGCTTGGCGCGTTGATGCCGTGATAGCCGCAAACGACCAGACGGTCGGCGGCGCGAGTCAGCCCGACATAGAGCAGGCGGCGATATTCTTCTTCGGCGGAGGCTTCGAGCGACTGCCTGATCGCCCGCGTCACGCTGTTCTCGTAGTCCTTGCCGGGCACCCAGAGGATCAGCTGTGGCCCCTCGCCTACCATTTCGCGTAGTTTCGGGACATGCGTTGCCTGCACCGCCGCACCGCCGGAATCGACCAGAAACACGATCGGCGCTTCGAGACCCTTGGAGGCGTGCACGGTCATCACGCGCACCTCGTCGCGTCCCTGCTCCATCTCCCGCTTGATCTCAGGCGACTGAGCCTCCAGCACTGCAAGAAAAGCCTCGAGGCCGGGCAGGCCGGTGCGTTCATGGTCCAGCGCAAAGGACAGGAACTCATCCAGCAGATCCGCTGCTTCGTGGCCGAGCCGCGCCAAGAAATCCGCTCGCACGCCGCCGGGACCGAGCAGTTCGGCATAGAAATCATGCACCGACAGGTCGCGCGCGGTCTGCCGCCAATGCTCAAGTCGCGCAAATGCGCGATCAAACGGCGCGACCTGCCGGTCGGCGTGCTCGCGCAGGGCATCGAAGACACCACGGTTGCCGGGGCGCGCGTGGCAAAGCGCAAACAGATCGTCTTCCGAGAGACCGAACAGCGGCGATTTCAGCGCTGCCGCAAGGGCGAGATCGTCGTCCGGCAACACGATCGCACGACCGAGCGCGACCAGGTCCTTCACCGCAATATGATCGGCGAGCTTCAGCCGATCGGCGCCGGCAATCGGCACTGTCGGGCTCTTCTTCAACTCCCGCGACAGTGCGTTGACGAAGCCGTCACGCTTGCGGACCAGCACGAGGATATCACCCGCAGCGATGGGGCGTCGCCCCTTCTTGGTCATGATCGTCTCGCGCCCGACCCACTGGCGGATCGTGCCAGCGACGCGGCGTGCGAGCTGCGCCTTGGGATCGCTTTCCGGCGTGTCGTCGAAGGGTGCGGTCCAGTCCTCGTCGTCGAGGCGCTTTTCCTTGCCGATCATCTCCCAGAGATCGACCCGTCCGATATCACCGCCCCGCGCCGTGCTGTGCTTGATCAGTTCGTCGTCGGCGCCGAGCCCGCGCTTGTGATCGGCTTCGGCGAAAACAGCGTCCACCGCATCCAGAACATCCGCCGTGGATCGGAATGATTGACGCAGCGCCACGGTCTCGAATTGCCGGGCCGACGCCGTCGCTCGGCTTGCCGCATGCCGTCCCTCTTCGCGGAACCGCTCGGGCCGCGCGCCTTGAAAGGAATAGATCGACTGCTTCTCGTCGCCCACGGCAAAGAGGGTACGCGGGACCCGCTGCTGTTCTTCGCCGGCAAAGAATTCCTCGGCCAGTCGCCCAACGATTGCCCACTGCCGAGGGCTCGTATCTTGCGCCTCGTCCACCAGAATGTGGTCGATACCCTGGTCCAGCTTGTAATGGACCCAGGCGCTCGCCCCCTTTTCGCTGAGAAGCGCGGTCGCGCGCTCGACCAGATCGTCGAAATCCAGCCGGCCGCGCTGGCGCTTCAGCCGGTCGTAGTCCGAGAGCAGACGCGCGGCCAGAACATGCGCAGCTTTGGTCAATTCGAGCATGCGCCAAAGGGCGAGGCGATCCTTCACCGCCAAGACCTGCGCTGCGGCGGACGCCAGTCGCTCTTCGATGTCGGGGATCGCGGCGGTGATGTCCGCGCTCGCGATATTGCGGGTGGAACGCGGCGAGCCGTCCTTGGTCAGGAAACACTGGACCAGAGCCGCATAACGCTCGGTGGGCGCCTGTAGTGCTGCGGACTTCAAATTCTCGACGAACTTCTTCGGCGAAGCGGCCTTACCGGAGCGGGCGACGCTGTCGAACAGATCAAGCAGATGGGCAGGAAAGGCTTCCAGCGGCCAGGCGTGCCCCGCGATCGCCTCTTCCGTCTCGTGGGGATCGATTCCGGTTCGCCTGTACAGTTCCGTGTCGATGCCCGCGCCGGCACGGGCCGCATCGTGGAAACGGCCGACCAGCGTTCGCTGGCGGATCAGGCTGTCCAGCAATTCATCCAGCCCGAACTCGCCGACGGCTTCCAGGATGCGCTGGAAGCCAGCGGCGAGATGCTCCTCGGTCTCGATCGTCGTCGCGCTCAGCAGGGAGCGGCGGGCCTCGGCAAGAAGCGTGGCGGATTCGCCGTCATCCATCACCTCGAAATGCGCGGCAACGTTGGCTTCCAGCGGAAACTGGTGCAGTAGCGCCTCGCAGAATGCGTGGATGGTCTGGATTTTCAGGCCGCCGGGGGTCTCAAGCGCTCTTGCAAAGAGACGGCGTGCCGCGCCGAGCTTGATCGCATCGGGCATCTGCCCTTCCAGCTTGTGCAACTCCGTTGCCAACGCTTCGTCGGATAAGGACGTCCATTTCGACAGGCGCGAAAAGACGCGGTTCGACATCTCGGCCGCCGCAGCCTTGGTATAGGTGAGGCACAGAATGCCCGAGGGACGTGCGCCGGCGAGAAGCAGCCGGATCACGCGCTCGGCCAGCACATGTGTTTTGCCCGAGCCGGCATTCGCCGCCACCCAGGCGGACGCGCGAGGATCGGAGGCGCGCGCCTGCTGCCGTGAGGTCCAATTGAGATCGTAGAGGGTCTCCGGCTCGCTCATGCTTCACCTCCCTCTTCATCGTCCGCGTCGCCATTGGCCCACTCGGCGACACGCGCGAGATGGTCGTACTCGCCTCCATAGTCGCGGGCCTTGGCGGGAATGATGCGTGAAGCGAACCCACGCCGGCCGGTTTGGAGCACAGCTATGAAGCCGGCTAACCGATCGAGCGACTGCATGCCGAGATCGGCCGCGCTCATATGGGTCCCGTCATCGGCGGAATTGGCACTGCGGCGGTCCTTGCCCTCCAACTCATCGACCAGCAATCGGTCGGAAGGCTTGAGGCGCACATATTTCAGTGAGTTCGGGGTTCGTGGGCCGACGCGCTTGAAGCCACCATCGAGAAGGGCTGCGGCTTCAAGCGGCAATTGCGGATCGAGAAGACTGCGCGCCTGCTTGCGCGACGGCTCCGTGCCCGACTTGAAATCGATGATATCGACGGTGCCATCTTCGCGCAGATCCACGCGGTCGGCTATGCCGGACAAAAGCACGCCGGTCTGCCGAACCGGGATCTCCGCGTGCAGCTCCGTATGGCGCTCGGCAATCTCTCCGTTTCGCTGCCGCTCCCATTCGAGCCAGTGGCGCGCCACGTGATCGAAGCGCGGGCGCCACAGGACCTCGACATGATGCGGCAGGCGCTGGGCGGCGAAGCACTCGTCGGCAACGCTTTCCAGCAGCAGATCGGCATCGGGATGATCGATGTCGGGGCAGCGGCTGATGAAGGTTTCCAAAATTTCGTGATAGAGCGTTCCCCGCTCCGCCACGCCCGGATCGCGAATGAGCTCGGCGAGCGGGTCGAGACGCAGCACCTTGCGGGCATAGATCGCGTAGGGATCGCGCCGCAGCGTCTTCACTTCGCTGAAAGAGTAGCGCTTGGGCTGGGCTTCGACAGGCGGACGCGGTTCCGGCCGCGATGCCTGCGGCACGGGCTCGCGGTGATCGAGAAGCGCTGCCTGGGCAAGAATCTCCGCGCCACGCAGACGCATCGCAGTGGCCTCGGTCTCACCGGCAACCGCAAGCAGGCGCTGCAGCCAGCGCGAAGCGACGGTCGGCGCACCGCCGGACCGGGTCGAGCGGCTGAGGACGACATTTTCAGCGCCGAGCGCCATCTGGAAGTCATGGGCAGCAAGACCAATCCTGCGTTCGGGCGGCTCGAGCCCGATCGACGCCTTCATCGGCCGCGACAGAAACGGATCCTGGCCCGGCCGCTGCGGCCAAGAGCCTTCGTTCAAGCCAGCGAGCAGCAGCGTGTCGACATCCTGCAGCCGCGCCTCGAGCGCGCCCCAGATGAAGATGCGCGGGTGAGCCGTCACATCCGGCTTCACGATCTCGCCGGCGAGAAACGCGGCTGCAATATCAGCCCAGTCGGTGCCGTCCGCAGAGATTTCAGCACGCGCCGCGATGAGATCGGCAAAAAGTCCTGCCAGTTTGCTCCCCGCCTCGCCGCCCCAGAGATTGCCGAGTTCGCCCTGATCATCGGCAGCGACGCCTTCCAGCACCCGCGCGGTCAACTCCGCCCATTGCGCAATCGTCAGCCGTCCAGGAGCGGCATCGGCGCGGCGGCTGGTCAAGAAGCGTGCGAAGCGGCCGGCAAGCGGCGCCACCGCGGCTTCCACCCGCTGCGTCATCACGCGGGCGGCCGCAATGTCCTCATCGGAGATGCGACGTCGCCATGCAGGCTGGTGTCGGCGCTCCGACCGGGTCGCAGCCTCCGCATCCAGCAGCGCCGTCAACGCGGTGACATCGACATCGCCAAGCGTGCCACGCAGGGCAATGCGCTCGAAGATGCTGGCTGCCCGGCGCTTTTCATCAAGCTCCATGCCGAAGCGGGCCAACGGATGGCCGAGCAGCGCCGTCAGCGCGACCGGATCGCCGGGTTCCATGACGGTATCGAGCAAGAGCCGCAGCAACGTGCCCTGGGGCGTCGAGGACAGCGGCAAGCCGCCGGAGTCGTTGGCTTCGACGCCAAAACGGCGAAGCTCGATCGACACGCGGCGCGCCAGATTGCGATCCGGGGTGACGAGCGCCACGCGCTGTTTCGGATTTTCCGCCGCCAGCCGCATCGCCACGGCCAGCGCCGTCGCTTCTTCGCGTTCGCCGCCTGCTTCGATGACCGTCACGCCTGCGAAGGCGGCAGGATCGACCGCGCCGACCCCGTGCCAGTGATCGGTGGCCTGGGCGGGCAGAAGCGCCGTTGAAACCAGCCGGTTCCGCGCGGCGATCGTGTCGGATATATCGCCGAGCGGCGTCACCATCTCACGCGCAGCGTCGAGCCGGTCGAGGAGACGGCTGAGACCAAATTGAGGATGCGCTGCGACCGCCGGGTCGGACAACAGCCCGGCCTCTCCGCCGACCAGCGGCCAGATGTCATCCGCAATGCCGAGATCGAGGCCGGGAAAGATGACGGCGCCGTGCTCCAGCGTCGCAATGGCGGCAATGAGGTCTGCCGTCGCCGGGATCGAGCCGGTCGACCCGGCGACGATGACGGGCCCGTCTGGCGGATTGGCAAGCATGCGCGCGATTTCGGCCGACATCGCTGCGTTGCGGTGCAGCGCCGGATCGGAACGGCTGAGTTCTCCAAGCCGCGCTGGCCAGAAGCTGCGGGCGATCTTCATGAATTCGAGCGTGAGCTGCCACCAGGTGCCGAAATCCGCCGCCTCCAGCGCATCGAGCGCCGCCCAGTCGCCGCCATGCGTGCCCATTGCATCGATGAGATCGCGCAGATCGCGCGCCAACCACACCGCATCGGCGGGCGTTGCCGGCACGACCAGCGAATCGAAGCGGCCGTCGCCAAGGGCTGCCGGCAGTGCCGATTTCCAGCGTTCAACGAGGCTTGCGAGCTCCAACACCGCCTCGACGGAGCCGATCGGGGGCGCGAGATCGAGTGTCGCGGGCATCTCGGCATCGAAAAAGCCGCCATCCTCATCCAGCTCGCCGAGCGCCTTCAACGTCGGCAGGATGGCGCTGCCCGTTCCGACGACATCGACGAATTCGGAGCGCAACGACCGCACGGCGCGCCTTGTGGGGAGGTAAATCGTCGCGCGCGCCAGCGACAGCGGATCGTTCGGCTCATAGCGGAAACCCGGCACGAGATCGCCGGCACAAAGGCTCTCGGCGAGGATGCGCAGGAGCGGCGCACCGGGGGGAATCGTGAAGAGACGCTTCTGCATGGTTGCAGCCATATCAGCGCGTGGCAGAAAAATCCGCAATGACGGCTTCGGCCGCGCCGATTGCTTCGGGTGTGCCCACCGTCAACCAGTGACCCCTTAGCCGGATTCCATGCAGCCGGCCCGCTGCTATCGCCGCGTCGAAAAACCGGTTCAACGAGAACGGTTCGCGCGGAGCATCGCCTAGCAATCGCGGATGCAGGATCATTGCGCCGCAATAGATCAGCGGATCGGCCAGTCCCTCGCGGTAGCGGGACAGCCGGCCATTGGCCTGCATAACGAAATCGCCGCCGGCCTTTTCGTGACCGGTGCTCTGGCTCGGTTCGGCCGTGAGCATCAGCATGTCCATCGTGTCCGGGTCGAAGGCAGACCAGAGACGGGCGATGTTGGTGTCGTTCGCATCGCTCGGCTCGAGCCAGAAACTGTCGGCATTGAGAAGAAGGACGGGCGCCTTGCCGAGCAGGTGGGCAGCCTTCACCACGCCGCCACCGGAATCCATCAGGTGGTCTCGCTCGTCTGAAATCGACACCCAAGGCGTGAGCGGCGCAAGATGCGCTTCCATTTGATCGGCGAGATGATGGACGTTGACGACGACCTGGTCGACGCCATCAGCCTTGAGGAGATCGATGAGATAGTCGATCATAGGCCGCCCTGCGACAGGCACGAGCGGCTTCGGCGTGGTTAAAGTCAGCGGACGCAGGCGCGTGCCGAGCCCGGCTGCCAGGATCATCGCGCGCTTTTCAAGCCTGTTGGTCATCGCCTGCACCTGGACCGAAAACGCCTGCGGTCTCGTACCACGACCGCAGTTCCGCCAGATCGGGGTGGCGCAGCGCTTCGGCCACATAGCTGCGCATGCGCGGCAGATGGCGAAGATAGCCCGGCTTGCCGTCCCGCTGCTTGAGGCGGATGAAAATGCCAAGGATCTTCGAGCCGCGCTGCGCCTGCATCAGGGCAAGCGCCCTGCGGAATGCGGGCTCATCGAACGGCCCCAGGCCGTGCCGCGCCGCGACATAGGCAGCGACCAACCGATCCGCCATCGGCTTTTCGATCGTGACGCGGGCATCCTGCACGATCGACGCCACATCGTAAGCCGTCGGTCCCAGCATCGCGTCCTGAAAGTCGATGATGCCGAGCCTGTCGACGCCTTCGCGATCGCCGCGCCAGATCAGGTTGGGCGAATGGTAGTCGCGCAGGACGACATGAGCTTCGCTGCCCTCCAGCGAGGCGATCGCTTGGCGCCAGAGGGTGATGTAGTCCTCCCGCTCGGTGGCAGAGGGCGGCGTTCCGCGCTCATGCGCCAGATACCAGTCCACCAGAAGCTCGACTTCGATCTGCATCGCGCCAAGATCATAAGCCGGCAAATGGTATGTCTCGCTGCCGACGGGCAGGGCACCGGGAACGGGGGTAACGTGCAGCTGCGCGAGGGCCTCGACGGCGGCAGTGTAGCGTTCCTCGATCGGAGCGCCCGACGGGTCCAACAAACCTTCCGATCCAAGGTTCTCGACGATGAGGAAACCCTGCTCCAGGTCGTCAGCTCGGATGTCGGGCGCGCTGAAACCTTTGCTCTTCAGCCATTTCGCCATGGCGACGAAGGGTCGAACGTCCTCAGCGAGATGCGCAATGCGCGAATAAGGCTTGCCATCGCGGATGATGGGTCCATCGGGCTGGGCGGGGGCGTTCATCAGGATGAACGGTGAGGCGCCATCGGCGACCAGACGTTCATAGGCCCGGCTCGAAGCGTCTCCGAGCAGGAAGCGTCGCTGAACCCCTTCAAAGCCCGATGCATCGAGGAAGGCCCGCGCCGCCAGCGTCCGATCGATCCGTGCGATAGTCTGGTCGGGAGCCCGGATGTGCACGGTTCGCGCGTCGGCCGTTTCGCCTTCCGCGATCGTCAGATGGATGGCACGTTCCGGAAGCATATTTCCTGCGCGCTCAGGCCACTCGACCAGCACGACACCGGTCGCGACGGCTTCGTCGAAACCGAGTTCGGCGAGTTCATCGGGGTCCGTGATGCGGTAGAGATCGAAATGCGCGATCGTCAGGCGCAGCTCGTAGGATTGAACGAGCGTAAAGGTCGGGCTCGGCACGTCGAGATCAGGATCGTCCGCAACCGCGCGGATCAGGGCGCGCGCGAAGGTGGATTTGCCGGCGCCCAGTTCGCCCGACAGCGCAAGTACGTCGCCGGCTCGCAGCATGACCGCGATGTCTTCGGCGAGCCGTTCGGTCGCCCGTTGGTCGGCGAGATGAAGGAGCCTTTCGCCCATGCGCCTGCTTCTCTATTCCGCTGCCACGGTTTCGAGCCGGCTTCCGGCGGGCAGGCGGCAGATGATCGTCGTGCCGCGTCCTTCGACGCTGTCCACCTCGACGCGGCCGTCATGCAGGCTGACGAAGCTGTCGACGATGGAGAGACCGAGGCCGGCGCCACGACGACGACCGCCCGAGCCATGGCTCTCGAACCGCGAAAAGATCGTCTGCAGCATGTGCGCGGGGATGCCGGGACCCTGGTCGGACACCGAGAAAACGATATCGCCAGCCTCGCGGCGGCAACGCAACTGGATCTGCGATCCCTCCGGCGCGAAATTCGCGGCATTGCTCAGGAGCTTGGAGAGGATCTGGCGAACCCTCTGCCGATCGGCGACGAAGGTGCCCGGATGGGCGGGGGCGTCGACGGCGAGCGTCAGATCCCCTTCCTTCAGCCGATCGCTCATCAGGCTCGCCGCCTCGTCGAGAAGTTCGGCAATGTCGATTTCGGTGCGCTCCAGCGTCATGATGCCGGCGTCGACCGTGGCAAGATCCAGGATGTCGTTCACGATCATCAGAAGCACGGAGGAAGAGGTCGCGATGTGCTCCACATACTCGGCCTGCTTCGGATTGAGCGGCCCCGTCGTTTCGGTACGAAGCAGGTCGGCGAAACCGATGATGTTGGTAAGAGGGGTGCGCAACTCGTAGGAGACGTGCTTGACGAAGTCGTTCTTCAGCGCGTCCGCCTTGCGCAGCGCGTCGTTCTTCTCGGTCAACGCCTTTTCGACGCGCGCGCCATCCGTCACGTTAACGAAGGTGAGCATGGTCTGCGCGTTTGGCAGCGGCACGACGGCGTAATCGAGGATCAGCCCTGTCTTGAGATCGAAGCGGCCGGAATAGCTGCGGCGCTCTTCATCCAGACTGGTGATGATGGCCGAGAAATTGCGCCAGCCATCGTCTTCAGGATAAGCCGGCTCACAAACACGCGTGATGGTGCTGATATGCGTGCCGGGCTGCGCCTCGGCTTCGCCGATGCCCCAGAGAACGCGGAAGGCGGGGTTCGACAGCTTCAGCCGGCCATCGGCACCGAACACACACACCGCTTCGGCAAGATGATCGATGGTCTCGCCCTGCACCTTCACGAGCGTGTTGTAGCGCTGCTCCAGATCGACCTGCTCGGTGAGATTTTCGAAGACCCAGGTGGCGCCGCCCTGTGGGTGCGCCGTCGCGAACACGTTCAGCGTGCGGCCATCCGGCAGGTACCAGAAGTTCTGCTGCGGCTCGACGCTCTGATAGACGGCGAGCATCTGGTCCTTCCAGTCGCGCCAGGAGTGCTGTTCCGGCAACTTCCCGTCGACCCGCAGGCGCTCCAGGAATTCCGCGTTGCCCGGCCGCGTCTCCAGGAAGGGCGTTTCGAGCCCGAACAGCTTCTGGAACGCCTGGTTGTAGAACTGCAGGCGCTGTTCGCGATCGAAGATCGCGACGGCCGTCGCCAGATGATCGAGCGTCTCGGAATGGCTACGGAGCGTGCGGGCAAGTTCTTCGCGCACGGCCTCGACATCGCTGATGTCGCTCGCCATGCCGGCCACGCCCATCGTCGAGCGCGCTTCCACGACGTCATAGATCGTCCGGTTGCCGCGCACCACGGTCGACAATTTGTCGGCGAAGGGCCGGTCGGGCGTCGCGGCCATGCGGATGCGTTCGCGCTGGTGCGTGCCGATCAATTCGAGTTCGCGCCGCACCGCATCCTCGCCATCCACGGCCTCGACGGCATGGGCGTAGGCGCTGTTGACCCACAGAAGCCGGCCATCGGCCATGCGCACCCAGAACGGTTGGTCGATGGCATCCAGCACGTTCTGGATCGTTTCCATCGTCGCGGCCAGGCGGTCACGCTCGGCCTTCAGCGATGCGAGTTCTGCCCGCAGGTCGCCCAGTGCGAGGAACCGCACGAAGGCGCGGCCACCGGAAACCCGACCTTGCGCCTCGAGCAGCTGACCGCGCTGGGTTTCGATCACCACGTCGAACGTCTCGCCACGGGCACGCAGAAGATCGACGGCGTTTTCGAGCGACGCGGCGGACTTCGCCTCCAGCCAGCGTCCGAAAGCGAGGAAAGCCGCGCGAGTCTCCGGTGCTCCCGCTTCGGTCGGCAGGTCTCCGAGAAGAACGGCGGAGTTGTCATCGCCGTCCCAGACGATGATCCGGCGATCCTTGTCGACGATCAGCGCGTCGTAGCGGTCGATCTGTGTGGTGGCATCGCCGAGCCGGACCTTCAGCTCGACATTCTCGGCTTCGATCTTTGCCTTTTCGCGGATGAGCCAGATGGCAGACAGAAGCGCGGCAGAGACCGCGCCGATGACCGTTGCGCCACCGACGACATCGATGGATGACAGCGCCCAACCGAAGGGGAGCGGGATCGCTTCCGCCGCAAACGCCAGATCCGGCGCCACGATCAATGCGGAGCTACCGGCGAAAGAGCTTGTCCAGATCGGTTTGCGCAAGTATCCGCGCGATGCGGCCGGTCGTGTTCCGTCATCCGCACTCCCATCGTCAGGCGCACTTTGTGTCCCGTCAGACCCCGACATTCGTCGTCCTCTCCGCAGCCCGGTGGACCGGCCTTCCACTGAAATGAAAGAGCCCCATCACGCGGGACCCGTCGCGGCGCCCCAGTTGTCCCCATGAAGCGCGCGCGAATCGTATGGTCGAGGGTACCTTTTCGCTGAATCGCCGAAAAGGCCGGAGCACCAAAAAGTAAGGCCGCGCCCTTTGGAAGGCGCGGCCTTGATCGGCTCAGGTCGGGAGACTGAGGATCAGTAGCGGTAGTGTTCCGGCTTGAACGGGCCGGTCTGCGACACGCCGATATAGTCGGCCTGCTCGGATGACAGCTCCGAAAGCGTCGCGCCGAGCTTGGCGAGATGGAGCTTGGCGACCTTCTCGTCGAGGTGCTTGGGCAGAACGTAGACTTCGTTCTGATACTGCTCGCCACGCGCGTAGAGTTCGATCTGTGCCAAGACCTGGTTGGTGAACGAGGCCGACATGACGAAGGACGGGTGACCCGTCGCATTGCCAAGGTTGAGAAGGCGACCTTCCGAAAGAAGGATCATCCGCTTGCCGCCCGGGAACTCGATCATGTCGACCTGGGGCTTGATGTTGTCCCACTTGAAGTTCTTGAGCGCAGTGACCTGAATTTCGTTGTCGAAATGGCCGATATTGCCGACGATCGCCATGTCCTTCATCTCGCGCATATGCTCGAGACGGATGACGTCTTTGTTGCCGGTGGTCGTGATGAAGATGTCGGCCGTCGAGGCGACATCCTCGAGCGTGACGACCTCGAAGCCGTCCATGGCAGCCTGCAGTGCGCAGATCGGGTCGACTTCCGTGACCTTGACGCGAGCGCCGGCGCCCTTGAGCGAGGCAGCCGAGCCTTTGCCCACATCGCCATAGCCGCAGACGACGGCGACCTTGCCGGCCATCATGACGTCGGTGGCGCGGCGGATACCGTCGACCAGCGATTCCTTGCAGCCGTACTTGTTGTCGAATTTCGACTTGGTGACGCTGTCGTTGACGTTGATCGCGGGGAAGGGCAGCAGGCCCTTCTTCTGCAGCTGGTAGAGGCGGTTGACGCCGGTGGTGGTCTCTTCCGTCACGCCCTTGATGGCGTCGCGCTGGCGGGCAAAGAAACCCGGCGTGGCGGCGAGGCGCTTCTTGATCTGCGCGAACAGGATCTCTTCTTCTTCCGAACCCGGGTTTGAAAGCACGTCCTCGCCGGCTTCAGCGCGGGCGCCGAGCAGGATGTACATGGTCGCATCGCCGCCATCGTCGAGGATCATGTTGGAGGTGCCGCCATCGGTCCACTGGAAGATGCGGTCGGTATAGTTCCAGTATTCTTCGAGCGTCTCACCCTTGACGGCGAAGACCGGAACGCCGGTTGCGGCGATCGCTGCTGCGGCATGATCCTGCGTCGAGAAGATGTTGCACGATGCCCAGCGGACTTCGGCGCCGAGAGCCGTGAGCGTCTCGATCAGCACCGCCGTCTGGATCGTCATGTGAAGCGAACCCGTGATGCGGGCGCCCTTCAAAGGCTTGCTCTCGCCGAATTCCTCGCGGCAAGCCATCAGGCCTGGCATCTCAGTTTCGGCAATGGTGATTTCCTTGCGGCCGTAGGCTGCAAGCGACATGTCGGCAACGAGGAAATCGTCACCCTGGGCAGACTGCGTCTTGATGGCTGTGCTCATCGTCATCTCCGAAAGCGCGTCGAAGGCTCGCATGCGTGCAAGCCCAGTGACGGCAAAATAGCGTCATGGGCGCCCCATATCAGGGATCGGCGCCCCCATCAACTCACATATAAAGATTTCTTTATGTCGTTATGCGCTGAAACGGGATCAGCACTCTTCGCCAAAGCGGTCGGCGACGAGATCCGCCAGAGCTTCCAGAGCCTGTGCGGCTTCGGGGCCGCTGGCTTCGACCGCGATTTCACAGCCGGGGCTGGCCGCCAGCATCATCAGGCCCATGATCGAGGTTCCGCCGACGCTGACGCCGTCCTTGCTGACGACGATCTCGGCGTCGAAACGCTCGACGGTCTGGACGAATTTTGCGGAGGCGCGCGCATGCAGGCCGCGCTTGTTCACGATCGACAGCGTTCGCTTCAACGGCTGGTCGATGGTGCTCATATCATTTGCCACTGAGGATACGGCTCGCGACATTGATGTACTTCCGGCCCGCATCCTGCGCCTCTTCGAGCGCCCTTTCCATGTTGCCATCGACCCGAACGCCGGCAAGCTTGATCAGCATCGGCAGGTTGACCCCGGCGATGACTTCGATCCGTCCGCCATCCATGACCGAAATCGAGAGATTGGAAGGCGTTCCACCGAACATGTCGGTCAAAATGATGACGCCCGACCCATTGTCTGCTCGGCCGACGGCGTCGACGATATCGAGGCGGCGCTGATCCATATCGTCGTCAGGACCGATACAGACGGTCTCCACCGACGCTTGCGGGCCGACAACATGCTCGAGCGCATGCTTGAACTCTTCCGCAAGCTTGCCGTGGGTGACAAGCACCAAACCGATCATCAAATGAGGGCTCCCGTCATTCTTTCATTATCGCGGCACGCATCACATGCCCCGGAGCGTCGGCGCAAATCTTGTCGAGCGACGGCGCGAGTGCAAGCGCAAAAAAGTCACATAGAGCCGTCGAATGGCTGAATCGTTACCGGCTACGACCCAAATAGGCCCAAAGATGTCGCAAGGGTTGCAATCGCAACGGCCGGCTCGCCGTATCTGAGAGGATGGATCGGGAGCGAGACGCCGTCCTGGAACGTCATTCGGGCCTCTTCCGGCACCCGCTCGGGGCCCAGCGGCGCCAGCACATGGTGCAGGACGGCACTTTGAACATGCGGAAGCGGAACGACGCCCGTTCCGCGTATCTCGATCAGTCCGGCGATCGGTGCGGGCGCGCTCGCGATCACGCGGCCAGCCTTCACGGTGATCCAGACCCGATCATCGGCGACCAGCCTCGCGAATGTGCCGTGTGAGGAACAGGCATTGATAATGGCCAGCGCCAATGCGCTCTTACCAGAGCCTGAAGGGCCGGTGATGAGCAGGCCGACTTCTCCCACGACGACAGCCGTTGCATGAATGTTGACGGCGGCGGCGTCCACTGCGCTCAACGCGGTTCGGCAGGCAGGCGGATCAGGAAGCGAGCGCCCTTGATCGGACCGTCCTCTGTGTCACGCATGTTCTCGGCTGTCAGCGAACCGCCGTGAACTTCGACGATCTGGCGGCTGATCGACAATCCCAAGCCGGAATTCTGGCCGAAATCCTCGCCTGCCGGGCGGTCCGTATAGAAGCGCTCGAAGATTCGGTCGATATCTTCGGCCTGGATGCCGGGCCCGTTGTCTTCCACGGTCACCCGATACCAGTCGCCCTTGCGGTCAATGGTCACCAAGATCCGCCCATCCTGTTCCGGCACGAACGACCGGGCATTCTCGATGAGGTTCGTGACCACCTGACCGAGGCGCAGATCGTGGCCGTGCACTATCGCCGCATTGCGCTGGGCCTGATCGAGTTTGACCGCAAGGTCGATGCGGACCTGCTTGGCATTGGCATGGGCATGGCGGGCAAGCTCGACCAGTTCGGTCAACAACTTCACCAAATCCACTCGCGACGCGTCCTGGCGCGCAAGTTCGGCATCCAGCCGCGAAGCGTCCGAAATGTCGCTGATCAGGCGATCCAGCCGGCGCACGTCGTGCTGGATGATCTCCAGGAGACGTTGCTTGTTCTCCTCTGTGCGCGCAAGCGGCAATGTCTCCACCGCACTCCGCAACGAGGTCAGCGGGTTCTTGAGCTCGTGGCTGACATCGGCGGCGAAGCGCTCGATGGCGTCCATGCGATCATAAAGTGCATTCGTCATGTCGCGGAGTGCGACCGACAGGTTGCCGATCTCATCCTGTCGATCGGAAAAGTCCGGGATTTCCTCGCGTGCCCGGGCCCCACGCTTGACGCGCACCGCCGCGGCGGAAAGACGGCGCAGCGGGTTGCCGATGGTGCTGGCGAGCAGCAGGGAAAGGACGATGGAAACGGTGGCCGCCACGGCGAAGATGCGCACGATCGCCAGCCGCTCGGCATGAACGATCTTGTCGATATCGCCGGCCTGCGTGGACAGAAGCAGCACGCCAAGGACCGCACGGAAGCGCTGCACCGGCACGGCGACGGACACGATCAACTCGCCCTGGTCGGTGACGCGCACCACGGCGCCGCGCCCACCGGTCAACGCATTGACGACTTCGGGATAAATGGATCCGTCTCCACCCGGCTCTTCGCGATAGGTCGGCAGATTGCGCTGCTGGAGGAGACGGTTCACGCCATTGCCGATGCGGGCGAAAAAGCCTTCATCATCGGGCGAAACCGGTGGCAGGTCGTAGCGCAGCACCTGACCGCTCGAATAGAGGAAGCGGGAATCCAGGATGAGGTTGGCTTCGCCGTCATAGATGCGTGCACGGGTGCGCGTCGGCGAAATCAGCCGTCGAAGCACCGGTGCCACGCGTTCTGGATTGATGGGAAAATCGAGGTTCTCATCCAGCGAATTGGGCGCAATGCTCTCGCCGGCCTGCAATTCGAGCAGCTTCTCCGGATCGATGGTGATCGAATTGGTCTCGACTGTTGCCGAACCGGCAATCGCGCCGGCGATGATCTCACCCTGTGTTAGAAGACTTTCGACACGCGCGTCGATCAGGCCTTCGCGGAACTGGTTGAGATAAAGAATGCCGAAGACGAGGACGAGCAGACCGGCGAGGTTCAGAAAGAGGATGCGCCTGGTGAGGCTCGAAAAGACGATATTGCCAAAAACGCGCCGGATCAGCGTGAAGGGCAGGCTGAATGGTCGCGGGGCAGCGCGGCGCGGCCTGGCGGTCGCCCCGGACGGTCTGGTGCCGCCTTGCTGCGTTTCAGCGACCATGGCCGGTCGTCGTGCCTTTCATCCTCGCCCCCCAGATCTCAACGATGTCAGGCAGGCGTTTCGCGGAAGCGGTAGCCGACGCCGTAAAGCGTTTCGATCATGTCGAAACCGTCATCGACCATTTTGAACTTCTTGCGCAAGCGCTTGATGTGGCTGTCGATGGTGCGATCATCCACATAGACCTGCTCATCATAGGCGGCATCCATCAATGCGTCGCGACTTTTCACAACGCCGGGGCGCTGGGCGAGCGACTGGAGGATCAGAAACTCCGTGACGGTCAGCGTTACGGGCTCGTTCTTCCACGTGCAGGTATGCCGTTCCTGATCCATGATTAGCGAGCCGCGCTCCAGCGTCTTCGACGTGACTTGTCCGGGCTTTGCGGCGGCGGCGAGCTCGCGGCTGCTTGCGCGGCGCAAAACTGCGCGGACGCGCTCGACCAGAAGCCTCTGGGAGAAGGGCTTGGTGATGAAATCGTCGGCGCCCATCTTCAAGCCGAAGAGCTCGTCGATTTCCTCATCCTTGGAAGTGAGAAAGATGACGGGGATGTCGGACTTCTGGCGCAGGCGGCGCAGCAGCTCCATGCCATCCATGCGCGGCATCTTGATATCGAAGATCGCAAGCTGCGGTGGCCGGGCCAATAGTCCATCCAGCGCGGATGCCCCGTCGGTATAGGTCTCGACGCGGTATCCTTCCGATTCGAGCGCGATCGATACGGAGGTCAAGATATTCCGGTCATCATCGACAAGCGCGATGGTCTGCATTGGCAAAGTCTCCGTTGACATCCGGCGCGTCCCTTAGGCTGATTTCAGGTTGCTCGAAGCCCCACCCGCCCCGCGGCTCGCCGCGCGCCACACACGCGCAAACCAACCGTCTGCGCTACATGGGTATGAAGTAAGAACAAAGTGTGGCACGCCCGCACTCGCATGTCACCCGCGGCTTTTCATGCGGGCAGTGCCGCACTGCAGATCGTGGGGATGAACAACGAGCGATACAAACGATTTAAACTGTGGGTGACAATTTTAAATCGATTAATACTCTGATATTATTGCGAAATTACTGTTTCTTCGTGTTGCGTTGTCTCAGTGCTGACACTATGGTCCGGCTCCATTCAATCCGCCCCGCAAGCCAGGAGCAGGTGACATATGAAGCAGATCGGACGGCGCAATCAGGCCACCGACATTGCGACGATCGGATTTTCCGATGTCGCCAGCGTGCATTACAATCTGCCGGAAGCGGCTCTCTACGAGCACTCGATCGCGCGCGGCGAAGCCGAGCTGACGGTTCACGGTGCGCTCAGAGCTTTGACCGGCCAGCACACGGGCCGCTCCGCCAAGGACAAATTCATCGTCCGCGACGAACACACCGATGGCGTCATCTGGTGGGACAACAACAAGGCCATGTCGCGCGATCATTTCGATGCGCTGCATGTCGATTTCCTCGCGCATGCCAAGGATATGGATCTCTTCGTCCAAGACCTCGTCGGTGGCGCCGATGCGGAAAACCAGCTGCCGACGCGCGTCGTCACGGAATATGCCTGGCATTCGCTCTTCATCCGCAATCTGCTGATCCGCCCGGCCCCTGAGACGCTGGATGATTTCCAGCCGAAGCTGACGATCATCGACCTGCCGAGCTTCCAGGCCGATCCCGAGCGGCACGGCTCGCGATCTAGCACAGTGATTGCCGCGGACCTGACGCGTGGCATCGTGCTCATTGGCGGAACGTCCTATGCGGGCGAGATGAAGAAGTCCGTCTTCACCGTTCTCAACCACCTCCTGCCCGCCAAGGGCGTCATGCCGATGCATTGCTCTGCGAACACCGGCCCGGCCGGCGACGCAGCGATCTTCTTCGGCCTTTCCGGAACCGGCAAGACAACGCTTTCGGCCGATCCTGCCCGCGTTCTCGTGGGTGACGACGAGCACGGCTGGGGCGAAAACGGCATCTTCAATTTCGAAGGCGGCTGCTATGCCAAGACGATCCGCCTGTCACGCGAAGCCGAGCCGGAGATTTATGCAACGACGGAGCGTTTCGGCACGGTGTTGGAAAACGTCGTGCTCGACGAGCAGCGTCGTCCTCAGTTCGATGACGGATCGCTGACGGAGAACACCCGCTGCGCCTATCCGCTGCACTTCATTCCGAATGCAAGCTCGACGGGCACTGCGGCGCATCCGAAGAACATCATCATGCTGACGGCGGACGCCTTCGGCGTGCTGCCTCCCATCGCTCGGCTGACGCCGGCGCAGGCGATGTATCACTTCCTCTCGGGCTACACCGCAAAGGTTGCCGGCACCGAGAAGGGCGTGACCGAACCGGAAGCCACGTTCTCGACCTGCTTCGGCGCGCCCTTCATGCCGCGCCACCCTTCTGAATACGGCAACCTGCTGCGCGAACTGATCTCGCGCCACGGCGTGTCCTGCTGGCTCGTGAACACCGGCTGGACCGGCGGTGCCTATGGAACGGGCTCGCGCATGCCGATCCGCGCGACCCGTGCACTTCTCGCTGCCGCGCTCGACGGATCGCTCAACGAGGCAAGCTTCCGGACCGATCCGAATTTCGGCTTCGAAGTACCGCTCGCCGTCCCCGGCGTCGATGCAACGATCCTCGATCCGCGCCGCACCTGGGCCGATGGCGACGCCTATAACCGGCAGGCCGAGAAGCTCGTTTCCATGTTCATCGCCAATTTCGAGAAGTTCGAAGAACATGTGGGCGGCGACGTGCTGGGGGCGGCACCCCGGCTCCCCATGGCGGCCGAATAAGCCACGCTTCTCTTGCTACGGAAGGCCCGCGACCCGGAACGGTCGCGGGCCTTTGTTTTTGCGGTCGCCATCTTTTCTTTTTCTTGGCCGCAGCGCACATGAGGACATGGCCAGCGACGACCTCATCATCACACGTTCGATCACCATCAAAGGGTGGGAGCTGACGGAGCAGTTCATCACCTCCGCCGGCCCTGGCGGACAGAACGTCAACAAGGTCGCCACCGCGGTTCAGTTACGGTTTAATGCCGCAAACTCGCCCTCGCTCACGGACCGGGTGAAGGAAAACGCGCTGAAGCTCGCCGGGCGCCGCGCGACCAAGGATGGCGATATCGTGCTGGAAGCAAACCGCTTCCGGACCCAGGAGCGGAACAGGGAAGATGCCCGGGACAGGTTGCGGGAGCTCATTGCCAAGGCAGCCGAGCCTCCCCCACCACCGCGCAAGAAGACGCGACCCGGGCGCGGCGCCATCGAGCGACGCCTGAAAGCGAAGTCGGAGCGCGGCTCGATCAAGAAGATGCGCGGCAAAGTGGATGATTGAGGCATCGTCGGAACGGGATCGCATTCCGGAAGGCTTCCGCTACCTCCCTGCCTATCTGACATTGGACGATCAGCGGGCGCTTCTGGAAGACATTCGACGCGTCGTGGCACAGGCACCGCTCTACGTGCCGCGCATGCCACGCACCGGCAAGGCGCTGAGCGTGCGGATGACGAACTGCGGCGACCTTGGCTGGATGACGGACCAGGCCGGTGGCTATCGCTATCAACCCAACCATCCTGCGACTGGCCAGCCGTGGCCGGCGATCCCTCAAGCGCTTCTGGATCTGTGGCGTGATCTCTCAGGCGCCGATTTTCCGCCGGAAGCCTGTCTCGTCAATTTCTACGACGCGGATGCGCGGATGGGATTGCACCAGGACAAGGACGAGCAGAATCTCGAAGCACCAGTCCTTTCCATCTCTCTCGGCGACGATTGCCGCTTCCGGATCGGTGGACCAGTGCGCGGCGGCCCTACGGCGTCTCTCAAGCTGAACAGCGGTGACATCGTCGTGCTCGGCGGACGCGCCCGCCTCGCCTATCACGGCGTCGACCGCATCTACGCCGGCACCTCGACGCTCCTGAAGAACGGCGGGCGGATCAATCTGACGCTGCGGCGGGTGACGGCAGCAGAGGCTTCCGGAACCGGGAGTTAACGCTTGGGCTGTAATCTCGCGGGCAGACCCAGCGCGAGCCTTCCATGTCCACGATCGAGAGCCTAGCGACCAAGACGCCTTTGCGAACGCCGGCACGGTTTCTGATCGGCGAGAACGCCCCGATCCTGCTGATCATCGCACTGCATGGGGCGGCGGTTCTCGCCGTTCGGGACTGGATCGGATACGACGGGCTCGCGCACCCGCTTTATTTCCAACAGTGGACCAAGCTCTACCTCGTGATGTGCCCGATCCTGATGATCGCCGGCATCCTGTTCATGATCGTCCACCGCACGAACGACTGGCACGAGAGGCGGCTTCTGCTGCAGCAGGCGACGTCTACAAATCGTATCGCGACATTCACGTCCGGCCTCGTGCTGTTGATGGCACTCATGCTCTTCATGGGCAGCTTCACGACGTTCAAGACGATGATGCCGACGCTTCGTGGCGGCTTCCTCTACGATCGCGCGCAGGCCGATTGGGATGCCTGGCTGCATTTCGGGCATGAGCCGTGGACGTTGATGCAGGGATGGCTCGCGAGCGACTGGATTCGCCAGGCGATCGAATTCAACTACAACGTCGTCTGGTTTCTGGTGTGCTTTCTGCCGTTGTTCTGGATCGCGGTTTCGCCGCGCGCTTCGGCCATTCGCACCCGCTATTTTGCCTGTTTTACCCTCGGCTGGATCGTGATCGGCAATATGCTGGCGCTCGCGTGGATTTCGGCAGGGCCTGCTTTCTACCACCACGTGACCGGCGATATGGAGCGCTTCGCCGGCCTCTTGGCCTTCATTGCCCAAGGCGAAGGGTCCGCTCATTCAGCCGCACGTTTTCAGGACTATCTCTGGTCGACCTATACGCGCGGAGATATGGCGTTCGGAACGGGCATTTCCGCCTTTCCCAGCATGCATGTCGGGCTTGCTGCGCTGAACGCGGTCTTTCTCTTCGACTACAGCCGCAGACTTGGCGCCATTGCCTTCGCCTATCTTGGGCTGGTTCTGGCAAGTTCGGTCTATCTCGGATGGCACTACGCCATCGACGGGTATGTCTCGATCCTCGTGGTTGTCGCGCTCCATCTCGCCCTCAAGGGGATCGAGGGGCGCTCCTCCCGGATCAAAGCTTCCTGAGCGCCACCTGCTCGATCAGGTGGTTCTCGCCCTTCTTGAGGATCAGATCGGCGCGGGGGCGGGTGGGCAGGATGTTTTCGCGCAGGTTCTTCAGATTGATGTTCTGCCAGAGGCCTTCCGCCACGGCGCGTGCCGCGTCTTCGGAGATCGTAACGTAGCGGTTGAAGAAGGAATCGGGGTTTTTGAACGCCGTTTCCCGCAGGCGCATGAAGCGTTCCACATACCATTTGTGGATCAGCTCTTCAGGCGCATCGATATAGATCGAGAAATCGAAGAAATCGGAGACGAAGGGCACGATCTTCCCGTCTTCCGGCAATGCGCGCACCTGCAGCACGTTGATGCCCTCGAAGATCAGGATGTCCGGGCGGTCGACCGTCTGGAACTCGCCGGGCAGAACGTCATAGGTGAGGTGCGAATACAACGGTGCCTGAACGTTGGGTTGCCCGGCCTTGATGGCCGAGAGGAAGCGCAGCACCTGGCCGATGTCGTAGCTTTCAGGAAAGCCCTTGCGGTCCATCATGCTGTCGCGCCGTAGCGTCGCGTTAGGGTAAAGAAAGCCGTCTGTCGTCACCAGATCGACCTTGGGGCTCGACGGCCAGCGCTTCAAAAGCTCCTGCAGCACGCGGGCCGTGGTCGACTTGCCGACCGCGACCGAGCCCGCGATGCCTATGACGAAGGGTGTCTTGGTCGTGTTCTGCGCGTTGAGGAAGTGCGTGCGCTGCTTGAACAGCAGTTGCGTCGCCTCGACATGCGCAGACAGAAGCCGCGATACAGCAAGATAGATGCGGCTGACTTCGTCGACGTCGATCGGATCGTTGAGGGATCGAAGCCGGCCGATCTCGTCGGCTGTCAACGTCAGCGGCGTGTCGGCCCTGAAACGAGACCATTCCTCAGCGGAGAAGATGCGATAGGGCGAATAGGTGCCCGGCCTGAAATGATCGAGGCCGATATCCTCGCCAAAGCCCGTATCGCGCTTCATCGCGGCGCGGCGCTCCCGGCGCGATCGGCCTTCTCCTGAAGGCCGGATTTTGTTGTTCGCCGTTCCAGCTCGGCCATCACATCGGAAAGCGGAATGTCGGCGATCTTCAACACCACGAGGAGATGGTAGAGCAAGTCGGCGCTTTCCCCCACCAGTTCCGCCGAATCCTGGCCAACGGCCGCAATCACCGTTTCAACCGCTTCCTCGCCAAGCTTCTGGGCGGCCTTTTCACGTCCTTTAGACACCAGTCGGGCCGTCCAGGATTCGTCAGGCGAGGCTGCTGCGCGTTCCGCCACGATCGCTTCCAGCCGGGAAAGATCGAAACCACTCATACGTCACTGTCCCTGCCCAAAAGCCGCCTCGGGTCATGTCGCGTTTCCTGAAAACGCGCAATCACTCTCGGATCTTCGTTCGTCGCGTTTTCAAACCGTATCCACTCCATCTGGAAACGCTCTAGTCAAGCCGCACCGCGATGCCGGCGGCGGCCATGTGGCGCTTGGCTTCATCGATGGTAAACGTGCCGAAATGGAAGATCGAAGCCGCGAGCACCGCCGTTGCATGTCCGTCGCGGATCCCTTCGACCAGATGGTCAAGCGTTCCGACCCCGCCCGACGCGATGACGGGTGCCCGCACGGCGTCCGCGATGCTTCGGGTCAAGGCGATATCGAAGCCGCTCTTGGTGCCATCCCGGTCCATGGAGGTCAGTAGCAGTTCGCCCGCGCCGCGGTCGACCATGTCGATGGCGAACTCGATTGCGTCGATGCCGGTTTCCTTGCGCCCACCGTGGGTGAAGATTTCCCAGCGCGCTTTCTCGTCAGGCCCAGAGACCTTCTTGGCATCGATCGCGACGACGATGCACTGATTTCCGAACTTGTCGGCCGCTTCGTTGACGAAGGCGCGGTTGTTCACCGCTGCCGTGTTGATCGACACCTTGTCGGCGCCGGCGAGCAGCAATTTCCGGATATCGGCGACAGCGCGAACGCCACCGCCGACCGTCAACGGCATGAAGCATTGCTCGGCCGTGCGGGCGACGACGTCGAAGATCGTCTCGCGGTTGTCGGATGATGCAGTGATATCGAGAAAGCAAAGCTCATCGGCACCCGCCGCGTCGTAGGCCTTTGCCGCTTCCACTGGATCGCCCGCGTCGATCAGATCGACGAAATTGACGCCTTTGACGACGCGGCCGTCCTTCACGTCGAGGCAGGGGATGACGCGAGACTTGAGGCTCATTTGCCGGATTCCTTAGCCGACTTCAAAACGTCGAGTGCTTCGGCCGGATCGAGACGGCCATCGTAGAGCGCCCGTCCCGTGATCGCACCTTCGAGGCGCGCCGCGTCCGGCATCGTCATGCGGACGACATCGGCGATGGAAGCGAGCCCACCGGATGCGATGACCGGAATGGAGACCGCGTCGGCCAGTTCCAGCGTGCTGTCCCAATTGATGCCGGTCAGAATGCCGTCCCGGTCGATATCGGTGTAGATGATCGCCGCGACGCCGGCGCCTTCGAACTTGCGGGCAAGCTCGATCACGCCGAGTTCGGAGGCTTCCGCCCACCCTTCAACGGCAACCTTTCCGCCCTTGGCATCGATGCCGACGGCGATCTTGCCGGGGAAGCGCTTGCAGGCTTCAATCACGAGTGCCGGATCACGCACGGCAACTGTGCCGAGGATGACGCGGGCGAGTCCCTTGTCGAGCCAGGCCTCGATCTGCTCGATCGTGCGAATGCCGCCGCCAAGCTGCACCGGATTGTCGGTGGCCTTCAGAATGGCTTCCACAGCAGCACCATTCACGCTCGATCCGGCGAAGGCGCCGTCGAGATCCACCACATGGAGCCACTCGAAGCCCTGATCCTGGAATGCCCGGGCCTGTGCGGCCGGGTCGGTGTTGTAGACCGTCGCCTGCGCCATATCGCCAAGCTTCAAACGGACGCACTGACCCTCTTTCAGGTCGATGGCTGGAAACAGGATCATGGGGCCCAACGCAGGAAATTGGCGATGAGAGCAAGGCCGAGTGTCTGGCTCTTTTCGGGGTGAAACTGGGTGCCGGCACGATTGTCGCGCGCGACGATCGCAGTCATCGCGCCTCCATAGTCGGTGGTCGCGACGACGTCTTCCGGACGGCTGGCGGCAAGGTGATAGGAGTGCACGAAATAGGCGTGCAGCCCGTCGCGCCCGGTCGGGATGCCGGCGAGCAGCGGGTGGTCGCTGCGCTGATCGATGGTGTTCCAACCGATCTGCGGGATCTTCAGAGCGGGATCGCTGGGGCTCATCTCGACGACGTCGCCCGCAATCCAATCGAGGCCGTGCGTCACGGTCTTTTCCAGCCCGCGGGTCGACATGAGCTGCATGCCGACGCAAATGCCGAGGAACGGTCGGCCGTTTGCGATGACAGCTTCGTCCAGCGCGTCGCACATGCCGTCGACGGCAGCGAGACCGGCCGCACAGTCGGCGTAGGCACCGACGCCGGGCAGCACGATGCGATCTGCGTGCCGAACGATGTCCGGATCGGCCGTGAGGTGGATGTCAGCGGCAAGTCCTGCCTCACGAGCGGCGCGCTCGAAAGCCTTCGTGGCCGAACGCAGATTGCCGGAGCCATAATCGATGATCGCGACCTGCATGGTCAGCGCACTCCATTCCATTCAAACATGCCGAAGCTCTCCTCTGGCCTCTGAAAGCCGGGTTTCGTGCCAACGGGCCTTTTCTCACGCACATCCGGTTCAGTTTTGTCCACGGAACCAGTCGCTGCGGGCCTGGCGAAGAAAACTTCTTCGGCCTCATCAAGCGAAGTTGCGTCGACCAGGGCATCCATCGTCCAGCCACGCGCTTCCAGCTTCGATGCACGCAGCCGGTTGCCCTCGAGACCGGCATAAAGCGATGTCGCAACCGACAGCGCAAAGCCAGTGGCGAAGGTATCGCCTGTTGCCATGAGCCAGTTGGTGACGGCAGTGACAAGAAAAAAGACCCCTGCCCACAACCACATGCGGTGCCAGAGGAACCAGAAGACCGGGAAGATGAAGGCGAGCGGCGCAAAGCCATCGCGAATGAAGCGCGTCTCGATCCCGTCCGGGTCGCCGCCCGGCGGCGTCATCACCACGAAGGTTTTCATTCGGTCATCTCTCTTCGTCGAGCAGCGATCGCTTAGACGAGAATGCCCTTGGTGGACGGGATGCGGTCGGCCGCGCGCGGATCGATCTCCATCGCAGTCCGCAACACGCGCGCAACCGCCTTGAAGCAGGTTTCAGCGATATGATGGCTGTTGGCGCCCGCGAGATTGGTGACATGCAGCGTGATGCCGGCATGCTGGCTGAACGCCTGGAAGAACTCTCGCACCAGCTCGGTGTCGAAGTTGCCGATCTTTTCGGTCGGAAAGGTTACGTTCCAGACGAGAAACGGGCGGCCGGAGACGTCGATCGCGGCGCGGGTCAGCGCTTCGTCCATGGCAAGATCGAGCGAGGCGTAGCGCGTGATACCCTTGCGGTCGCCGAGCGCTTTCGAAAACGCCTGGCCGAGCGCGATGCCCGTATCCTCGACGGTGTGGTGATCGTCGATGTGCAGATCGCCTTTTGCCCGCACGTCGATATCGCTCATGGAGTGTCGCGCCAGTTGGTCCAGCATGTGATCGAAGAAGCCGACGCCGGTCTCCATCGAGGCCCGTCCGGTACCGTCGATGGCGACACTCACCGAAATATCGGTTTCGTTCGTCTTGCGTGCGATGCGGGCGCTGCGACCTTCGCTCACGCCCCTGTCCTTCGATGCCATGCTCAAGCTCCGCCGGGAATATGCGCGCTGCATATCAGGCCACTTGTAAAGAATCCAGAACAGGCCGCCGTTCCGGCCCCAATTGCAAAGGCTTCAGCGCTTCTTACATAAGACCTCGAATTCCATTGGCGGCTCGCGGCCAATGTTCTCCGGACCGGTCGAGCCCATTTCTCCCGACGTTCAAGGACCGAATTTTCATGAGCGATCACGATCCCTACGGCACGATGCATGCCACCACGATCATCACCGTTCGCAAGGGCGGACAGGTGGTCATGGCCGGCGACGGCCAGGTTAGCCTCGGCCAGACCATCATGAAGGGCAATGCGCGCAAGGTGCGCCGGCTCGGCAAGGGCGATGTCATCGCCGGTTTCGCCGGTGCCACGGCTGACGCCTTCACCCTTCTGGAGCGCCTCGAAGCGAAGCTCGAGCAATATCCCGACCAGCTGATGCGCGCTGCAGTCGAGCTTGCCAAGGACTGGCGCACCGACCGCTACCTGCGCCGGCTGGAAGCGATGATGCTCGTCGCTGACCGATCCGTCACCCTTGCGATTACCGGCAATGGCGACGTTCTCGAGCCGGAGCACGGCACGATCGCGATCGGATCAGGTGGCAACTATGCCTTCGCGGCCGCACGAGCGCTGATGGACACTGACCTTGGCGCCGAAGAGATCGCGCGCAAGGCGATGGGTATCGCCGGCGATATCTGCGTCTACACCAATGGCAATGTGGTGGTGGAGCTTCTGGACGACGCGGCCTGAGATCTCTCGGCCGCTCACCCCGCTCCACGCATTGCACAGCACAGGACATATTCTCAATGACCGTTTTTTCTCCGCGCGAGATCGTTTCCGAGCTCGACCGGTTCATCATCGGACAGAACGATGCGAAGCGCGCCGTTGCCATCGCACTGCGCAACCGCTGGCGCCGCCAGCAGCTCGATGAGAGCCTGCGCGACGAGGTGATGCCGAAGAACATCCTGATGATCGGACCGACAGGCGTCGGCAAGACCGAGATCTCGCGCCGTCTGGCGAAGCTCGCCGGCGCGCCCTTCATCAAGGTCGAGGCGACGAAATTCACCGAGGTCGGCTATGTCGGCCGTGACGTGGAGCAGATCATCCGCGATCTGGTCGAGGTCGGCATCGGCCTTGGTCGCGAGCGCAAGCGTCAGGAAGTGAAAGCAAAAGCCCACCTTTCCGCTGAAGACCGGGTTCTCGACGCACTCGTCGGTTCCACGGCCTCGCCGGCGACGCGAGACTCGTTCCGCAAGAAGCTGCGTGAAGGCTTGCTCGACGACAAGGAAATCGAGATCGAGGTGGCCGATACCGGCTCGGGCATGCCGCTCGATATACCTGGCATGCCGGGCGCCAACATTGGCGTGCTCAATCTGTCCGACATGCTCGGCAAGGCGATGGGCAAGCGCACCAAGAAGATCAAGACCACCGTCAAGCAGTCCTACCAGCAACTGATCGAAGACGAGGCCGACAAGCTGATCGACGACGAGCAGATCGCGCGTGAAGCGGTACGGGCCGTGGAGAATGACGGCATCGTCTTCCTCGATGAAATCGACAAGATCGCCGCCAAGAACGGTGGGATGGGTGCGGGCGTGTCGCGCGAAGGCGTGCAGCGCGACCTTCTTCCGCTGGTCGAAGGCACGACGGTCGCCACCAAATACGGGCCGGTCAAGACCGACCACGTTCTCTTCATCGCTTCCGGCGCCTTCCACGTTTCAAAGCCCTCGGACCTCTTGCCTGAATTGCAGGGTCGTTTGCCGATTCGCGTCGAGCTGCGGGCGCTGACGAAGGAAGATTTCCGCCGTATCCTGACCGAGACGGAAGCGAGCCTGATCAAGCAATATGTTGCGCTCATGGGCACGGAGCAGGTTGAACTCAGCTTCACCGACGATGCAATCGATGCGCTTGCAGGCGTCGCGGTCGATCTCAATGCAAGCGTCGAGAACATCGGCGCACGGCGGCTGCAGACGGTGATGGAACGCGTGCTCGACACGATCTCATTCGAGGCGCCCGACCAGTCCGGCACAACGTATGTGATCGATGCCGACTATGTTCGCAAACATGTGGGCGATCTGGCGAAGAACACCGATCTGTCGCGCTACGTTCTCTAGCCCAGCTGGCCATTGTGGCGATTCGGCACCGCGTGGATACTTTCGTTCACGCGGTGCTCTATTCGGCTGCGATCCATCTCGACATCAAGGATCGCTCGTCGCTATTCATCGCCTATTCTATGAGGGCTGAAAGCGATGATTCCCGGCGGCTGGACACGTGTCTTCTGCTTGACGGTGGGGCTTCTTGTTGCTGCGCTTCCGGCGCAGGCGGCCGGACGGCCGGTGCCTGAAGGAAACCGCTTCGCCGAGCAACCGGCCGTGCCGGGCGCATCGAGCCGCCGGACATCCGGGCTCAACACGACGTTCGAAGCAAAATACCGTCGGATTTACGATCTGCTCGCTTCTGACGAGGGTCTGCGTACGAAAATCCGCTCGGCAGGCCGTGCTTACGGCATCGACCCGATCCACATTGTCGGTGCGCTGGTCGGCGAACACACCTACAATGTCGACGCCTATGATCGGCTCCAATCCTATTACGTAAAGGCCGTCGCTTACGCCGGCGAACGCTTTTCATTCGGCTACAAGGGCGAAAACGTCCTCACCTTCGTCGCGCGTGAGCCTTTCGCCCATTGCGGCGAGCTGACCGGCTCCTACGCGCTCTGGTCCTGCCGCGAACGCGTCTGGGACAATGTCTTTCGCGGCCGCACAGTTGATGGCGTCCGCTACCCAAACGACCGCTTCTCGGCCGTATTCTTCCAGCCCTTCTTTGCCGGCCAGACCTTCGGCCTCGGTCAGATCAATCCGCTGACCGCGCTGAAGATGTCGGATCGCGTCATGAAGGTTTCGGGCTATCCGAAGCTCCAGGCGGATGATCCGATCGGGGTCTACCAGGCGATCATGGATCCCGACCGGTCGCTCGCCTACATGGCTGCAATCCTCGCCTCGTCCATCGAGGTCTATAAGCGCGTCGCGAATTTCGACATTTCGACCAATCCAGGCATCACAGCCACGCTCTACAATGTCGGCGATCCAGATCTGCGCGCTGCCGTTCTTGCCCGCCGCAATGGTGGCGGCGGTCGTCACCTTCCTGAAGAGAATTATTACGGCTGGCTGGTGAACGATCGGCTGGAAGAACTGCGGAAATTGTTCCCCGAAAGCTGAGCGTATCAGCGTTCGATCTGGTCCAGCAGTGCACTCAAGGTAGCGAGCTCCTTCTCGCTCATCTGCGGCAGCAGATGCGCCAGACGGTTGGCGATCTCGGTCTTCTGCTGAGACAGACCGCTCGTTTCGAGCTTTATCTTCGGATCTGACAGATAGGCGAGGCGCTGCAGTTCTTCGGCCTCGTCCCAGATGATGTTGAAGAAGCCGATCACCTTCTGCACGAATTCCCAGCTCGGGCGACCCCGGTGGCCGTGCTCGAGCGCCGACAGGTAGGCCGGAGATACGCCGATCGCTTCGGCCATCGCACGCTGTGTGATGCCGCGCTCGGTGCGCATCCGCCGCATGGCGGCGCCGAACGGCGTCATGGCGCAGGCCTGCGCTTCTTCAGGCGGAGATAGATGGCGCCCTCGCCGCCATGGCCGCGCGCCGCCTGCTCATAGCCGGACACATAGGGGCGGAAATCCGGTTGTGTCAGCCAGTGGGGCACAGCACGTTTCAGCGCTCCTTCACTGCCGAACGACGCACCCTTGCCGGTGATGACGAGCACATGGCGCAGGCCATCCGCATAGGCTCGCCCGAGAAAGCCTAGCAGCCGCATGTGCGCGGCCGATTGATCGAGCCCATGCAGGTCGATCGTCGCGTCGATCGGCAGTCGCCCGCGCGCGATCTTGCGATGAACGGGGCGCTCGATCGGGTGCAGCGAGGCGGCAGGCTGTTTCGCCTTTCGGGTCTCTTCGACCGGTGATTCGCGGAACGACGCTGCCAACGCCTTGCGCATACCTTCCGTCACTTTGGCAGGCTCAGGCGGCTGTACGCTATTTTCCGGGACTTTCGGCGCGAGATCGGCGCTGCTGCCGAGCAGGCTCTCCATCCGACCGGGCATGGGACGCGCGGTCTTCGCCACCTTGTTCCAGAGCGCGTTTTCACCGCGTGTCAGCTTGCGCCCCTTGCTCATAGGCCGAGCCTCGTCGCAGCCGGGCGTGGAACGAGGAGGTGGAAAGTCGCGGCGTGCTTGATGGCTCCTGCTTCACTGCCTGCAACTGAGCCCGAGCCTGTGAAGATGTCGGCGCGCGCAGGACCGATGATCGCTGAGCCCGTATCCTGCCCAATCATCAATCGACAGAACGGCTTAGGGCCATCCACGTGGGTCAGGTTCTCGGCATTGATGAAGAAAGGTGTGCCGAACGTATGAATTTCTCGATCCACGGCGATCGACCGACCTGCCGTCAAAGGCACCTTGGCAGCGCCGATCGGGCCGCGGGCCGGATCGATCTCGGGCTCCTCCCGGAAGAAGATGAACGACCGATTCTGCCAGAGGATTTCATCCAGCCGCTCAGGATTCGCGGCCAGCCACTGCCGGATCGTATCCATCGTCACTGCTTTGGCGTCGATTTCACCGAGATCGATCAAGACGCGACCGATGGCCGTGAAGGGATGGCCGGACTTGCCGTCGAAGGTGATGCGCGTGACCGTGCCGTCCGGAAAGACAAGCCGGGCCGATCCCTGGATATGCGTGAAAAAGACATCCACTCGGGAACGGGCCCAAGCGATTTCGAGATCTCGCTCCGACAGCGCTCCGCGTTCGATCGATCCACGATCGGCGAACTCTTTGAGACCCTTGTGATCCTGCTTTGCCCAGGTGATGCCGGCGGCCTGCAGTTCGGGCGCCTCGCCCGCTTCCAGCTGTCGCAGTTCGGGTGGGCGCTTCAGGAAGGGAAACCGGAACTGAGCATCCGGAATGCGCGAAACCTCGACCTCGGGCTCGTAATAGCCGGTCAGAAAGCCGCTGTTCTGGTTGCCGATCCGACAGGGCAGGAAATGCTGCTCGAAGAAACGGCGTGACGTGTCGGGCTCATCGGAGAGGTGATCGAGTGCTGCGATGGCCGGGATGAAATCCGTGGCTTCGATGCCGAGCGATCCGGTGCGATACGGCTTTTGAGAGGATTTCAGGTGGCGAGCGCATACCCGAAACGCCGAGAGGGCGGCACGATGATCATCGGCCGCCCACCCTGCAATGTCCTCGAAGCGAGCCGGATGAAGAACCGCCGGCATGGCGCCGTCAGGCGTCGGCTTCGGTGGCGATGAGCTTCCAATTGGGGTCGCGCGACCGCGTATCACGGGCAAAGGTCCAGACATCATTGACCTCACCGACGCTCTCCGCGTCACCATCGACAACCTTGCCATCCTTGTCATGGGTCACGGAAATAAGCTGACTGACGAGGCGCAGCGTCACCGCCGACTCCGAGCCCTTCAGCTCCGCCTGGACGATTTCAGCCTTTTCGACGCCGACGAAAGAGGATTTCACAGTTTCGCCGCGCGATTCGCGCTCGTTGATCGCAGCGACGAAGCCTTCATAGACTTCGCGGGACAGGAGGTTCTTCAGCGTCTTGCGGTCGCCGTCGGCAAAGGCCGTGACGATCATTTCATAGGCGATCTTCGCGCCCTCGACGAACTGCTTGGGATTGAAGGCAGGATCGGCTGCGGCGATCTCACGCAGGCCGGCATTCAAATCCGTGCCAGGCTTGGCATAGGCATCCACGGCTTCGAAGCCACCTTCAGCACGCGGCGTATCACGACGGGGCAGGCTGACGACCTTGCCATCGTCAGAGATGTCCGTACCGGCAGGGGCCTTGGCACCTTCGCGCTTGGTATAGGGGTCGTAGGGCTGGCGCTCATTGCCCGTTCGACGACCGAGCACACTGCGCAGCTGCAGAAATATGATGACTGCCGCCACGAAAAAGAAAAATGTTACAAAATCAAAGGAGCCCATTGCGCCTGCTGCCGATCGGGTGTGTGCCTGCCGCCCCATATAAGGCCCAGGCGGGGATCATTCAAACTCCGTACATTCAAATTGCGACATGGGGCCACCATATTGGGGCCGATTGTTGCGACGGTCGATGTATGAGGCCTGTCGAAACTGTAGTGTATCGGTGTCCACTCAAGGATCAATGGCTGTCACATGGCGTTCTCTCTCGTGCCTTTCATGCTTTTGGCCATGCCGATCGCGGAAATCTCCGTCTTCATCCTCGTCGGAAGCCAGATCGGGCTCTTGCCGACGCTTGGCCTGATCCTCGTCACCGCCATCATCGGATCGGTTCTGTTGCGCGTCCAAGGGTTCGGGATCGTGCGTCGCATCTCGGAAGAAGCGCGCGCTGGTCGCGTGCCGGGCCGGGAGCTCATTCACGGCGTCATGATCGTCGTTGCCGGCGTGCTTTTGCTCACGCCCGGCTTCATCAGCGACACGATCGGCTTCCTGCTCTTCGTTCCAGCGGTTCGGGATTTCGGCTGGCGTCTCGTCAAGGACCGGATCGTCGTGGTCGGTGCGGGTCTCGGAGCGGGCATGGCCGCCGGGATGCGTGGCCAGGCGAGGCATCCGGGCGATGAGCAGAGGCCCTATGGTGCGCAGCCGCGTAGCCGCACCGTCATCGATCTGGACGAGGACGATTTCAGCCGCGAGCCATCACCGGATTCCCCGTGGTGGGACGATCAGGACGGTCGTGGCGGCCCGAAAAGCCACTGATTGTGCGCTTTGAGTTGTCACCCGGCGGTTGAAGTGATAGCCACGCCGGGATTTTTAAGGGCTGCCGTCGGGCAGTTCGACGGACAAACGGGGAAGAACGATGGCCGAGGAAACAAAGAATTCCGATGGAGCCGCAGCACCAGCGGCAGCCGACAAGGCAAATGGCGCGACGCCGACCTTGAACGTGGTTTCGCAATACATGAAGGATCTGTCCTTCGAAAACCCTTCCGCGCCGCGCAATGCCGGCCAGCGCGGCAAGGCGCCGGCCATCAACATCAACGTCAACGTCAACGCCAATCCACTCTCGGAAACCGAGTATGACGTCGTTCTGACGCTGAACGCGACGGCCAAGGACGGCGAAACCGTCGTCTTCAACGCCGAGCTCGTCTATGGCGGCATCTTCCGCCTGCAGGGTTTTGCCAAGGAGCACATGCTCCCGCTGCTCTTCATCGAGTGCCCGCGCATGCTGTTCCCGTTCGCCCGCCAGATCATTGCGGACGCAACGCGCAATGGTGGTTTCCCGCCGCTGATGATCGACCCGATCGATTTCGCGCAGATGTTCCAGCAGCGTATGGCCGCCGAGCGGACCCGTGCGGCGAGCGCTCCGGCGCCTCAGGTCAACTGACCGCAACGATGATCAGCCTTCCCCGATCGGCCTGATGGGGGAAGGCTTTCAGACTGATTTCCGGAACACAATCTATCGCAGAACGCGCCACAACGCGTTCTTGCCGAGCCTTTCGACCAGGCGTGCATGCGCTGCCTCCTCCAACTCTGTCAGCCGTGGCGGCAGCGGGCGCTCGCGCACCATGACGGAGATATCGATCTCGACGGATCTCCCTCCACCATTGTTTCCAAATTCGATTTCGAGACCAAGCGCCGTCTGACGGCCGCCGATCATCTCGATATAGACTTCGGCCAGGAGTTCAGCGTCGAGCAATGCGCCGTGCTTGGTGCGGTGGCCGTTGTCGATGTTGTAGCGCCGGCACAGCGCATCCAGCGAGTTCGGACCCATCGGATGGCGTCGGCGCGCGAGCACCAGCGTATCGAGGATCTGTTCGCGCCCGATGGGAGCGATCCCGATGCGCTCGAATTCGGCGTTGATGAAGCTGATGTCGAATGTCGCGTTGTGGGCGATCAGCGTCGCATCGCCGAAGAATTCCTGCAGTTCACCCGCGATCTGGGCGAAAGTCGGTTTGTCCGCCAGGAATTCGTCGGTGATCCCGTGCACCTGCAGCGCATCCGGATGGACGGGGCGTCCCTGCGCATTTATGTAGACGTGGAAACTCCGGCCTGTCGGAAAATGGTCGATGAGCTCGAGACATCCGATCTCGATGATGCGATCGAGCCTGAAATCGAGGCCGGTCGTTTCCGTATCGAAAATGATCTCGCGCATCACGCTCTCCATCCGCGTCTCATGCGGGTTGTCCGGTCAGTTCAAGAATGATCGCCTCGACCCGCTGCTCCGTCGCGGCCAGGCCTTCGCCGGTCTCGATGATGAAATCGGCACGGGCGCGCTTTTCGGCATCTGGCACCTGCCGCGCGAGAATAGAGGCGAACTTCTCCTCCGTCATGCCGGGCCGGGCCATGACGCGCGCCTTTTGCACATCTTCCGGACAGGACACCACGGCAATGCGATCGACATCGGCATCGCCGCCACTTTCGAAGAGCAGCGGCACATCCAGAAGGACGAGCGAATGGCCCGCGGCCTTCTGCTCGCTGAGAAACGCTTCCCGCTCGCGTCGGACAAGCGGATGGACGATCGCTTCCAGTTTTTGCAGCGCCTCGCGGTTGCCGAGAACCTTCTGCGCCAGGACAGTCCTGTCGATGACCCCGTCAGCGCTTGTTATGCCTGGGAACGCGGCTTCCAGCATGGGAACGGCCTGGCTGGCATAAAGCTCGTGAACGACAGCGTCGGAGTCGAAGACAGGTACGCCGCGTGCGGCAAACATTGCCGCGGTCGTCGATTTCCCCATGCCGATCGAGCCTGTCAGACCCAGCTTGATCAATGTTTGGACTCCAGATCTGCGATCACCAGATCCCGGACTTCCTGGGTCACGTCGGGGCGCAGTCCGAACCAGCGTTCAAAGCCCGGAACAGCCTGGTGCAGCAGCATGCCGAGCCCGTCGACGATCGGCAGTCCCTGGGCTTTCGCCTCCTTCAGAAACGGCGTCATCAGCGGCGCGTAGACGATATCGGTGACCACGGCGCCGGGACGCATGGTGGTGAAGTCGATGGACGGGACGTCCGAACCGTCGAGACCCAGAGAGCTGGTGTTGACGAAGAAGTCCGCGTTCCGGATGAGCGAGGAAAGCTTTTCCATCCCGTGGGCGGCTGCTTTGGGACCGAAAAGGCCAGCGATCTCCCCGGCCCTTTCGACCGTGCGGTTGACGATATCGACCCGATCGAACCCGCGTTCGACCAGCGCGTCGATCACCGCGCGACTTGCGCCGCCCGCGCCGAGCACCACGGCTCGCTCACCGCGATCCCAACCCGGCGCGCGCTGATCCAGATTTGCCAGAAACCCATAACCGTCGGTGTTCGTGAGATGCAGGCGCCCATCGACGCGCCAGAGCGTGTTTCCGGCACCGAGCCGTGCCGCGACCGGATCGATCTCATCGGCACCCCGCATGGCGGCTTCCTTGTGGGGCATCGTCACATTGCCGCCGACGAAACCCGCTTCGCCGCTTCGCAAGCGGTCCAGGAATCCCGAGAAATCATGCGGGGCAACGTCGAGCGCTTTATAGGAGCCGGCGATGCCATGCTTCTTGAGCCAGTGGCCGTGAATGATCGGCGAGCGGGAATGCCCGATCGGGTGCCCGACGACGAAAGCGGCAGGCGGCGTGGTCATCCGTCGATCGCCCCGACCCGGCGCAGCTCTGCCAGAAGCGGCAGCAAGGGCAAACCGACGATGGTGAAGTAGTCGCCCTCGATCTTTTCAAAGAGCTGAATGCCCCTGCCCTCCAGCTGATAGGCGCCGACGCTTTTCAAAGCGATGTCGCCGACAGCGGCAAGATGCCGTCCGATGAAGCCGGGATCCAGGTCGCGCATCGTCATGGCCGCCGTCGACATATGACGCCACACCGCCTCGCCGTCTCGCGCCAACACGATCGCGGAATTCAAGAAGTGCGTCTTGCCGGAGAGTTTCAGTAGATGCCGGCGCGCGCCCTCCATATCGTCGGGCTTGTGAAAGACTTCATCGCCCAGCGACAATGTCTGGTCGGAACCGATGACCCATGCGCCCGGCGAACGCTCGCTCACATCGACGGCCTTGGCTTCGGCAAGCACCAGTGCGACATCTTCCGGCGTCGCACCGCTATCGGCAAGCGGCGCTTCCAGCGCGCGTTCATCGACCTCGGCAGGCTTGATATCGAAAGCCACCCCGGCGTTCTCCAGCAATTGGCGGCGAAATGGGCTCGAAGACGCCAGAATGATGGGTGCAGCCATGGCCGAGACAATCCTTGCAAATGATCGATGGTTCGAGCGCTAACGCGCCTTGCCGCGCAAGGCAAGAATCGCGGCGGCCGTCTCCTCGATCGACTTTCGGGTCACGTCGATCATCGGCCAGTTCCTGCGCAGGCAAAGGGAGCGGGCGTGTTTCAGTTCCTCGGCGATCGTGGCGCGGTCGGTGTAGATCTCTGAATTGTATCCTTGCGCGTTGCCCAGCATCCGGTTTTGCCGCACCTGCGCGATGCGCTCGGTCGAGGCGATGAGCCCCACGATCAGCGGCTTGCGCGCCTGGTCGAGCGCCGGCGGCAAGGGATTGCCCGGCACGATCGGGAAATTGGCGGTCTTCACGCCGCGATTGGCCAGATAAATGCTCGTCGGCGTTTTGGATGTGCGGCTGATGCCCACGAGAACCACATCGGCTTCTTCGTAATCCGTAATGATCTGACCGTCGTCATGATCCATCGTGTAGTTCAGCGCATCGATCCGACGAAAATATTCCGCGTTCATCACGTGTTGCGCCCCGACGCGGCGCCGCGACGGAGCTCCCAGATAGGACTGGAACACCGTCATGATCGGTTCGAGCACGGAAACGCTCGGGACGCCCATTTCCCGGCACCTTGTGTCGATCATGGAGGACAGGTCCTGATCGACGATCGTGTAGAGCACGATGCCCGGCGCACCATCGATCGCGTCAAGCACAGCACCCAGCTGCTTGCGGTTCCGGATCAGCGGATAAACGTGCTCCAGCACCTGAGCGTCCTGGAACTGCGCAGACGCAGCTCTGCCGGCCGCCATTAGGGTTTCACCGGTCGAGTCCGAAATCAGATGGAGGTGAAAGTAATTTTTCGGCTGATCCACACGATTCACTGGGGGCTGTTGATGACTGTTGATGACTTTCGGAATGATGATCGCGGTGTTCTCAGGCCGGTATGAACTGCCGACTTGTCCACAATGAGCACTGCGGGGACGGCCTTTCACGGTCAATGTCACGCTGCGGGGAATCGGAGGACGCGTCAACACACCATCCACAGCTTAACCAAAAGGGATCAAGGCTGTGCTTAGCCGCAAAATGCTGAAATGTCATCGCTTTTTGAGGTGTCCACATTGCAAAGCGCATCAAGTGATTCCAGTGTGCGGCACAGATGGCTTCCACGCTTCTTGTGGAGAAGATGTTGACCAAAACTAATCCCTGGAACACACCGACTCTAAGAAGAAGAATCCATTTCAAAGAATCCTTCATTTAAGGAAGAGGAGACGCCGTGACCGACCGAAAGGTGCTGCGCGTTCTGGCAGGAGAGACCATCAGCCCACCGCCGATCTGGCTGATGAGACAAGCGGGACGCTATCTTCCGGAATATCGGGAGACACGGCTGAAGGCGGGAAGCTTCCTCGATCTTTGCTACACGCCCGAATACGCTGTCGAAGTGACGCTGCAGCCGATCAGGCGGTACGCATTCGATGCTGCGATCCTGTTCTCGGACATTCTCGTCATTCCCGATGCCTTGAAACGTGGTGTGCGCTTTGAAGAAGGGCGAGGGCCCCTGATGGAGCCGATCGATGCCGATGGCATTGCCGCGCTTACTCCGGAAGGCGTGATCGACCATCTGGCCCCGGTATTCGAAACGGTGCGGCGTTTGAGAGCCGAGTTACCGGCCGAGACGACCCTGCTCGGTTTCTGCGGTGCGCCTTGGACGGTTGCGACCTACATGATCGCGGGGCATGGAACGCCTGACCAGGCACCGGCACGATTGTTCGCCTACCGCGAACCTGCCGCATTCGCGCGGCTTCTGGACCTGCTGGCCGACATCTCCGCCGATTATCTGTGTGCACAGATCGAAGCTGGCGCCGACGCGGTGCAGATATTTGACTCTTGGGCTGGTGTTCTGGGCGAAGCCGAATTTGAAGCCTTTGCGGCTCGCCCCGTCCGGCGCATCGTCGACCAAGTTCGGGCACGTCATCCGCAGGCGCGTATCATCGCTTTTGCGAAAGGTGCCGGAGCCCTTCTGGAGGGCTACCGCAAGCGCACCGATGCGGACGCGATCGGTCTGGACTGGTCGGTGCCATTGTCATTCGCCAAGCGGCTTCAGGAAGAAGGTCCGGTTCAGGGCAATCTCGATCCGATGCGCGTCGTTGCGGGCGGGAAGGCTCTGGATGAGGGGATCGATGCCATTCTCGATGTTCTCGGCAATGGGCCGCTGATCTTCAATCTCGGTCATGGCATCACGCCGCAGGCCGATCCTGCGCATGTGACGCAGCTGGTGGAGCGGGTGCGTGGTCGGACCTGAGGCTTCAGCCGCCGCCGGTCGTAAAGCGCGCCGCAGGGCCTACACGGCCATCGCTGCGCTGCTTTTCTGCGTGGTGCTCGTCTTCTGGTGGCGGCCGGCCAGTCTCGATCTCTGGATCAAGGCGGCGCATGTGGTGGCGGTGATATCCTGGATGGCCGGGCTGCTCTATCTGCCGCGGCTCTTCATCTACCATACCGATGCCGAAATCGGCTCTGTTCAGTCGGAAACCTTCAAGGTCATGGAGGAGCGGCTTCTCAAGGTGATCATGTGTCCTGCGATGATGATCTCCTGGGTGCTTGGGCTGTGGCTTGCCTATTCAAGCTTCGCCTTCTCGGGTGGATGGTTGTGGGCGAAGATTGCCGCGGTAGTCGCACTGACTGCCATTCACGTTCGCTTCCTCAAGGCCTGGAAGAGCTTTGCTGCCGACCGACGGGAACACACGGCACGCTATTGGCGGATCATGAACGAGGGCCCGACGCTCCTGATGATCGCCATCGTCATTCTCGTGATCGTGAAGCCTTTCTAAGCCTCAAGAGCGGTTTCCGAGCTTCCCATTCGCGTCTCAATTGACGTGCGGCGACAAGCCGCTTGCGTGGGGGCAGGGGAATCGCTATTTTCGCGTCAACTTCTCCTCGGCATCGCGTTGACGTCCCCGGCGACAGGCTCCACGGAGCGCACACGCCTCTTCATTCCCGACGCGCCGCCCCCTCCATCATTTTTTAGTTTTCCAGTCATCCCGGATACTCCATGCAAGAAATGAAGCTGCAAGAGCTCAAGAGCAAATCACCGACCGATCTTCTCGCTTTCGCGGAAACGCATGAAGTCGAGAACGCGAACGTCATGCGCAAGCAGGAGCTGATGTTCGCCATCCTGAAGAAGCTTGCGGCGCAGGATGTCGAGATCATCGGCCAGGGTGTGGTCGAGGTTCTGCAGGACGGGTTCGGCTTCTTGCGTTCGGCCAATGCCAATTACCTGCCCGGCCCGGACGACATCTACATTTCGCCCTCGCAGCTGCGTCGCTTCGCGCTCAAGACCGGCGATACGGTAGAAGGGCCGATCCGTGGACCCAAAGAAGGAGAGCGCTATTTCGCGCTGCTCAAGGTCAACACGATCAATTTCGAGGATCCCGAAAAGATCCGCCATAAGATTCACTTCGACAATCTGACGCCGCTTTATCCCGATGAGCGGTTCAAGATGGAGCTCGATGTTCCGACCTCGAAGGATCTGTCGCCGCGCGTGATCGATCTCGTCGCGCCGCTCGGCAAGGGCCAGCGCGGGTTGATCGTTGCGCCGCCGCGCACGGGTAAGACCGTGCTTCTGCAGAACATCGCGCATTCGATCACGGCCAACCATCCCGAATGCTATCTGATCGTTCTCCTGATCGACGAGCGGCCGGAAGAAGTGACCGACATGCAGCGCTCGGTGAAGGGTGAAGTCGTTTCGTCAACCTTTGACGAGCCGGCAACCCGCCACGTGCAAGTGGCTGAAATGGTTATCGAAAAGGCCAAGCGCCTCGTAGAGCATGGGCGCGATGTCGTCATTCTGCTCGATTCGATCACGCGCCTTGGCCGTGCCTACAACACCGTCGTTCCGTCCTCGGGCAAGGTGTTGACCGGTGGTGTGGACGCAAATGCACTCCAGCGGCCGAAGCGCTTCTTCGGCGCCGCCCGTAACATCGAGGAGGGCGGGTCGCTCACGATCATCGCCACTGCGCTGATCGACACCGGCAGCCGCATGGACGAAGTGATCTTTGAAGAGTTCAAGGGCACCGGTAACTCGGAAATTGTTCTGGACCGCAAGGTGGCCGACAAGCGCATCTATCCGTCCATGGATATTCTGAAGTCCGGTACGCGTAAGGAAGACCTCCTTGTGTCGCGCCAAGACCTCCAGAAGATCTTCGTGCTTCGCCGTATTCTGGCCCCTATGGGCACGACGGATGCGATCGAGTTCCTGATCGACAAGTTGAAGCAGACTAAGAACAACGCGGACTTCTTCGATTCCATGAACACGTAGTCGGCTTACGTCCGATACGCGCTTGGCGATGTGGAGCGGTAATTGACCGATCCCACCACAGACACGATCGTAGCTTTGGCGAGCGGCGCACTCCCCGCGGGTGTCGCCGTTCTTCGCGTTTCAGGACCGCATGTTCGATTCGTTTTCGAAACGATGTGTGGTGGCGTGCCCGAGCCGCGAATTGCCCATCTTCGATCGATTCGGAACCGAAACGGAGAGCTCCTGGATAAGGGCATCGTTCTACATTTCCAAGGGCCTAAGTCCTTTACCGGTGAGGACTGCGCCGAATTTCAGGTCCATGGAGGAAGGGCAATTGTTTCTGCAATTCTGGCGGAATTGGCTAGTCTCCCGAGAGTTCGTCTCGCGGAACCGGGCGAGTTCACCCGTCGGGCATTTGAAAACGGCAGGATGGACCTCACTGAAGCCGAGGGCCTCGCCGATCTCATTGCGGCGCAGACGGAAATGCAGCGGCGCCTTGCCGTTACTCAATCTGAAGGGGGCCTGACGCGGCTTTATGCTGGCTGGGCGCGTCGACTCCTGCATGCGCGAGCGTTGGTTGAGGCCGATCTTGATTTTGCCGACGAGGACGACGTCCCTGGATCAGTTGCGGATCGCGTCTGGAGCGACATGGCGGAACTTCGTGTTGAGATGGAGCGCCACCTCGCAGAAGCCAGCATTGGCGAACGCATTCGCGATGGTTTTAAGGTTGTGATCGTCGGCCCACCGAACGTAGGGAAATCAAGCTTGCTGAACGCGTTGGCGGCGCGTGATGTCGCAATCGTGTCTTCCGAGGCGGGAACAACGCGCGATCTCATTTCTGTTGATGTCGATTTGGGCGGATACGCCGCGACGATTACCGACACGGCGGGTATCAGAGAGACAGATCATGGCGTCGAGCAGGAAGGCATTGCCCGCGCGCGAAGGGCCCTGGCCGAGGCGGACCTTGTCCTGAACCTCTCCGATTGCGGAGAGTATGTCACTGATGCCCCGGCAGCCGTGCCTGAAATCCGCGTCCGAACGAAATCTGACTTGAACACGGGCGTCCCGGTTCTCAGCGACGTAGCAATTTCGGTAGCTACAGGTCATGGCGTTGACGCTTTGATTGAGTTGTGCAGATCAAGACTGAGCAGCTTGGCAAATTTTTCTTCCTTTGCTCTGCCGACACGACTTCGCCATCGACAACATCTCACGCAGGCGCTTGAGTGCCTGACTTTCGCCGTGAGCGAGTCTCACATGCCGATAGAGCTTCGGTCTGAGGAGCTTCGGCTGGCGAGTGATGCGCTTGGTCGCATCACGGGCCGTGTGGACGTGGAAGACGTGCTGGATGTCATCTTCAGCTCATTCTGCATCGGGAAATAATCGTGACTCACGTGAAACACTGAGGACTGGTGGTGATGGATCAACTTTCCGCATTCGACGTCGTCGTCATTGGCGGGGGGCATGCAGGCTGCGAAGCTGCCGCGGCCTCGGCGCGCCTTGGCGCCAATACGGCGCTGCTCAGTCTGTCCGCTGACAAGATCGGCGTTATGTCTTGCAATCCCGCGATCGGCGGCCTGGGCAAAGGACATCTCGTTCGCGAGGTCGATGCTTTGGACGGTTTAATGGGTCGCGTGGCGGACCAGGCCGGCATTCAGTTTCGCATGCTCAACCGCAAGAAGGGGCCGGCGGTGCGCGGACCTCGCACGCAAGCCGATCGCAAGCTCTATCGCCAAGGCGTGCAGCGAGCCCTCAATGATCAAAGCAGCCTCTTCATCGTAGAGGGAGAAGCTGAAGATGTTCTGGTCGCCGATGGACATGTGACCGGAGTTGTCTTGGCTGATGGCCGGACGATCCGCTGTCGGGCTGTCGTCTTGACGACGGGGACCTTCCTGCGTGGCGTCATTCATATCGGTGATCGCCAGTTTGCAGCGGGACGAATGAACGAGCAGCCCTCACTCGGTCTCTCTAAGACATTGTCGCGATTGGGCTTTAAGCTCGGAAGGCTCAAGACGGGGACGCCGGCGCGCCTTGATGGGCGCACGATCGATTGGGCCAGCATTGATCGTCAGGAAGCTGATGCTGATCCCGTGCCGTTTTCCTTCATGACAGATCGGATTACGGTTCCCCAGATTGCATGCGGCGTCACGCGGACCACAAAGCAGACGCATGACATCATCGAGACGAACATCAAGCGTTCGGCGATGTATTCGGGGAACATCTCCTCGGTCGGACCTCGATATTGCCCGTCGGTAGAAGACAAGATCGTCCGCTTCGCGGACCGGGAAAGCCACCAGATCTTCTTGGAGCCCGAGGGTCTCGACGACCACACGGTGTACCCCAACGGCATTTCGACGTCTCTTCCAGAGGATGTCCAGGCGGCTTTCATAGCGACAATACCCGGCCTGGAGAAGGCGAAGATCCTGCAGCCGGGTTACGCAATTGAGTATGACCATATCGATCCGCGTGAGCTTCATCAGACGCTTGAGACCAAGCGTCTGTCCGGGCTGTTTCTTGCCGGACAGATCAACGGAACGACGGGCTACGAGGAAGCGGCCGCCCAAGGTTTGGTCGCCGGACTGAACGCGGCGCGGACTGCGGGAGGGGCCGATGGAGTGACGTTCAGCCGGGCGGACTCCTATATCGGCGTGCTTATCGATGATTTGACGACACGGGGCGTATCGGAGCCCTATCGTATGTTCACGTCGAGAGCGGAGTTCAGGCTGTCGCTGCGCGCTGATAATGCCGACGTACGGCTTACTCCAACGGGATTGAATCTGGGATGTGTATCGTCAGAGCGTCGGTACCGCTTCGAGCAGTGGACGAACCGTTTGGATGAGGCACGAGAGCTGTTGAAGCGAACAGTGCCCAGTAGGTCGCAGTTGGAAGCCGTATCGATCTCACCGCGGCGCGACGGAGTGCAGAAGTCGGTGTTTGATCTGCTTTCACATCCAGAGACAAAAATCGAATCGTTCGAGAGAGCTATTCCCTCCCTCGCTGCCATCTCGGTCGAGTTGCGCGAAAGTCTGGAGATTGAAGCGGTCTACTCAGTTTATCTTGAGCGACAGGCTTCATCGGCTTCTCAGCTTCGTCGTGAAGAAGAACGCGCCATACCAGCCGATTTTGACTACGCTTCGTTGCCTGGATTGTCGAACGAGCTGAAGCGCAAGCTGTCGATGTCCAAACCTTTAAGCATCGCGCATGCGAGCAATATCGAAGGCATGACGCCGGCTGCCATCGCGCTGATACTGTCCAAGCTCAAGCGTCGGGCGACCGCAGAAGAGGCCCTGTCAGCGTGAAAGTCGATTATAGTGATCTGCGTGTTTCACGTGAAACAGTGGACAGGTTGGCGATTCTTGTTGACTTGCTGCAGCGCTGGCAATCACGGATCAATCTCATTGGCCCCTCGACGGTAGAGGATGTCTGGGCGCGTCACATCCGTGATTCGCTCCACGTATATCACACGCAGCCAACACCGTTTCGATGGGCTGATCTTGGCTCGGGCGCCGGCTTCCCCGGGCTTGTGACGGCTATCTGTCTTGCGGAACGGACTCGTGGCCATGTGCACCTGATCGAAAGCAATTCGAAAAAAGCTGCGTTCTTAAGGGCAGCGATACAGGCCACCGGGGCGCGCGCAACCGTGCACCCTGAACGAATCGAGGCTGCATCGCTCAAGATCGAGCGGCCTGATGCCGTTTCGGCGCGTGCACTGGCTTCGTTGTCGGACCTATTGCAGCTGACTGAGGCGTGGATTTCAGACGGAACAGTTGCCTACTTCCACAAAGGTCGGGATTACCGAAACGAGGTCGAGGCTGCTCGTGGCGCTTGGGATTTTCATCTGGTAGAACATAAGCAAGACCGAAGCGATGAATCGGTCTTGCTGGAGATCAGTGGCCTCCGTCGCCGCTGAGCGGCACTTGCGGAGCTGACATGCTGAATCGGATCATCACCATTGCGAACCAGAAGGGTGGCGTCGGCAAAACGACGACGGCCATCAATTTGGCGACGGCGCTTGCCGCGATCGGCGAGAATGTTCTCGTCATCGATCTCGATCCCCAAGGAAATGCGAGCACGGGACTTGGAATCGAGCGAAAGGAGCGTCGGCTCTCTAGCTATGACTTGCTGACGAATTCGGCAACACTTGAGGAAATTGTTGTCCCGACCGCTGTACCCAATCTGTCGATCGTGCCTTCGACGATGGATCTGCTCGGTGTCGAGATGGAGATCTCTTCTGCTTCTGACCGTGTGCTGCGCGTGAAGAAGGCTTTGCAAACCGAGGCTGCTCGGCGGTTCAGCTACGTCCTCATCGATTGCCCGCCATCCCTGAACCTTCTGACGATCAACGCGATGGTAGCCGCGAACTCCATACTGGTTCCACTGCAATGCGAGTTCTTTGCACTGGAAGGTTTAAGCCAGCTGCTCGAAACTGTCGGCCAGGTCAGGCAGACGCTCAATCCAGCGCTTGATATCCAGGGGATAGTGCTGACCATGTATGATGCGCGCAACAACCTCGCCCAACAGGTGGTGGCCGACGTGCGCGAGCATCTGGGGGACAAGGTTTACACGACACTCATCCCTCGCAATGTACGTGTATCTGAGGCGCCGTCTTATGGTAAGCCGGCTATCATTTACGACCTCAAATGCGCTGGTAGCCAGGCTTACTTGCAACTGGCCTCTGAGGTTATCCAGCGCGAGCGTCGGCGACGGGCCGCTTGATCGTCCGATTGTCCAAGGAAGACATGATGAGTGAAGACACTTCGAAGAGACGCCTCGGCCGCGGACTGGCAGCCCTGATCGGCGAGATGGATCAGCCTGAAACGACTGCGCCGTCGCGTGCCAAAGCCGACAGTTTTGTTCCCATCGAGCATGTGACGCCGAACCCCAACAATCCGCGCCGCCAGTTTGATCCGGATGATCTCAAGGACCTCGCCGCGTCGATCAGCCAGCATGGTGTCGTGCAACCGGTCGTCGTGCGCACACGCGGGGCAGGGCGCTACGAGATCATCGCTGGGGAGCGGCGTTGGCGCGCATCGCAGCAGGCTGGGCTGGTCGAGATCCCGGTCATCATCCGCGATGTGGACGACCGTACGGCGCTTGAATTGGCGATCGTCGAAAACGTTCAGCGCGCCGATCTCAATCCTCTGGAAGAAGCGCAGGGATATCAGCAGCTTATCGCTGAGCATGGCTATACGCAGAACGATCTCGGCGACATCATCGGCAAGAGCCGCAGCCATGTCGCCAACAGTCTTCGGCTATTGAAGCTGCCTGAAATCGTTCGGTCGATGCTTGCCGGCGGTCAGCTGTCGTCCGGGCATGCGCGCGCCATTGCGGCGACGTCGGATCCAACCAAGCTGGCGCGCGAGATCGTCAGCAAGGGTCTGTCCGTGCGAGATGCAGAGCGCTTGGCCCAGAAGGATGCCGAAACCGGTGGTGCCGAAAACGAGCCGACAAGGGCGGCTGCATCGAAGGACGCCGATACTCTGGCGCTCGAGCAGTCCTTGTCCAACGTGCTCGGGTTGAAAGTCGAAGTCAGCCACAAGACACGCGGCGGCCATATCCGCATCGATTACAAGTCGCTGGATCAACTGGATGAGCTTTGCCGGCTGCTGGGCGCCAGAAGCTAATTTGCCGGCAAACTGACTGAGGATGATTAAGCGCGTTGCAAGCGAGCGGCGCGGGCCGATCGCACTGCCAGCGCTAGAAGTGCCTGCCTCGCGATCGCGTCCTCCAGCGCTGGCCGGCGCCGCGTTTCAAGGATAGCGGCCTGCAGGTGCGTGAGAGCCTGCCCGATCGCATCCATTCGCCAAGCGGCGAGCGCCTTCTCCAGGGCGGGCTTTCGCCGGAAATGCACACGCCTACCTTGTTCTGCAACCACATTGCCGACGGGTTTGCCATCCTGCTCGACGGATGCGCGCATCGTTTCAAGAGCCTGGAACTGGCGCAGGCAGCTTTGCAGCGCAAGGAAAACTGATGTCTTCGAGGCCATGATCCGCCGCAGCGAAAGATCGAGTGCTTCGACGTCTCCCAACAACACGGCGTCCACGGCCGCATCAACTGATAAAGCGGAGGCATCCCCTATCACCGCCAGGACGTCTTCTTCCTGGACGACATCCTTGCCCTGGGCATAGAGGGCAAGCTTCTGGATCTCGCCACGCGAGGCCAGGCGGTCACCGCCGATAAGGCTCGCGAGGAGTTCTCTTGCGGCCGAAGTCAGGCGTAGTCCTGCTGCCGACATCTCGCTGTCGATCAGCTCGTTTACGCTCCGCCCTTCATCGGCGTAGCAGGGCACGGCTAGCCCGGCTTTCGCCTCTTCGACGAGTTTTCGAAGTCCTGTGCCCTTCTTGAGATCACCGGCTTCGATGACAACGAGGCAGTCGCTGGGGGGATTGTTTGCCAGCTCTCCGACCGCTTCGAGAACGCCGCGGTCGTTACCGGCACCCAGCAGCCGGACGAGCCGCAACCCGCCGAAGAGGCTGATGGCGCGCGCCTCGTCGACCAGACGGCCGGGATCGGAATTCACCGTAACCGCGTCGAGCCTCACGGCCGAAAAGGGATCGTCGGCATCAACCTTGCTCGCCACAACCAGACTGGCCGCACGTTCGGCCACCAGTCCGCGATCGGGCCCATAAATTAGCACGATTGGCTGCGGGGGGAGGCCCTTGGCAATCAGGCGTTCGAATTCATGCGCCTTGATTTGCGCCACGGGCCGCCTCTGTCGTCAGGAACAGCGCGAGATCGGCTCTGAGGCGCTCTGCCAACTCCCGCGCAGCACGATTTTCCGCATCCCGCGCGGCGCGTATATCGGCAAAGCCCTGCTCAAAACGGTCGTAGCTCGTGGTGACCGCTTGCCGGCGAAGAGCCACGACGTCCCCGGTTGCCGAATCCGTGATCTGGTATTCGGCGCGCACGGTCAGGTTCTGACCGGTTGCCCGACCATCGATCGGGTTGCGTAGAATCCCAACGTCGCTGCGGGTAACCGTGAGGTCAACGCGGTAGCGCGCATCGGACGGTTGACCGGCGCCGCCGTGAAGCAGGAAGATCAGTTCGTTGCGAAGTTCCTGGCCGACCCGATCGTCAGCCGCCTCGATGATGATGTCTGCTGCGGGCCGGGCGGCCATGTCGTAACCCGGCGCCGACCGATCAGCATAAAGCGGCGTGACCTGGCAGGCGGCAAGCCCGAGGCACAGCGCCCCGGCTGTAAGGCGAAGAACAGGCCGGCCGATCGCACGGCGGATGTCAGACAACGACATTCACGATCCTCTGGGGAACGATGATGATTTTCCGAGGCTCGTTTCCAGCCATGGCTGCTTGTACGAAATCGAGCGCCAGCACGGCGGCTTTCACGTCATCTTGCGAGGCTTCGCGCGCGATTGTCAAATCGCCACGCTTCTTGCCGTTGATCTGCACAGGCAGGAGGATTTCATCCTCCACCACCAATGCGGGATCGAAGTCCGGCCAGGCCGCCATGGAAACCATGCCTTCGTTTCCAAGCGCAGACCAGCACTCTTCGGCGAGGTGAGGGGTCATCGGTGCAATCAGGTGGACAAGGATTTCGACGGCCTCACGACAGGCAGCCAGCATCTCAGGCTCCGCACCGTCCTTGGCGACCGACTGCAGCGGGACGGACAGAGCATTGGTCAGCTCGTAAATGCGCGCAACAGCCTTATTGAAGCTGAGACGTTCAAGATCTTCACCAACGGCTTTCAGCGCCTTGTGCGCGGCACGCGATACTTCGAGAGCAGGGCCAGAGGCGCCAGCGGTAGGCGCAATGCCCGACAGCGCCGGTGCCGATTCCTGCACCAGTCTCCAGACACGCTGTACGAACCGATGGGCGCCTTCGACGCCTGATTCGGTCCAGATGACATCGCGCTCAGGTGGTGAGTCCGACAGCATGAAGAAGCGTGCGGTGTCGGCGCCGAACGAGGCGATGATGTCGTCCGGATCGACGACGTTCTTTTTCGACTTCGACATCTTCTCGATCGAGCCGATCGTCAGCGCTTCGCCCGTTTCGAGATGGATTGCGCGGCGGCTGCCCTCGACATCTTCAATGCGAACATCGGCAGGCGCCACCCAGCCGGCTTCACCCTTGTAGGTTTCGTGCACGACCATGCCTTGTGTGAACAAGCCCTTGAACGGCTCGTCCAGATCGAGATGGCCTGTCGCCTTCATCGCGCGCGTGAAGAAGCGCGAATAGAGAAGGTGCAAGATCGCGTGCTCAATGCCGCCAATATATTGGTCGACAGGCAGCCAGGCATTCGCCGTCTGGGGCTCGGTCGGCGCATCGGCGCGGGGCGCGGTGAAGCGGGCGAAATACCAGGAGGAATCGACGAAGGTGTCCATCGTGTCGGTTTCGCGACGCGCATCGGCACCGCATTGCGGGCAGGACACGTGGCGCCATGTGGGATGGCGGTCGAGCGGGTTGCCCGGCTTGTCGAAATTGATGTCGTCCGGCAGCTGCACCGGGAGGTCCGCCTTCGGCACTGGCACGACGCCGCACGCTTCGCAGTGGATTACGGGAATCGGGCATCCCCAGTAGCGCTGGCGCGAAATGCCCCAGTCGCGCAGGCGGTAGTTCAGCTTGCGTTCCGCCTGCGGCCGGCCGTTGATCTCGGTGTCAGCCAGTCGCCGTGCGACCTCCTCGAATGCTTCGTCAGGCGTCATGCCATCGAGGAAGCGCGAGTTGATCATCACACCTTCGCCCGTGTAGGCCGTTTCGGTGATCTGGAACGACGCGGTGTCCGCATCCTTCGGCATCACCACCGGGGTTACCGGCAGACCGTAGCGATTGGCGAAATCGAGGTCGCGCTGGTCGCCGGACGGGCAGCCGAAGATCGCACCGGTGCCGTAATCCATCAGCACGAAATTCGCGACATAGACAGGCAGCGTCCACGACGGGTCGAAGGGATGTTTCACGTGAATCCCTGTCGGGAAGCCCTTCTTCTCCGCAGTCTCAAGCGCGGCCAGCGAAGTGCCCGCACGCCGGCACTCCTCGCAGAAGGCTTCAAGCTCGGGGTTCGACGCGGCAGCCTGGCGCGCAAGGGGGTGATCCGGCGAGATCGCCATGAAGGACGCGCCGAACAGCGTGTCGGGTCGCGTCGTATAGACTTCGAGCTCCGTTGCGCCTGCGGGCGCCGTTGAATTATCGATCTCCCAGCGGATCACGAGACCTTCGGACTTGCCGATCCAATTCTTCTGCATGGTCCGGACTTTTTCCGGCCAGCGATCGAGACCGTCGAGCGCCGTCAGCAGGTCCTCGCTGAAATCGGTGATGCGGAAGAACCACTGCGTCAGCTCGCGCTGCTCGACGAGAGCGCCCGAACGCCAGCCGCGGCCGTCGATCACCTGCTCATTGGCCAGGACCGTCTGATCGACCGGATCCCAGTTGACCTTGGACTCGCGGCGGTAGACGAGGCCCTTCTCCAGGAAGTCGAGGAAGAGGTGCTGCTGGCGCTGATAGTATTCCACGTCGCAGGTCGCAAATTCGCGGCTCCAGTCAAGCGACAGGCCCATCGATTTCAGCTGGCGCCGCATCGTGTCGATGTTCTGGTAGGTCCATTCCTTGGGGTGGACCTTGTTCTGCATCGCAGCGTTTTCGGCTGGCATGCCGAAGGCGTCCCAGCCCATCGGGTGCAGCACGTTGAAGCCGCGCGCTCTTTTATAGCGGGCAACGACATCGCCCATGGCATAGTTGCGCACGTGACCCATGTGGATGCGCCCAGAGGGATAGGGAAACATCTCGAGCACGTAGTATTTCTCGCCGACAGCATCATCCTTCGTTTCGAAGACCTGATCTTCGGTCCAGCGCGCCTGCCATTTCGGCTCGGTTTCGCGTGGATTGTATCGTTCGATCGCCATGGCTGCCTTGAAATTCCGGAACTGTCGGAAGTTTGGTGTGGGCGGGACCTTCACCATGAAACCCTATGATCGTCAACCATTCCAGCGCTCTCGAGGCGCGCGGCGGCATTGCCGTGGTCGGCGCGCCGCGCTAGGTGCTGGTCGCAATCAGGGAGAGCGATGTGAGCGCAGTCGATAATCTGGCCGCCATCAAGCAGAAGATCAGCCGCGCGGAACGCAAGGCGGAGCGAGAAGCTGGCGGCGTCGAACTGGTGGCCGTCAGCAAGACCTTCGAGGCGGAGGCCATTCGCCCGGTGCTCGAAGCAGGACAGCGGGTGTTCGGCGAAAACCGCGTTCAGGAAGCGCAAGGCAAATGGCCGGCGCTGCGAGCAGAGTTTCCCGATCTCGAGCTGCATCTCATTGGCCCGCTGCAATCCAACAAGGCGGCCGACGCTGTGGCGCTGTTCGACGTGATCGAGACGGTGGATCGTGAAAAGATCGCAGCGGCTTTGGCTTCCGAATGCGCAAAGCAGAACCGGCAGTTGCAGTTCTACGTCCAGGTCAATATCGGCGAGGAAGAGCAGAAGGCGGGCATTTCCCCGGTCGAGACGTTGGCGTTCGTCGAGCGCTGTCGCGACGTCCACAAGCTCGACGTGGTCGGGCTCATGTGCATTCCGCCGGTGGACGAAGCCCCGGGCCCTCATTTCGCGCTGCTGCGAAAACTGGCGCGGGAAGCCGGGGTCGAGAAGCTTTCCATGGGCATGTCCGCGGACTTCGAGATTGCGATCGGGTTTGGTGCAACGAGCGTGCGGGTTGGTTCAGCGATCTTCGGGACCCGCTGAACCCGGAAAAATCCTGTGATGCCTCCGACACCGTTGCATGCCATAAACGGGCAAAGCGATTGGATTGGGGAAATCGATGGGTCGTTTGCGGGAAGGTCTGTCGCTTCATGCTCGCGCGGGCGAACTGTCGTGAGCGTTGTTTCTGAGGCGGTCTCGGAGCGCACGCGCAAGCGCGGCATCTATGGCTGGATGGGCTTCGACTGGGCGGCCCAGCCCTTCTTCACCGTCGTCATCACCTTCATCTTCGGTCCCTATTTCGTTTCGCAGCTGGCTGACGACCCCGTGCGCGGGCAAGCCTGGTGGGGCTATGCGATCGCATTCTCGGGATTGCTGATCGCCGTTCTTTCGCCGGTTCTCGGTGCGATCGCCGACCAGACCGGAGCGCGCAAGCGCTGGATCGCGGCTTTCGCCAGCGTGAAGATCGTTGCTTTGTTCCTGCTGTGGAACGCGGAGCCAGGCTCCGCCCTGATCTATCCGTTCCTGCTGATCGTCATCGCTTCGATCGCCGCGGAATTCTCGATCGTCTTCAACGATGCGATGATCCCGAGCCTCATGACCAATCGGGAGATCGGGCGTTATTCCAATATCGCCTGGGGCCTCGGTTATCTGGGCGGCATGCTCGTTCTCATCTGCGTCGTCGCTCTCATGGCGGCGTCCGAGGAAACCGGGCTGACGCTGATCGGCCTGCCGCCGATCTTCGGGCTCGATCCTGCAGCAGGCGAAGCCGCTCGCGCCACGGGTCCGCTGGCCGCGATCTGGTATCTCGTTTTCATCCTGCCGATGTTCCTGCTGACGCCGGATACGCCGCAGGTGAAGCCGCTGGGCGCTGCGGTCCGCGACGGCTGGAGCGATCTCAAGGCGACCTGGGGCGAACTGCGCGAGCGCAAGGCCATCCTGCGATTTCTCATTGCCCGCATGATCTACCAGGACGGCGTCAACGGGCTCATCGCGCTTGGCGGGACCTTTGCTGCGGCGATGTTTGCGTGGCAGACGACAGAGATCGGCGTTTTCGGCATCATCCTCAACGTCGTCGCGATCTTCGGTTGCCTGGCGGCAAGCCGTCTCGATCGAACCGTCGGTTCGAAGGTGCTGGTGATCATCTCGCTCGTCTGCCTGACGATCGCCTGTATCGGCATCGTCTCGACCGGACCCGGCTTTACGCTTTTCGGCTGGTGGCAGCTCGGGCTGGAGGATTCCGGCGGGCTCTTCGGCACGCCGGCGGAGAAGGCTTACATCTTCTTCGGCCTGCTGATCGGCGTCGCCTTCGGTCCGGTGCAGGCCTCGTCGCGCTCGTTCTTCGCCCGCTCGGTGACGCCCGAGGAAGCAGGGCGCTATTTCGGGCTCTACGCTCTTGCGGGCCGCGCGACGTCGTTCCTTGCGCCCTTCACCGTGGCGACGGTCACCGCACTCAGCGGCTCGGCAAGGCTCGGCATGGCGACGCTGGTGCTGTTCCTCGTGGTCGGGCTCGCGATCTTGGTCGCGACGCCCTATCCCGCCAACAAGCCGGTGCCGCCATCCCGTCCCCTGTGACGGGGGTTAGTGCCGGAAGTGGCGCACACCGGTGAAGACCATAGCGATGCCGGCCTCGTCGGCTGCGGCAATCACCTCGTCGTCGCGCATGGAACCGCCCGGCTGGATCACGGCCGTTGCACCGGCTTCGATCGCCGTCAGCAGACCATCGGCGAAGGGGAAGAAGGCATCTGACGCCACTACCGAACCACGGGTCAGCGGCTCGGGCAAGCCGAGCACTTCGGCGGCATCGATGGCCTTACGGGCGGCGATGCGCGCGGAGTCGACGCGGCTCATCTGACCCGCACCGATGCCGACGGTCGCGCCGTGCTTGGCATAGACGATTGCATTCGATTTCACGTGCTTGGCCACCCGGAAGGCGAAGCGCAGATCGGCCAATTCGGTTTCGCCCGGTGCGCGCTTCGTCACGATCTTGAGGTCCATCTGATCGACAAGCGCATTGTCGCGGTTCTGGACGAGCAGACCACCGGCAACGGAGCGAACCGTCATGCCGGCAGCGGCCGGATCGGCAAGCGCTCCGGTCGTCATGAGCCGCAGGTTCTTCTTTGCGGCGACGATCGCCATCGCTTCTTCCGTGGCCGACGGCGCGATGATCACTTCGGTGAAGATCTCCGTAATCGCGCGGGCAGCTTCCGCATCGAGCTCGGTGTTGAGCGCGACGATGCCGCCGAATGCCGACGTCTGGTCGCAGACGAGCGCCTTTCGGTAGGCTTCCAGCGCTGACGAACCGACGGCCACGCCGCACGGGTTGGCGTGCTTGATGATCGCGCAGGCCGGGCCGGACGCAGCGGCGAACTCGCTGACGAGCTCGAAGGCAGCATCGGTGTCGTTGATGTTGTTGTAGGAGAGCGCCTTGCCCTGGTGCAGCGTCGCGGTAGCAACGCCGGGGCGGTGCTCGCCGGTGACGTAGAAGCCAGCCTGCTGGTGCGGGTTCTCGCCGTAGCGCATGACGGTCTTCAACTTCCCGGCAAACGATCGGTGGCGCGGGGCAGGGAGGTCGAGGGCCTCAGCGAACCAGCCCGAGATCGCCGCATCATAGGCGGCGGTGCGGGCATAGGCCTTGGCTGCGAGTTCCTTGCGGGCAGCAAGCGGCAGCGCGCCGGAGTGGGCCTCCAGGCCTTCCAGAACTGCGCCATAGTCTTCCGGGTCGGTGACGATCGTCACATAGGCATGGTTCTTCGCCGCGGCGCGGATCATGGCGGGGCCGCCGATGTCGATGTTCTCGACGCTCGTCTCGTAATCGGCGCCCTTCGCGCGCACCTCTTCGAACGGATAGAGGTTGATCACGGCCAGATCGATCGGAACGATGCCGTGCTTTTCCATCGCCTCGGCGTGCTCGGCGTCGTCACGGATCGCGAGAAGTCCGCCATGCACGCCGGGATGCAGCGTCTTCACGCGGCCGTCCATGATTTCCGGAAAGCCGGTGACATCGGACACGTCGCGCACGGGCAGACCTGCCGCTTCGATCGCACGGGCCGTTCCGCCCGTCGAAAGCAGTTCGACGCCGAGGTTCGAAAGCGCGGTCGCAAATTCGATCAGGCCCTGCTTGTCGGAGACCGACAGCAATGCGCGACGAATGGTGACGAGGTCCGGCGCCGGAACGCGCTTCGATGAAACGGCCATGTTGATCAATCCCCTTGGAGCCGGAACGCGGGAGGGTCTTCCGGCGAATTCGGGGGTCGCCTAGCACAGCATGGCGCGAGAGGAAACGCTTTGGCGGCAGCCGGCGGTCAAACCAGCCGGGTCATCGTCCATTGAACTTCAGGTGTTTGGCCAAGCCGCATCGTGACAGTGATCTGGGACGAGCGTCGCGGACCGGTGATGTCGGCGAGATAGATGCTGTCTTCGACCGCAGGCTTCGTTTCGACGCATTCAAACGTCCAGCGTTCTCCGTCGGGTGCCGTCAGGAGAACGTTGCCGCTCGACGCCTGGTTGATCGTAATCTTCGGATGGATGTGGAAGCGTGCGACCGCTACACGCTTGTCGGACGGCTCCGGATCCTTGTCGCCGCGCCGCAGAATACGATCGCGGCCGACAACCCGCGCGCCGTCCGGCGAAAGGCGGATTTCCCGCTCGTGATAAAGGCCGAACCGGGCGAGATAGCCATCATGCCGGGCAACGAAGCCCTGGTTGCCCGTGTCGCTGTCGATGCGCTCCAGCGAGACGGTGCGGATGCCGCCGATCATGATGGGTCCAAGAAAGCGCGACTGCGACTGCCGGCTGGAGGAGGTGTCCTGAACGACAACAGTCGAATGCGCAGCGGTGGAGCGCGCCAGCGACTGGAATTCGCGGCTTGCCGCAACGGGCATGCCGGAATTGACGATGAAGCGGTTGCGGCCGGATGACATTTCGAAGGCGAGACAGCCCGCGTGCGCCCGCGTCGACAGGATGCCGGGCGGTGGGCTGCCCGTATCGGCGATCACGACCGTCGGTCCGCATTCGAGACGCTGGTAACCGAGATGCGGCGCGGCCTTGAAGGTACGGCCGGTGCTTTCGTCATAGCGCAATACGCACAGCAATCGGTCGGCGGACACCGATGTCGCGCCGTTGAAGAGTGCCAGCTCGCCATTCGAGTGCCGGAAAAAACGCAGTGCCGGAAACATGCGGTCGATCGCGGGGATCAGCTTCTTCGGCAAAGTCTGCCCGAGATTGATGTAGGTCTGGCGCAGCGGCAGCAGGTCGCACAGCAGGTCGAGCGCGACTTCGGGCGAGCGCGAGACATGCCCGCCATCGGCGAGGATCTGCCAGTCGAGTTCGAGATCAAGGTTCTTTGCGGCTGTCCGGATCGCGGCGGGGCTTGCCGGCATCGCGAGTGTCGCCATCGCCAGGGCGATGCGCACCTTCAGGCGCGTTTCGCCATTCGGCGTGGTCGGCGCGATATGGCGCAGATAGCGGACCTGGAACGCGAGGCTTTTCAGGAAGCGCCGGTAGAAGCCGTGATCGGACCCTTTGAGAACCACGGTGGAATGGGACATCCAGGCGAGCACACGCTCGGCCATGATCTCCGGCCGCCAGCCGGCGCCATCGACCCGCCGTCCATGGATCGTGATCCACTCGTCGACCAACGCGCGCGCGTTGGAGAAGGCAAGCTCGGTGTTGGCGGCACGCAGATGCCGAAGCCAGCGGAACGAATGCAGCCGCTCGGCGAATTCTTCCGACGGAAGGTCCACGATAAAGGGGGAGTCGCCGTAGGTCTCGAAGACCTGACCTGCCAAGGGGAACCGGCCTGCGTAAATTTCGTCTGCGATGTGGCGGTCTGCCATGCGCAGATCGGTCGGCGCAACGATCAGCCGATCGGGAGTCATGCCGGCAAAACGGAATGCGGTCACCCTGCCGAGGGCGACGCGCCGGTAAAAGCGACGCCAGACCTCCTCAGCGTAGAGACGCAGCGAACGCCGCGTGTCTGAAAGTGCCAATGTCAAATCGACCCCGTGACCCTTGCATCAGGCCGGATTGGCCAAGTGATTCTCATGCATAGCGAGTCTGAGGGCAATTCGTTAAAACAAATGACAAAATTGCCGGAGATCGGCGGCGCAGATGGTCAAATTCAGCGACGACGCAGGATTGCGGCGAAAAATCCGTCGAGGCCGGACGTTTCAGGCGTGTCGCCCTGCATCATGGCAGGGGTCGTACGGAAAAATCCTTCCTTCGTGATCGCTTCCTCGAGCCCCGGCCAGTCGGTCGGGTCGACCGCAACCAGTTCCACATCGTCGCGCTTTGCGAGGCAGGCCTTCACCAGTGTCTCGCCCTCGGACGGGTCGAGCGAGCAGTTGGCGAAGACAAGCTTGCCGCCGGACTTTACGAGACCGATCGCCGCGTCGAGCAGGTCGGCCTGCAGGGATGCGAGCTTGGCGACGTCTTCGGCCGACTTCGTCCAGGGCACGTCGGGGTGGCGGCGGATCGTGCCGGTAGAGGAGCAAGGTGTATCGAGGAGCACTGCATCGAATGTTCGATTGCCGGCTGTCTTGCGAAAATCGCCGACGATCGTTTCGACCTTCAAGCCTAACCGATCCATGTTTTCGCCAAGACGGCGCAAGCGATTGGCAGAGAGATCGAACGCCGTGACCTTGCCGCCGCCGGCTGCAAGCTGCGCGGTCTTGCCGCCCGGGGCTGCGCAGAGGTCGGCGACCGCAAGGCCTTCGATATCGCCGAAGAGCCGAGCGGGGATGGATGCGGCAGCGTCCTGAACCCACCAGGCGCCTTCATCGAAGCCTTCGAGCTCAGCAATTGCGCCGTGGGCTGCACGGAGTCGAACGCTGCCGGTGGCAACGACGATGCCGCCGAGGCGCTCGGCCCAACCTGCCGCATCGGATTTCACCGTCAGGTCGAGCGGTGGAGCAAACCGGTGCGCGTCCAAAATGCGCCTGGCATGCTCTTTCCCATAGTGGCTTTGCAGCATGTCGACCAACCAGGCCGGGCCGCCGGCCGCCTGGTCCTTGACCTGCTCGAGCACGGCCTGTCCTTCACGCGACAGGCGGCGGAGCACGGCGTTCGCCAGATTTGCGAAGCGGCGGCTGCGGGGGTCCGCATGGGTCTGCTCCACCGCGAGATCGACGGCGGCACGATCGGGAATGTCCAGGAAGAGAATCTGCGTGGCGGCAACGATCAGGATGTGACGCAGCGAGCGTGCACCATCGGGAAGCTTGCGATCGACCATCGCATCGATGGCCGCGTCGAGAACTGGCAGGTTGCGCAGCGCGGTCAGCAGGATGGCGCGCACAAGCGACTGATCGGCCGGCGGCAGAGCGCGATAGGTCGCGTTGCCGTTTTCAGGCTCGAGCAAACCATCAAGCGAGATCGCGCGATCGATCACTGCGCCCAGCAGGCGCGTCGCGGCCTGGCGCGTTGCGAGACCGGGTTTCTGGTTCGAAGGCTGTGCGTGCGTCGACGTTTCCTGGCGCTTGCGCGGCTGGCCGGCCTTACCGGCGCTCAAGACCACGGACCCCTCGGCGTGGAGGACGGTCCGTTATCCCATGGTCCGCGGCGGGCGCTTTGCATGGTTGCCTGGGCCGGCGCGCTGCCACCCATCTCCTGATGCAGCTGCTCCAGCGCCGCGATGCGGTTTTCCGTAGCCGGGTGGGTCGAGAACAGGCCGTCCATGCGCTGGCCGTTCAGCGGATTGATGATGAACATATGCGCGGTGGCCGGGTTGCGCTCGGCGTCTTCGTTGACGACGCGCTTTGCACCACCGGCGATCTTGCGCAGGGCAGAGGCGAGCCACAGCGGATTGCCGCAGATTTCGGCGCCGCGCTTGTCGGCAGAGTATTCGCGGGTACGGCTGATTGCCATCTGCACCAGCATCGCAGCGAAGGGCGCGACGATCATGGCTAGCAGCACGCCGATGATGCCGAGCGGGTTGTTGCGGTTATTGCCGAAGAAGAACGCGAAATTGCCCAGCATGGAAATCGCGCCGGCGAGCGTCGCGGTGATGGTCATGATGAGTGTGTCGCGGTTCTGCACATGGGCAAGCTCATGCGCCATGACGGCTGCTACTTCCTCATGCGATAGGCTGTTGAGCAGCCCGGTCGTTGCCGCGACGGCGGCGTTTTCGGGGTTTCGGCCCGTGGCGAAGGCGTTCGGCTGCGGGTTGTTGATCACGTAGACCTTCGGCATCGGAAGGCCCGCATTTTCGGCAAGCCCCGCGACCATGCCGTAGAACTCCGGAGCCGTACGCTCATCGACCTCCTGAGCGTGGTGCATGCGCAGCACCATCTTGTCGGAGTTCCAGTAGGCGAACAGGTTCATGCCCATGGCAACGACCAGCGCAATCAGCATGCCGTTCGTGCCGCCGATCAGAAGCCCTACACCCATGAACAGCGCAGTCATGAAGGCGATCAGCATCGCGGTACGAACAAGGTTCATCGTCATCGGCTCCGTTTGCTGCCGGCTCGCCGGGCTTTTCCCGCGCGTCAGGCGCCTCTATATGTGAGGAGCCGGCCAAGTCACGTCAATATTCTCAGCATGAAAGCCGAATGATGACCGAATCCGCTGAAAATCATGAAGTTGCTGCAGAGCAGATCATGCCGAAGGGAGAGCGTCCGCCGCTCACGGAAGCGGCCAAGCGCGCTCTTGCCGAAGCGGAGGAACGCCGGGCGAAGGCGCGTGAACTGCAACAGCCTCGCGAAATAGGAGGACGCGGTGGCCTCGATCCGGCGCGTTTCGGCGATTGGGAGATCGATGGCCGGGCGATCGATTTCTAGATCTCTCCCGATATTTCAAATTGTCGTGAAAGCATTGAAGCCCCACTAAGCTTGTGAAGCGAAGCTCAAGCGCCGTTACATCTCGCTTAACCTTGCTTGCCCGAGGATAGCGTTCGATCACGGGACAGTTGGGCAGCGCAAAATCAGCTGTGTTCCGATGATCGATGGATTATCTCGGAGCAGCGCCGATGCCGAACTTGCTTTCTCACTATCGCCGGTTTGCCAAGGACGAAGCGGGCAACATTGCGATCATGTTCGGCTTGACCGCCGTCGTGCTTCTCACGGCAGGCGGACTCGCCGTCGAGGTCTCCCGCGCGATGACGGAGCGCAGTTCCATGGCGAACGCGCTGGATGCGGCGGTGCTTGCAACGGCCCGGTCGATCTCGCTTGGCGAGATCACCCGCGCTGAAGCCGAAAATTACATGAACGCGATGTTCGCCGCCAATCTGAACGTCTCGGCCGAAGAAGTCGCCGGCTACCGGATCGAGAACATCCAGTTCAACGAAGCGACGAAGACGCTGTCGGCCAATGGCACGCGCGACTTCGACACGATGTTCCGCTTCTTCGGCGAGAACAATGCGCTGACGCTGCGCACGAATTCCGCAGCACTCTACGGCACGACCTATGTGGAAGTGGCGATGACGTTTGACGTGACAGGATCGATGAAAGGTGCCCGGCTGCGTGATCTCAAGAACGCGGCAACAGAGGGTGTAACGCTTCTCTTGGGTGATGGAGAGAGCGAGACGGTTCGCGTCAGTTCGGTGCCTTACGCCGAGGCCGTGAATGCAGGCAGTCTGGCGCGTTATGTCTTTCCGGACGATGGGGGCGCCAACACCGCGCCGCCGCGGTTCGGTGATTTCACGACCATGATCGAAAGTGGGCAGCGACCCGCCGGACTTTCGCCCGAGGTGAACCTTTCCGGGTCCGGTCCCCTCGCGGAAGACACGTGCGCCACGGAGCGGAAGGGCGACTATGCGGTTCTGCCAGATGGGCCGGATCGCGCCATGGTCAATCGCGATGATCGCCTTGCGGATTGCCCCGACGCCGCGTTGATCCCGCTGACGAACGACGCTGATCGACTGACCTCATCGATCCAGAGTTTTGCGGCGAAGGGTGTCACCGCGGGCCAGATCGGGATCCAGTGGGCCTGGTACATGCTCTCGCCCGAATGGGCAGACTATCTTCCGGAGGGGTCGAGGGCTCGTGATCCCGCAACGAGTTCGGACACGGTAAAAAAATACGCGATCATCATGACCGACGGCGAATTCAATACCGCCTTCTTAGGATCCAACCGGCAACCCCCACGGAACGGCCCGCAGGGGAATGAGACCACGCGGGCCACCAATCAGGCCCTGGCGCTCTGCAAGGCGATGAAAGACGATCGCATCACGGTCTTCACCATCGGCTTCGGGCTTCGCGACGGGACACGCGCCATGAACATGCTTCGCGATTGCGCAACACCGCAGGACGGCGCCATCCAGTATTTCTACAGCGCGACGACGGGTGCGGACCTGACGGCGGCCTACACGGAAATCAGCCGCACCATTCAGTCGCTTCGTCTCGTCCGCTGACATGCGGACAAAAAAGAACCGCCCCGATGGTGATCGGGGCGGTTCGGTTTGGCGTGACTCGCATCCGCCGCGGCGCCGTCGGCCAGCCTATGGTCGGGCCGGCACCGCTTATGTCCTGCCGATCAACGGGAAGGCTGCTCCCCGTGGCGACGATCCACCAAAGCCTCGCGACGGATACCAAAATCACTCGACATCGGATCACCTCCTTTCGTTTCGTTGCACATGACAAGGAATATGGGTCGCTTCCGCTCCCGTGGCAATGGCCCTTGTCGAAGGAACCTTTATCGCGGGTCGCCATTTCGCCGCGGTTGCTTTCCATGGTCCTTGCGGGCGAGACGAAAGCCCGGGGCGCGTGCATGGAGTGGCTTATCGGATGAAGAACAAGGTCGAGGACTGGCTGGAGCGGCTTGCGCGTTCACGCCACGAGAAAACGCTGCTCTTCGGGGCCTCTTTCGCCGAAACGGTCATCGTTCCGATCCCGATCGAGCTGATTCTCGTGCCCTATATGGCGATCCATCGCGCGCGCATGTTCTGGCTCGCCACCATCGTGCTGGCCGGATGCCTCGCGGGGGCGCTTTTTGGCTATCTCCTCGGCTATCTCTTCTTCGAGACAGCGGGCCGCTGGGCCATCGAAACCTTCGGCTGGCAGGCCGGCTACGCCGAGTTTCTCGAGCTTTTCCAGAGCCACGGCTTCTGGGCGATCATCGCCGTCGGCATCATTCCCATCCCATTCCAGATCGGGATGCTGACGGCAGGCGCTGCGGGCTACTCGCTGCCGCTCTTTCTGTTGGCAGCGTTCATTGCGCGCGGTGTGCGCTATTACGGTCTGGCCCTTGTCGTCTATCTGGTGGGCGAGCACGTGATCGATGCATGGCGCCACAACCGACGCGCCTTGCTGGTCGGTTGTGGCGTTGCTGCGGGCCTGCTCTTAGCCGGCTATTACGGCTACAAGCTTTGGTGGTAGCCGGATTCCGGAAAGCCTGACGGATCAGGCCTTCCGGTTTTCGCGGTGCTCGATCAGATCGTCGACCACTGCCGGGTCCGCGAGCGTCGAGGTGTCGCCGAGCGCGCCGAAATCGTCCTCGGCGATCTTGCGGAGAATACGGCGCATGATCTTGCCCGAGCGGGTCTTCGGCAGGCCCGGCGCGAACTGGATCTTGTCCGGTGATGCGATCGGGCCGATCTCGTTGCGCACGTGCTTGACGAGATCCTTCTTCAGCTCATCGCTCGGCTCGACGCCGCCCATGAGGGTCACGTAGCAATAGATGCCCTGGCCCTTCACGTCGTGCGGATAGCCGACGACCGCCGCTTCGGACACGGATTCATGCGCAACCAGCGCCGATTCCACTTCGGCGGTGCCCATGCGGTGGCCGGAGACGTTGATCACGTCGTCGACGCGACCGGTGATCCAGTAATAGCCGTCGGCATCGCGGCGGCAGCCGTCACCGGTGAAATACTTGCCCTTGTAGGCGGAGAAATAGGTCTGGATGAAGCGTTCGTGGTCGCCATAGACCGTGCGCATCTGCCCCGGCCATGAATCGGCGATGCAGAGATTGCCGTCCGTCGCGCCTTCCAGGACCTTGCCTTCGGCATCGACAAGCTCGGGCTTGACACCGAAGAAGGGCAGGGTCGCCGAACCCGGCTTGAGGTCGATCGCGCCGGGCAGCGGCGTGATGAGAATGCCGCCGGTTTCGGTCTGCCACCAAGTGTCCACGATAGGGCAACGCTTGTCGCCGACGATGTTGTGGTACCACTCCCAGGCTTCCGGGTTGATCGGCTCGCCGACCGAGCCCAGCGTGCGCAGCGACTTGCGCGACGTCTTCGTCACATGGTCGTTGCCGGCGCCCATCAGCGCGCGGATCGCCGTCGGGGCGGTGTAGAAGATGTTGACCTGATGCTTGTCGACCACTTCCCAGAAGCGGGCGGGCGAGGGGTAGTTCGGCACGCCTTCGAACATCAGCGTCGTCGCGCCGTTCGCGAGCGGGCCGTAGACGATGTAGGAGTGACCGGTCACCCAGCCCACGTCTGCCGTGCACCAGTAGATGTCGCCATCATGGTAGTCGAAGACATATTCGTGAGTCATCGAGGCGTAGACGAGGTAGCCGCCCGTGGTGTGCAGCACGCCTTTGGGTTTGCCGGTGGAGCCAGACGTGTAGAGGATGAAAAGCGGGTCTTCCGCGTTCATCTGTTCCGGCTCGCATGTCGCGGAGGCCTTGGCGACAGCGTCCTCATAGGCGATGTCGCGGCCTTCGTGCCACGCCACATCGGCGCCGGTGCGCTTGACGACCAGCACGTTGGCGACGTCAGCACCCTGCTTCTTGGCGATCTCGATTGCCTTGTCGGTGTTGACCTTGAGCGGCACTTTCTTGCCGCCGCGCAGACCCTCGTCAGAGGTGATGATGAAGGTCGAGGCGGCGTCGACGATGCGGCCGGCCAGTGCGTCGGGCGAGAAGCCGCCGAAGACGATCGAGTGGATCGCGCCAATGCGGGCGCAGGCCAGCATCGCATAGGCCGCTTCCGGGATCATCGGCATGTAGATGGTGACGCGGTCGCCCTTCTTGACGCCATTGTCCTTCATGACGTTGGCGAGCCGGCAGACGGCGTCATGCAGTTCGCGATAGGTGATCTTCTTGTCGTCGGCCGGGTCGTCGCCTTCCCAGATGATCGCGACTTGATCGCCGCGCTTGTCCAGATGCCGGTCGATGCAGTTGTAGGAGACGTTGGTCAGGCCGTCTTCGAACCACTTGATGGAGACATCGCCCTCGAAGCTGGTGTTCTTGACCTTGGTGTAGGGCTTGAACCAGTCGATCCGCTTGCCGTGTTCGGACCAGAACGCTTCCGGATTGTCGATGCTCTCGGCGTACCATTGCTCATAGGTCGACCGGTTGATCTTGGCACGCGCTTCCGCATCCTGGGGTACTTTGTAGACGGCAGCGGACATGAACAATCCTCCTTGATCCTCGGCCATGCGCTCTCACGCATGTCGTCCTCCGGGCCGGACATGCCGACCTCTTCCTGGCGGCATTCATAACATCTCAAGGGCACCCGGCAATTAGACGAAGGGTTTGCGGCCGGATGGCGCAGCACAGGATCAATTGCAATCGCAGCCGAAGGCGCGTATAGACCTCGTCATTCCCGGAAATTGTGGTCAGTACACCCAATCCCGCGGCGCGTTCCCTGAAAAGAGCGCGGACGATAGAAGGATCACATCCATGGCTCAACAACTGCTCATGCCGAAAGCGACAGCCGTCTGGCTCGTCGACAACACGGCGCTCTCCTTCGACCAGATCGCCCAGTTCTGCAAGATGCACCCGCTGGAAATCAAGGCGATCGCCGATGGCGAATCGCACCAGGGCATCAAGGGACTCGATCCGGTCCAGACCGGCCAGCTTTCGCGCGAGGAAATCTCGAAGGCGGAAGCCGACCCGAACCACAAGCTGAAGCTCGCAGACCCAAAGGTTCGCGTTCCGGAAGCAAAGCGCAAGGGACCGCGTTACACGCCTGTGTCCAAGCGTCAGGATCGTCCGAACGCCATCTACTGGCTGGTGCGCAACCACCCTGAACTGAAGGATGCGCAGGTTTCGCGCCTCGTCGGCACGACGAAGTCGACGATCGAGCAGATCCGCAACCGTACCCACTGGAACTCAGCCAATCTGACGCCGATGGATCCGGTGACGCTTGGCTTGTGCACGCAGATCGATCTCGATCTCGAAATCGAACGCGCCAACAAAGGCCGTCCATTACCGTCTGCGGCAGCCGACGAGACCCTGGCGCCGACAAGCGAGACGGAAAAGCTGGGCTTCGGTGCCGGCAACGATCGCGAGGAAGAAGAGAAGGAAATCGACGCCGAGGCCGTCTTCGCCAAGCTGAAGTCGCTGAAGCGCGAGACCCCGGAAGAAGACGAAGAAGACGATTATCGTCGCTGATCGTCGTCACGGACCACATAGAAACGCCCGGCCTCGTGCCGGGCGTTTTTTGTTAAGGGTCATCTCGCGGCATGGAACCCTTGCATCGCATTCCCGAACGGTGAATCGGTTCCCACTTCACCTGGGAATGCTTCAGTCTTCCTTCGGCGTGACCGTATAGTTCAGCGGAAGGCGGCCGCCATCGGCGTAAATCGTCTGGCCGGTGATGTAGCTCGCATCGTCGGACGCCAGAAAGGCTGCGACAGACGCGATTTCGCTTGGATCGCCGATGCGGCCGAGCGGCGTGCGCGACAGGATGCGCTTCTTGGCTTCCTTGTCGTTGGCAACCGCAGACAGAAGATCCGTCATGATCGAACCTGGGCCAATCGCATTGGCGCGGATGCCGTAAGGCGCGAGCGACAGCGCCATCACCTTGGTGAGCTGGCTGACGCCGCCCTTGGACACCGAATAGGGCACCTGGTTGGGAATGGCGAAGGTGTCGTTGATGGACGACATGTTGACGATCACACCCGGCTTGCCGCCGGCTTTCACCCGCTCGACGAAGTGACGCGCAACGATCTGGCCGCAGAGAAATGCGCCTTTGAGGTTCACGCGTATGACGCGGTCAAAATCGGCTTCCTCGATATCGAGGAAATCGGCCGAGTGTACGATGCCGGCATTGTTGACGAGGATGTGGATGTCGTCGAACGCATCGAGCGTCGCGGCGACGAGATTGTGCACGTCGAGCCGCTCGGCCACGTCGGCTGCGACGAACCGGATCTCGCCGAGGCTCGACAGTTCCTGCTCGGCGGCGTGACCGGCCTTCTCGTCGATATCGGCGATGACGACCTTTGCGCCGTCTGCCAGGAACCGCTTGGCGATCGCAAGGCCAATGCCCTTCGCGCCGCCGGTGATGATCGCGATCTTGCCGTCGAGGGCCATGGTCTCACTCCTTGACCTTAGAGCAATTTCGCTTTTCTTCGAATCGCGCAGTTGCTCTAAGGCATTTTTGTTTATCGCGTTTCCTGACGGTGAACCGGTACCCACTTCACCTGGAAACGCTCTGAAGTCGCGGACATTGGACCCGTCACGGCTTTGAGGTCAATTGCGGTCAGCCGTCATTTCCCTCACGAAATGCCTTGCCGACGCGATGCTCTTTCAGCACGGCCGCGATTTCGTCGAGGATCGCCGGATCGTCGATCGTGGCCGGCATCTTCCAGTCCTCGCCGTCGGCGATCTTCTGGAGCGTTGCGCGCAGGATCTTGCCGGAGCGCGTCTTGGGCAAACGTTTGACCTGGAAGGCGTTCTTGAACGCAGCCACCGGCCCGATGCGATCGCGCACCACTTTGACGACGCCAGCGGCAATTTCCTCGGGTGATTGCTCGACGCCGTTGTTGGTGACGAAGAAACCGACCGGGATCTGGCCCTTCATGTCGTCCGCGATGCCGATGACCGCGCATTCGGCGACATCGGGGTGGGTTGCGATCGCCTCTTCCATGCCGCCGGTCGACAGCCGGTGGCCGGCGACGTTGATGATGTCATCAGTGCGGGCCATGATGAAGAGGTAGCCGTCCTCATCGATGTACCCGGCATCGGCCGTCTTGTAGAAGCCCGGGAACTCTTCGAGATAGGCCTTGTGGAAGCGTTCCGGCGCATTCCAGAGGGTCGGCAGGGCGCCTGGCGGCAGCGGCAGCTTGACCACGACATTGCCGAGCGTGCCCGGTCCCAGCGGCTTGCCGGCGTCGTCGACGATCTGCACGTCGTAGCCGGGCAGCGGGACGGACGGCGAGCCGAGCTTGACCGGGAGCTGGCCGAGGCCGACAGGATTGCCCACCATCGGCCAGCCGCTCTCCGTCTGCCACCAATGGTCGATCACTGGAACTTTCAGCGCATTCTGGGCCCACTGGATCGTGTCCGGATCGGCGCGCTCGCCGGCAAGGAAGAGCGTGCGGAACTTGGACAAGTCGTAGCGGCCGACATGCTCGGCCTTCGGGTCGTCCTTGCGGATGGCGCGAAAGGCGGTCGGCGCCGTGAAAAGCGCGACCACACCGTGCTCGGCGATCACGCGCCAGAACGTGCCGGCATCAGGTGTCCCGACCGGCTTGCCTTCGAAGAGAATGGTCGTGTTGCCGTGGAGCAGCGGTGCATAGACGATGTAGGAATGGCCGACGACCCAGCCGATGTCGGAGGCTGCCCAGAACACTTCGCCGGGCTTTACGCCGTAATGGGCGTGCATCGACCAGTGCAGCGCGACCATGTGGCCGCCATTGTCGCGGACGACACCCTTTGGCTGGCCGGTCGTGCCGGAGGTGTAGAGGATGTAGAGCGGGTCTGTCGCTTCGACCGGCACGCAGGGCACGGCCTCGGCGTTCGCCCGTGCGGTGGCCATCAGGCTTTCATAGTCGAAATCGCGGCCTTCGGTCAGTTCGCAGCTCAGCTCTCCGCGCTGGAGCACGATGCAGCTTTCCGGCTTTATGCGCGCCATGGCGATCGCGGCGTCGAGGAGCGGCTTGTAGGCGACGATGCGCCCGGGCTCGAGGCCGCAGGATGCGGTGATGACGAGCCTGGCTGCGCAATCGTCTATCCGCGTCGCCAGTTCGTTGGCGGCAAAGCCGCCGAAGACGACCGAGTGGACGAGACCGAGCCTTGCGCATGCGAGCATCGCCATCACGGCTTCCGGGACCATTGGCATGTAGATGATCACCCGATCGCCTGCCTTGAGGCCCCGGTCACGGATGATTGCTGCAAGCGCGGTGACCTCGGACAGCATCTGCGCATAGGTGATCGCGCGTTTGCGGCCGGTGATCGGGCTGTCGTAGATCAGTGCGTTCTGGCTGCCGCGACCGGCGGCAACGTGACGGTCGAGGCAGTTGTGGCAGGTGTTGGTGGTGCCGCCGACGAACCAGCGCCCATAGGCGCCGGCATCCGGATCGAATACTTTCTCCGGATCGCTGAACCAGTCGATGGCCGTGGCCGCATCGCCCCAGAATCCTTTGGGGTCGCTCTGCCAGCGCTGATAGACGGCGTGGTAGCTGCTGCTTTCGGCCATGATCGATCCTCCCGGGCGCGGGCGATCCTCCCATCCGCGCATCCGCCAAGGATTAGCGAAGCACGAAGTTCACCGCAAACCCGACGATGGATCGAGCCGTCACGCCCCTGCCGGCTGGCGGCCCTGGGGAGCGACATCCGACAGCATGCCCGCCGCCACCGTCAGGCGCGACATGTCGAAGGCACTGTCCGCGGCCAGAGCCATGATCTGGTCGCGCAGGCGCTCGACGCGGATGCGATCGCTGGCGATCCACGCTTCGACGGGGTTCCTATCCTCCGCAAAACCCGAAATCGCTGCGGTCGTGATGCTGCGTCGCGCCGCATGGATGGCATTGAGATTGCGGGCAAGCGCCAGCGTCGCGTAGCGATCGCGGTCATCAATGCGCAAGGCTGCCGCCTCGATGCGGCCGATGCGGAAAATGTCGTTGACCGCGAAGAACTGGCGGGACGCCTTCTTGAGGTCGACGCCGCAGGCTCGCGCAATCTCCTCGATCTCCGGCACGAGCACGAGTGTCTGCAGCAGGGCCAGGTCGCGCGCGAGATCGGCGGGAGCGCCGATCTGCTCGAAACTCTCGCGCTGCCCGACGGTCTCCTCGCGCAGGAAGGGAGAGAGCGCCTGCTCGATCGTCGGTTTCAATGCGCGGGCAGCATCGCGGATTGCGGCAACCTTGTCGCTGAGCGGCTGGCTGCGATCCATGCCGCGCAGGATGCGCCCTGTAGCCATCGCCAGCGCGAAACTCACTGCTGCATAGAGCATGTTCTGATCCTTGCCGTCGATCTTGCCGTCCAGCGCATCGATGCGGTCGTAAAGTGCCTCGAGTTCCAGCCCGTCGCGGGCAATGACGAAGGCGCGTACGACATCGCCCGGCATGGCGCCACCAATATCCGCGAACATCGACACGAAGGCCGGGCCGCCGCGGTTGATCACGGCGTTCGCAAGCTCCGTCGCGACGATTTCCTCGTTGAGGCGATGCCCGGCGATCTCGTCGGCGAAGTCCCGCTGCATGCGTTTCGGGAAATAGGATTTCAGCGTTGGCATGAAATAAGCATCGGCGGGCAGGCTGCTTGCCATCAGGTCGTCGAACAGGCCGATCTTCGCATAGGAGAGAAGCACGCCGATTTCCGGCCGCGTCAGCGGCTTGCCGTTGCGCTGGCGTTCTTCGAAGAGCTGCCGGTCCGGCAGCGTCTCCACCTTGCGATCGAGCCGGCCCGCGCGTTCCATGCCGTCCATGAGTTCAGCAAGCTGCGGCGAGGCATCGGCGCCGGCGCGTTCCTGAAGCGAGATCGCGAGCGACTGCAGATAATTGTTTCGCAGCACCAGACGCGCGACGTCATCTGTCATGGAGACCAGCAGACGGTTGCGATCGGTGCGGGTCAGCTTCTCCTGCCGCATGGCCGACGCAAGCGCGATCTTGATGTTGACCTCGACGTCGGACGAATTGACACCTGCGGAATTGTCGATGGCATCGGAGTTGCAGCGGCCACCAGCAAGCGCATAGGCGATGCGGCCGCGCTGCGTGACGCCAAGATTGGCGCCTTCGCCGATCACCTTGGCGCCGACCTCCGTTGCCGCGATGCGGATCGCATCATTGGCGCGGTCGCCCACATCCGCATCGTTTTCTTCGGCCGCTTTCACATAGGTGCCGATGCCGCCGAACCACAAGAGATCGACCTGTGCCTTCAGGATTGCCGTCATGATTTCCGGCGGCGAGGCGATGGTGGTTGCAAGGCCGATGGCGCGGGCGGCTTCCGGGGTCAGCTTCACCGACTTCTCGCTGCGGGAAACGATCATGCCGCCCTTGGAGAGGCGGGCGCGGTCGTAGTCCTGCCAGCTGGACCGCGGCAGGTTGAAGAGGCGCTGACGCTCGTTGAAACTCGCCGCCGTGTCCGGATCCGGGTCGATGAAGATGTCACGGTGGTCGAAGGCGGCGATCAGTCGGATGTGCTTGGATAGCAGCATGCCGTTGCCGAAGACGTCGCCGGACATGTCGCCGACACCTGCGACCGAAAACGGTGTCGACTGGATGTCGATGTTCATCTCGCGGAAATGGCGTTTGACCGTTTCCCAGGCGCCACGCGCGGTGATGCCCATCTTCTTGTGGTCGTAGCCGGCGGAGCCGCCCGACGCGAAGGCGTCGTCGAGCCAGAAACCCTGTTCCTGGCTGATCGCATTGGCCGTGTCCGAGAAGGTGGCCGTGCCCTTGTCGGCTGCGACGACGAAATAAGGATCGTCGCCATCGTGGCGGACCACGTCCTGGGGCGGCACGACGGCATCGCCGTCGATATTGTCGGTCACCGACAGAAGGGTGCGGATGAAGGTCTTGTAAGCGGACTTGCCCGCTTCGAAGATCGCATTGCGATCGCCCGTCTCCGGCAGGTGCTTCGGGAAGAAGCCGCCCTTTGCGCCAACCGGCACGATGACCGCGTTTTTCACCTGCTGTGCCTTCACGAGGCCGAGCACTTCGGTGCGGTAGTCTTCCGGACGGTCCGACCAGCGAAGGCCGCCGCGTGCGACGGGCCCGAAGCGCATATGAACGCCTTCCACCTCCGACCCGTAGACGAAGATTTCGCGGAATGGTCGCGGCGCAGGGGCAGCATCGAGCGCGCGTGGATTGACCTTGAACGCAAGAGTCCGGCGAGGCTCACCGTCTTCTTCCGTCTGAAAGTAGTTGGTGCGCAGAGTCGCCATGATCGCGTTTTCGTAGCGGCGCAGGATGCGGTCGTCCTCAAGCCGCGCGACGGATTCCAGCGCCGTTGCAATCTTCTTGCGCAGGGCAGCCACTAGCTTTTCGCGTCTATCAAGCGCCTGGTCGAGCGCAAAGCGTGCCTCGAAGAGCTGATAGAGCAGGGAGGCGATCTCGGGGTAGCGGCCGAGCGTGCCGGCGATATAGGTCTGGGAGTAGGCACTGCCGAGCTGTCGCAGATAGCGCGCATAGGCGCGCAGCACGACGACGCGGCGCGCATCGAGCCCGGCGCCAAGCACCAGCATGTTGAAGGCATCATTGTCGACGTCGCCGTGCCAGGCTTTCAGGAAGGCATTCTCGACCATGTCGAGGCGCTCGCCGGTCGGTGCCTGCCCACCGGCTGCGGGTGCGAGTTCCATTTCGTGAAGAACCACAAGCGCGGCCTCGGCCCCGTCGGCCTGGACGCGAACATCGAAGGTGCGCTCGCTGATCACGCGGAAACCAAGGTTCTCCAGAAGCGGCACACGACGCGACAGCGCGACAGCCTCCTGCGCATGGAAGATCTTCAGCGTCATGCGGTCCGGATCGCCCTCGCGGCTCGCCATCAGGTCGATCGCGATGCCACCCGGCTTCGTGCACCTCAGAATGCGATCGAGATCGCCGAGCGCTTCGGAAGGGGTGAACCGTTCGCGATAAGCCTGTGAGACATCGAGCCGGGGAGCGTCGGGCGCCTTCTCCATCGCGAACCGGTCTTCCCAGCGCGTGACGATGGTGCGGATATCCTGCTCGAGCTTTTCCTGCGCCACGCGAGGCGTCTTGCCGCCGCGGCGGCCGATGATGAAATGTACGCGGGCGAGATTGCCCTCGGGAAAGGCCGGATAATAGGCGGAAACGTGCCCGTCGAAGCGTTCGGCCAAGGCGGCGCCGATACGCTCGCGAACGTCGGAATCATACTGGTCGCGCGGAACGTAGACGATCACCGACACGAAGCGGTCGAACCGGTCGATGCGCGCAAGCACGCGCACGCGCGGACGGTCGGACAGCTCGTTGATCTGGACGCAGTAATCCACCAACGTATCGATATCGATCTGGAAGAGGTCGTCGCGCGGGTAGGATTCCAGCGTGTTGAAGAGCATTTTGCCCGAATGGCTTTCGGGGTCGAAGCCGAGCTTGTCCACGACTGCCTCGACCTTGGTGCGCAGGAGCGGAATTTCGGTGACCGAGCGGGTATAGGCGGTGGAGGTGAAGAGCCCGACGATGCGCAGCTCGCCGCTGACCTCGCCCGCCTCGTCGAAAAGCTTGACGCCGATATAGTCCATGTAGGCGCGGCGGTGCACCTGCGAGCGGGTGTTGGCCTTGGTGACGATCAGCCAGTCCGGGCCTTCCAGAAACGCCACGATTTCAGGCGTCGTCGTCACGTGATCCTTGCCCAGGCGCAGGACGCGCATGTCCGGATCGGCGAGGATGCCGATGCCGTCTTCGGCCGCGCGCTCCACCTTCGCCTCGCCGCTATCGGCGGAATAGACGTAGTCGCGCATGCCGAGGAAGGTGAAATTGCCTTCCCTCAGCCAGTCGAGGAAGGCGAGCGCCTCGCGTCGTTCGTCGGCCCTTGCCGTGGTCTTGGCGCGCTTCATGGTCGCCATGGCGCGCTCGAGCTTGTCGAGCATGGGGCGCCAATCGCCGACCGCAGCGTGAACCTGGTCGAGCACCTCACGCAAATTCGCGATCAACCGTTCCGCCTCAGCGGAGGAGAGGGCGGGCAGATGAACCTGTATATGGCTGACGCGCTTGTCCTGAGGGCAGTCGGACGTCCCGGTGACGAGCTGGATGCGGTCGAGGTTTCTCGTGTCGAGGATCGGGTGCACGGCGAGGAACAGCGTGCGATGGCTGGCCGCGACGGCGCCGATCACCGAGTCGTAGAGAAAGGGCATGTTGCGATCGGTGACGGAAAGCACCGATACGGCCTGGCCCTCGACGCTAAGGCCTTCCGGGTTCGCGATCGTGATCCGTGCCGCGTGATCCTCGAAAGCCGCGATCTCGCTTCGTGCATGGATCGCCATTGCTGCCAGATCCGCATCCGAATAATGCGCGAGATCGTCGCTTGCCGCGCGTCCGTACAGCACGACCGGATCGATGAAAGGTTTCTCCTGCGCATCCAGGACGAGCTTGATCGCGGCGAGCTTGCGGTCGCGCTTCGGATTCTTGCGGAAGGCCAATTCGAATTCTCCCCAGATTCGGCAGTCGAGCGCGCGCCCTTGTGTTTGGCGGGAGCCTAGCAGATGAATTGTGCCGACAAAGTGTGAAGAGATGAAAAAGCGGAGGCTAAAATGGCTGAAACTTTGCAGAAAGTGACGGCGCTTGACCTGCCCATGGCGGAACTTGGTCCAGAAACGCAGGCGTTTTTCGAAAAGTGCGTCGAAAAGATCGGTTTCGTGCCGAACGTGCTGATCGCCTATGCCTTCGATGAGAAGAAGCTGCGGTTGTTCAGTGAGTTTTACAACGACCTGATGCTCGGCCCGTCAGGCCTCTCCAAGCTCGAGCGCGAGATGATCGCGGTGGCAGTTTCGGCAGTGAACCACTGCCACTACTGCCTCGTTGCGCATGGCGCGGCGGTGCGGCAGCTTTCAGGCGATCCAGTTTTTGGCGAGGAGGTCTCCACCAACTACCGTGCGGCCGTCATGACGGAGAAGCAGAAGGCGATGCTCGACTTTGCGGTCAAGCTGACCGAGATGCCCGACAAGATCGAGGAAGCCGATCGCAATTTCTTGCGCGAGAATGGCTTTTCGGATCGCGATATCTTTGACATCGCTGCGGTTGCGGGTTTCTTCAACATGTCGAACAGGGTTGCGGCGGCAACCGATATGCGTCCCAATACCGACTATCACGCGCTGGCACGCTGAAGGCGCGCCGAAAGGGAGCTGTTTCCATGCGGGACGATGACAGAGAACGCCGTCAGGCGAAGCGCGATCTCGATCGCCTCGGCAGCGAAGGCGGCATCTTCGGATCGCCTGCCATGAAGAGCAAGGCGCGCTCCGTGCGCGATCATTTTGCAGCCGGCGATGCGGACCAGACCGACCCGATCGAGGTGGCGGCCACCCGAACCGGGCGCATCCTCGCCGTTGTGGCATTCGTCCTGCTTGCTCTCTGGCTCTTCTCCGCCTACGCGTGATTTCCATGTCCAGCGACGTTCCAGTCGACCGCAAGGCGGTCATTGTCATTTCAAGCCACGTGGTACGCGGATCGGTTGGTAACCGAGCGGCTGTGTTTGCGCTGGAATCGCTCGGCCACCCGGTCTGGGCGCTGCCGACGATCATCCTGCCGTTTCATCCCGGCCATGGTCCTTCGACGCGTTATCCGGTCGAAGCGGACGCTTTTTCGAGGATGATCGACGATCTGATCGCTTCTCCCTGGCTCGGTGAGGTCGGCGCCGTGCTTTCCGGTTATCTCGGTTCGGCCGATCAGACGCGTCCGATCGCCCGGCTGGTGGAGGCGGTGAAGGCGCGGTCGCCCGAAGCCACCTATGTCTGCGACCCGGTGATGGGTGATCTCGGCGGGCTCTACGTGCCGGAAGCCACCGCGACCGCGATCCGCGACATCCTCATGCCGCTTGCGACGATCGCCACGCCGAACCGCTACGAACTCGCGCACATGGCGGGTGCGACACTCGACGACAACACCGCGATCATGGAAGCGGCGCTCTCGCTTGGGCCGAAACGTGTGCTGGTCACCTCCGCGGTGCCCATGATGGCGGGTGGCATTGGCAATCTGCTCCTGACCGACCGGCACGCCTTTCTGGCGGAACACCGCGCGATCGACCAACCGCCGAACGGCCTTGGCGACCTGCTGGCTGCTGTCTTCCTGTCACGCCTGATGAGCGGTGACGGCGACGAGAAGGCGCTCCAGGCCGCAACGGCGTCGGTCTTCGAGGTGCTTGCTCGCACAGTCAAACGCGGTGCGGACGAACTGACGCTGGAAAGCGACGCCAGTTCGCTTGTTCGGCCGATGGCGCTGGTGCACACGCGCCGCCTCGTGCATCCGGCCCAGCGACGAAGGCTCTAAATCGTCAACACGATCTAGACCGGCAAGATGGCGGTGCGTTAGAACGCGGTCGTCGTTCCGGACACCGCATTCAAGCAATCGCGTGGATCAACAAAATCATGACCCAGTTTCCATCTGAGCTTTTGGGCGGCTACCGCAGTTTCATGGCGGGGCGCTATACGGACGAACGCGACCGCTATCGCAAGCTTGCCGAAACCGGGCAGAAGCCAAAGACGATGGTCGTGGCCTGTTGCGATTCCCGCGCGGCGCCCGAAACCATCTTCGACATGGGTCCCGGCGAACTCTTCGTCGTGCGCAACGTGGCCAACCTCGTTCCGCCCTATACGCCGGACGGCGAGCACCATGGCACGTCGGCAGCGCTCGAATTTGCTGTTCAGGCGCTCAAGATCCGCGAAATCCTGGTGCTCGGGCACGGGCGCTGCGGCGGCATCCAGGCTGCGCTCAATCCGGAGAGCGAGCCGCTCTCGCCGGGCGATTTCATCGGCAGCTGGATGGGGATGCTGAAGCCGGTCGCAGACGCGATGTTGAGCTACACGACGATGACGGCCGGAGAGCGCCAGACGGCTCTCGAGCGCGTCTCGATCCGCAATTCGATCAACAACCTCAGGACCTTCCCATGCGTGAAGATCCTGGAAGACCAGGGCCGGCTAAAACTCCACGGCGCCTGGTTCGATATCTCGACTGGGGAGTTGTGGGTCATGGACCCGCAGACCGGGGATTTCCACCGCCCCAATCTTTGATCGTTTTCTAATGGCTCAGCCGTCGATCCGCTGGGCGATGATTGCTATCGCCTGCTGGTAGACGGTCGCGGCATTCCAGGCCTCGATGGCGCGGAAGTTGGGTTCGCCCTGCTGGTAGCCGGCACCGGGCTGCCAGCCATGCGAGCGCAGGAAATTGGCGGTCGAAGCCAGCGCGTCGGCACGAGAATTGATCAGGTCGCGACGGCCATCGCCATCGGCATCCACGGCGTAGAGCACGTAGTTGGACGGCAGGAACTGCGTCTGGCCCAACTCGCCATGGCCGGCACCGCGCATCTGGCCGGGTGTCAGCTCACCGCTCTGGACGATCTGCAGGGCGGCGTAGAGTTCACGCTTGAAGAAGTCCGAACGGCGGCAATCGTAAGCAAGCGTGGCGAGCGCGGACATGGCGCTCTGGTCGCCCATGAAGCGCCCGAAGGCGGTTTCCATGCCCCAGATCGCGATGATGACGCCCGACGGGACGCCGTAGCTGCGCTCGATCGAGGCGAACAGGCTGGCGTTCTGCTCCTTGTGGCGGCGTCCCTGAGACACGATCGCGTCGGCGCCGCGCTTCTGCATGAACTCGTCGAGCGAGAGCCGGAAGCTGCGCTGGTTGCGGTCGAGCGAAATCGTCTGTGTCGCGTAGGTCAGGCCGGAGAACGCCGTCTGCAGTGTCTGCGCCTGAATGCCACTGGCCTGCGCTTCGGCCGAAAAGGCGTTTACCCAGTTGGAGAAACCGGAGGCATCGTTGCCGCAGGTCTGAGCCTGGGCCGTGCCTGCCATGGCAAGGCTCATGACGCCTGCTGCAAGCGCGCCGAGATACCGCTTCAAAATAACGCGCATGTGGTCCGTCTCCGTTCTGGAAAAAATCTGCTGAGGCCGTGTTTGGCTGAGGCCGCCAGCGCGCTTACCCAGCGTTGCAAGCTTCAAGGCCTCCAACCGACGCTAAGCGAGGAGGGTTAAGAATTCTCTGCCGCTCAACAAGCGAAAGGCCCGGCGTTAATCCTGGCCGGGCCTTTCCCAATCGTCAAAGATCTAGTGTGCTCACGCGGCGCGCTGGCGCGGCTTGACCAGACCACGATTGACCAGAAGTTCGGCGATCTGGATCGTGTTCAAGGCCGCGCCCTTGCGCAGATTGTCGGATACGACCCAGATGTTCAGGCCGTTCTCGATGGTCGGATCCTCGCGGATGCGCGAAATGAACGTCGCGTCTTCGCCGGCGCACTCATACGGTGTGATGTAGCCACCGTCCTCGCGCTTGTCGATGACCTGGCAACCCGGCGCTTCGCGCAGGATGTCGCGCGCCTGATCGGCTGTGATCTCGCTCTCGAACTCGATGTTGACGGCTTCGGAATGGCCGATGAAGACCGGCACGCGCACGGCGGTGCAGGTGACTTTGATCTTCGGATCAAGCATCTTCTTGGTTTCCGCAACGACCTTCCACTCTTCCTTGGTGGAGCCGTCATCCATGAACACGTCGATGTGCGGGATGACGTTGAAGGCGATGCGCTTGGTGAATTTCTTGCTCTCGATCGGGTCGGCGACGAAGACGGCGCGCGACTGGTTGAAGAGCTCGTCCATGCCTTCCTTGCCGGCACCGGAAACCGACTGGTAGGTGGAGACGACGATGCGCTTGATGCGCGCAATGTCGTGCAGCGGCTTCAGAGCGACGACGAGCTGCGCCGTCGAGCAGTTCGGATTGGCGATGATGTTCTTCTTGCGGAAGCCCTCGATCGCGTCCGGGTTCACTTCCGGCACGATGAGCGGCACGTCGGCATCGTAGCGCCACGCCGATGAGTTATCGATGACGACGCAGCCCTGCGCGCCGATCTTCGGCGAGTACTTCTGCGAGATCGTGCCACCGGCCGACATCAGGCAGATGTCGGTGTCCGAGAAATCGTAGTTCTCGAGGTTCTTGACCTTCAGCGTCTTGTCGCCGAACGACACTTCCGTGTTCACCGAACGGCTGGATGCGAGCGCCACGACTTCGCTGACGGGGAACCCGCGCTCGGCGAGGATGTCCAGCATTTCGCGGCCGACGTTGCCGGTGGCTCCGGCGATGGCGATCTTGAAACTCATGATCAGTCAAATCTCCTGTCTCTTCTTCGGCGTCGGGCGAAAGCCCGATCGAACCGACCTGACCGGAAGAGCACGGGCAGGGCGGAAATGGCGAAAGTCCCCCACCGAGGCTGCCAGGACGTTGGCGTCAGACCTTGAGCGCGCCGATCGCCGTCTCTCCTTGAAGATACGGTTGCCCCGTCGCGCGGGCTGAATGACCTCGGAAAGGGTGTCGTTCTACACCGGTTCAGACAGGAGTCAAATGCGCGGCGGCTCGGCCGGACACGGCGGAGAGCCTCATTCCGGCGCGTCCACGGCCTCGTCGTAGGCCAGCTGGAACCGCTCGAAACGGGTAAGGGCTTCATCGATGATCGGCTTGTGGCGCTCTGGATCGGCGGCATCCGTCCAAACCCAGTTCTGGATCAGCAGTCTGTTCTGCGGCCGGTCGGCCTTCAGATCGATCGCCGCGACGATCTCATCGCCGCACAGGACCGGCAGGGCAAAGTAGCCAAGCTTGCGTTTCTCCTTGGTGACGTAGGCCTCGAACAGATGGTCGTAGCCGAAGAAGGCAGCCGTGCGCTTGCGCTGGATGATCAGGGGATCGAACGGCGAGAGGACATGCGTGAGTTCGGGTGTCGGCGGCAGTTGCTCGATCGTTTCCGGTCTCGCCCAATAGGCTGTCTTGGCGTCACCCTGGATGGAAACACTGAGGAGTTTTCGGGCACGCACCCGCTGCTCGATCTTCTGCGCCACCGCGGCTTTTTTCGAGGCGGCGAGGTAGCAGATCGAGTCGAGGCTGACGATGCCTTGCGCGGTTAGCGAACGGTCGATCATGTAGTCGATGATCTGATTTTCGGTGGCAGGGCGTGGGGCCCGCTCCCAGCCGAAGTGCCGTTCCATAAGGTCGTAGGTCTTTACCATGCCCGTGCGGCCCGCGATCGCCAGGCGGCCATTGTAGAAGCCCCTCTGCAGAGCCTTCTTCGACGGCTTGCGGCTGGCCCAGAGATGCTCCTTTTCGACCGGCTCTTCGTCGATGTCACGGATGGACAGAGGCCCCTCGCGGCGCACGCGGGCAATCGCCTTCTTCAGCTCCTCGGGCGCAACTCCTGAGGACCAGCGCACCGGGTTGTCTCGATGGTCCTTCATCGCGGGCAAGAAGAACTTCAAGTCGCGCGTCGGCACGTAGGACAGGGCGTGCGTCCAGTATTCGAAGACGGTCTTGTCGACGGACTGGGCAGTCGCAAGATCGCGGCGGCGATAGCGCGGTATGCGATTGAAGAGGATGTGATGGTGGCAGCGTTCGATCACATTGATCGTGTCGATCTGCACGTAGCCAAGATGCTCGACGGCCAGGCGCACCGCCTCGGGGCCGTCACCGAAAGGCTCGGCGTGATCGAGCTTCTGCGCGCTGATCCAGCAGGCGCGTGCCTGGCGCTGAGACAGGTGAACGGGGCGTCGTGCCATCAGGCCCGGGTCCTTGCGGGGCTACGGACTGGGCTTCTCGGAATGCGAATGGCCGGCAGTGACTGTGTCATGCCGGCCATTCTGGTCAGATTAAGCGCTGGATCAAGCGGCCAGGGCTTTGAACTCCGCGAGAATGGCGTCGCCCATTTCGACGGTCGAAACGGTCGGTGCGCCCTTTTCGGCGATGTCCGGCGTGCGAATGCCCTTGTCCAAGACGTTCGCGATCGCCTTTTCCAGGCGGTCGGCTTCGGCGATCATTTCGAACGAGTAGCGCAGGCACATGGCGAAGGAAGCGATCATCGCGATCGGGTTCGCCTTGCCCTGGCCGGCGATGTCGGGTGCCGAACCATGAACGGGCTCGTAAAGCGCCTTGCGCTTGCCGGTCTTGCCATCGGGAGCGCCGAGCGATGCGGAGGGCAGCATGCCGAGCGAGCCGGTCAGCATCGCGGCGACGTCGGACAGCATGTCGCCGAAGAGGTTGTCGGTCACGATGACGTCGAACTGCTTGGGCCAGCGAACAAGCTGCATGCCGCCGGCATCGGCCAGCATGTGGGTCAGCTCGACGTCGGAATGGTGTGCCTTGTGGTAGGCCGTGACGACGTCGTTCCACAGGACGCCCGACTTCATGACGTTGCGCTTTTCCATGGAACAGACCTTGTTGTTCCTGGTGCGCGCGAGGTCGAAGGCGACGCCGGCGATGCGCTCGATCTCGTAGGTGTCGTAGACCTGCGTGTCGATTGCGCGCTTCTGGCCGTTGCCGAGATCGATGATCTCCTTGGGCTCGCCGAAATAGACGCCACCGGTGAGTTCGCGGATGATGAGGATGTCGAGGCCCTCGACCACTTCCGGCTTCAGCGAAGAGGATTTCGCAAGCGCCGGGTAGCAGATGGCGGGACGCAGGTTCGCGAACAGTTGGAGATCCTTGCGCAGGCGCAGAAGGCCGGCTTCCGGGCGCACATCATAGGGCACGCTGTCCCACTTGGGGCCGCCGACGGCGCCGAACAACACGGCATCCGCTGCCGTTGCCTTTTCCATGTCCGCTTCGGAAATGGCCGCGCCATGCGCGTCGTAGGCGCAGCCGCCGACCATGCCCTCGTCGGTTTCGAAGCCTGCGCCGAGCTCAACGTTCATGTAGGTGATGAGCTTGCGGACTTCGTTCATGGCTTCCGGGCCGATGCCGTCGCCTGGCAGAAGGAAAAGGGTACGGTGCGCCATGAAAAAGGATCTCCTCGAATTGTTGTGCAGCCTTGCTAATCGCACGGGCGTGAGCACGCAAGAGGATGGAGTCGGCTTCGCCCAAAAATCGTCTACAGTTTACAAAATGGCGAGGACAGTCGCCTCATAAAAATGGGCCCGCGTGAAGCGGGCCCAAGGTGTGGATGCCTGAGCATCCGACGGGATCGAGACCCGCCCGGCGGGAGTGCCGGGCAGGAAGAGTGTCAGCGGCCGAATTCCGGATAGGCTTCGACGCCGATCTCGGCCTTGTCGAGACCCATCTGCTCATCTTCCGGCGAGCAGCGCAGACCCATCACCGCGTTGATGATCATCCAGACGATGGCCGAGGTGACGATCATGAAGATCGCGACGATGAAGATCGGCACGATCTGGCCGGTCAGCGTTGCGTCCGGGTTTGTGAAGAGAACCGCGATGGTGCCCCAGATGCCAGCGAAGAGGTGGACCGGGATAGCGCCCACGACATCGTCGATCTTCAGCTTGTCGAGGAACGGGACAGCAAAGACCACGATCACGCCACCGACGGCACCGATCAGGATCGCTGCACCGAGCGACGGCGTCAGCGGCTCGGCCGTGATGGAGACCAGACCGGCAAGCGCGCCGTTTAGGACCATCGTGATGTCGACCTTCTTGTAGATGATCTGCGTCAGGAGAAGCGCAGCCACGGCCCCGCCGGCAGCACCCATGTTGGTGTTGGCGAAGATGCGCGAGACGTCGGCAACGTCGGAGACGGAGCCCATGGCGAGCTGCGATGCGCCGTTGAAGCCGAACCAGCCCATCCACAGGATGAATGTGCCGAGCGTGGCGAGCGGCATGTTGGAGCCCGGCATCGGGTGAACGCCGCCTTCATACTTGCCCTTGCGTGCGCCGAGGATGATGGCACCGGTGAGGGCTGCCCAGCCGCCGACCGAGTGGACGACCGTCGAGCCTGCGAAGTCGAGGAAGCCGAACTGGGTGTCGAGGAAGCCGCCGCCCCACTTCCAGGAAGCCTGGATCGGGTAGAGGAAGGCCGTGAGGATGACCGTGAAGACCAGGAAGGGCCACAGCTTGATGCGCTCTGCGAGCGTGCCCGAAACGATGGACGCGGTCGTGGCGCAGAACATCAGCTGGAAGAAGAAGTCCGAACCGGTGGAGGCGTAGCTCAGGTCGTCGGTTGCTTCCGGCGCGACGCCGACAGCTTCGAGAACGGCAACGCCGAAGGCGCCGAGATAGCCGCCCGTTTCATCGGTGCCGATGGACCAGCTGCCCAGCGGGTACATGAGGTTGTAGCCGACGAGATAGTACATGATCGCCGCGATGCCGAAGAGCGCGACGTTCTTCGTCAACTGCATCGACACGTTCTTGGAGCGGACGAGGCCAGCTTCGAGCATGGCGAAGCCTGCCGCCATCCAGAAGACGAGGAAGCCGCCGATGAGGAACAGCAGCGAGTTGAAGATGAAGACCGTGTGCTCGCCGACGGGCGCGGCGGCCTCGACGACAGCTTCCGCTGCAGGTTCTGCGTCCTGCGCGAAGGCCGGAAGCGCGATCATGACGGTCGCGAGCGCGGCGGTCCGGAGAATGGAGTGCTTTGAGAATGTCATTGGTTGAGTTGCCCCTTGAACCCTACAGCGCTTCGGCATCGGTTTCGCCGGTGCGGATACGCACGGCCTGGTCGATTCCGTAGACAAAAATCTTGCCGTCGCCGATCTGACCGGTCTTGGCGGCGGTCGCGATTGCTTCGACGGTGCGGTCCACCAGATCGGCCGCAACTGCGATCTCGATCTTCAGCTTCGGCAGGAAGCTGACGGCATATTCGGTGCCGCGATAGATTTCGGTGTGTCCCTTTTGCCGACCGTAACCCTTCACTTCCGTGACGGTCAGGCCCTGGATGCCGACAGCGGTGAGGGCTTCACGCACCTCGTCCAGCTTGAACGGCTTGATAATGGCCATCACAATTTTCATGCGGTTTTCCCATCTTTGCGGTTCTGGTGGCTCAAAAAGCCTCCGAAAACGGCCATCGACTGCAGTGCCCCCACAGGCGTGACTCGGCTTGATGGATTCAAGGGCCGTGCCAACTGGCTCAGAAATGTGCAACCCATTGAATCGATGCGCAGAAAACAGAAGGGGCGGAGATCGTGTGACCTCCGCCCCTCGGCGTTCGACTAAAAAATGTGCAAAATCCGAAAATTGACGAAACTTTAATCGTCTCGGCGCCGGATGAGTCCTTCTTGGGCAACCGAGGCTATCAATTGGCCATCCCGACCGTAAAGGCCGCCGCGCGTGAGGCCGCGGGCGCCCGAGGCATTGGGACTGTCCTGCGTGTAGAGCAGCCAGTCGTCGAGAGCGCTCTGGCGATGAAACCACATGGCGTGGTCGAGGCTCGCGACCTGCAGGTTCTTGTCGAAGATCGAGTGGCCATGGGCAAAGAGCGATGTATCGAGAAGCGTCATGTCCGACAGATAGGCGAGCACCGCAGCCTGCAGCGCGCGATCGTTCGGCACCGGGCCTGTCGTCCTGATCCAGACATCCTGCTTGGGCGCGAGCTTCTCCCTAGAGACATAGTGAACGAGCGAGACCGGCCGGATCTCGATCGGGCGCTCGCGTTCCCAGTAACGGCGAATATTTTCTGGCGCGCCCTTGAGGAACTGCTCCTTCAGTTCCTTTTCGCCCATCAGTTGTTCCGGCGGCGTGATCTTCGGCATGTCGAACTGATGGTCGAACCCGTCTTCATCCGTCTGGAAAGAGGCTGACAGGGAGAAGATTGCCTTGCCGTGCTGGATGGCGACAACACGCCGCGTGGTGAAGCTCGAGCCGTCGCGGATGCGATCGACCTCGTAAATGATCGGCACGGACGGATCGCCGGGGCGCATGAAGTAGGCGTGGAGAGAATGAACATGGCGCTCGGCGGCAACGGTGCGCTGTGCTGCGACAAGCGCCTGGCCGATCACCTGGCCGCCGAAGACGCGCTGCCAGCCAACCTGCGGGCTGCGCCCGCGATAAAGGTCGTGTTCCAGCCGCTCCAGGTCGAGGATCGACAGCAATTCTTCCATGGCACGTGACAATGAACTCTCCAGGCAAGGCTTAAAACAGGGGCCAGATTGCCTATATCCTCCCAATAGGCAAGGGACGCCCCGGCGAAGGCCGGCCAATGCAAAGGGGTACCAGCATGTCGCAACCGCACACGCGCGAACGCTTCGATATCGTCGTCGGAGGCGCCGGCTATGTCGGCCTGGCGACAGCCGTGGCGATCAAGGCGTCGGCGCCGGAGCTTTCGGTGGTGGTGGTGGATGCAGCACCTGAAAATGCCTGGCAGCGCGACGAACGGGCCTCTGCAATCGCTGCTGCGGCAAGCCGCATGCTGGATCATCTCGGCATCTGGAGCGCGCTCTCCGAACATGCCGAGCCGATCCGCGACATGATCGTTACAGATTCGCGCAATGGCGACGAGATCAGGCCGGTTTTCCTGACTTTCGACGGTGAAGTCGAACGGGGCGAGCCTTTCGCGCACATGGTGCCGAACAAGGAATTGGTGAAGGCGCTGCGATCGCGCGCCAAGGACCTCGGCGTCGATGTCCGGCAAGGCTTGAAGATCACCGATGCACGCGAAGAAACCGACCTCGGCGTGCGTGCGGTGCTTCTGTCGGACGGTGACACGATCACCGCACGGCTGGTCGTTGCGGCCGATGGATTGCATTCCGGCCTGCGTGCCATGGCCGGAATCAAGACCGTCAGCTGGAAATACGGCCAGTCAGGCATCGTCACCACGGTGCGGCACGAGCGCCCGCACAATGGCCGCGCCGAGGAGCATTTTCTGCCCGCCGGACCGTTCGCCATCCTGCCGCTGAAGGACAATCGATCGTCGCTCGTCTGGACCGAGCGCACCGACGAAGCTGATCGGCTGGTGGCGGAAGACGATTTCGTTTTCGAGGCGGAACTGGAGCGGCGCTTCGGTCACAAGCTCGGCACCATCAGTCTCGCCGGCGGACGCCGCGCTTTCCCGCTGGGTCTCACGCTTGCGCGCGATTTCGTCGTGTCGCGCATGGCCCTGGTGGGTGATGCGGCGCACGGCATCCACCCGATCGCCGGGCAGGGTCTCAATCTCGGCTTCAAGGATGCGGCTGCGCTGGCTGAAACCGTGGTCGAGGCATCCCGCCTTGGACTTGATATCGGCTCGGTCTCGGTTCTGGAGCGGTATCAGTCGTGGCGACGTTTCGACACGTTCCAGATGGGCGTGACGACCGACGTGTTGAACCGGCTTTTTTCTAACGACGTGACGCCGCTGCGTATGGTGCGCGATGTCGGTCTCGGTCTCGTCGACCGCATGCCGAAGCTCAAGAGCTTCTTCATCAAACAGGCTGCCGGACTGTCCGGCGAAGGCGCGCCGCGGCTTCTGCGCGGGCAAGCCATCTGAATGTTTGGAGCGAGGGTAGCGGCATCCGACGGTTGGGAGAACGTCAATCCGTCAGCTTGCGTGCCTCGGAGACGAGCATGATCGGGATACCGTCGCGGATCGGATAGGCGAGTGACGCCTTCTTCGAGATCAGCTCGCCTGCCTGCTCGTCGAGATCGAGGTTGGACTTGGTCAGCGGGCAGACCAGCAATTCCAGAAGCTTGAGGTCGAGCTTTGGCGTCGTGGGATCATCATCCATGGCCGGCACCCTTCATCCAACGCTTACTGCAGAACACCGTCATAATCGTCCGAGGCGCGCGCAAGCGCAATTTCGGTGATGGCGACGAGTGTGTCGGCCCGTGTCTTCAGGTCGGGGGCCTCAAGCAGCGCCTGCTTCTCCGGCGGCCCGTAAGGCGACATCATCGACATGGAATTGACCAGCGTCGTGTTCGAGGCACGCTGCACGCTCTGCCAGTCCACTTCGAGCTGGTTGGCATCGAGATAGGATTTGAAGCTTGAGAGAAGAGCTGCTCGATCGACGCTGTCGGCCGTTTCATCGGGCGCCAGATCGCTCAGGAACGGCGCGATACGGAAGCTGCGATACGGCTTGCGGGAAACGACCTCTTCGATCAGTCGCGTGCGGCACACACCGATGAGCGACACAATGTAGCGTCCGTCACCGGTTTCGGAAAAGGACACCACGCGGCCGATGGAGCCAACCGAGCAAAGGCCTGACTGCGCATCCGACGTTGCGCCCGGGCGTTCAAACTCTGGCTGAACGATGCCGACCAATCGATTGGTCGCCATCGCGTCGTCGAACATGGCGAGATAGCGCGGCTCGAAAATGTTGAGCGGCATCTGTCCACCGGGCAGGAGCAATGCGCCCGTGAGCGGGAACATTGCTACAGAATCCGGCAGATCCTTCTCGGTGCGGTAGTGGGCGTTGCCAGCCTGCATGGCGTGGAGCAGCCTTTCATGAACAGAGACTAGAGATGTGGCGTTCTGCCGCCCAATCTCAAGTGGCTCCCTCTCAAATGGGCCGGCAAAGCTGCATCACGAGAACAAAATGGACGACAGCTTGCGGCGGGCCGCCAGCGTTGCCGGATCCGTCGGGCCCCAGGTCTCGAAAAGCGCCAGCAATTCGCGCCGGCCGCCATCGTCGCGCCAGCTCCGGTCGGCCTTCATGATGGCCAGCAGATGATCGGCGGCTTCGTTGCGCTGCCCACGGATGCTGAGGATCTTTGCGAGGTCGAGCAGTGCTTCGAAGTCGTTGGGATCAGCTGCAATGCGCGCTTCCAGCACTGACGGATCGCCAAGCTTCGCCACCTCGGCCTCGAGCGCCAGCCGCGCGAGAATCTTCGCCACGTCCGGATGGGCGCGTGCCTTTTCGTCCAGCGCGCCGAGAAGCTGCTCGGCTTCCTGCGTGCGGCCGGCGGCGATCATGCACTCGGCCATGCCGGCCTGAGCGGCAACATTATCGGGCGCATGCTGCATGACGGCCGCGTAGATTTGTGCTGCTCCCTGGATATCGCCGGCGTCCAGCCGTTCGCGCGCCTGGTCGAGGGCGGCCTGGATCTGGGCCGCCTCATCATCCTTGCCGCCACCGGCGCCGACGATCTTGTCGATGAATGCCTTCAACTGGCTTTCGGGCATCGCGCCCATGAAGCCATCCACGGGCTGTCCGTTGACGAAAGCAAACACCGCCGGGATGGACTGCACGCCCATCTGGCCGGGGATCGCCGGATGCTCGTCGATGTTCAGCTTGACGAGCTTCACCTTGCCGCCCGCTTCGCGCACGACCTTTTCGAGCACCGGCGTCAGCTGCTTGCAGGGGCCGCACCACGGCGCCCAGAAGTCGACCAGAACCGGCTGCTTGCGCGATTCCTGCACGACATCGGCCATGAACTTAGCCGTCGTCGTGTCCTTGATGAGATCACCGGCGGCATTGGCTGCGGACGTCTGGCCCTGATCGCCGAACGTGACGTTCATGGTGGGTTGCCCGCCTTGGCCGGAGGTCAAAAAAGTGTTGTCGCTGTCGGTCATCTTTGGGCTCCGGAATGAAAGGCGTGGATCGGGCCTGATCTGCCCGCAAAATCGGCATTCAGCTTGAAAGTTTCAAGATCAGCGGGTCGTGGTCGCAGTCCTGCAGGTAACGGATGAGATCGGCGCTGCTCAGCGATGTCGTTGCATCGTTGGAGAGCGGATGGGCATTGATGGTGTCGTTTTTCATCAGCGCGGCGTCCAGCGCGACGGTGACCACTCCTTCGCGATCGTTGAGCGCCGCGAGAGACGTGACCGAGCCCGGCTCGACGCCCAGATACTCCATCAGTGCGTCTGGCTTGCCGAAAGACACGCGGCCGCTCGCGCCGATCAGGCCATGCACCTGCTTTAGGTCCACCTCGGCCGTTTCCTCGAGCACCAGCAGGAAGTAGCGCCCCTTCTTGTCCTTCACGAACAGGTTCTTGGTGTGCGCACCCGGAATGTCGTCGCGCAGCGCCTGGGCTTCGGCGACGGTGAAGACCGGTGCATGGCGGCGCGTCTCATGCGTGATTGACAGGCGGTCGAGCCGCTCGAACAATGCCCGTTGCGCCTCGGTCCACTCGCTCATCATCCGCCTCCAGTCTCGCTTCCTGCCTGTGGTGCTGCTTCATATGGCGCCTTGGACTGAGAGGCAAACGTTGGCCCGGGCGAGATGCGCGAGCTCGCGCCAGGCGCTGGAAAATTTTGAAAGGCCCACGCGATTTTGCCTGTTGCAATCTGCAGCGGCTTGCGTCATACAGCGCCGGTCGACGCGCCAAGCGCTTCGACATCGCGGTCCATCGTTACCCCCGGACCATGCGATTGAGCGGGTGTAGCTCAGGGGTAGAGCACAACCTTGCCAAGGTTGGGGTCGAGCGTTCGAATCGCTTCACCCGCTCCAATTTCTCTTCGATCGTTCAGTTATGCAGCTTCCACCGTCTGATCGTTGGGAGGTTTTGGCGTTTCTGTTTTCCCAAGGCTTCCATATACAAAAGCCGGCGCTCAGCAGCGCCGGCCTCGTTGCCACAAGCGTTCGTTCGCTACTCCGCCAATTCCAGATATTCGCTCACCGGCGGGCAGGAGCACATCAGGTTGCGGTCGCCGTAGACGTTGTCGACGCGGTTGACGGGCGACCAGTATTTGCCGACGCGGAAGGAGCCGGGCGGGAAGCAGGCCTGTTCGCGGCTGTAGGGGCGGTTCCACTCGCCGACGAGATCTTCCACCGTGTGCGGCGCGTTCTTGAGCGGGTTGTTGTCCCGGTCGAGGCGGCCTTCCTCGATGTCCTTGGCTTCGCGGGCGATGGCGAGCATCGCTTCGCAGAACCGGTCGATCTCGGCCTTGGTTTCCGATTCGGTCGGCTCCACCATCAGCGTGCCGGAGACGGGCCAGCTCATGGTGGGGGCGTGGAAGCCCGAATCGATCAGGCGCTTGGCGACATCCTCGACGGTCACGCCGGCCGATTGCTGCAGCGGTCGGGTGTCGATGATGCACTCATGGGCGACGCGGCCCGCCTTCGACTTGTAGAGCACGTCGAACGCGCCTTCGAGCCGCTTGGCGATGTAGTTGGCGCTGAGGATCGCGACCTTCGTCGCCTGGGTCAGGCCTTCGCCACCCATCATCAGGCAGTAGCTCCACGAAATCGGCAGGATCGAGGGTGAGCCGAAGGGCGCTGCCGAAACGGGGCCGTGGTCGCCGCCGGTCTGCGGATGGCCCGGAAGATACGGGATCAGATGCGCCTTGACGCCAATTGGGCCCATGCCCGGACCACCACCGCCATGGGGAATGCAGAAGGTCTTGTGCAGGTTGAGGTGGCTTACATCTGCGCCGATGTCGCCTGGCCGGGCAAGACCGACGAGGGCGTTGAGGTTGGCACCGTCGAGATAGACCTGGCCGCCATGCTCGTGGGTGATGGCACAGATATCACGCACCGTCTCCTCGAACACGCCATGTGTCGAGGGATAGGTGATCATGCAGGCGGCAAGGTTCTGCGAGTGCTGCTCGGCCTTGGCGCGGAAATCCTCCACGTCGATGTCGCCATTGTCGGCGGCTGCAACGACGACGACCTTCATGCCCACCATCTGCGCGGACGCCGGGTTCGTGCCATGCGCCGAGGTCGGGATGAGGCAGACATCGCGGTGAGCGTTGCCGTTCGCCAGATGATGGGCGCGGATCGTGAGAAGCCCCGCATATTCGCCTTGCGCGCCGGAGTTCGGCTGCATGGAAATCGCGTCATAGCCGGTGATCTGGCAGAGCTTCTTGGACAGATCGTCGATCAAATGACGGTAGCCGAGCGCCTGATCGGCTGGCACGAAGGGGTGCAGCTCGGAAAATTCCGGCCAGGTGATCGGCAGCATTTCCGCCGTCGCGTTCAGCTTCATCGTGCAGGAGCCGAGCGGGATCATCGAGCGGTCGAGCGCCAGATCCCGGTCCGAGAGCCGGCGGATGTAGCGGGTCATCTCGCTTTCGGCCCGGTTCATGTGGAAGATCGGGTGCGTCATGTAGTCCGAATTGCGCAGGTGCTTGTCCGCAATGCGCCAGCCCCGCTTTCCATCCGCCTTCATCTCTCCGCCGAAGGCGCGCCAGACCTTCTCGATGACGCCGGGCCGGGTGCGTTCGTCGAGCGTTATGGCGATGCGATCCTTGCCGAGCGGGCGCAGATTGATGCCGGCTTCGAGCGCGGAGCGGATGATCGCGCCCTGCAGGCGGCCGACATCGACGCTGATCGTGTCGAAGAACACGTCTTGGTCGATCGTGTAGCCGATCTTCTCCAGCCCTTCGGCCAGCATGACCGTGCGCTCATGCACGCGCTGCGCGATCGCCTTGATGCCGAGCGGACCGTGGAAGACGCCGTACATCGAGGCCATCACCGCGAGCAGGACCTGCGCGGTGCAGATGTTGGACGTCGCCTTTTCGCGGCGGATGTGCTGCTCGCGCGTCTGCAGCGCCAGGCGGTAGGCGCGGTTGCCGCGCGCATCGACCGACACGCCGACGAGCCGGCCGGGGATCGACCGCTTGTACTGATCTTTCACGGCCATATAGGCGGCGTGCGGGCCGCCATAGCCCATGGGCACGCCGAAGCGCTGGGTCGAACCGTAGGCGATATCGGCGCCCATTTCGCCCGGTGTCTTCAGGAGCGCGAGCGCAAGCGGATCGGCTGCGACGATGGCGATCGCGTTCTCGCCGTGCAACTTCGCGATCACGTCGGTGAAATCGCGGACCTGGCCGTTGGTGCCGGGATACTGGAAGATCGCGCCGAATACCTGCGCGGGATCGAGATCGCTCATGGGATCGCCGACGACGACGTCCCAGCCGAGCGGTTCGGCGCGGGTGCGCACGACGGCGATCGTCTGGGGATGGCATTCTGCATCGACGAAGAAGGTCGTCCTCTTCGACTTGGAGACACGCTCGGCCATGGCCATTGCTTCGGCGGCAGCCGTCGCCTCGTCCAGAAGCGATGCATTGGCGACATCGAGGCCGGTCAGATCGCAGACCATCGTCTGGAAGTTGAGCAGTGCCTCGAGCCGGCCCTGGCTGATTTCCGGCTGGTAGGGCGTGTAGGCCGTGTACCAGGCGGGGTTTTCCAGAATGTTGCGCTGGATGACCGGCGGCGTGATGGTGCCGTGGTAACCCTGGCCAAGCAACGAGACCAGGTTGCGGTTCATGTTGGCGGTCTCGCGCAGCCGGTCCAGCGCCTCGCGCTCGGTCATCGGCGCGCCCCAGGCGAGCGGCTCGGCCTGGCGGATCGCCTTCGGAACCGTTTCGTCGATCAGGGCATCGAGGCTTTCCGCGCCCACAACCTTCAGCATCTCGGCCATTTCTTCGGGCGAGGGGCCGATATGGCGGCGGTTGGCGAAATCGTAAGGCTGGTAGTCGGTGCGCTTGAACGTCATGGCGTTTTATCCAATCAGCTTTTCGTAGGCGTCCTGGTCGAGCAGGCTGTCGGCGGCGGACGGATCTGCGAGCTTCAGCTTGAACATCCATCCGGCGCCCGTAGGGTCGGAATTGACGAGAGACGGATCGTCGACGATCGCCTGGTTTACCTCGGTGATCTCGCCGGCGAGCGGCGCGTAGACTTCCGATGCGGCCTTGACCGATTCGACCGTTGCGGCATCGCCACCCTTCTCGAAGCTCGCGCCGACATCCGGCAGCTCCACGAAGACGAGATCGCCGAGCTGCTCGGCGGCGTGGTTGGTGATGCCGACGGTAGCGGTATCACCTTCGATCTTCAGCCATTCGTGGTCTTCAGTGAATTTCAACATGATGCTGTTCCATGGATGCTCGGTGATTATCGTTTGTAGGTTTGGGTGATGAAGGGTAGGGGCGAGATGACGACCGGGAGCCGCTTGCCGCGCACTTCGGCATAAAGCTTCGTGCCAGCATCGCTTGTCTCGGTCGGAACGAGCCCCATGGCGATCGGGCCGTCGACGCTTGGGCCAAAACCGCCGGAGGTGACCCGACCGATCGGCTCGCCGCCTTCTGCTTCGGCGAAAAGCGGGGCTCCGTCGCGCACGGGGGCGCGGCCTTCGGGTTTCAGCCCGACGCGGCGGCGCGGTGCGCCGTCATCCAGCTGCTTCAGGATTATGTCGGCACCGGGAAAGCCGCCTGCGCGCTCGCCGCCGGTGCGGCGCGGTTTCTGGATCGCCCATTCGAGGCTTGCCTCGACGGGTGTCGTCGCCTTGGTGATGTCGTTGCCATAAAGGCAGAGGCCGGCTTCGAGACGCAGCGAATCGCGGGCGCCGAGCCCGATCCAGGCGACGTTCTCGTTCTCCAGCAGCCGCCGGGCAAGTTCGGGCGCATCGGAGGCGGCGACGGAGATCTCGAAGCCGTCCTCGCCCGTGTAGCCGGACCTCGAGACGATGGCGGAAATGCCGTCAAGGTTCGCATCGCGCACATCCATGAACACCATGTCGGCGATGGCCGGGTCGAGCTTTGCCAGGACGTCCGTGGCTTTCGGACCCTGGAGTGCGAGCAGGGCACGGTCGTCGCGCACGCGCACCTCGCAGCTGTCAGCGAGGTAACGCTCAAGATGGGCAATGTCGGCCGCCTTGCAGGCTGCGTTGACGACGAGGAAGAGATGATCGCCGCGATTGGCCACCATCAGATCGTCGAGGATACCGCCATTCTCGTCGGTGAAGAGCGCGTAACGCTGTCGGCCGGGCTTCAGCGCAAGGATGGATACGGGGACAAGGGTCTCCAGCGCACGCATCGCGGTTCCGACCGCGCCGTCCTTAGGGTGAAGTTCGACCTGGCCCATATGGGACACGTCGAACAGACCCGCCTTCTGGCGCGTGTGGAGGTGTTCGCGCATGACGCCGGTGGCGTATTGAACGGGCATGTCGTAGCCCGCGAAGGGGACCATGCGCGCGCCGGCGGCCACATGCATCGCGTGAAGCGGGGTCTTCAAAAGGGGTGCTGCTGCGTCGCCCAAGCGTCATCTCCGGACTGCGCCGGAAGCCTTGATCCCGAAAAAGGGCGGCAAGGCTCATACGACCGGCGTCGGTTCAACACGAAGGCGGGAATGCCTTCGACACGACGCCCCCTCTGTCCCTTTGCCTGAGATTGTTATCCCTTCGGCGGACGCTGCAACGAGCGCCTCTCTCCAGAGTCTGTCGGTACCCGATGGTCCTTTTGCCTGAGAGTTTCCGGGGGCGATTGCTCCTTCGGCACCGGCGCTCCCAAGCGGGGTCCGGCTTCTCCCATCGAGTGGCCGCACGTTATGCGAAACCGACGCAAATGCAAGAGCGGATGACGCAAACGGGCGGGCGATCCGCGATCGCCCGCCCGCAGTATTTTTCAAGCTTGCCGCTTCGGCTGTCGTTCAGGCTGCGCGGCGCTGTGTGCTGCGGGCCGGTTCGTCGATGACGAACTGGGCGACGAGCTCGCGCAGTGCTTCGGCCTCGCCGGCCAGCGTGTGCGTCGCGGCGGTGGTTTCTTCCACCATCGCGGCGTTCTGCTGGGTCATCTGGTCCATGTGATTAACGGCGTGGTTGATCTCGCCGAGACCCGCAGACTGCTCGCGGGCGGCCGTCGCGATGGTCGCCACTGCGGCGTTGACCTGAACGACATGCTGCTCGATCTCGCTCAGCGCATCGCCTGTGGCGCGGACAAGCTTCACGCCGGCATCCACTTCCGTGCCGGAGCGGTTGATCAGTTCCTTGATCTCCTTGGCCGCGCCGCTTGCACGGCCTGCCAGATCGCGGACTTCCTGAGCTACGACCGCGAAGCCGCGCCCAGCATCTCCGGCGCGCGCAGCCTCGACCCCGGCATTGAGTGCAAGAAGGTTGGTCTGGAAGGCAATCTCGTCGATGACGCCGATGATGCGGGCGATCTGGCCCGATGCATCCTCGATGCGGGCCATCGCCGCGATGGCATCCTCGACCACCACGCGGGAGCGCTCCGCGCCGGCCTTGGCTTCGTCTGCCATGCGGCGGGCGTTGTCGGCCTGGGTGGACGAATTGCGCACTGTCGCAGTGATTTCCTCAAGCGCCGCTGCGGTCTCTTCGAGCGATGCGGCCTGCTGTTCAGTGCGGCGCGACAGGTCATCCGTGCCGGCCCGCATTTCGGCGGATGCACTGCTGATCGAGTGTGCGTTCTCCCGCACCATCTCCAGCGTCTCGCTGAGCTTGTGCATGGAGCTGTTGAAGTGCAGCCGCAGGCTTTCGAGGCTCGATACGAAAGGCTCGTCGAGGCGCACCGAGACATCACCTTCGGCAAGCCGCGCCAAGCCCTCGCCGAGGGCATCGACGGCGATCTGCGTCACCCGGGCATTCTCGGCCTTGATGCGCTCGCGCTCTTCGCGGTTTGCCTCGCGTTCGGCACGCGTGCCTTCGGCTTCCGCTTCCATCCGGGCTTTCTCGATCGCGTTTTCGCGGAAGACGCCGAGGGCGCGGGCCAGCTGGCCCAGCTCGTCGCTGCGGCCGGCATGGGCGATCGTCACGTCAAGCTTGCCATCGGCAAGATCGCGCGTCGCACCGATCAGGCTGGTCAACGGGCGAGCGATACCGCGCGAGATCACGAAGTAGCCGATGAGGCCGGCCAGGAGGAGCACCGCCGCGCCAAGCGTCATGAGAAGATAGCCGCGGGCCTGAAGGCTTTCGGCCAGTGCGGTGGAGTCGGCCGCAATTGCAGCGCGGCGCGTATCCACGACCTGCGCAATCAGTCCGTTCATCGCCACGGTGTCGGTGAAGACCGTGTCGACGATCATGCCGACCTCTTCGGTGATGGCGAGCTGCTGGCCGCGCAGTGCGATCAGGCCGTTGTTGCTGTCGGCGAATGTCTGCAATTGCGGCAGCTGCCCGGCGTCATCGGAATAGCCGGTTGCCTGCATCTTGGTGCCGAGCGTCAGGAAGAGGCCGAGCGCACGATCCTGCAGGCGGCGGATGGCCTCGGGATCGTTGGTCAGCGCGCCCTGAACGATGAGCGCGGTAAATTCGCGCAGCGTGGAGATCATCTCCAGCGTCTCTTTGAGCTGCTTCACCTGAATGTCGACCAGCTCCGTGATGGTCGCCGTGCTGCGCTCGACAGCGCGTTCGCCGCCGATCGTAAGATCAAACAGCATGTCGTCGACGGCATCGATCAGCGCCAGGTCGACCGAGTGCCCGACATCGATCAGCTGGGACATGAAGCGGCGCGTTGCTGGGGAACCGCTGGCGAAAAGCGGGTCACGGCGCATGGTGCGCGCGGCCGTCGGCATGTCGGCCAGCATGGTGAGCTCGGCTTCGATCGGCGGCAGATTGCCCGATGCCTGCAATTGTTCGATGAGAAGCTTCAGGCGGTCCGAGGCGGCGATCATGCGATCGTCGAAGGTGCGTGCAAGCGCGCCGTCTTCGGTCAGAAGGTAACCAGATGTCGCCGCGCTGGTGGAGCCGGCTTCGATGCGCAGGCTGAGCAGGCGGCGGAACGTCTGCATGTCCTCATTGAGGATGCCGCCGATGACGTCGCTTGCTTCCACTGCCGCGGACTCGCCGTCGAAGATCAGCGTGTAATAGGCATCGTCGGCAAGCGGCTGGAGCGCCAGCGCAAGGCTGTCATGGAGCGCGAACAGTTCGACGAGGCGTCGGTCGCGTTCTTCGCGGATGACGATGTTCTGGCGCGTCAGGCCGTCGAGCTCGTCCAGATTGGCTTCGAAAGCCTGTGCGCGCTCGCGCAGCTCGACGACCGCAGGCGCGCTGTCGGCTGAACTGCCCTGGGCTTCCGCGCTGGAGATCAGCGTGCCGACTGCGGCAGTCAGGCGCTCGAACGCCGCGGTGCGTTCGGTTTCTTCTTCGGCGTTGATGAGCTGCGATGACGCAATCGTCACGTCCGTGCTGAACGTGGCGAGTTCGCCGGCACTGATGACCTGCGGCACCTGCTCTTCGTTGAAGCGCTTGAATTCCGATTGTGCACCCTGGAAGGACACGACGGCGATGCCGATCGCCACGACGGTGAGCGTCGAGATGCCGGCGACCGCGGCCGTGAGCTTGCCGCGCACACCGAGGCCACCACGTCGCTTTGCGACGGCGGACACTGGTTTGGTCTCGTTATGAGTTGCCATGATTCTGGTTCCTGATGGTTTGTCGGGCAAAGCGATCAGCTTTGCGGGCCGGCGAGCGGGCGAAACGCACCGTCAGGGCCGATTTCGGTCAAGAAGACGTCGTCCAGGCCCTGATTGTCTTCAGGACCGAACTGCAGCGTGAGGCCATCCATCTCGAAGCTGCCGCGCTGGCGGATGCCGTTCAGGAACGCTTCGCGCGTCGGCTCGGGGCCGGCTTCCTCGATCGCCATCGCTGCGAGGCGGCCGGTGATGTAACCTTCCAGGCTGACGAAGCTCGGCTTCGCTTCGCCATCCACATTGGCAAGCGCTGCCTGGTAGGCCGCGATCAGGGGGTTGGTTTCGTCCCACGGGAAGGGGACCACCTGCGAGACGATGACGCCTTCGCCTTCACCCTCCAGCGTGGACGCGAGCGCGTCCGAGCCGACGAATGAGATGTTGACGAATGTCGGGTCGAAGTCGATCGAGCGGGCGACCTTCACGAATTCGGCGATCGGCAGATAGGCGCCGACCATCACGACGGCCTGTGCGTTGGCCTTGCGCAGTTCGAGCAGCGCCGCCTTCACGGCGGTCGTGTTACGCTGGTAGGTGCCGCGCGCCACAAGCTCCATTTCGCGGCGTTCCAGGGCGGCGACCGCGCCGCTGAGGCCGGCACGGCCAAAGGCATCGTCCTGGTAAAGAATGGCGATGCGCTTCAGCTTGCGCTCGTCGACGAGCAGTTTCATCCAGGTTTCGGTCTCGGCGTCGTAGGACGCCCGAATATTGACCACGTTGGTGAGCTTCGGATCGCGCAGGAAGCCGGCACCGGTGAAGGCGCCGATAAAGGGGACATTGGTTTCCATGGCGATCGGCTGCGTCGCGGCCGATGTGGGCGTGCCGACCGGCCCGATCAGGCCGAACACCTTGTCCTGGCCGATGAGGCGCCGGACCTCGTCGATGGATCGCGCCGGTTCATAATGATCGTCGCGGCTGATCAGCTCGAGCTGTCGCCCGTGCACTCCGCCGGCCGTGTTGATTTCATGAAATGCCGCCTGGATGCCGAGTTGCATGCCAAGGCCGAGCGCACTGGCCGGGCCTTCCAGCGGAGCCGCCTGACCGAATACGATGCGGTCGGCGAACACGCCGTTTTCGCTCGTTCTGGGCGATGCTTCCTGCGCGAAAGCGGCCGTCGATGCGAACAGCGCTGTCGAAATGAAGGCTGCAATGGTCCGTCCGCCGCCAAGGCGCCGTGCATGCGACATGTGATCCCCCGAGGATAGCGTGTGTACAGCATCCCGGGCATGCCGGAGTGTCGACAAACAATCATGTATTCGGAGAGCCCACACCTTCCGAAGCCGACCGCACTATTGAATAAAATGCATCCTAAAAAAGGTTAAACGCCGCACCCACGAATTGACATGGATCAATGGTGCTCTTCGCGCGAGCATTGTTGGCTCGGCTTGGTCGTCGCGTCGAGCAATGTCGCGCAGCGCTTTGCCTCTCGCACTGCACGCTGCAATCGCCTATATGGCCCGAAAGAAAGGGTACCGATGGCGGAAATGGACCAAACGAACGACTGGACGAGGGCTTATGCGCCTTCGCTGGCGGAATTCGAGTCACTGGCACGCGAGGCGTTTGCACGCCTGCCCGACGAGTTCCGTGCTCTGACCGGCGACGTGATTATCCGGTTGGACGACTTTCCGTCAGACGAAATCTTCGAGGACATGGCGCTCGAGACCCCGTTCGACCTGCTTGGGCTGTTCGAAGGCCGCGGTGTCGGCGAGCGCTTTTCGCTGGAAACCGGCGAGTTCCCGAACCGCATCACGCTCTATCGTCGTCCCATTCTCGATTATTGGGCGGAAAACGAGGAAACGCTCGGCGACATCATCGCCCACGTCCTCATCCACGAGATCGGCCACCATTTCGGCTTGAGCGACGACGACATGGAGCGGATCGAAGAGACGGTCGACTGACCGGTCGACCCACAGCTGGCCGTCATTGCTCGCCGAGCTTCATCTCCGGGACGTAATCCACGCCTTCGACTTCCTTGTAGACCGCCTGTGCGCATTTCATGGCCTTCGTCTCCGCGTCAAATGCGTAGGCCGGCGAGCCGCTGAGCAGCCAACCCTTGTTCAGTGCTGCCGTCACCTTGTGGCAGAAGCTCGCGTCATCCGGTCCGGTCAGCAGTCGATAGAGTTTCATTTCCGTGCTCCCTTGCGCGCATCAATTGCGTCAGCCTTGGTCAAAAGGCGTTGGGCATCGATCAGATGCAGCCGCTCCACCATCCGCCCATCGATATTGATGACGCCTTTGGCCGCGTTTGCAGGCTGGTCGAACGCCATGACGATGCGTTCCGCATACTGTCGCTCGTCAACGCCGATGCCGAAGGCGTCGTTGGCTGCCGCGATCTGGGCCGGGTGGATCAGCGTCTTGCCGTCGAAACCCATGTCGCGGCCCTGGCGGCACTCGTCGGCGAAGCCTTCCGTGTCGCGGAAATCATTGTAGACGCCATCAATCACATCAAGCCCGAAGGCGCGCGCGGCGAGCAGGATCTGCATCAGCCAAGGCACGAGATATGGCCGGCCCGGAGTGACGCGAACGCCGGTGTCTTTCGCAATATCGTTCGGCCCGACGACGAAGCAATCCAGCCGTGAGCCGTAGGTTCTGGCCGCAGCGGCAACATGACCGGCATTCATGATGCCTTTCGGCGTCTCGATCATGGCCCAGAGCCGCATCGTCTCGTGTGCGTCGGTCTGATCGAGCGCGGAGGCGGCTGTCTGGATCGCCGCCGGCTCCTCGACCTTGGGAAGCAGGATCGCGTCGACGCCGCCTGCGCGGGCGGCGAGCAGGTCTTCCGTTCCCCACTGCGTGTCGAGCCCGTTGATGCGGACGATGCGCTCGCGGCCCTGCAGATCCAGATCGCGCAGCACCTGTCGCATGTTTTCCCGCGCTGCATCCTTCTGGTCTGGTGCGATGGAATCCTCCAGATCGAAGATCACGACATCGAAGTCGAGCGTCGGCAGCTTGGCGATGGCGCGCTCGTTGATCGCCGGCACATAGAGAACGCTTCGGCGCGGACGGACGGGACGGGACGGCTGTTGTTCGGCGGCGGAGCGATTTGACATGGCGCTGTTTTGCCTTTCAGGCTGCAGCCACGCAAGAGCTTGAGCGAGCACCCGTGATTCTTCCGACGAGCACTTCCCCGTCTTCCCGTTTCGACATTGTCATCGCAGGCGGCGCAATCATGGGCAGCATGGTTGCACTCTTCCTGCGGGAAGAGGGCTTTACCGGGTCGATCGCCATTGTCGAGCCCGATCCCACCTACTCGAAGGCCTCGACCACGCTTTCGGCCGCCTCTATCCGCCAGCAATTCTCCGAACCCGAGAACATCGCGCTGTCGCTGTTCGGGCTGGACTTCATCCGCGGCCTCGTCGATCGCTTCGGGCCCGACGCCGATGTGGGGTTGACGGAGAACGGCTACCTCATTCTCGCAAGCGCCGAGGGACAAGCACAGATCGAAGCCAACCATGCCGTCCAAAAGGCCGCAGGTGCCGATATCGCGCTCTTGAATTCGGCCGAGCTCGCTGCGCAGTTCGATTGGCTGAACACGGAAGGGCTGGCGGCGGGTGGTTTTGGGCGGAGCGGCGAGGGCTGGTTTGATGCGCACCGGTTGCTGGCGATCATCCGGGGCGAACTCCGGCGTCGCAATGTGGCCTTTCTGCAAGCGCGGATCACGGGCGTCGAGGTGAAGGGCGGTCGCGTGCAGACATGCCGCCTGGATGACGGGTCGGAGTTTTCCTGCGGCGCGCTGGTGAATGCGGCCGGTCCGTCGGCCGGGAGGTTGGCGGCGCTTGTCGGCATCGACCTTCCGGTGGAGCCGCGCAAGCGCACCGTGTTCGTTTTTTCGGCCCGCACCATGTTGCCGGCGATGCCGCTGACCGTCGATCCGAGCGGCGTCTATGTCCGGCCGGAAGGAGGCCTCTTCATCACGGGAACGACGCCGCCTGGGGACGCGGCTGCCGAGGCCGATGATTTCGAGCCGGATTATCATCTCTTCGACGAGATCATCTGGCCGGCGCTCGCCCACCGGGTTCCGGCGTTCGAAGCGATCCGTTTCGAGCGTGCCTGGGCAGGGCATTATGAATACAACACGCTCGACCAGAACGCGGTGATCGGCCCGCATCCCGAGATCGCGAATTTTCATTTCATCAACGGATTCTCGGGCCACGGCCTGCAGCAGGCGCCGGCGGCTGGCCGGGCGGTCGCGGAAATGATCGTGCATGGTGCATACCGCACCATCGACTGCAGCGCTTTCGGGTTCGGCCGCATCCCGCAGGGCCGGCCGTTTCTGGAGCGCAATGTCATTTGACATGTTCGTGAGCGCCGCTGCCATTGAAGCGCCTTGATTGCAGCTCCACATTGACGGTGTTGAAACAGGATACCCAATTGATGGACACGCTGCGCAACGCGATCCAAACCGTCATCGGCCTCACCCTGGCCGTTGCATCCTTCGCCATCATGGCCGCACTCGGCCTCGCCTTCGTCGGCATCGTGCTGGTCGTCGGCTTGAGCACCGCGCTTGCACTCAAAGTCTTCGGATCCAATCAGGCTCGCCCCGTTATGGCCCGTACGCAGAATGGCCGGCGCAACCGCGAGCCGCGCATCTGGAACGACGGCCGCGGGACGATCATCGATCAGTAAGCCGTAATCGCCGCGCGGTTCTCTCTCGAGACGTGCGAGCGACGTCAAACCTCTTCATTTTCCGGCCGGGCTTTGCTAAAGCGGGCTGGAATTGAAGCGGAGATCAGTCCTTTGGAAAAGTTCGACAAGCTTACCGGTGTCGCGGCGCCACTGCCGATCGTCAATATCGACACGGACATGATCATTCCGAAGGACTATCTGAAGACCATCAAGCGCACCGGTCTCGGTACCGGACTGTTTTCGGAAATGCGCTACCTGGAAGACGGGTCCGAGAACCCGGATTTCGTCCTGAACAAGCCAGCCTATCGCAATTCGAAGATCCTCGTTGCGGGCGACAATTTCGGCTGCGGGTCTTCTCGCGAGCACGCGCCCTGGGCGCTCGCCGATTTCGGTATCCGCTGCATCATCTCCACGAGCTTCGCGGACATCTTCTACAACAACAGCTTCAAGAACGGCATTCTGCCGATCGTCGTCTCCAAGGACGAGCTCGAAAAGCTGCTCGACGATGCCGAGCGCGGTTCTAATGCGACCCTGACGATCGATCTTGAAGCCCAGGAAATTCGCGGCCCGGATGGCGGCGTCATCCGCTTCGAGCTGGATTCCTTCAAGAAGCATTGCCTGCTCAACGGTCTCGACGATATCGGCCTGACGATGGAACGCGCTTCGGCGATCTCCGGTTACGAATCCAAGCTCGCCGACACCCGTCCCTGGGCCTGACCAATGGTGCGGCCCTTCGGTGTCGAAGCAGAAGGGGTCACACGGTGACTCCCTTCGTTCCGCGCTGGGCCGCCCCCATCCTGTTTGCCGTCGTGGTCACCTGCATCATGACGTGCATCGTCTCCGGCATCTCGACCGTTTCGGCGGTCGGGTTGTCCGATCCGAGACTCGGAGCCCTCTGGTTCCAGGCATGGATCCCATCGTGGCTCGTGGCCGCCCCGATCATGACCGTCGTCGCGCCGCTCGTCAGGGGCGCCATCCAGCGCATGACGCTCTAGCGCGTCCGACCTTCCTCCCAATGCTTCCAAGACGTGAGTTAAGCGGCCATTAACCATGGCGCGGCTAGTGTTTGCCCGTAATTCGCGCCAATTGCGGCGCGCAATGCGGGTGTGGCATGCGACGAGCAATCGAAGTTGAAAACGGCAGTTTCGGCGGACGCGGACGTGAAAGACCGGGATACAGCCAGCTGGCTGCCCGGCAGAATCAGCGATCGATCTTTCGCGTTCCGCCACTTCTGAAAACACCGTTGCGCATCACCGGCGCGCTGACGATCGTCGCTCTCCTTGCTTTCGCCGTCGGCGCATTGGCAACCTGGAACGTCAACGATCCGAGCTTCTCCTATGCCCATGGCGGGCGCCCCACCAATGCGCTCGGCTTTGCGGGTGCCGCTTTCGCCGATATCGGCATGCAGTTCTTCGGTCTCGGCGCCGTCTTTGCCATGATCGCCCCTGTCTTCTGGGCCATTTTCCTCTTTCGCGGCGTACCGCTGGTGCCGGTCTTCCGGCGGATGGTCGCATGGATCATCGGCGCGGCTCTCTTCTCCGCCGTGCTCGCCTGCGTCACGCCGCCGGCTCACTGGCCATTGCCCACGGGCATTGGCGGTGTTTTCGGCGACATGATTCTGCGCGTCCCCGCCTCCCTGATCGGCGGCTTTCCTTCCGGCATCTATTCCGTGCTGATCGGGCTGGTGCTCATCGGTCCTGCAGTCTGGCTCTCCATGTATGCCGCCGTGCTGGTCGATCGCCGCGACGTCTTCGATGCCGACGAGGAGGATGATCTCGTCGAGGACGACATCGAGGACGACGATTTCGAGCCGGAAAGCGGCCGCCTGCTCGCGCTCGGTGCGATGGCACATTGGTGGTATTCCATGCGGGCTACGGCGCGCCGGATCAGCGGTGGACGCATCGGGAAAGACCGAGGCCGTGACGAATTCGAAGAGCCTTACGATTTCAACGACGATACCTTCGTGACCCTGGATGGCCGTCGCGAACCGGAATTGGCGGAAGCACCTGTCGTCAAGCGCCGCATAGCGCCATCGATCGAACTCGATGACCGTATCGACAACGACGACGACGCGCTCGATTTCGCGCCGGCGCCGAAACGCCGCACGCCTGCCCGGCCGATCGAGCCCTCGTTCGAGGAGCCTATGGCGATTGACGAGGATGACAGCTATCTCGATGATCGTCTGCACGCCGTTGACGACGACGCTGAGGATCTGGATGACGGCATGGTCGAGCCCGACTGGGCGCCGGAGCCTCGCCGCCAGCCTGCCCGCACGGTTGCAGCCCCCGCTCCCACCCCGGTACAGATGCCGCAGGCAGCCCGTGCCCCGGTGCCTGTCGAAAAGGTGCGCAAGCCCGTCCGCATCAACCGCGAAGCGGCGGCAGAGGGCAGCGACGGGTTCGACATGCCGTCGCTCGACCTGCTGAACGAGGCCAAGAACCTCGGTCGCGATGCGAGCCTCTCCGACGAGATTCTCGAGCAGAATGCGCGCATGCTGGAAGGCGTGCTGGAGGATTTCGGCGTTAAAGGCGAGATCATCCAGGTAAAGCCCGGCCCGGTCGTGACACTGTACGAATTGGAGCCTGCGCCAGGCATCAAATCGTCACGCGTCATCGGTCTTGCCGACGACATCGCCCGCTCGATGAGCGCGATCGCCGCCCGCGTGGCCGTGGTACCCGGCCGCAACGCCATCGGTATCGAATTGCCGAACGCGCGTCGCGAGACGGTCTATCTGCGCGAAATCATCGCCAGCCGCGATTTCGAACAGTCCAAGGCGAAGCTTGCGCTTGCGCTCGGCAAGTCGATCAACGGCGACGCCGTCGTGGTGGACATCGCGAAGATGCCACACGTGCTCGTCGCCGGTACCACCGGCTCGGGCAAGTCGGTCGCCATCAACACGATGATCCTGTCGATCGTCTACCGCATGTCGCCCGAGAAATGCCGGTTGATCATGATCGACCCGAAGATGCTCGAGCTTTCCGTCTATGACGGGATCCCGCATCTTCTGACGCCCGTCGTCACCGATCCGAAGAAGGCCGTCGTCGCGCTCAAATGGACCGTCCGGGAGATGGAAGAGCGCTACAAGAAGATGTCGAAGATCGGTGTGCGCAACATCGATGGCTTCAACCAGCGCGTCGAGCAGGCCCTGAAGAAGGGCGATACCATCTCGCGCACCGTCCAGACCGGCTTCGACCGCGAGACCGGCGAGGCGGTCTACGAGACGGAAGAGTTCGCGATGGAGGCGATGCCCTACATCGTCGTCATCATCGACGAGATGGCCGACCTGATGATGGTCGCCGGCAAGGAGATCGAAGGCGCGGTGCAGCGGCTGGCGCAGATGGCGCGTGCTGCCGGCATTCACGTCATCATGGCGACGCAGCGTCCGTCGGTGGACGTCATCACCGGCACGATCAAGGCGAACTTCCCGACCCGCATCTCCTTCCAGGTCACGTCGAAGATCGACAGCCGCACCATTCTGGGCGAGCAGGGCGCCGAACAGCTGCTCGGCATGGGTGATATGCTCTACATGGCCGGCGGCGGGCGCATCCAGCGTGTGCACGGGCCGTTCGTTTCCGACGAGGAAGTCGAGGACGTCGTGGCGCATCTGAAGGCGCAGGGCGTGCCCGAATATCTCGACGCGATCACGGAAGACGACGATGACGGCGAAGGCGGCGGCGGTGGTGGTCCGGCAGGGACATCGAATCTTGAAGGCTCGGACGACCCTTACGATCAGGCCGTTGCCGTCGTTCTTAGAGATGGCAAGGTCTCGACGTCCTACATCCAGCGCCGCCTCGGGATCGGCTACAACCGCGCGGCATCGCTGATCGAGCGCATGGAAAAGGAAGGGGTCATCGGTCCCGCCAACCATGCCGGAAAGCGCGAAATCCTGGTGCCGACCGAAGACGACATTTCCGGTCGGTGACGGCGCTCCAAGCGTGTTGGGTGCGGCATTCTCGCCGCACGAGGAACCGACATAGTGGCGCCGCAGTTGATTGGGAAAAAACGCTTCGTAGGAGAAGACGATGACCACAAGACTCGAAGCAGGAACAAACACCAGCGCCCGCTCGCGGCGCTCCGTGCTGAAGGGCGCAGTCGGCCTGCTGGCCATGGCGCTCGTGGCGATGCCGATGGCAGCCGCCATTCCGACCCCTGCAGCAGCGCAGGACAGCCAGATCGCCCAGCAGATCGCGAACCATTTCGCCTCGATCCGCACGATGACCGGTGACTTCGTTCAGTTCGGGCCACGCGGCGAACAGACCGGCGGGACCTTTCACATCGCCCGGCCCGGCAAGATGCGGTTCAACTACCAGGAGCCGTCGCCGATTCGCGTGATTTCGGACGGTGACTCGGTGGTGATCGGCAACCAGAAACTTGGCACTTGGGACGTCTATCCGCTGAACAGGACGCCTCTGGCGCTTCTTCTGTCGGAAAGCATCGATCTGTCAGCATCGAACGTCGAGTCGGTCAACCAGCAGCCGGATCTGATCACCATCGTCATGTCGGACAGTTCTATGTTCGGCAATTCGAAGATCACCATGATGTTCGACCCGAACACCTATGATCTGAAGCAGTGGACGATGCTGGACGCGCAGAACAAGGAAACGACGGTGATGATCATGAACGTCCGCACCGGCGTCGATTTTGCCGCGAACGTCTTCGATGTGCCCTATGATCAGCTGCGCGGACGCGGCACGCAGCGTTAAGGCCTGTTTGCGCCATTTGAGCGCGCCAAAACTTCCGCCATTGCCTCGAAGGCAAGGTGCACGATACATCCCCGGCATCATCTGCCGGGGATTTTCTCTTTGTCGTTTTCGATTGCCACGTGGAACATCAATTCCGTTCGTCTTCGCCTGCCTCTCGTGGAAGCCTTTCTCGAAAGCCACCGTCCGGATGTCCTGTGCCTGCAGGAAACGAAATGTCCGAACGACGCTTTTCCCTTCAAACGTCTGCGCAAGCTCGGCTACGAGCACATTCTCGCGCACGGGCAGAAGGGCTATCACGGCGTCGCGACACTCTCGCGCACCCCAATTCTCGCCGAAGAACGGATGGATTTCGGCGATGTGGGCCATGCCCGGCATGCGTCCTGCGTCATCGCGGCGGGCGCCAAGCGCATCCGGATCCACAATTTCTACGTCCCGGCGGGCGGAGACGAGCCCGACCCGGAGATCAATCCGAAATTCGCGCACAAGCTCGCTTATCTGGCCGAACTGAAGCTTGTGCATGCCGAGCGGGAACGGGAAGAGGGCATATCCTCCGTCCTTGTCGGTGATCTCAACATCGCGCCCCTGGAAACCGATGTCTGGTCGCACAAACAATTGCTGCGCGTCGTCAGCCACACGCCGATCGAAACGGAAGGACTGCTGCTGGCTCAAAGCTCAGGTGCATGGACCGATCTGATGCGCGTGCACATCCCGCCGGAGGAGAAGATCTTCACCTGGTGGAGCTATCGCGCCAAGGATTGGGAAGCGTCCGACCGCGGGCGCCGGCTGGATCATATTTGGTCGTCGGCCGATCTCGTCGAGAACCTCACGCGGATCGATGTGCTGCGCGAGGCGCGCGGCTGGGACCGTCCATCAGATCACGTTCCGGTCATCGCCCATTTCGATCTCTAGACAATCGCCCGCATAGCGCTCTACGGGCAACAACCACCGATCTCGTTCGTTCATCATCCATCGCACATCATCGAAAGCGCAATCATTTGAACGAGGCAGGACATGAGGACCGAGCGGGCGAAGGCTCAGACGCGGGTGCGGGCGCGGGTGCAGAAGACTGCGGCACGCTCGCAATGGACGATGACAACCCTCTGCAATCCATCGTCACCTGTGTTCGGGCGGCTGGCGATGGTGACGTCGTCTCAATTGCGGATATCGTCACTGCGCTCGGTCGCGCATCCTTTGCGCCGCTCTTGCTGGTGCCAGGCCTGATCATCATCAGCCCGTTGAGCGGCATTCCGGGGCTCTCATCGATCGGAGGCTTCATCATCGCTCTCATCTCGGTGCAGATGGCCCTGCAGCGCAACCATGTCTGGCTGCCGCGATGGATCCTGAAGCGGGAGGTCGGGCGCGATCGGCTGAACCGGGCGCTGGACTTCATGGAGCGGCCGGTGCGCTTTGCTGACAGGATCACGCGCCCGCGCCTGGAGCTGCTCGTTCAGCCGCCTCTCGCTCTCATCCCGCAGTTCCTGTGCGTCGCGTGCGGTGCGGCGATGCCGTTCTTCGAGCTCGTGCCGTTCTCATCGTCCCTGCTGGCCACGGCCGTCACGCTGTTCGCCACGGCACTCGTCACCCGGGACGGGCTTCTGGCCCTCTTTGGCTACATCGTTCTGGGAGGCGGAGGCTCGGCGCTGTTCCTCTTTGTCGGTAACGCCGTGGAAGCGATGTAAAATCGGCTCTTATTTAAGCGACAGCGCAACATCATGCGGGCCCATGCGTTATCCCTCCAACCAAGGAGGCTTACAAAATGAACGATTCCGAAAAGACGAAAAACCCCGCCAAGGAAAGCCTGGAAGAAGAGCGCAAGCACCAGGATACCGACGACAATCTGGAAGAGGGTCTGGAAGATACGTTCCCTGCCAGCGACCCCGTTTCGGCCACGCAGCCGAAGAAGCACAAGGGAAATGGCGACACGTAAGATCGCCAATCAGGATAAAAAAAAGGGCCTCGTTCGGGGCCCTTTTTCGTTGGATGCCGTCAGCTCAGTCGGCGTCTTTGTCCACCGGACGTGGATCGACTTCCGGATCGGCGCTCTCATCCGGGTCTGCGCCCTCATCGATCTCATCTTCAGCTTCGATGTCGCCCTCTACGCCGATCTGACCGGATCCGCCGACTGGATCAGGCAGTTCCTCGACATGAAACCCATCGACGCCTGCCGGCACTTCTTCCAGTTCCTCATCGGCATAGGGACGGTTGCCCTGCAGGCGGCTTTCCTCGTTGCCTGGCTCGTCGCTATAGGGCCAGCCCTCGTCGATGTCGCGTTCGGTGTAAGCCTTGTAATCTTCCTTGCGCGTCGTGTGTTCGCGCTCGCCTTCTGGCCGGTCTAACATGTTTGTCTCCATGATCATTTTCATGAACAGGAAACGCGGAGCTCGGTGGTTTGTTCAGCCCGTCCGCTCAGCTAGCCGCCAAGGCGTGGCGACAGGGCGCTCAAATCGTCGATCAGGCGCTGAAGATTGGCTTCGATACGGCGCTGCATGATGGTCCCGAGTTCGGGATATTCCTCGATCATGCGGTTGAACAGCGGGCGGGTGATGCGGATCACCTCGGATGATTCCGCAGCGACGGCGGTCGTCTTCCGCTCGGTCAGCGAAATCAGCGCCAACTCGCCAAGAAGTGTCCCCGGCCTGGCTGCGCCGAGCTTGATCGTCCGGCCCTGATGATCGGTACGTTCGAGATCGAACGCACCACTCGCCACCGCATAGGCACAATCAGCCGCGGAGCCTTGCCGGAAGAGCACCTGGCCCGCAGGGATGCGGCGCCGCTCGGCACCGAACGCTACCAGGCGCAATTGTTCGTCGCTGAGATCGCCGAAAATCGGCACATCGCCCAAGATCGTGATGTCGTCTTTCAGGGACATGGAGCGATGCTTGTCCTTGAGCGCATCACGGGACGATCTTGTATCCGCCGCTCTCCGTCACCAGGATTTCGGCGTTGGATGGATCGCGCTCGATCTTCTGCCGCAGGCGGTACACGTGGGTTTCGAGCGTGTGCGTCGTCACGCCGGAATTGTAGCCCCAGACTTCCTCCAGCAGCACATCGCGCGTCACCACCTTCTGATCCGCACGGTAGAGGTAGCGGATGATGGCCGATTCCTTTTCCGTCAGGCGGATCTTGCCGCCGTTCTCGTCGGTGAGGAGCTTCTGGCTCGGCTTGAACGTATAGGGCCCGACAGTGAAGGTGGCATCTTCACTTTGCTCGTGCTGGCGCAACTGCGCGCGGATACGGGCGAGGAGAACCGCGAAGCGGAAAGGTTTGACGACATAGTCGTTCGCGCCGGATTCCAGACCGAGAATGGTGTCGGAATCGGTATCGTGACCCGTGAGCATGATGATGGGGGACTTGAAGCCGCCCTTCCGCAAAAGCTTGACCGCTTCGCGGCCATCCATGTCCGGCAGGCCGACGTCCATGATGAGGAGGTCGACGGACGCGTTGCGCGCCGTATTGACGCCCTTGGTGGCAGTCGGCTCTTCCAGGAGTTCAAATTCCTCGCAGAGCGCAAGCTGCTCCTTCAAGGTCTCGCGCAAATCCGTATCATCGTCGACGATCAGGATGGTGCGTGAGGTCATGGGGCAGCTCCTGTGCTCGGTTTGCGCATCAGTGCGCAACGCCGAATGTTTAGGCGCTTTGCCTTCGCCTTCAAAGTGGTAAATGTGATCGCCGATCCTCCAGACCGCCGAGACACTGCAAATTGATAGGTCCGTTATCGCCATCCATCGTCACCGTGCGTCGCAAGCCGGGTGCGCACAGTCGCGGTCTTCTATCGGTCGGAGGCGGCAGCGTCGTCTTCGATGTTGCGCTCGGCAAGGGTGGCATCTCGGCCTTCAAGCGCGAAGGCGATGGCGCCACGCCGCGCGCCGACCTGGCGGTGCTGCATGGCTATTGGCGTAGCGACAAGGGGCCGCGTCCTGACACCGCGCTGCCCATGCAGCCCATTCGCCATGACGCCGGCTGGTGCGATGCGCCCTGGCATGCGGCTTACAATCGCCCGGTGAGACTGCCATTTCCAGCAAGCGCGGAAACGATGCGGCGGACGGATGACCTCTACGACATCGTCCTCGTGCTCGACTGGAACATTGCCAGCCGCCAGGCGGGCCGCGGCAGCGCCATTTTCATGCATCTCGCTCGCCCAGGCTATCTGCCGACGGAAGGCTGCATTGCGCTGGCGCGTCGCGATATGCTGCGGTTGCTGCGATCGGTGAACACTGGCACACGCGTCGTGGTCACCGGTTAAGATATCACGGCGCCGCGCGGAAGCGGTAGACGCTGGTGCGTTTGACTTCGGAATCCTCGAGCGCCGTCAGCACCGGCACCTCATAGGTGGCCAGTGTCTCGAGATGATCGGCGGGCTTGTAGCTGCGGCCGGGATCGCCGACGAGAACGGTGGCGCCGCGCGCTGCGAGAGCTTTGAACCAGGGCAGGATCGCCTGGGTCATCGCCCGATCGTAGAAGACGTCGCCGGCGAGCAGCACGTCCCACCCCTCGTCCATCCCGACCAGATCATGCGATGTGGTGGTCATCGTCACGCGGTTCAGTGTGGCGTTGAGCTTGCAGGCGCTGAGCGCCCAACGGTCCGTATCGACCGCAAAGACCTCTCTCGCGCCGGCCTTCAGCGCCGCGATCGCGACGATGCCCGAACCGGTCGCGAAATCCAGCACGCTCTTGCCGGCCACGCAGTCCGGATGATCGAGGACGTAGCGCGCAAGTCCCTGGCCACCGGCCCAGGCGAACGCCCAGAAGGGCGGCGGCAGGCCGATGGTGCCGAGTTCTTCCTCGGTCTTCAGCCAGAGATCGTGGGCTTCCGTCGCCAGATGCAGCGCGATCTCCGGCACATGGGGCGGGCGGGTCACACTGGTGTTTTCGCGGATGAAGCGCTCGGCGATCAGGTCGGGATCGGCCGCGCTTTCCATTCAGCGCGGCGGCTTGTCGAGCCCGCCCATGCGGCAGACTTCCAGATATTCATCGTCCGTCACCGGCTGTACAGAAAGGCGCATCGACGTGACGAGTGACATCTGGGCCAGCTTCGGATTGGCCTTTACGTCCTTCAGGGTCACCGGCTTCGGCATGTCGCACACGGCGCGGATATCCACGCATTCCCAGCGAGGATCGTCGATCGTCGTATCCGGATGGATCTCGCTGCAAACCTCGACGATGCCGACGACTTCAAGACCTTCGTTCGAATGATAGAAGAAGCCTTTGTCGCCGACCTTCATGGCGCGCATGTTGTTGCGGGCCTGGTAGTTGCGGATGCCATCCCACTGCTCGCCCTTCTCGCCGCGGGCCTTCTGCATCTCCCACGACCATTTGAACGGCTCAGACTTGAACAGCCAATATGCCACGTCAGCGCGCCTCCGGCGGATTGAACGTCCAGTTCCACGGCGTTATCTCGACGGTCTCGAACAGGCCGGCCTTGGCATAAGGGTCTGCGGCGGCAACGGCTTCGGCTTCGGCAAGGTCGGCGCATTCGAAAATCAACAGGCTGCCGAACGGCTTGCCGTCTTCGCCGAGCAGCGGTCCAGCGATTTTCAGGACGCCGTTGGCGTTCAATGCATTGAGATGCTCGACATGGGCGGGACGCGTATCCAGCCGCAATTGCAAGGCGCCGGGCTTGTCCCGGCAGATGGCGGCGAAATACATCGGCATACTCGCGTTCGTTGACGATCGGGCTTGAGCGTCGCGCTCATTCGCCCGAGAGGATCGATCCGTCAAGTCTTGGGCCCTTGGTCGAAGGTCGCGTCCTCGCTGCGAAGAGGACGACGCATCAAGTCTTCCATCGCCTGTCCGACGGTCAACCGTCCCTCGATCACGTCAGACACCGCCGTTGCAATCGGAAGTTCGATGCCAGCCCGACGCGCGAGATTGCAGGCGACTGCGGCCGTGAATGCGCCCTCGGTGAGGGGCTGGCCTGGTTTCGAGAGCTCCTTGGGAGGCGCCCCTTGGCCGATGGCGCGCCCGAAGCGGAAATTGCGCGACTGGTCGCTGGTGGCGGTCAGCACCAGGTCACCAAGGCCGGAGAGACCCGCGATCGTCTCCGCCTTTCCGCCAAAGGCCGCGGCAAACCGCGTCATTTCAGCAAGACCACGCGCGATGAGCGCGGCGCGGGCGGACTGGCCGAGTGCGGCGCCATCGACGATGCCAGCGGCGATCGCGAGCACGTTCTTGAGCGCGCCCCCGATCTCAACACCGGCGACATCGCCGCTCGCATAGAGCCTGAATGTGTCACCGGAAAGCGCGGCGGCTGTCGCCTCGGCCCTTGCGCGATCGCTGGAAGCCAAAGTCATGGCCGTTGGCAGGCCATTTGCCATGTCGGCCGCAAAGCCGGGGCCCGAAAGAACCGAAATCGGCAGGCCTGGCGCAGCTTCTGCAGCCACTTCTGACAGGAAACGATGCGATGCGCACTCGATGCCCTTGGCGCAGATGACGAGCTCGCACTCAGGTCCGACATGCGGGCGCAGGGTCTGGATCATTTCACCCTGCGCCTGGGCCGGCACGGCAACGAGGATGCGGCTGGCGTTGCCAAGTGCGGTGAGGTCATTGCGCAACTCGATGCGCTCCGAAAGGACTACGCCCGGCAGAAATCGGGCGTTCACTCGCGTGTCGCGCATGTCCCTGACCTGCGCGGCATTGCGCGCATACAGCACGAGTGGTTCGGAGCGGCTGCGGGCGAGCGTGCAGGCCAGCGCCGTTCCGAATGCTCCGGCGCCGACGATCGCGAGATCGGGGCCGCTCATGCTTTCGCCCCGCGGCGACCGGAGCCGATGCGGACCTCGGCGCTCTCGTCGAGCGGCCAACGCGACCGCGGTGCGACATCGGCCGTATCTGCCGGCAAGCCCAGCGCCATCCGCTCGGCGCCGGCCCAGGCAATCATTGCCGCATTGTCGGTGCAAAGCTCGATCGGCGCCGCAATCAGGCGAAATCCATGACGATCGGTCAGCGAAGCGAGAGCGGTTCGGATCGCGCGGTTCGCCGCGACGCCACCGGCAACCACCAGCGCGGGTGTATCGATCTCGGGGAAATCAGCCCGAAACCTTTCGATGCCGCGCGAAAGGCGTTCCTCCAGCGTGTCCGTCACGGCTTTTTGGAACGAGGCGCAGAGATCGGCGACGTCTTCTTCCGAAAGCCGAGCATGTTTGGCGGCCTGCTGGCGCACTGCGGTCTTCAGGCCGGAAAAGGAAAAATCGAGGCGCTCTTCGCCCCGCATCGGCCGGGGCAAATCGAAACGGAGGGGATTGCCGCTTGCTGCGCGCCGTTCCACTTCGGGCCCACCGGGATAGGGCAGGCCGAGGAGTTTCGCCGTCTTGTCGAATGCTTCGCCGAGCGCATCGTCGATCGTGGTCGCCAGCCTGCGGTAATCCCCGACGCCGGCAACGACCAGAAGCTGGGTGTGCCCGCCGGAAACGAGCAGCAGCAGATAAGGGTCCCGGATCCCGTCGGTGAGGCGCGCCGTCAACGCGTGGCCTTCGAGATGATTGACGGCATAGAGTGGCTTGCCCGTTGCCGCCGCGATCGCCTTGCCGGTCATCAGCCCGACAATCAATCCGCCGATCAGACCCGGACCGCTGGTGGCTGCGATTGCGTCGACGTCATCGAACGTCGTCTCGGCGCGGGCAAGCGCTTGCGAAATGATGCCGTCCAGCGCCTCGACATGGGCGCGTGCCGCGATTTCCGGTACGACGCCGCCGAAAGGGGCGTGCTCGTCGAGCTGGCTCAAAACGACGTTGGAGAGGATGTCGCCCGAGCCGTCAGGATTGCGGCGCACGAGCGAGGCGGCAGTTTCGTCGCAGCTCGTTTCGATGCCGAGAACAACAATGGAATTTGCCATGATGGGGCTTCGTCGACTTTGAGCTGGCGATTGCAGGGGCTCGCAATCCCGTTTACCTGTCGTGCGGTAACATGGACGGAGAGGCATGCGAAAGAGACAATACCGCATCGGTACGCGTGGCGGCCCGCTCGCGCTCAAACAGGCCCATGAACTCAAGGGTCGCCTGATGGCGGCACATGGGCTTGACGAAGACTGTTTCGAGATCGTCGTTCTGTCGACCAAGGGCGACCGCATCACCGATCGACCGCTGTCGGAAATCGGCGGCAAGGGCCTCTTCACGCTGGAGCTCGAAGAGCAGTTGTCCGACGGCAGGCTCGATCTCGCCGTGCACTCCTCCAAGGACATGGCGACGAAGCTGCCGGATGGGCTTTATCTCTCGGCGTTTCTCGAGCGCGAGGATGTGCGCGACGCCGTGATCGGCCGTACCGCGCCTTCGATCGAGGCGCTGCCGGAAGGCGCAATCGTCGGGTCGTCGTCGCTCAGGCGCCAGGCGCTCATCCGCCGTTTGCGGCCCGACCTCAACGTGATCACCTATCGTGGTCTTGTCGAAACCCGGTTGCGCAAATTGGCCGAAGGCCAGGTAGATGCGACGCTGCTGGCATTCGCCGGTCTCAAGCGGCTCGGCATGGAGGAGGTCGTCACGCATCTTCTCGATGTGGAAAGCTTTCCGCCCGCGCCAGGCCAGGGCGCCATCTGCGTCGAAAGCCGGATCGGCGACGGCGAAGTCGCGCAGCTGGTGGAGCCGGTGAACCACGCGGCGACGCATGCAGCACTTCTGTGTGAGCGAGCTTTCCTCAAGGAACTCGATGGCTCCTGCCGCACGCCGATCGCCGGGCTGGCGCAGCTCGTCGATGGGACGCTGACGTTTTCAGGCATGATCCTGAAGCCCGATGGCAGCGAAGCACATGAGATCAGCGCTGAGGGAGACCCGGCGAAGGCCGTCGATCTTGGCACGGAAGCCGGGCGCACCGTTCGCGAGCGCGCCGGAGCGGATTTCTTCGCCGACTGGACCTGAAGCCTTGCGCGTCATCGTCACCCGCCCGGAGCCCGGACTGTCACGCACGATGGCGCGGCTCGGCGCGGAGGGGTACGAGGCGGTCGCCTTGCCGCTGACACGCGCTGTCACGCTCGTCGATGGCGTGAAGGATGCGCAGGAAATGCAGCCCGACTTCTATGTGGCGACCAGTGCCGCGGCGCTCGATGCTGCGAGCGAGGCACTCGACCGTTCTCTGCGCATCTGGACCGTCGGGCCGGCCACGGCGAAGCGTGCTCGAAAGGCAGGGTTTGCCGTTGTCCGGCAGGGACCGGGCGAGGGCCAGGGGCTTGCGCGTGCGATCATCGAAGCGGAAGCGGCTGACCTCAAGCTTCTCTATCTTGCCGGCCGGGAACGCACCTCTGGTTTCGAGGACATTCTGAAAGCGGCGGGTCGCGTGATCAATGTCGCGGAAGTCTACGATGTCGAGCCGATCGACCATGGCGCCGACGCGATCTTCGCTGCATTCGCGGACAATCCGGCGGTCATGCTGTACTCGGCAGGGGCAGCGCGCTCGCTCGCCAAACAGGTGCATCATGAGACCCCGATCATTGCGGTCTGCATGAGCGAAAACGTCGCGGCTGCATTGCCGGAATATTGGCGCGAGACATGCGTGGTTGCCGCGACTCCGAACGAAGATGGAATGGTCGCTGCGCTCGGTCTCGTTCGGAACCAACGCAGATAAATGCCGTTTATGCATTTCAGTCTCCCCCTTGTCCGTTCTATGATCGGCCCCTTATTTTAGTGACCGATGAGGATTGCCCATGGCCAAGCCCGTGCAGCGCCGCCGTTCTGCCAAATCTGCCGACCAAGTTGCTGGTGCCGACACGTCACCGGTAGTCGCGCAAGCGACCGCCCCGACCACGACGCTGCGCTCGGCCGAACACGTAAAGGCAGTCGATCTTAGGCGGTCGCAATCGGGGACGACCGCGCGCTCGGCAATTCCTGCTCCAGCGGGCACCTCTTCTGCACCTGCGGCGTCGGCCAAACCTGCGCCGTCCACATCGCAGGCATCAGCCACGACGCGATCGATTGCTTCGACGGCTCCAGCCGCGGCTGCACAGCGCAAGTCGGGTGGCGGGGCGATGGGTCACGGCATCGCGGCAGTCGTCGGCGGTCTCGTTGTGCTTGCCGGTCTTGGCGCCTATCAGATGCTGTCACCGAGTGATGGCGCCGATACAGGCCAGGCGGATACCGTCGCCTCGCTCGAGGCACAGATTGCGGAATTGCGTGATGGCGTTGCCGCCTTAACGGAAGCTGCAGGCACCGGCGAACCGGTCGACGACACCGCGTTGCGCGATGAACTGACCGCGCTGGGCGAGCGGATCGCCGCCATCGAGACTGCTGCCACCGCCAACACCTCCAACGACGCTGCCGCAGCCAATGCCACTGCGCTCGATGAGTTGCGGACAGCTTTAGCTTCTGAGCAGGAAGCTCGGGAGGGCCTGGCAAGCGAGGTCGCAAGCCGCCTTGAAGCGATCGAGGCAGAGGTCGCCGACATATCTGCCGAAGAGCGTGCGGCGCTGGCATTTGCCGCGGCATCCCTGAAGAGCGCGATCGACCGCGGCGGCGCCTTCTCCGCTGAACTCGATGCCTTTGCCAATATCGCACCGGACAATCAGGCGGCAGAGAGCCTGAGGCCTTTCGCTGAGTCGGGTCTGCCGACGCGCACCACGCTCGCCGAGCAATTTCCGGACGTGGCGCGTGAAATGCTGCTCGCGATCAATGTCGGCTCGCAGGATGCCGGCGTTCTCGATCGCCTGATGTCGAGCGCGCTTTCCGTCGTGACCGTTCGTCCCACCGGCAATGTCGAAGGTGGAACGCCGGTGGCACGGATCGCCCGCATGGAAGCACGCATCAGCGAGGGTGATCTCGCTGCGGCGCTAAGCGAATGGGAAGCGTTGCCAGAACCCGCAAAGGCGGTTTCACAAGATTATGCCGAACAACTGCGCGGTCGTGCCGAGGCCGATCAGATCACCGATGCCGCGCTGACCTCGGCTTCGGAAGCTATTTCTGCCGAAACCAACTAAGCGCGTGCCAAAAACAAACGTCGGGAGCCGTCCATGATCCGCATCTTGTTCTTCGTCGCTGTCATCCTGGCGCTTGGCCTGTGTTTCGCCTGGCTTGCGGATCGCCCAGGCGAGATGATCCTGATCTGGCAGGGGCAGCGCGTAGAAATGTCGCTGATCGCCGGGATCACCGGCTTCTTCCTGGCGCTGGCAGCAATCGTCTTCCTGCTGTGGCTGGTGCGCACGCTGTTTTCTTCGCCGCATCGCGTCAGCCGCTATTTGCAGAACCGTCGTCGCGACAAGGGCTACAATGCTCTGTCGCGCGGTCTCATCGCAGCCGGTGCCGGTGATGCCGCGCTCGCCAAGAAGATGAGCCGCCGTACCCGCACGCTCATCGACGCCGACAAGGAGCCGTTGATCCACGTTCTCGAAGCGCAGACCTACATGATCGAAGGTCGCCATGACGATGCGCGGGCGAAATTCGAAGCGATGTCGGAAAAGCCCGAGACCCGGGCGCTCGGTCTGCGTGGGCTTTATCTGGAGGCTCGACGTCTTGGTGCATCCGAAGCCGCTCAGCAATTCGCCGAGCGTGCGGTGGAGAAGGACCCGCAGCTCTCCTGGGCCGGCCAGGCAGCGCTGGAATATCGCACCAAGGACGGACAGTGGGACGACGCCATCCGTCTGCTCGACAAGCAGCGGCAGGCACGCACGATCGAGCGGAGCGAAGCGGACCGCAAGCGCGCGGTCCTGCTGACGGCCCGGGCCATGAGTGTGCTGGAATCCGATCCGCGGCGGGCGGCTTCGGATGCCCAGGAAGCGTTGCGTTTGGCGCCAACACTGGTGCCTGCCGCTGTCGTCGCGGCCAAGGCACTCTTCCGTCAGAACGATCTGCGGCGCGGCTCACGCATCCTGGAAAAGTCCTGGAAGCACAGCCCGCATCCGGAAGTCGGCGCGACCTATGTGCGTGCGCGCGTCGGTGATTCCGTTCAGGATCGGCTGAAGCGGGCGCGCAAGCTCGAAGCGTTGAAGCCCAATCATCTGGAATCGCTGACGCTCGTCGGACGCGCGGCGCTCGATGCGCATGACCATACTCTGGCGCGTCAGCGCGCAGAGGCTGCGCTGCGTATCTCGCCGCGCGAAGGGCTCTATCTCCTTCTCGCCGATATCGAAGAAGCCGACACCGGCGATCAGGGCCGCGTCCGCCATTGGATGGCGCAGGCACTCCGCGCGCCGCGCGATCCGTCCTGGACGGCGGACGGCTATGTTTCCGAGCAGTGGGCACCGTTGTCCCCGGTCACGGGCAAGCTGGATGCATTCGTCTGGAAGGTCCCGGTCGAGCAGCTGTCGGGGCCTGAACTCGAGGCTCAGACATATTCGGTGAAGGATGCAGAGCTCGCTCTGCAGACCGTTCCGCCGGTCGCCAAGTCAGAGCCGACCGCACCCATTCAGCCATCGCGCGCGACGGCAGAACAGAAGCCCGTAGAGGCCGGCGCAGCCGAAGCGGCGCCTGCACCCGCGCCAAGCGTAGAGGCCGCGAAGCCATCGGAGCAGCGCGTCGCCAATGACACCACGATGGGCGGGCCCTTGTCCGAGACCGCAGCTCCTAAACCCGCGTCCCCTGAGAAGAACCCGGCCGACAGTGGCGCCGTGATCATCCCGCTGCAGTCGAGCAAGGAAACGCCGACCAAGCGTGACGATGTCGTTGCCGCCGCGCCCGTGGCCGAAGCATCAACGCCAACGCCAGCAGCCGATCAGAAGACATCGGGATCGACGCCGTGGTTTCGCCGCAAGCCGGTGGTGAGCGAGCCGACCGGTCGCGGCGTCGGAGAGCCGGCTGAAAGATCGCCGGAGGCGACGCCTGCGCCGCGTGGCGAGGCCTCGTCTGATCCTTCTGCACCCACCGACAAAGTGCAGACAGTGGCATCGGCGCCACAGGCGGCGTCGAGACCCGTCATCGTTGAGAGCGCAGCCACGACCCACGGAACGGCGGAGCCGACGAGGTCACGGCCACCCGCGCCGCTGCGCCCCCATGTGGTCGAGACGACGGATGCTGCCAAGTCGGAAAAGGAGCGGGAAGAGCGCTTCCTGACCCAGCGAATCGACGACCCGGGGGTTCGCAAAGGCGAGGCTTCCGAGGAGCGCAGCAAGTCTCAGTCTTCGCGCTTCCGCCTGTTCTAGGACCAGCGCGTTCTGCCCGGATCAAACAGGCGTGTCACTGTGACGCGCCTGCAACAGTCAGCGCATTGCGCGACTCACGCCGATCTGTCGTTATTGGGGTTATGCTCGAGCGTCTCCAAAAGCTGTTTCAATCCGTCACCCACAGTGAGCGTGCCTCGCGCCAGCTGACGCGCGACGATCCTCGCGTGGCAGCGGCGGCGTTGTTTTTCCATGTGGTAGACGCGGATGGAGACGTGCGCCCGAACGAGCGCAAGAAGCTTCGCGATGTCGTCGCTGCAGCCTACGATCTCAAGGGCAGCGAATTGGATGCCGTGTTGAAGGCCGGCCAAAAGGCTGACGACGAGGCTGTCGATCTCTACGCATTCACCAGCGTGCTCAAGCGGTCGCTGGACGAAGATCAACGGATCAATTTCATCGAGCTTCTCTGGGAGGTGGTGTACGCCGACGGCGAGCGCCATGAACTGGAGGAAAATGTCGTCTGGCGCATCGCCGAACTTCTCGGCGTTTCCACTAGACAGCGAGTGTGGGCCAGACAACGCGTGGAAGGCGAGCAGGACTGATGAACTTCATGTCTGGACGACAGGGTTTTGGATCGCGGGAATTCGATCCCGCACCGCGCATCCTCGTCGTGCTGCACCAGGAGCGGTCGAGCCCCGGGCGGGTCGGTCTGATGCTGGAGCAAGCCGGATTTGCGCTGGATATCCGCCGGCCGGTTCTGGGCGACCCGCTTCCCGATACGCTTGAGCGCCATGTCGGGGCGATCGTCTTCGGTGGCCCGATGAGCGCCAATGACGAGGATGAGGGTATTCGGCGCGAGATCGAGTGGCTGAAGGTTCCTCTGTCGGAAAACAAGCCCTATCTTGGCATCTGCCTCGGTGCGCAGCTCCTCGTTCGGCACCTCGGTGGTAAGGTGGAGGCACATCCCGACGGGCTGACGGAAATTGGCTGGTATCCGTTGCGGCCGACGCCGGAAGGGGCCGCGCTGATGAACTGGCCGTCGATGGTCTATCACTTCCACCGGGAAGGCTTCGAACTGCCGCGTGACGCGACGCTGCTTGCAACCGCCGACGACTACGAGAACCAGGCCTTCCGCTTCGGGGAGAATGCCTGGGGCGTCCAGTTCCACGGCGAACTGACCCAGGCCATGATGCACCGCTGGGTGGTGCACGGGGCGCATCGCTTCGACCTGCCAGGCGCACAGCAGGGTCGGGATCACCTGCACGGACGCATGATCCACGACGGGCCTCTGCGCGCATGGCTCGCCGAGTTCCTGTCGATGATCTTCATGCGCCGGCTCGATCGCGAATTGGGCGCCATGGCGGCGCGCCAGGTTTAAGCGCCTATCGGTGCGGCAGCAGCGCACTTGCCGGGCAAGTTTGGAGTGGCTACATCTCGGCCAGCCCGTAACGGAGAGTGAGAATGATAGCCGTCTTCCAGACCATCGATCTGGCTTTGAGCATCTACACCTGGATCATCATCGGCAGCGCCATCTTCTCGTGGCTCTATGCGTTCAACGTGGTCAATTCTAACAATCGCTTCGTCGCGATGGTGGCGGAGTTTCTCTACAAGGCGACCGAGCCGGCGCTTCGGCCGCTGCGGCGCATCCTGCCTGATCTCGGCGGTCTCGACATTTCGCCGATCGTGCTTCTGCTCATCATCTTCTTCATTCGTTCCTTCATGTGGAACACGATCGCTCCCGCGCTCGTCTAAACCGCGCACCGTACCGGCCTTGGCCGGGAGGTGAGAAATACGGAAAAGGGCCGCCGCATCCCGGGATGCGGCGGCCCTTTTCGTAATCGCAGTCTGGACGAGGCGGGACTTACTTCCGGCCGCGCTCGATGGCTTCGGTGATGAAGCGGCGGGCGGCATCGGCGCCCTGCCAATCTTCCACGCGAACCCACTTGCCGGGTTCCAGATCCTTGTAGTGCTCGAAGAAGTGCTGGATCTGCTGCAGCGTGATTTCCGGCAGGTCGGTGTGGTTCAGCACCTTCTCGTAGCGCTTGGTCAGGGCGGAAACCGGAACGGCGATGATCTTTTCGTCCTTGCCCGAATTGTCTTCCATCAGGAGCACGCCGATCGGGCGCACATTGATGACGCAGCCGGGGATCAGAGGACGCGTGTTACAGACGAGCACGTCGATCGGGTCGCCATCTTCCGACAGGGTGTGCGGCACGAAGCCGTAATTGCCCGGATAGGTCATCGGCGTGTGCAGGAAGCGGTCCACGACCAGCGTGCCGGATTCCTTGTCCATCTCGTACTTGATCGGCTGCCCGCCAACGGGAACTTCGATGATGACGTTGATGTCTTCAGGCGGATTGTTGCCGATGGCGATGGCGTCGATGCGCATGGGAACTCTCTTGTTGGAGGCAGGCTTTGCCGGGGAAATACCGGCAATCACGCGCCAAAGCAACTGTGGCCACCCGAGCGGGCTTCTGCTCGGTTCCAGGGTGCGCTGAACATGCTGTGTGGGCCGCCCTTGAACCGGGCGGCAATGGTTACGGCCAGATGAACGCGATCTTGCCCAGACGCTTGCCGTCGAAGGTTTCGGTGCCTTCGGCCACGTCGCGGCCGCCACTTTGGCGGTAGAACTGCACGGCGCGCTCATTGTCTTCGAGCGTCCAGACGACGACGCCGCGGCAGCCCAGCGACGACAGAAGCCGCCGGGCTTCGGTGAAAAGCCGCTTGCCGAGCCCGATGCCCTGATATTCCGGGCGAAGGTAAAGCTCGTAGATCTCGCCTTCCTGCGGCAGGGCAGGCGCTCGGTTGAGGCCAAGCGTTGCATAGCCCGCGACAGTGCCGCCGACATCGAGCACGAGAATGCTGGTCGAGCCATTTATCGCGCGCGTCCACCATTTGACGTTGCGACGCTCCATCATCGCCCGCAGCGTCTTGAAGGGGATCAGCCCGGAATAGGCATGCGCCCACGCGGAGCGGTGCGTTTCGGCAATCGCCTGGGCGTCGTCGGATACTGCAGGACGGACATCGATGGACAGCGTCTTCATGGCACGAATCCTATCGCTTCGGATTCCGCCGACGAAGCGCCTCGGGGAGCAGACGGGGCATCGCCCACAGCTCATTTGGTCCGACGACCCGAAACAAGTTTAACGCTTCATTAACGTTTTCGGCAAGAGACACGGGTGTCCGGTTTTGGCGCTGGCAGTCGCTCCGAAACGGCACAGCAGGCAGCCAGAAACAAAAAGGGCGGGGATGCGATCGCTCGCATCCCCGCCCTGATTCGCAGTCAATTTGTTCGGAGTTACGCGGCGCCAGCGGCGGCCGAACGCGACTTCTCGAAGCGCTTGCGCTCGTTGGAATCGAGATACATCTTGCGCAGGCGGATCGACTTCGGCGTGACTTCGACAAGTTCGTCGTCCTGGATCCAGGAGAGTGCACGGTCGAGCGTCATCTTGATCGGCGGGGTGAGCTTCACGGCTTCGTCCTTGCCCGAGGCGCGCATGTTCGTGAGCTTCTTGCCCTTCAGCACGTTCACTTCGAGATCGTTGTCGCGGGTATGAATGCCGATGATCATGCCGGCATAGACCTTCTCGCCGGCATCGATGATCATCGGGCCGCGATCCTCCAGGTTGAACATGGCGTAGGCGACGGATTCGCCCGCTTCATTGGCGAGCAGCACGCCCTGGACGCGGCCGGCAATCTCGCCCTTGTAAGGCTGGTAGGAGTGGAACAGCCGATTCATGATGGCCGTGCCGCGCGTGTCCGTCAGAAGCTCCGACTGGTAGCCGATCAGGCCGCGCGTCGGTGCGTGGAAGACGAGACGCACGCGGTTGCCGCCAGACGGGCGCAGCTCGACCATGTCGGCCTTGCGCTCCGACATCTTCTGAACGACGACGCCCGAATGTTCTTCATCGACGTCGATGACGACTTCTTCGACCGGCTCGAGCATCTGGCCGTTCTCGCCCTTCTGCATGACGACGCGGGGACGCGATACGGCAAGCTCGAAGCCTTCGCGGCGCATGGTCTCGATGAGGACGGCGAGCTGCAATTCGCCACGGCCGGAGACGTAGAATGAGTCCTTGCCTTCAGCTTCCTCGATCTTCAGCGCGACATTGCCTTCGGCTTCCTTGAACAGGCGATCGCGGATGACGCGGCTCGTCACCTTGTCGCCTTCGGTGCCGGCCAGCGGGCTGTCATTGACGATGAAGGACATGGTGACGGTCGGTGGATCGATCGGCTGTGCCTGCAACGGCTCGTTGACGGACGGGTCGCAGAACGTATCGGCGACCGTGCCCTTCGACAGGCCGGCGATGGCAACAATGTCGCCTGCCTTGGCTTCTTCGATCGGCTGGCGCTCAATGCCGCGGAACGCGAGGATCTTGGAAATACGGCCAGTCTCGACCGTCTTACCGTCGGCAGCCAGTACCTTCACGGCCTGGTTCGGCTTGATGGAGCCGGAATGGATGCGGCCGGTGATGATGCGGCCGAGGAACGGGTTGGCTTCGAGCAGCGTGCCGATCATGCGGAACGGACCTTCGCCGACTTTCGGCTCGGGCACGTGCTCCATGACAAGGTCGAGAAGCGGTGCAAGACCCTGGTCCGACGGACCTTCCGGCGCGGTGTTCATCCAGCCGGCGCGGCCGGAGCCATAGAGAATGGGGAAGTCCAGTTGCTCGTCATTGGCGTCGAGCGCGGCGAAGAGGTCAAACACCTCGTTGACGACTTCTTCTGCGCGACCATCGGGACGATCGATCTTGTTGATCGCCACGATCGGGCGGAGACCGACCTTCAGCGCCTTGCCGACCACGAATTTCGTCTGCGGCATCGGGCCTTCGGCGGCATCGACCAGAACGATCGCGCCGTCGACCATCGAGAGAATGCGCTCGACCTCACCGCCGAAGTCGGCGTGACCCGGCGTGTCGACGATGTTGATGCGGTGGCCCTTCCACTCGATCGACGTCGCCTTGGCAAGGATCGTGATGCCGCGTTCCTTTTCCAGGTCGTTGGAATCCATCATGCGCTCTGCTGTGCGCTGGTTCTCACGGAAGGAGCCGGATTGCTTGAGGAGCTCGTCGACGAGCGTGGTCTTGCCATGGTCGACGTGTGCGATGATCGCGATATTGCGCATGGTCATGGGAATGTCTCGGAATTGTGGGGCGCATGGATATGAGCGCCAGCCTTCATTTGGCGCGCTCATACATGGTTTTTCGCAAATGCGAAAGGGGCGCGCGCCGATCAGCGTGCTGCCCCGGTCGAGATCAGGCGGCGTCTTGAACTAGGCCGCGCTTCTTGAGCAGGGCTTCCGGCGTCGGAAGCCGGCCGCGGAAGGCCGTGTATGTCTCTTCCGGGTCCACGGCGCCGCCGGCGGAATAGACATGGGTTCGCAGCCGTTCCGCCATCGAGGCGTCGAAGGCATCGCCGGTTTCCTCGAAGGCCGAGAAGGCGTCGGCATCGAGCACTTCCGACCACATGTAGGAGTAGTAGCCGGCGGAATAGCCGTCGCCCGAGAAGATGTGCAGGAAATGCGGGCTGCGATGGCGCATCTCGATGGCTGCCGGCTTGCCGATGGCCTCAAGGCTTGCCGCTTCGAATGCAGCAGGGTCTTCGACGTCCGCGGCCGTGTGGTAGGCGATGTCGATCAACGCCGAGGCCGTGTACTCCACCGTCGCAAAGCCCGCATTGAACCGGGCGGCCGCCAGGACCTTATCCAGGAGCTGCTGCGGGATCGGCTCGCCCGTGCGATAATGCACGGCGTGCTTGCGCAGGATCTCCGGCACGGTCAGCCAGTGCTCGTAAAGCTGCGAGGGCAGCTCGACAAAATCGCGCGAGACCGACGTTCCCGATACGGAAGGGTAGGTCACGTCCGACAAGAGCCCATGAAGCGCGTGGCCGAACTCGTGGAAGAGCGTGCGCGCGTCGTCCAACGACAGAAGGGCCGGAGACCCTTCACGCGGCTTGGCGAAATTCATGACGTTGTAGATGAGCGGCAGCTGCCCGCCTTCCAGCCGGTGCTGGCTAGCAAAGGCGCTCATCCAGGCGCCGGATCGCTTCGAGGACCGTGCGAAGTAATCCGCCAGGAAGATGCCGATCGTGTCGCCGGAGCGGTTTTTGACGGCAAAGGTCCGGACATCCGGGTGGTAGGCCTTCACGCCCTCGAGACGCTCGAAGTCGAGGCCGAAAAGCCGGCCGCCGACATCGAAAGCCGCCTCGGCGATGCGATCGAGCTGGAAATAGGGCTTCAGCTCCTCTTCGGTGAAATCGAAGCGCTGGCGCCGCAGCTTCTCGGCGTAGTGGCGCCAGTCCCAGGGCGCGATGGGTTCGTTGTTGCCTTCGGCGGCGGCGATGTCTGCAAGCGCCGCCTCCTCATCGGCCGCGTGGCGAACGGCCGGTTCCCAAACGGTCTGCAACAGCGCGTTCACCGCGTCGGGGTTCTTCGCCATCGTGTCTTCGAGTTTGTAGGCGGCGAAATTCTCGTAGCCGAGCAGCTTTGCCTTTTCAGCGCGCAGCTTGAGGATTTCGGCGATCAGCGGACGGTTGTCGGTGTCGCCCGGGTTTTCACCGCGTGCCGTCCAGGCCTTGAATGCCGTTTCGCGAAGGTCGCGTTGCTCCGAGAAGGTCAGGAACGGTTCGATGATCGAGCGCGACAGCGTGACGGCGTAGCGTCCATCGGCGCCACGATCGCTTGCCGCCGACGCCATGGCGTCGCGCACGAAATCCGGAAGGCCATCGAGATCGGTTTTATCGAGAAGCAGCTGCCAGGACTGTTCGTCGGCAAGCACGTTCTGCCCGAAACGCGCACCAAGGGTCGCCAGGCGCTCATTGATCGCGGCGAGGCGGGTCTGGTCTTCTTCCGCAAGGTTGGCGCCGGATCGCACGAAGCCTTTCCAGCTTCGCTCCAGCACGCGGAACTGCTCGGTGGTGAAATCCAGCGTCGATGCTCTCCGGAAAAGGGTGTCGATGCGCTGGAACAGCGGCTTGTTCATCGCGATGCGCGAATAATGCCGCGACAGTTGCGGCGCGATCTCGCGCTCGAGCTCCTGAATGGCCGGGTTCGTATGGGCGCCGGCGCGGTTGAAGAAGAGCGCCGAAACCCGCGACAGGCCTTTGCCGGCCAGTTCCAGGGCTTCGATCGTGTTTTCGAATGTTGGCGCTGCCTCAGACTGAGCGATGGCCTCGATTTCCGCGTCATGCGCCGAAAGGGCAGCGTCGAAGGCCGGGCGGAAGTCATCGTCCTCGACCGCAGCAAAATTGGGGAGCCCGTAGGATCCGGACCAGTCAGAAATGCGTTCAAAGGCGATCGGTGAAGCGGCGGTCATGCGCGTATCCAGCTTTGAGAATGCGTTGAACAGCGATGTAATGATGATGTGATCGGAAGCAAGCGGCAGGCGGCTTGCGAAAGCGCATGCCGGATAATAAGTAAGGCTTACTTTTATCGCAGGAAAACCCCATGTCGCGCACAGTCGATCCGGATTCCCTTGGCTTCGTCATCACCGACGTCGGCCGTCTTCTCAGGGCGGCGGTCGAAAAAAGCATCGTTCTTAACGGCACGGACATCACGCCGGGAGAGGCCCGGGCGCTGATCCACATTGCCGCGCTCAACGGTGGACGCCAGACGGTGTTGGCGGAACGCCTCGGGGTGGAGCCCATGACGGTCTCCGGCTATGTCGACAGGCTGGAGCAACGTGGCCTGGTGGAGCGCCGGGTGGACCCCAGCGATCGCCGCGCACGGCTCGTCTATGCGACGGATGCCGCCGACCAGGTGATCGATGAGGCGCGCGCTGTCGCCGGCTCGGTGCTGGGTGCGGCCATGGAAGGGGTGGCGCCTGCCGACAAGGCCGTCTTCGAAGCGGTTCTGCGCAGTATGAGAGGGTCGCTTCAGAGCATGCTCGGCTGTGATCGCTCAACCAGCGGACAGGCCGCATGACCGACGCCGTCGAACCCGCGGACCGGCCGCTTCTTCAGCCGGGGCGCATGTCGGAGCGCCGCACGAGCCTGATTTCCGCGCTGCTCGTGGCGATCGGTCCCGTGTCGATGGCGCTCTACACCCCGGCGATGCCGGAACTGGTGCAGGCCTTCGACAGCTCGAATGCGGCCATCAAGACCACGCTGACGGTTTATTTTGCCGGCTTTGCGGTGGCGCAACTCGCCGCCGGGCCGCTTGCCGACGCCTTCGGGCGGCGCAAGACGACGCTCGGCTTCCTTCTCGTCTATCTGATCGGTGGCGTGCTCGCTGCCCTGTCGCAAAGCGTTGAAATGCTGCTCGTCGCCCGGCTGATCCAGGGGATCGGCGCTGCCGTCGGCGTCACTGTCGCGCGCGCCATTGTGCGTGATCAGTTTGCGGGCGAGCAGGCAGCGCGCATCATGAACATGGTCGGCATCATCCTCGCCATCGCGCCTGCGCTGTCACCGGCGATCGGTGGCGTGACGCTCAGCATTGCCGGGTGGCATGCGATCTTCGTGCTCATGGTTGGCTTCGGCGTGGTGTCGGGCATCATCGTCTGGTTCGCCATGCGCGAAACGGTCGTTCCAAGCACGGCGCTGGCGCGGCCGGGCATGGTGCTGCGCGCCTATCGCACGGTGCTCGGCAGCTCCGAATTCCTGTTCGCGAGCTTGACCTGCGGCTTTGCCGTAGGCGCGCTCTATGCGCAGGCGACGATCCTGCCCTTCGTGCTGATCGACAGGGTGGGGCTGACGCCGACCCAGTTCGGCCTGTCCATGCTGATGCAGTCGGGCTCGTTCTTTCTGGGCTCGCTCACCGTGCGCTCCCTGATGCGGGCCCGAAAGGCTGAGGCACTGGTACTGCCCGGCCTCGCCTTCATCGGCGGCGGTGCGCTGCTCCTGATTGCCCTGCTGCTGATGGCGGGCCCGTCCTTCTACACGGTCATGGTGCCGGTTGGGCTCGCCGCATTCGGCATCGCCTTCGTCATGCCGCACATGCAGGTGGCAGGGCTCGTGCCGTTCCCGCAGATCGCGGGTTCCGCCTCTGCGATGATGGGGTTTATCCAGATGGGATCCGGCTTGCTCGGCGGGTCAATCGCTGCGCTGATCGGCGATCCGGTGGTCGGCATCGGCGTCGTTGTTCCCGCCATGGCGGCCGTGGCCGTGGCGTCCTATGCAGCCTACCGGTTCACGCGGCGTCGCCACGCGAGCCTCGTCGGTCAGCCGCAGGCGCTCGATCAAACGGCGCCTGCGGAATAGCGTTCGTCTCGATTACTTCGAAGAGCGGTTGCGTGCGGCCAGCGTGCGCAGGCGCAGCGCATTCAGGCGGATGAAGCCGGCGGCATCCTTCTGGTCGTAGGCGCCACGGTCATCCTCGAAGGTGACGAGTGCGTCCGAATAGAGCGATTTCGGCGACGAGCGGCCGGTGACCATGACGTTGCCCTTGTAGAGCTTGAGCGTCACCTCGCCTTCGACATGCTCCTGGCTCCGGTCGATCGCGGCCTGCAGCATCTCGCGCTCGGGCGAGAACCAGAAGCCGTAATAGATGAGCTCGGCATAGCGCGGCATCAGCTCATCCTTGAGGTGCGCCGCGCCACGGTCGAGCGTGATCGACTCGATTGCGCGGTGCGCCGCAAGCAGGATCGTGCCACCTGGGGTTTCGTAGACGCCACGCGATTTCATGCCGACGAAACGGTTTTCGACGAGGTCGAGGCGGCCGATGCCGTTGTCGCGGCCATAATCGTTGAGCTTAGCCAGAAGCGTCGCCGGCGACAGACGCTCGCCGTTGATCGAGACGGCATCGCCTCGCTCGAAGCCCACCGTGATGATTGTTGCCTTGTCCGGCGCGGCTTCCGGCGAAATCGTGCGCATATGCACATATTCCGGAGCCTCGACGGACGGATCTTCCAGAACCTTGCCCTCTGACGAGGAGTGCAGGAGGTTCGCGTCGACCGAGAAGGGCGCTTCGCCCTTCTTGTCCTTGGCAACCGGGATCTGGTGCTGCTCGGCAAAATTCAGAAGATCGGTGCGGCTCTTGAAGGACCAGTCGCGCCAGGGCGCGATGATCTTGATGTCGGGGTTCAGCGCGTAGGCGGAAAGCTCGAAGCGGACCTGGTCGTTGCCCTTGCCGGTCGCGCCATGGGCGATCGCGTCGGCGCCGGTCTTTTCGGCGATCTCGACAAGGTGCTTGGAAATCAGCGGACGGGCGATCGACGTGCCGAGGAGGTAAACGCCTTCATAGACGGCATTGGCGCGGAACATCGGGAAGACGAAGTCGCGCACGAATTCCTCGCGCACATCCTCGATGAAGATCTCCTTGATGCCGAGCATCTCGGCCTTCTTGCGCGCTGGCTCCAGCTCTTCGCCCTGGCCGAGATCGGCCGTGAAGGTGACCACTTCGGCGCCAAGCTCGGTCTGCAGCCATTTCAGAATGATCGATGTGTCGAGGCCGCCCGAATAGGCGAGAACGACTTTCTTGACGTCTTTCAGAGCGCTCATGGAATATCCGCTTCGGAGAGATTGGCAGGGGGTCGAATGTGGCGCGCACTTTATTCAGAACGCGCCCTGACACAAGCCACCGGCACGGCGTGACGACGCGAATCGGGTGGCGGACGGTCGGTTTCGGCGCTAGGGAATGCGCATCACGCTTCCTCTAGGACCGACCGTCATGTCCTTCATTCCCGACTGGCCGACGCTGGCAGCATTTTCCGCTGCTTCGATCTTTCTTGCGATCACGCCCGGGCCGGACATGACGCTCTTCATAAGCCGCGCGCTTTCCGATGGAAGGCGAGCCGGCATTGCCTGCATTGCGGGTGCAATGACCGGCTGCCTGGTCCACACGACGCTGGTGGCGCTTGGCCTGTCGGCGCTGATCGTGGCGTCGCCGACGGCATTCCTCGTGCTGAAGATCGTTGGCGCCGGCTATCTCTTGTATCTCGCAGTCCAGGCGGTGCGGCACGGGTCCACGCTGACGGTCGAGACCGGCCCCGTGCGCAGGCGGTCTTTCTTCAGCAACTGGGCGGTCGGGCTTGGGGTCAATCTGCTCAACCCGAAGGTCGCGCTGTTCTTCATGACCTTCCTGCCGCAATTCGTGTCGGTTCAGGATCCGGACGTCGCCAGCAAGCTGTTCTTCCTCGGCTTTCTGTTCGTCGTGCTGTCGCTGCCGATCGTGATTGCGATCGTGCTCGGCGCCGAGCGCCTGGCCGACTGGCTGAAGCGGAACACCAAGGCAATGCGCGCCGTCGATTACGGTTTTGCCGGGATCTTTTCGGCTTTCGCCATCAAGGTGCTGCTGACTCAGGGGCGCTGAAACGTTTCGAGCTCAAAGCGAGCCTATTCCGCAGTGCGGCTGGCAGCCTCGCGCTCCATGCGCCGCCGCTTGATCTGGCGCGGCAGCCAGCCGCCGGCATGGCGTCCGGCGATGACCCAATAGGCCAGGCCGCCCAGCATGCCGGAAACGATGATGACGGCCACGAAGCTGATCGAGGGATTGCCGTCCTGCTGGGGGTTCAAAAGCAGGAAGGCGAGGCAGAGAGCGGCGACGACGCCACCGGAGAGGCAGTAGAACAGCCAGCCGCGGCGGCGCTGCATCTCTGAATAGAGCGCGATGAACATCGCCGGAATCAGCGATGCGTAGGCGACGAGGCCGGCGACGGTGAGAACGCCGATCATGACGCTGATCCACGTACCGTCGCCGGTGATGTTGCGGACGTCCTCGGGCGTTACCGCGCGCGTCAGGAAGGCAAGCGTCGCGCCGGTGACGATGCAGGCGACGAAAAATGCAAACGCCATCATCAGCAGGCGCAGAAAGAACAGAAAGAAGCGGTTCACGCCCTTTGCCTCACTCGGCGCCGTGTCCGGCGATCATCATGGATTCCAGAGCCAGTCTTTCCGATTTACGCAGCCGCTCCGATTCGGATTTCAGCTGGCCGCAGGCGGCGAGAATGTCGCGGCCGCGCGGCGTGCGGATCGGCGATGCATAGCCTGCATGATTGACGAAGTCGGCGAAGCGCTCGATCTGCTCCCAATCCGAGCACTCGTATGCGCTGCCCGGCCACGGGTTGAAGGGGATCAGGTTGATCTTGGCCGGGATGCCCTTCAAGAGCTTCACCAGATCGCGGGCATCTTCCAGGCTGTCGTTGACGCCTTTCAGCATCACATATTCGAAGGTGATGCGCCGCGCGTTGGAGAGGCCCGGATAGTCGCGGCAGGCCTGCAGCAGATCCTTCAGCGGGTACTTCTTGTTGATCGGAACGAGTTCGTCACGCAAATCGTCGCGCACGGCATGCAGCGAAATCGCCAGCATAACGCCGATTTCCTCGCCGGCCCGGCGTATTTCCGGAACGACGCCAGAGGTCGACAACGTGATGCGGCGGCGGGAGATCGAGAGGCCTTCGCCATCCGAGGCGATCAGCAGAGCCTGCTTCACGTTTTCGAAATTGTAGAGCGGCTCGCCCATGCCCATCATCACGATGTTGGACACCTTGCGGCCTTCGCTCGGCACCATCGTGCCCGGCGCGGCTTCGACATCGGGGAAATCACCAAGGCGATGGCGGGCGAGGATCAGCTGCGAGAGGATTTCGCCGGAGGTGAGGTTGCGCACGAGCTTCTGCGTGCCGGTGTGACAGAACGAACAGGTGAGCGTGCAGCCGACCTGGCTTGAAACGCAAAGCGTGCCGCGGCCTTCTTCGGGGATGTAGACCGTCTCGACTTCGACAGGCCGGCCGGCTCCGCGCGATGGGAAGCGCAGCAGCCATTTGCGGGTGCCATCATTCGATATCTGCTCATCGGCGATTTCCGGCCAGCCGATGGTGAAATTGGCCTTCAGGAGCGCGCGCATCTCCTTGGAGATGTTCGACATGCGGTCGAAATCGTTGACGCCGCGCATATAGAGCCAGTGCCACAGCTGACTGACGCGCATGCGCACCTGTTTCTGCGGTACGCCGACATTGGCGAGCGCAGTGCCGAGGTCTTCCCGCGACAGGCCGACCAGGTCGAGCGGTTCTGCACGCACAGGCGCGCGCTGAGCCAGCTGTTCGCGCTGTGCCGGATCGCTGAGTTCGAGTGTCAAAGCCATGTTAATCTGCCGCTTTCCAATGCGAAGCGCCCCCGCAGATCAGGACTGCGGCGGCGCATTATTAGCTTTAGCGATGTCGTTGGCGGGCCATGTATCACACATGGGCCGGATCGTCACCCTTGCAGGCTCAAAGCCGCAAGGGTGAGCGCGATCATCAATTGCAGTTTTGAATTTCGTTCAAAGCTGCGGTCACGCCGGAGAGCGAATAGGAATAGCTCGTTGCAGTGCCGCGTCCGGACACGGCCTGGACCGTCATGGACGAGCCGCCGCGCATCGCCGTTACGAGGGCAGGCTCCTCAGCCGCATTCTCGACCCAGGCGGAATTGCCACGCGAGAACAGGGTGAAGGCGCGCCCGTCGACCGTGACATTGACCTTGGAGGCATCCTGCAGCGGGTAGCCCATCATCGCCTGCGGTTCATAGGAGACGTTCTGGCCGGGGCGCTGGGAGACGAGGAAGAAGTTCTCGCCGTGGTTGACGGAGCTCGGTTCGGAGCTGGTCGGGACGGAGAGGATGTAGCACACCTTCCCGTTGCCGCTGTCATAGGAATAGGCACCCCAGGCATTGAACTGATTCATGCGTGTGGGAGATTGGGCGTAGGCGGTCGCCGTTGTCGCCGCCGTGAGCGCGAGTGCGGTGAGAAGAGTCTTCACGAACATTTTATCCTGCCGGTTGCCTGATCAGAATTGACGAAGCGTCGTCCGCCGCAACGCCCTTTGGCGGGCAAACAACACCGCTTCGGTTTAATTTTACTTAATCGCGGTTACCAAACCGTAACCCTATGGTTTTTTTACCACGATCATGCGCTTGCTTGACGAAACCCCCGAGGCCTGAACCGGCTGACAGCCACACTCTGTCTGCCGGCCAAATGCACCGGCGGAAAGCCCCATCGCTCCTCATCGAAACGATGTTGCGACTATGCGGCAAAGAATCCGGCAACAGTTTGACCTTTGCAAAAAGCTGTGTACCTGTCTGCACTTGGTGCCGGTCGGCAGACTTCACCGAACCGCACCGCGTTAATCAGGACGACGCCCACGAATGACTGTCGAGTTGAATGAGCGCTTTGCCCGGCTCGCCCGAGCCGTCGCCGTCGAGCGCGACAAGTCGGCGTTCGCGCAGCTGTTCGATTATTTCGCGCCCCGCATCAAATCCTACCTTCTGCGCCTGAACATGCAGCCGCAGGAAGCCGAGGAGCTGGCGCAGGAAGTGATGATCGTCCTGTGGCACAAGGCAGGGCTTTTCGACCCGGCGAAGTCGTCTCTGGCCACCTGGCTGTTCCGCGTCGCCCGAAACCGCCGGATCGATGCGCTGCGTCGAGATCGCGGCAAGGACCTCGATGCCGAAGATCCGTCGCTCCTGCCGAGCGCGCCGGAAGCGCCCGATCTGGTGATGGATGCGGAGCAGCGCGACGAGCGGGTGCGCCGCGCCATGAGCGTGCTGCCGACCGAACAGCTCGAGCTGGTGCGGCTGGCCTTCTTCATCGGCCTTTCCCACAGCCAGATTGCGGAAGAAACCGGATTGCCGCTCGGCACGGTCAAATCCCGCATCAGACTGGCTTTTGGTCGGCTGAAGAAGGCGCTCGAAGACGATCCGAGGATCGATACGGACGACTGATCCTCTGCCGGTTCTGGCGATCAGAAGGTCGATGCGGTTCCTGCTGCTTCGGCTTCTTTGCCGAGCGTCTCGCGGGCGGCGGCATAATGCGCTTCGGTCATGTGGCTGCGCACGGCCGTGATCGCGGCGGCGAGAACCGCCAGATCATCGCCGAAGCCGATGATGGCGATGAAATCCGGCACGAAATCGAACGGCAGAACGAAGTAAGCGAGCGCCGCCAGGAGCGTTCCGCGCACCCGCGTCGGCGTCTTCGGATCCAGCGCGCAATAATAGGCTGCGACCAGATCTTCGATGAACGGCACATACTGAGCCGCGCGCCGCAGTGTCTCGAAGAACTTCGCGCGAACGCGGCTTTCCTGCTCGCGCTGGCCCTGCGTGTCTTCGACCGTCAGAATGTCGGCGATCTTTTTGTCGTCCATAGACGTGCCTCTTAACGTTCAATCCGCTCTGACAAATCGTGGCCTAAAGCGGCCTCTTCAAGTTTCCGTCAGGCGGTGATGGTATCCATGAAATGCGCCAGCTGAATGTCGAGCCGGCTCACTCCACCCACATCGTGGGTTCGAAGCGTCACGTCCACGTTCTTGTACACATTCGACCATTCGGGATGATGATACATCGCTTCGGCCTTCAGCGCGACCCGGCTCATGAAGCCGAATGCCTCGTTGAAATCTGCAAAGACGAAGCGCCGTTCGATCGCCTCTCCCGATGCTGAGAGCGTCCATTGCGGCAAGCCCGCCAACGCTTCGCGCACGGCATCTCCGCCCATCTTTTCGACAGTCATGACTGGTTCAACCTTTCGAACGTTCCCGCTCTAAAAAGTGCTAAAGCGGGCTGTAATAGGCGTTTGGCAGCAGGCTGCTGCCCGTGCCGGCCGATGCATTGGCCTCGTCGAGAGGGAACGCTTCCTCCGTCACATAGGGTCCCCCGCCGACGGAATCCCGCGAGGACATGAGGACGAAGCGGGTGACCGTGAACGCCTGCGTGTGGAAATCGCCGCGCCCCTGGAGGTAGCGCACCACGTCGCTTTCTCTTGCCGTCTTGATGCGCGCTAAGGTGACATGTGGTTTGAACTTGCGCGGATCGGCCGGCAGTCGCAACCGCTGGCACACCCGCTCTATTTCGGCCTGAAGGGCCATGAGTTCGGCGGTCGGCGTGACGCCGGCCCAGATGGAATGCGGCTTCTTGGCGCCGAAAGACCCCATGCCCTGGAGCCGTACCGGAAATTCGGTCCGGCGGATGCGGTCGAAAGCGTTGACGATCTCGTCGGCTGTGGGACCGTCCACGTCACCGATGAAGCGGAGCGTGATGTGATAGTTTTCCACGTCGATCCATCGCGCGCCGGGAAGCCCGCCGCGCAAGAGGGAAAGCGACATTGTGGTGTCACGCGGGAGTTCGAGGGCGGCGAATAGTCTCGGCATGGAGATCTCCCCGAATCGAAAGGCACTCTCAGCGAATCATGCGACGCAGCCGTCGACAATCCCTAAATATTCAGCGTCCACTTTTGCCTTATCGGGTTCCAACGCGCGTCTCAGGCATCTGGTTTCAAGCGCTGCAGCAATTCTTCTGCGACAGGAATAAACCGTTCGACCATCACGTTGATGCCGTCTTCATTCGGGTGGATCCCGTCGTCGAGATTGAGTGCGGCCTCAGCGGCAACGCCATCGAGGAAGAAGGGGTAGAAAACCAGATCGTGCTTTTCGGCGAGGCGCTCGAAAAGACCGTTGAATCGCGTCTGATAGTCAGCACCCATATTCGGCGACGCCAGCATGCCGGCTAGCAGCACTTCAATGTTGCGGGCCTTCAGCCGTGTGATCATTTCCTCGATATTGGCTTCGGTCCGCGCCGGGTCGATGCCGCGCAGCATGTCGTTGGCACCGAGTTCGAGGATCACCGCATCCGTGCCGTCCGGCACCGACCAATCGAGCCGCGACAGGCCGGCCGAACTGGTATCGCCGGATACGCCGGCATTGGCGATCACGACATCGTGTCCGCGTTCCTGAAGTGCCGCTTCCAGGCGAACCGGGAACGCATAGGCGGCATCGAGCTGGAAACCGGCCATGAGGCTATCGCCAAAACCCACGATCTGAAGGGTTTCAGCACGCGATGCGGTCACGCTTGCCATCAAGGAGACACAGAATGCGAGGAGGAAAGCGGAAAGCCGTTTAACATTCATTGCACCGTTCCTAAATCTCTTTGCGGCCTTGCAGCGTAGACGCCGGGGCAGCCGCCATATCCGGACATATAGGAAGCTTCCGCCTTGACCCAACACATCATCGATCTCGCCGACGCCGATCTGACCCTCGGAAACGGCGCTTCGTCGGTTCATGTCATGAAGCGGATGTCCCTCAAGATTAACGCCGGAGAGTCGGTCGGGATCGTCGGTCCTTCGGGATCGGGCAAATCGACCCTGCTCATGGTTCTCGCGGGCCTGGAAAAGATCGACAGCGGCGCGATCACCATCGCAGGCGCCGAATTGCACAGCATGAGCGAAGATGCCGTCGCTGATTTTCGCGGCAGGCATATCGGCATCGTCTTCCAGTCCTTTCACCTCATTCCGAACATGACCGCGCTCGAGAACGTCGCCGTGCCGCTCGAGCTCGCCGGACGCAACGACGCGTTCGAGGTGGCGGAGCGTGAGCTTCGGGCCGTTGGCCTTGGCGAGCGCCTTTCACACCATCCCGGCGAGATGTCCGGCGGCGAACAACAGCGTGTGGCGATTGCACGGGCGCTGGCGCCGTCGCCGGCCGTTCTCATTGCCGACGAGCCGACGGGCAACCTGGACGGCGAGACGGGCCGGCAGATCGCCGATCTTCTCTTCACGAAGCAGGCGGAGCGCGGCACGACGCTGCTCCTGGTGACGCATGATCCGCAGCTTGCGGCGCGCTGCGATCGGCAGATCAAGGTGCGGTCGGGCGAAATCGTGGATGATGGCCTTGGCCAGGCACGGCCGATTGCCCAGTCGCGCGGAGCCTATGCATGAGCCAGGCGCCAGCGAGCAAGGCGGCCTCCAGCCAGAATTTCCAGTTGGCCCTGCGGCTGGCGCTGCGCGAAATGCGTGGTGGCCTTTCGGGCTTTTATATCTTCCTCGCCTGTATCGTTCTCGGCACCGCGGCGATTGCCGGCGTCAATTCCGTGTCACGCTCGATCACCGATGCTATCGCGGCTGAAGGCCAGGCCATTCTTGCGGGTGACATCCGATTCGAAATCGACAACCGGCCGGCGACGGGCGACGACCTCGCCTTCGTCGAAGGGCTGGGCGACGTGGCTCAGTCGGTCAATCTGCGCTCCATGGCCAGGCTCGAGGATGGCAGCGACCAGTCGCTTGTCGAAGTGAAGGCGGTGGATGACCTCTACCCGCTCTATGGGTCCCTCGTCACTGAGCCGGCGCTCGATTTCGATGCGCGGCATGGTCTTATCGAAGGCGCCTACGGCGCGGTCGTTGCGCCTGTGCTTCTGGAACGGATGGGCCTTTCGATCGGCGATCGCCTGACGCTCGGCAGCGAAACCTTCGAGGTGCGCGCCTCGCTGATCAACGAGCCCGACCTCCTGTCAGAAGGCTTCGCGTTTGCGCCGCGCTTCCTCGTTTCGGTGGACGCGCTTGAGGCGGCAGGCCTTCTCCAGCTCGGCAGCCTTGTCGAATATGTCTACAAGGTCCGCCTGCCGGAGCCTGCGACCTACGATCAGCTGCAGGCTATCCGTGACGAAGCGCGGGCGGACTACACGGATGCCGGCTGGGCCGTGCGCACCAGCGCCAACGCCGCGCCGCAGCTGACCGAAAACATCGAACGCTTCTCGCAGTTTCTCACGCTTGTGGGTCTGACGGCGCTCGTCGTCGGCGGCGTTGGCGTCGCCAATGCCGTGCGCGCTTTCATGGATTCCAAACGCGGCGTGATCGCAACACTGAAATGCGTCGGCGCATCGAGCCGCTTCGTCGTCATGGTCTATCTGGTCCAGATCGGCATCGTCGCCACCATCGGTGTCCTGATCGGTGTGGTCATCGGAGCGATCGTGCCCTTCGTGGCGGCAGTATTTCTTGCGGATCTGCTTCCCATCGGCAGCGGTGTTTCCGTGCATCCGGGCGCGCTCTTGCTCGCTGCGGTCTTCGGTCTGCTGACCGCTCTCGCCTTCGCGATCCTGCCGCTTGGCCGCGCACAGGACGTGCCGGCAACCGCATTGTTTCGAAGTCAGGGTTTCGACGGTGCAGGCTGGCCTGCGAAGCGCTACCTCGCAGCTACCGCCGTCACCATGGTGGCGCTAGCGGCGCTTGCGATCCTCACATCTTTCGATCGCTTCATCGCGATCATCTTTCTGGCGGCGATCGCGTTCTCCTTCGTGGTTCTCCGCTCGGTGGCGGTGCTCATCCAGTGGGCGGCAAAGCGCAGCCCGCGCGTGAATTCCGCAGCGCTTCGGCTTGCCATCGGCAACATTCACCGGCCGGGCGCCTTGACGCCGTCCGTCGTTCTCTCTCTCGGGCTCGGGCTCGCGCTGTTGGTGACGCTGGCGCTGATCGACGGCAATCTGAGGCGTGAACTGGCCGGCAATCTGCCGGAGCGCGCGCCGAACTTCTTCTTCGTCGACATCCAGTCGAGCGAGATCGACCAGTTCAGGGAGATCGTTGCGACCGCTGCGCCTGAAGGCGACATCGATGCGGTTCCGATGCTGCGTGGGCGGATCGTCGGCATCAATGGCGAAGTGCCGAATCCCGAAGATTACGCTGAGGGTCGCTGGGTGCTGCGCGGTGACCGTGGCATCACCTATGCGCCAACACTGCCCGCCGGCACGGCGCTGACGGAAGGGGAGTGGTGGGCCGAAGACTATGACGGTCCTCCACTCGTCTCGTTCTCGGCCGAAGAGGCAGGCGAACTCGGCCTTGGCATCGGCGATTCCATCACCGTCAATGTGCTCGGCCGCGAAGTGACCGCAGAGATCGCCAATCTGCGCGAGATCCAGTGGGAGTCACTGTCGATCAACTTTATCATGGTCTTTTCGCCCAACACATTTGCTGGCGCACCGCATGCGTGGCTGGCGACGCTGACCGATCCAAGCCTCACTGCGGCGCAGGAAGGGCAGATCCTGCGTGAGGTGACGAATGCTTTGCCGACGGTCACCAGCGTGCGTGTCAAGGACGCGATCGACGTGGTCGATCGTCTCGTGGAGCAGCTGGCCGTCGCGATCCGCGCTGCCGCGGCCGTGGCGCTCATTGCGTCGATCCTGGTGCTTTCGGGTGCGCTCGCTGCCGGAAACCGGGCACGGACGCACGATGCGGTGGTGTTGAAGACGCTTGGGGCGACGCGCAGCACGCTGATCCGCGCGTTTTCCTACGAGTATCTGATTCTCGGACTGGCAACGGCGATCTTCGCGCTTTTCGCCGGCGGGGTGGCCGCTTGGTACATCGTTTCGCGCATCATGACGCTGCCGTCGAGCTTCCTGCCGGACGTCGCGATATCGACGCTCGTGATCGCGATCGTGGTGACGGTCGGGATCGGGCTTGCCGGAACATGGCGGGTGCTCGGCCAGAAAGCAGCACCAATTCTCCGCAATCTTTAACGTTCGATATACTGCGCGACTATTGGGCGCAGGGGGTTAGCGTTCCGGTGGCCGGAATCGGCTACCTGCCTAGAGTCGAGGGTCTTGCTCTTGGCTCAGCTAGTCCTCATATTATCCACAGGCATGCTGGAGCCCCGCAGCGGCGCCTGGGTTGGTCGATGACACGACCCGACACCGTTTCACTTCCGGGGCTTTGAAAGAGGAAACTATGGCTGACCTTCGTAACTACCAGACCCGCGCGGCCCCGGCCGGGACGCAGGCCGGAGCTGCGATCGACCAGGGCCTGCGCAGCTACATGCTGCGCGTCTACAATCTGATGGCTCTCGGACTGGCGATCACGGGTGTGGCTGCCTATGCGACATTCGCGCTGGCACAGACCAATCCTGCGTTCGCGCAACTCATGTACGCCAGCCCGCTGCGCTGGGTCGTGATGCTCGCTCCGCTTGCGCTTGTCTTCTTCCTGAGCTTTCGCATTCAGAACATGAGCGTCAGTGCGGCGCAGACCACGTTCTGGATCTATTCGGCCGTCATGGGCCTGTCTCTCTCGTCGATCTTCCTGGTCTTCACGGGCCAGAGCATCGTGCAGACATTCTTCATCACCGCCGCCTCGTTCGGCGCGCTGTCGCTTTACGGCTACACGACGAAGCGTGATCTGTCTGGCATGGGTTCGTTCCTGTTCATGGGCTTGATCGGTCTGGTCATCGCCATGGTCGTGAACATCTTCCTTGCCTCGAGCGCTCTGCAGTTCGCGATCTCGGCAATCGGCGTCCTGATCTTCGCAGGCCTGACGGCTTACGATACGCAGGAAATCAAGACGATGTACTATGAAGGCGACTCAAGCGATGCCGCCGGCCGCAAGGCCATCATGGGTGCGCTTCGCCTGTATCTCGACTTCATCAACATGTTCATGTTCCTGCTGCAGTTCATGGGCAACCGCGAATAAGCAGAACACGGATAGGTGTTTCGAAAGGGCGGCCTTCGGGTCGCCCTTTTTCGTTGCGCGATCGTCATCTTGCGCGCTGGTATCAGACCTGAAGCTAGGCTATCTGGCGAGCGAAACCGAACTCGATGGTGCTTACCCCATGTCTTTCTCGATCCGTCCCGCCACGTCCGCCGATCTCGATGCGATCACCGCAATCTATCGGGAGAATGTGCAGAACGGCACGGCAACCTACGAGCTTGATGCGCCCGATCGCACCGAGATGGAACGTCGGTTTTCAACGATCACGGGCAAGGGATACCCCTATCTCGCGGCAGAAGGAGCCGACGGGGCCTTGATCGGCTACGCCTATGCATCCGCTTTCCGGGACAGACCGGCCTATTCGTGGCTGGTTGAGGATTCCATCTATCTCGCACCAGAGGCGCGCGGGCAGGGTCTGGGCAAGGCCCTGCTCGCAGACCTGCTGTCGCGGACCGAGGCGCTTGGGTTCCGGCAGATGGTTGCAGTGATCGGCGGTGCCCATCCCGCATCGGTCGCCGTGCACCGTGCCTGTGGCTTCGACTTGATCGGCACGATGCCAGGCACAGGTTTCAAATTCGGCCGATGGCTGGATACCGTCATCATGCAGAAGGCGCTGGGCGCGGGTACCGAAACGCCGGCGGATTTGACGCGCTATCCGGGCACGCTGGCGAACGGCATCGCTGGTCGGTGAGATATTTGACGGCTCGACGGTTAGATACCGACGAGCTTCGGCTTCTTGTCGAGCACGCGCAGCACGGTTTCCAGTTCGTGGCCGCGCTTCAAAATCGTGCCATTGGCCGCAACGACGCTGAACGCTCCCTGTCGACGGGCATTCTTCGGGCATTTTTCGATCCGGTAGAGCGGGACCTCACTTGTGCGTCGAAATGCGGAAAATACGGCCTTCTCGCGAAGATGGTCGAGCGCGTAATCGCGCCACTCTCCGGACGCGACCATGCGGCCATAGAGTCTCAGGATCGTATCGAGTTCGCGGCGATTGAAGGTGACGGGAAGAGGCTCGGAGCCGCTTTTGTAATCCGTCATATGGACGATGTTTGCGCCCTGTTCTGGCACGTGATCCGTCATCGGGTCTCCTGGGATTTCCGACCTTGGGCATGACAACCGTGTGACAGTTTGCCTGCCGGCTGCCGAAATGCAAGGAAAAGAAAGCGTTAAAAGGCCGATCACGAAAGGCGACCGTGCGCGTTACCAAGTGAACCGAAACGGTTAATTGAGCGGGTTTTGGCCGCAATTGGGCCGCACCGATGCCCGAATTGGAGACGAGATTCCGATCGTTGCCTCAGACGGCTCGGTCCGGTGACTTTCGAATTTAAAGCCCCCCAGCCCCTCGAAACCGCTGGGCCGAGCCAACTCCCTGATGCAGCATTCGAAAAGGTCGCTTCGGCGACCTTTTTTTGTGCCCGCTCTCCCTGAGGAATGCCTTCAATCAGTTCTTGCAGAAGGCTCGATGAGCGCTGCACCGATAATCGCGCCGGGCGCGCGGCCGTTCACCATTCTCTGCAGCAGGATTGCGCCGTTCCGGTTGACCCAGTCGTCGATCATCATGGCGGGCAAGGTGATGCGCTCGGCATCGCCCTTCCAGACACCGACGATTTGGAGTTCGCGTACGCTGTTCACGTAGGTGTAGCTTGCGCCGTCGTTTTCGCCGGCCTCTATCGGCACGGTGGTCTCGCGATCGAAGACGACGAGCACCACATGGGCTTTTCCTTCGCCCTCGCCGACATCGATGACGAGCGTATCATCATCATGGGCGACGTCGACATCGACCACGAGGCCGCGGCCGTCGCGTTCCATCGCGGAAAGGGTGGTGTCGATATGCCCGCGCGAGGCGCCATTGACGTGGTCGCGGCCATTGAGAACGGCCTGGGGGGTGTAAACGCTCTTGCGCTCGAAGGTCGTTGCATAGGCCTTTTGGCGCGCGGTGTTTTCCGGCGAGGCCAGCGTGTCCTTCCAGCCGAGATAATTCCAGTAATCGACATGATAGGCGAGTGCGATCACGTCGCCTTCTTCGGCCAGGTCGGCAAGCACCGCATCTGCCGGCGGGCAGGAGGAGCAGCCCTGGCTTGTGAAGAGCTCGACGACACCCATAGGCTTGTCGCCGGCTATGGTGGCGGTTGGGCAGACGGCGAGCGACAGAAGCAGCAGCGCCGGCGCAATCTTCGATCTGACCATCATCAACTTGACCATTCTGGCGCACGCCATGGCGCATATGGCCCGAAATTGTCGATCGCGGGTCCTTCTTGCGCTGTCCATCCGTTAAAAACGCTACAGGCCGCGCAGATCAAGCAAAAGTCACGTTCGAGTGACGCGCGCGCCCCGAATTTTTGATCCGGGGCGCACATTGGTGTCGAAGCTCGAGGCCGCGCTGAACGGCCTCAAGCGGATTCAGGCAGTATCAGGCAGCAAGATCGCGCAGAACCGTCTGCAGAATCCCGCCATTTTCCATGTAGGTGACCTCATCCAGCGTCTCGACGCGGCTGATGATCGTGACGTCCTTGACCGTGCCATCGCCATAGGTGATGCGGGCGGTCTTGGTTTCGCGGGGCTTCAGCTGGGTGAGGCCTTCGATGGTCACGGTTTCGTCACCACGTAGGTTGAGGCTTGCCCAGCTCGTTCCTTCTTCGAGAACGAAGGGGATCACGCCCATGCCGACGAGGTTGGCGCGGTGGATACGCTCGAAGCTCTGCGCGATCACGGCGCGTACGCCGAGAAGGACAGTGCCCTTTGCAGCCCAGTCGCGCGACGAGCCGTTGCCATACTCGGCGCCAGCGAAGATGACGAGCGGAACGCCCTCTTCCTTGTACCGCATGGCGGCGTCGAAGATCGACATCTCTTCCTTCGACGGATAGTGGATCGTGTATCCACCTTCCTTGCCGTTCGGGCCCATCATGTGGTTGCGCAGACGGATGTTGGCGAAGGTGCCGCGCATCATGATCTCGTGGTTGCCACGACGCGTGCCGTACTGGTTGAAGTCGGCAGCGCCGACGCCACGCTCCATGAGATAGGCACCGGCAGGCGATGCCGCCTTGATCGAACCGGCCGGCGAGATGTGGTCGGTGGTGATCTTGTCGCCGAGCAGGCCGAGAACGCGTGCACCGACGATATCGCTCGTGCCGCCTGCGCCCTTGCCCATTCCGACGAAGTACGGCGGGTTCTGCACGTAGGTCGAAGAATCGTCCCAGGTGTAGGTGTCGCCGGCCGGAACCTGAACGTTCTGCCAGTTCTCGTCGCCACGGAACACGTCGGCATACTTGCTCTCGTAGACGTCACGGGTGACGTATTTCAGGATGAAGTCCTGAATTTCCTTCGAGGTCGGCCAGATGTCGCGCAGATAGACCGGCTGACCGTCGGAGCCTTCGCCGATCGGCTCGGTGGTCAGGTCCTTCTTCACCGTACCGGCAAGTGCGTAGGCAACGACCAGCGGCGGCGAGGCGAGGTAGTTCGCCTGGACGTCCGGCGAAATGCGCCCTTCGAAGTTGCGGTTGCCCGAAAGCACGCCGGCAGCAATGAGACCCTTGTCGTTGATCGTCTTCGACACCGGAGCCGGCAGCGGGCCGGAGTTGCCGATGCAGGTCGTGCAGCCGAAGCCGACGAGGTTGAAGCCGAGCGCGTCGAGGTCTTTCTGCAGACCGGCCTTTTCGAGGTAGCCGGCAACGACCTGGCTTCCGGGAGCGAGCGATGTCTTCACCCAGGGTTTCGTCTTTAGGCCCTTGGCAACAGCGTTGCGTGCAAGCAGGCCGGCACCGATCAGAACCGAGGGGTTCGACGTGTTGGTGCAGGACGTGATGGCGGCGATGGCGACATCGCCGTGGCCGAGATCGTAATCCTCGCCTTCGACGGCATAACGCACGTCGATCTGGCCAGGCTTCTTGTACTCTTCAGCCAGCGACTTTTCGAAACCGGATGCGATGCCTTCCAGCGGGATGCGGCCTTCGGGACGCTTCGGGCCAGCCATGGAGGGCACGACGGTGCCGAGGTCGAGCTCGAGCGTGTCGGTGAAGACTGGATCTGCCGAACCTGCCTCGCGCCACATGCCCTGCGCCTTCGAATAGGCTTCGACGAGCGCGATGCGGTCGCGGTCGCGGCCCGACACGGTGAGGTAGTTGATCGTTTCGGAATCGACCGGGAAGAAGCCGCAGGTCGCGCCGTATTCCGGACCCATGTTGCCGATGGTCGCGCGGTCGGCGAGCGTCATGTTGTCGAGACCGGGGCCGAAGAATTCGACGAACTTGGCGACGACGCCCTTCTTGCGCAGCATCTGGACGACGGTGAGCACGAGGTCGGTGGCGGTGACGCCTTCTTTCAGCGCGCCCGTAACCTTGAAGCCGATGACTTCCGGCAGGAGCATGGAGATCGGCTGGCCGAGCATGGCAGCTTCGGCTTCGATGCCGCCAACGCCCCAACCAAGAACGCCGAGACCGTTGATCATGGTCGTGTGGCTGTCGGTGCCGACGCAGGTGTCCGGGTAAGCGACGGTCTCGCCGTCCTCATCCTTCGTCCAGACGGTCTGGCCGAGATATTCGAGGTTCACCTGGTGGCAGATGCCAGTACCGGGCGGAACGACGCGGAAGTTCTGGAAGGCCTGCTGGCCCCACTTCAGGAAGCGGTAGCGCTCGCCGTTGCGCTCATATTCCTTCTCGACGTTGTTCGCGAAGGCCTGCGGGGTGCCGAACTCGTCGACGATGACCGAGTGGTCGATGACGAGATCGACCGGAACGAGCGGGTTGATCTTCTGCGGGTCGCCGCCGAGCGATGCCATTGCATCGCGCATGGCCGCGAGGTCGACGACGGCGGGAACGCCGGTGAAGTCCTGCATGAGCACGCGGGCAGGGCGGTAGGCGATCTCGCTGCCGCCGGTGCCCTTGTCGTCGAGCCATTTGCTGACATTGATGATGTCGTTCTTGGTGACCGAACGGCCATCTTCATTGCGAAGGAGGTTTTCGAGAACGACCTTCATCGAGAAAGGCAGGCGCGAAACGCCTTCGAGGCCGTTTGCCTCTGCCTTGGTAAGGTCGAAATAGACATAGTCTTTGTCGCCCACCTTGAGGGTGGAGCGGCAATTGAAGCTGTCGAGCGATTTGGACAAGTGAAACCCCGTCTTCGTCTGATCAGCCGAAGCTGCCGGGCGAACGCCTATACGCTTGATCCCGCGAGGGGATGCGTGAGGATGCGGGTACGGTCATTTCCGCTGTCCGCCCGTGATCGTGAATGCCTTCCGGCAGATCATGTTCGGCGCAAGGATGGTGATCACGCCGACCGCTGGCGTGGTTGCAGGCCTTATAGATAATTTCTATGAAGGGTTCCAGTGCATCGGGGCAAAATGCGACGGATTTCGCAGCCACGCCGCAAGCTGCCCTCACGGGCAATTTCGCCCAGGGGAAAAGCATGCGGCTGATCGCCGAAAGACTGACGGCAAGCCGGGGAAGTGAGCCGATTTTCGCGGATCTGTCGCTGACAGTCGAGGCGGGCGAAGCGCTGATCGTGACGGGTCCGAACGGCATCGGCAAGTCCACGCTGCTCAAGGTCATCGCCGGGTTGCTCAAGGCTGATTCGGGAATCGTGACGTTGGACGGCGGCCCGCAAGAGGCAGAGACGCTTGCCGAAGCCTGCCATTATCTTGGCCATCGCAACGGCATGAAGCGCGAACTGACGGTGGCCGAGAATCTGGGCTTCTGGCAACGCTTCATGGCAGCGCCTGCGCTTGGTGTCGAAGAGGCGGCAGATGCGGTCGGGCTCGCAACAGTTCTCTCGTTGCCTTACGGATATCTCTCGGCCGGTCAGCAGCGCCGGATCGCGATGGCACGACTTCTCGTCTCGCACCGGCCGATCTGGATTCTCGATGAACCGACCGCTGCACTGGATGTTGCTTCGGAAGCGCGATTCGGCGGCATGGTGGAGGCCCATCTTCGAACGGGAGGGCTAGCTCTCATCGCCACGCACCAGCCACTCGCGATCTCGACGCAGCGCGAATTTGCCATGACGCCCGGCCTGTCGGTGAGCGCATGAGAGCGCTCATCCTGCGCGACATCCGGCTCGGCATACGTGCCGGTGGCGGGGCGCTCATCGGGGTGCTGTTCTTCCTCACTGTGATTGCCGTCGTGCCCTTCGGCGTCGGGCCGGATCTCAACCTTCTCGCCCGCATCGGGCCGGCGATGCTGTGGATCGGTGCGCTGCTCGCCTCGCTTCTCGGTCTGGATCGGCTGTTCCAGGCCGACCGAGAGGATGGCGCGCTCGATATCCTGCTGATGCAGGAGCATCCGCTGATCCTCACGGTCTTCGCCAAGTGTCTCGCGCACTGGATCGCGACCGGCCTGCCGCTGGTGCTCGCTGCGCCGCTTCTCGCGCTCTTCATGAATGTCGAGCCGCTGGCGATCGGCGCTGCGACCCTGACGCTGGCCGTCGGCACCCCGGCGATCACGTTCATCGGCGCGGTCGGAGCGGCAGTTGCCGTATCGCTGCCACGCGGAGGTCTTCTCGTATCGATCCTAGTGCTGCCGCTGACCGTGCCGGTGCTGGTGTTCGGGGTGAGCGCCATCTATGCGGCGGTTGAGGAGCCGGCACCTTTCATGCCGCCTTTCCTCATTCTTGCTGCGATCACATTGTTCTTTGCAGTGCTGGGGCCGCTTGCTGCCGCTGCGGCATTGCGCGCATCGACCGACTGAGCCGGGCGCGTTGCTGCCTGTCACGATCCGCGATATGAGTTTCAGGAATGAGCGACACGAGCCTATCCATCGGACGCATCGGCGATCTGGCAAACCCCACCCGGTTTCTGGCCTTGGCGGGGCGATTGTTGCCATGGCTTGCCGGGTTGACCCTCCTCGTTGCCGTGATCGGCCTCTGGATGAGCTTTGAGGCGCCTGAAGACTATCAGCAGGGCGCGACCATCCGCATCATGTTCATCCATGTGCCTTCGGCCTGGCTTGCGATGATGTGCTACACGGTGATGGCGGCTTCCGCGATCGGCACGCTCGTCTGGCGCCATCCCCTCGCAGACGTTTCGGCGCGCGCGGCCGCTCCGATTGGCGCGGCCTTCACGGTATTGGCGCTCGTCACTGGCTCGCTCTGGGGCAAGCCCATGTGGGGCACCTGGTGGGTCTGGGACGCGCGGTTGACCTCCGTCTTCGTTCTGCTTCTCATGTATCTCGGGCTGATCGCCCTGCAGCGGGCGATGGACGATCCGACGAAGTCGGCGCGGCTCTCGGCGATCCTGATCCTCGTCGGTTTTATCAACATCCCGATCATCAAGTTCTCGGTCGACTGGTGGAACACGTTGCACCAGCCGGCGAGCGTGGTGCGGCTCGACGGACCGACGATCCACCCGTCGATGCTCTATCCGCTGCTGGTCATGGCGGTCGCCTTCACGCTTCTGTTCTTCACGCTGCATCTTGCCGCCATGCGCAACGAGATCTGGCGCCGTCGCGTGGCGGCCTTGCGCCGCCAAGTGGCACGGCAGGCAGCCTGAGGCGGGATCATGCAGTATTTCGGGTTCATCTTCGCGTCCTACGCCATCACTGCCCTCGTTCTGGGCGCCCTGATCGCGTGGGTGATCCTCGACCATCGCGGTCGGCGCGCCGAACTGGCGGCGCTCGAAGCGCAGGGCGTTCGCAGGCGCTCCGATCGGGTCAGCGAGAGCAGCCGATGAGCGAGACCCCGATCGAGGAACGCGAAGAGGCGGCAGGTCAGGCCAAGCGCAACAACGCACGCGCCCGACTGATCGCGCTGTTGCCGCTGCTCATATTCGGCGCATTGGCGGCAGTCTTTCTCGGGCAATTGTTGTCCGGCCGCGATGCTTCCGTGATACCTTCGGCGCTGGTCGGTCAGCCGGCGCCTGTGCTCGATCTTCCGGAACTCGCGGGCCTGACGCGCGATGGCGCGCCGGTGCCCGCGCTGACCAACGCCGCGCTGGATGGGCAACTGACCCTCGTCAATGTCTGGGCATCCTGGTGCGTGCCGTGCCGGCAGGAACATCCGCTCCTGATGGAGCTTGCCGCGCAGGAAGATATCCAAGTCGTGGGCATCAATTACAAGGACCAGAACGAAAACGCGATCCGCTTCCTTGGCGAGCTCGGCAATCCCTATGATGCCGTCGGCGTGGACGACAACGGACGTACGGCGATCGACTGGGGCGTTTATGGCGTGCCTGAGAGCTACCTGGTCGGCCCCGACGGCACGATCCTCTACAAGAAGGTCGGTCCGTTCTCGCCGGAAACCTATCTGACCGAACTGCTGCCGGCGATCGAGGCGGCGCGGTGAGCTCCGGTTCACAGTCTCAAAGATGGCGGTTCACATCCATCCGCTGATGCAGGATGCGTAGGACGATGAGGTGTTCCTCGTCGCCTTCCCGAAAAAAGATCACGTGCGATCCAACGTTCGTTTTGCGGTAGCCCTCCCGTATGTCGACTGGCCTTGTCATCTGCTGACCCGACGCAACCGAAAAACAGGCATCACGCAGCAACTGAACATACGTGATTGCCTGGCTGGTGCCCCAGCGCTCCTCGGTATAGTGCCAGATGCTGTCGAGGTCGCGCTTGGAGGCTGGGGAGAATTGAATGGACTTCAACGAGTGTACGGAGAGAGCTTGCCGGCGATGAAATCATCGAAGTCGAAAACTTCGGGCGGCCCTGAGTCCTCGCCTTCGATCAAAGCATCCTCGAGCGCTTTCACCTTCGCTTCATGCTGCTCGAGCAGGCGAAGACCGTCGCGAAGAACATCGTCTGGCGACCGGTACCGACCAGATGCCAACTGGGCTTCGACGAAACCATCGAAATGTTTGCCAAGCGATACCGCCATGGAAGAATTCCGAGTTGAGATAATCAAAGTTAGATCGGAACAAGGGCGGCTTCAACCAGCTCACCCCTCCGTCGGCTTCTCCATGGCTTTTTCGACCGTCTGCTCCTTCGGCTCCAGCGAGTGACGCATGATCAGCGGCATCTGGGCCATCGTGAAAGCGATGGTGATCGGCATCGTTCCCCAAACCTTGAAAGCGACCCAGAAGTCGGTCGAAAATGCGCGCCAGACGACCTCGTTCAAGACGGCAAGGAACAGGAAGAACACGCCCCAGCGCAGCGTCAGCTTGCGCCAGCCCTCGCTATCGAGCTTGAAAGCGCTGTCGAAGACGTAGCCGAGCAGGGATTTGCCGAAATAGAGACCACCAAGCAGGATTGCTCCGAACATCGTGTTCACGATGGTCGGCTTCATCTTGATGAAGGTTTCGTTCTGCAGATAGAGCGTCAGCGCGCCGAAGATGAAGACGACGACGCCCGAGATCAGTGGCATCATCGGCACTGTGCGCAGCAACAGCCAGGATACGGTGAGGGAGATGGCTGTCGCGACCATGAAGAGCCCGGTCGCGATGAAGATCGGGTCGCCGAGATCGGCCAGCATCGGGAATGTGGAGGCCAGCCACTCGCCGCGCGAGTTGGCGAAGAAGAAGACGAGCAGCGGGCCAAGCTCGAGCACGAGCTTGAGGAGCGGATGCGGTTCGGCCTTCTTGGCCGGTGCCACGGGTTCGATCGGTTCGACGCTCATGCAGTCCTCTTCATTCCTGATGCCGGTCATCGTCTACAGCGTCATGGTGCTGAAGTGATGGCACGAACGCACTCTATTTCAGCGGCGTTCCGGCAATCGCCGCTGCGAATTCCCGCGCTTCGAAGGGCTCGAGATCGTCGATACCTTCGCCGACGCCGATGAAATACACCGGCAATTTGTGCTTGGCCGCAATTGCCACGAGAATGCCGCCGCGGGCCGACCCGTCGAGCTTGGTCATCACAAGACCATTCACGCCGGCAACGTTCCTGAAGATTTCGACCTGGTTCAGCGCATTCTGGCCGGTCGTCGCGTCGAGCGTCTGCAGCACGGTGTGCGGGGCTTCCGGATCGAGCTTGCCGAGCACGCGTACGACCTTTTCCAGTTCCGCCATCAGCTCCGCCTTGTTCTGCAGGCGGCCGGCCGTATCGACGATGACGACGTCGGAGCCGTTGGCCTTCGCTTTTTCGAAGGCATCATAGGCAAGGCCGGCCGCGTCGGCGCCAAGCTTGGAGGAGATGACGGTCGAGCCCGTGCGCTCGCCCCAGATCTTCAGCTGCTCGATGGCGGCAGCGCGGAAGGTGTCGCCGGCGGCGAGCGTGACTTTCAGGCCCCCGCGCGTCAGCTTGGAGGCGAGCTTGCCGATCGTCGTCGTCTTGCCGGTGCCGTTGACACCGACCACGAGAATGACATGCGGCTTGTGGTCGAGATTGAGTTCGAGCGGCCTTGCGACGGGCGCCAGCACCTTTTCGATCTCACTTGCCATGATCTTGGCGACGTCAGCGGAATCGACGCTCTTGCCGTAACGTCCGGAGGCGAGCGTGTCGGTGACGCGCATCGCGGTCTCTATGCCGAGATCGGCCCGGATCAGCACGTCCTCCAGATCCTGCAGCGTGTCCTCGTCCAACTTCCGCTTGGTGAAGATCGAGGTGATCTGGTCGGTCAGCTGTGCGGAAGTGCGCGAAAGGCCCTGACGCAGGCGCTGGAACCAGGACAGCGTCTGCGGCGGCGCAATGTCGGTCAGTTCGGTCGATGGCGCCGAGCCACGCGAAATGCGGATACCGCCTTCGACGGTCGGCAAAGGAGCCGGGTCGGTGTCGATGCCATCGTCGGTCGCGGTCGATTCGTCGGCTAAGGAAACGGGCTGGGTATCGTCTGCCGGCTCGACAGCTTCCAGGTCCGTCGAGGCCTCGCCTGCCGTCTCGATGGTTTCGGCGATGGGCTCGGGCGTCTCGATCGGCTCTGCCGCAGCTTCTGTCGGAAGCGTTTCAGGCGTGAAGGCCGGCGCGCCGTCGATGACGGGTGCTTCCACGGGCTCCCGGCGGATCAGCGTGACTGCTGCCACGCTTTCTGCTGTGGGTATGGCCTTCGGCGCTGCGGGTTCTTCGGTTGGAGCGAGCGGGGCAAGCGTTTCCGGGAGCGCGGCCGCTTCGGCCGGCTTTTCCTCTTCCTTCGTGCGACCGAAGGAGAACATGCGTTTCACGAAGCCTAAGGCCATAATCTGTCTTTCAGTCCCTTAGGGGTTCGAATGGTCAGGCGGCCGAGCGGTGTCGGATGTCGGCGCTGAGGATGCCGTCATCATGGCCGACGATCTCGACGCCGATCAATGTTCCCGGCTGGCCGAGATGCTCGGGAAAGGATGTCAGAGCGAAGTTCTCGGTGCGGCCGATGCCGGGCTTTTCGATCAGCAGGGTTTGCCGCGTGCCGACGAGCGACGTCAAATGCGCGTGGTGGGCCTCGTCACCCTTGGCGCGCAGCCGGCGGGCGCGCTCCTTGATCAGCGAACGGTCGAGCTGTGGCATGCGGGCGGCCGGTGTACCTTCACGCGGGCTATAGGGAAACACGTGGAGATGAGAGAGGCCGCAGGCGTCGACGATCGACAGCGCGTTTTGAAACATCTCCTCGGTCTCGGTCGGAAAGCCGGCTATGATGTCCGCGCCGAAAGCGATGTCGGGGCGCAGCCGGCGAACATCCTTGCAGAACCGGATCGCATCGTCGCGCAAATGGCGCCGCTTCATCCGCTTCAGGATCATATCGTCGCCGTGCTGCAGCGAAAGATGCAGATGCGGCATGAAGCGCGGCTCGTCCGCGATCAGCTGCATTAGATGCTCGTCAGCCTCGATGCTGTCGATGGACGACAGGCGGATTCGGGCGAGTTCCGGCACCTGGGCGAGGATGGTCCGCACCAGCTTGCCGAGCGAGGGCTGGCCCGGCAGGTCGGCGCCGTAGCTCGTTGCGTCGACGCCGGTGATCACCACTTCGATATAGCCGTTTTCGACAAGCCGGCGGACCTGGTCGACGACGGCGCCCATCGGCACCGAGCGTGAGTTGCCGCGGCCATAGGGGATGATGCAGAAGGTGCAGCGGTGGTCGCAGCCATTCTGCACCTGGACGAAGGCGCGGGCGCGACCTTCGATGGCATCGACCATCTGCGGCGCGGTTTCCTTCACCGCCATGATGTCGTTGACGCGGACCTTCGCCTCGGCCGAAACGCCGAAATCCGGCAGCTTGCGGTAACTCGCCGCCTTCAGCTTCTCCTCGTTGCCAAGAACGACGTCCACCTCGTCCATGCCGGCGAAGGTCGCGGCCTCGGTCTGGGCGGCGCAGCCCGTCACGATGATCCGGGCATGGGGATTGTCGCGGCGTGCCTTGCGAATTGCCTGTTTGGCCTGGCGAACGGCTTCGGCGGTCACGGCGCAGGTGTTGACGAGCACGGCGTTGTTGAGGCCGGCCGTCTCGGCCTCGCGCCGCATGATCTCGGACTCATAGGTATTCAGCCGGCAACCGAAGGTGAGGATGTCGACGCCGCTCATTGCGCGGCCTCGCTCTGCTCGGCGTCTCGGGTGAATGCGCCGGTCCTGGGATCGAGCTTTCCGGAGAATTCCCACTCAGCCGGGCCGGTCATCATCACATGGTTGTTTTGAAGCCACTCGATCACGAGCGGGCCGCCGGGGACATGCACCGTCACGGTCCGGTCGGTCATGCGCTTGCGGATGGCTGAAACGGCGGCCGCACAGGCGGCGGAGCCGCAGGCGCGCGTCAGCCCGGCGCCGCGTTCCCAGGTGCGGAGCGTCATCTCGCTGCGCGAGGTCACCTGCGCGATCGAGATATTGGCGCGTTCCGGAAACAGCGGATGATGCTCGAGGATCGGGCCGAAGCGATCGAGCTCATAGCCCCAGACGTCGTCGTCGACCCAGAAGATCGCATGGGGATTGCCCATGGAGGCGACCGAAGGCGAATGCAGGACCGGCGCATCGATGGGGCCGATCTGCAGCTCGATCATACGCGTGTCGCGGAATTCCTCCGAGAGCGGGATCTTCTGCCAGTCGAAAATGGGCTCGCCCATGTCGACGGAGATCAGCCCGTCCTCGTGCTCCTGCGCCGTCAGGATGCCGGCGATGGTCTGGAAGGTGAACAGCGACTTGCCGGTTTCGGCGGCGAGTGCCTGGACGACACAGCGCATGCCATTGCCGCAGGCCTGGGCTTCAGAGCCGTCGCAGTTGAGGATGCGCACATAGGCGTCGGTCAGGTCGCGCTTGGGATCATGGATTGCCATGATCTGATCGAACCGCGTTGCTGGATCGGCCGCGAGCGCGATGGCGGCCTCGGGCAATACCCGATCGTCGCGGCCGCGCATGTCGACCACGAGGATCTGGTTGCCCAGTCCATTCATCTTGGCGAAGGGAACGCCGGCGTTCATTGTCTTATCAAGCCCTGTCACTTGCCGGCTTATATGGCCGAAACGGCTTGAGATTACCAGTGCGCCGGGCTCAAGCCTGTTCTGCGGGGACGTCCCACACTTCGCCGGGCCGCATCGGGCGGAACCGCTCGCGCGCGATCGACCGTCCGTCGAGTGCGGCATGGAGCGCCGTCACCGGATCCTCGATGCCTTCATTGGTGAGCCGGAAGGTGCCCCAATGATGGCCGGCGACATGCGCGGAACGGGACAGCAGCATGCCTTCCACCGCTTCTTCCGGATTCTGGTGCTGGCCCTGCATGAACCAGCGCGGCTCATAGGCGCCGAAAGGCAGAATGGCCAGGCGGAAGCCGCCGTATTTTTCCGCTGCCGCGCGGTAATTGATGCCCGAATGAAAGCCGGTATCGCCGATATGGTAGATGCGGCCGCCCGGCGTCTCCACGACGAAGGCGGCCCAGAGCGCCATGCGGCGATCGCGCGTGCCGCGTGCCGACCAGTGGTGTGCCGGCTCCAGGCGAACATTGATGCCCGGCGCGACCTCGACGCCTTCTCCCCAGTCGTGAACCGCGATCCACGCATCGGCCACGCGCTCGCGCACGATCACATCATTGCCGAGCGGTGTGACGATCAGGGGTCGATGGGCGGCGTGGAGGGCTGCGAGCGTATCGAGATCGAGATGGTCGTAGTGATTGTGCGACAACAAAATCACATCGATCGGCGGCAGCGCATCCAGCACGATCCCCGGCTGATTGATGCGGCGCGGGCCTGCGAAGGAGACGGGACTTGCGCGTTCCGACCAGACGGGATCGGTGAGGATGTTGAGGCCTGCGGTCTGGATCAGCATCGTCGCATGGCCGACCATGGTGATGCGAAGGTCTGTTCCGCCGACGCGCTCATCCGGCAGGGCCGGCGGGAAGGGGCTGTCGAAGGTCTCGGGCCAGGGCGTCTTCGTCTCGCCCAGCTGCCATTTCAGGAGGTCGAGGAAGGACCCCGGCTCCCGACCACCCGGATTGAAGAAGTAGGTTCCGTCGAAATGATCGCTGACGGGGCCATCGTAATAGGGATTGGCCGAGGCGCGGCGCACGCCGAACAGGCCGAAGCCAGCTGCCATGGCACTCAATCCTGCAAGTGAGAGAAAATGTCGACGTTTCATGGCGCCGATATAGGGGACGGCATGGGCCGCGTCGACGGTCGCGCCGGAACGACCGTCCAGTTCACGGGAAGTTTATGAGTACCTCCTAAGGTGCAGTTGTCCCAGTGCAACGCCGTTGCTAGTTTGATTTGCCATGCAAACACGCTTCGACAAGCAAGACCGGCTCTATCAGGTCATCAGGCTCATCCGGCCGGTTCATCTCAACATCCAGCGCACCCTCGAAGCGCAACTGGAAGGCACCGGCATTTCGGTCGCGCAGCGCGACGTGATGGAAGTGCTGCATGGCTGCGGGCCGATCACGGTACCCACCGCAACGCGCATGCTTGGCATGAAGCGGCAATTCGTGCAGCGCACGATGACAGACCTGATCACGCTCGGCATGGTTGAGCGCCGGCGTTCGAGCCGGCAGAGCCGCGCCTATCTCTGCAAGCTGACGGAGAAGGGTGAGCGGCTGTTCGAAACGGTCCACCATCGCGAGATGGCATTGCTGCGCCAGCGGCTCGGCGACATCAACATCACCGAGGTCATCGTCGCGTTGCGTGTCATGGCGCGCGTCGCCGCCGCCTATGAGGCTGCCGCGGCCGACACGCTGACGCGGGACGAGGTGCCCACTCGGCTGAACCGCGACGACGCGCCGAAGAGCGCGCTCGTGGACGGTTGAAGCCGGCGCTCTGGAGAGCGCAAGCCGCCTGCGCTTGACTTTCGGGAGCATATCCTGTTGAAGCGGGCCAACTCCATGCGACGAGCGTAAGCTTCGAAGCCGCCGACCGGGCCCCGTCAAGGTATAAAGAGAGCCCGGAGGTCAACACCCGACAGCGCGATGCGCCCTCGGGTGCTTTCGTGCTTTGGCTTGCATTCGGGTGCGGACATAACAACCTTCGAGGCTCTCCTGTTTCGATGGTTTGAAGGACTGAGCCATGTTCGACAATCTCCAGGAACGCCTGGGTTCCATTCTCAACGGCCTGACCGGCCGTGGCGCGCTGTCCGACAAGGATGTGCAGGCAGCGCTGCGCGAAGTGCGTCGCGCGCTTCTGGAAGCCGACGTGGCACTGGAAGTGGTGCGCGACTTCACCGACCGGGTGCGTGAGAAGGCCGTCGGCGCCGAGATCGTCAAGTCGATCAAGCCCGGCCAGATGGTCGTCAAGATCGTGCATGACGAGCTTGTCTCCATGCTCGGTTCGGAAGGCGTCACGCTCGATCTCAATGCACCTGCACCCGTCGTCATTATGATGGTCGGCCTTCAGGGCTCGGGCAAGACGACCACGACCGGCAAGATCGCCAGCCGGCTGACGAAGCGGGACAAGAAAAAGGTCCTGATGGCGTCGCTCGACACGCGTCGTCCGGCCGCCCAGGAGCAGCTGAAGCAGCTGGGCGAGCAGACCGGCGTCGACACGCTGCCCATCATTCCGGGCCAGTCGCCGACCGACATCGCGTCGCGCGCAGTCCAGGCGGCCCGTCTCGGCGGCCATGACGTCGTCATCCTCGATACCGCCGGCCGCACGCATATCGACGAGCCGCTGATGGTCGAAATGGCGACCATCAAGACGAAGGCCAAGCCGCATGAAATCCTGCTGGTCGCCGATGCGCTGACCGGTCAGGACGCCGTCAATCTGGCGCGCAACTTCGACGAGCGCGTCGGCATCACCGGCCTCGTGCTGACCCGCATGGACGGCGATGGCCGCGGTGGTGCGGCGCTGTCCATGCGTGCCGTTACCGGCAAGCCGATCAAGCTGATCGGTGTCGGTGAAAAGATGGACGCGCTGGAGGAATTCCATCCCCGCCGCGTCGCGGACCGCATTCTCGGCATGGGCGACATCGTCTCGCTGGTCGAGCGCGCCGCCGAAACCATCGACCAGGAAAAAGCCCAGGCGATGGCCGACCGGATGAAGGCCGGCAAATTCGACCTGAACGACCTGTCCGACCAGCTCAAGCAAATGTCCAAGATGGGCGGCATGGGCGGCATCATGGGCATGATGCCGGGCATGGGGAAGATGAAGGACCAGATGGCTGCCGCCGGGTTCGACGACAAGATTTTCGGTCGCCAGCAGGCGATCATCTCGTCGATGACCCCGACTGAGCGCGCCAATCCCGATCTTTTGAAGCACAGCCGCAAGAAGCGCATCGCGGCCGGCTCCGGCACCAATGCCGCCGACATCAACAAGCTTCTCAAAATGCACCGCCAGATGGCGGACATGATGAAAGCCATGGGCGGCAAGGGCAAGAAGGCCGGCATCTTCGGCAAGATGATGGGCGGCATGGGCGGTGGTCTGGGTGGTGGTCTTGGGGGCCCGGGCGGCATGATGGGCGGCGGCATGCCCGATCTGTCGAAGATGGACCCGCAGCAGCTCGAAGCCCTGCAGAAGCAGGCCGAAGCCGCCGGCCTCGGCAAGGGCATGGGCGGCATGGGTGGAATGGGCGGCGGCGGACTGCCCGGGCTTGGCGGCCCGCGTCTGCCCGGCCTCGGCGGGCTTCCGGGCCTGCCTGGGCGAAAGAAGTGAGGGGAGTGGCATGAGCGAGCCGAGCGCGATCGAACAGCTGAAGGGACTGCGCAAGTCCATCGACAACATCGATGCGGCGTTGATCCATGTGCTTGCCGAGCGCTTTCGCTGCACGCAGGCGGTCGGCGTGTTGAAGGCCACGCACGGCCTTCCGGCCTCCGATCCGAACCGTGAGAGCCAGCAGATCGAACGCCTGCGTCGCCTCGCGCGCGATGCCGAACTCGATCCGGATTTCGCAGAGAAATTCCTGAATTTCATCATTCAGGAGGTCATCCGCCATCACGAGGCAATCGCCGCCTCGGCCAATGGCGCGGTGACGGAGAATTCCGCTCCCTCCGGAGCGGCCTGAGACCAAGACTTTTACGAAACCTCTTCGCCGCAGATGCGGCAGCCACGATCGCAAGGAGTATTTGACATGGCACTGAAGATTCGTCTCGCCCGCGGCGGCGCCAAGAAGCGCCCTTACTACCACATCGTCATTGCCGACGTGCGCTCACCGCGCGACGGCCGCTTCATCGAGAAGGTCGGCCGCTGGGATCCGATGCTGTCGAAGGAAGAAGGCGCCCGCGTTCAGCTGAACGAAGACCGCATCAAGCATTGGCTCGATCACGGCGCGCTGCCGACCGACCGCGTGCTGCGCTTCCTGGACGAGGCCGGCGTTTCCAAGCGTGAGGCCCGCAACAACCCGGACAAGGCGAAGCCCGGCAAGAAGGCCCAGGAGCGTCTGGCCGAGAAGAAGCAGAAGGAAGAGGAAGCAGCCGCAAAGGCCGCCGAGGCTGAAGCTGCAAAGAACGCCCCGGCTGAAGAAGCCGCTGCGGAATAAGACTTTTCCTGATTTTCGGGACTTTGAACGGGCGGCCCATTGGCCGCCCGTTCGTGTATGATGAGATGACGCGGACAGAGGACTTCGGCGACATGAATTCCAAGCAGATGCTGCTGATGGCACGGATCGGCGGGGCGCACGGCATCAAGGGCGAAGTGCGCGCGCAGGCTTTCACCGGGGACCCGTCTGCGGTCGGAGATTACGGTCCGCTGACTGCCGCCGATGGCCGTACGTTCGAAATTCTCAAGGCAAAGCCCTCCAAGAACATCGTCCTCCTGACGATCAAGGGGGTGTCGGACCGCAATGCCGCCGAGGCGCTGAACGGGTTGGAGCTCTTCATCGACCGGGACAGCCTGCCGGACGATGCGCTCGACGATGGCGAGGTCTATCAGGACGATCTGATTGGCCTTTCCGTCAAGGACGGCGAGGGTACGGCCCATGGATCGGTCATCGCTGTGCACGATTTCGGCGCCGGCATCGTGCTGGAGATCAAGCCGGAGCGTGGTCCGAGCGTCATGATCCCGTTTTCGGAAGCTGCCGTTCCCGAACTTGACGTCGATGCCGGCTGGTTGCTGGTCGATCCGATCGCCGCCGGGCTCGTCGACGATGGCGAAGACGAACGCAGCGAGGAGGACGCGGCGTCTCGCTCCAATCCGGGCAGCCGCAGACGCCGTCCGTCGAAGGATACGGGGGCGGACTGATGGCGTTTCACGCCAGTATCCTCACGCTCTATCCGGACATGTTTCCCGGGCATCTCGGTACGTCTCTCGCCGGCCGTGCGCTCGAGCGCGGCGACTGGAGCCTCGAGGCGGTCCAGATCCGCGATTTCGCCGAGGATCGGCATCGCACCGTCGATGATACTCCGGCGGGTGGTGGCGCAGGCATGGTGCTGCGGCCCGACATCCTGGCGCGGGCGATAGACCACGCTTCTTCCGAGGGCGATCCGCGGCCGCGCCTGCTGATGAGCCCGCGCGGGGAGGTGTTGCGGCAGCCCTTGGTGCGGGAACTTGCCGAGGGACCAGGCGCCGTCATTGTCTGCGGTCGGTTCGAAGGCGTGGATCAGCGCGTGATCGAGGCGCGCGGCCTGCGGGAAGTTTCGATCGGCGACTATATTCTTTCCGGCGGAGAGCCGGCGGCGCTCGTTCTTCTCGATGCGATCGTCCGGCTGCTTCCGGGCGTGATGGGCAATGCGCTTTCCGGCCAGTCCGAGAGCTTCGAAGACGGGCTGCTCGAATATCCGCATTATACGCGCCCGCAGCTTTTCGAAGGTCGTTCGATCCCCGAGGTGCTGACATCGGGCGATCATGGCGCCGTCGCGCGCTGGCGCAGGGCGGAGGCTCAGAAACTAACCGAGACCCGTCGGCCGGACCTGCTCGCGGAGAAAAAATTCCACGGCGAATGATGACATCCGGCGCCACTTGGTGTAACGACCCGGCGCGAAGGGTAATATCTCTTCGCGACAATCAAGCAAAGAACCGTGCATCGCTTCCGCCGAAAGGCACACGACCTGGCGTCTTGTCACAAAGGGTCACGCAAGCGCTCTGGCAGTTTCAGAAGAACGAAAGGTCATCATCATGGATATCATCCGTGAACTGGAAGCCGAGCAGGCAGCCAAAATCGAAGCGACACGCAAGCTTCCCGAATTCTCCCCCGGCGACACGGTCCGCGTCATGGTGCGCGTGACGGAAGGTACGCGTACCCGCGTGCAGGCCTATGAAGGCGTCGTCATCGCTCGCTCCGGCGGCGGCATCCATGAGAACTTCACAGTTCGCAAGATTTCTTACGGCGAAGGCGTCGAGCGCGTATTCCCGGTCTATTCGCCGCTGGTCGAAGCCGTCGAAGTCGTGCGCCGCGGCAAGGTCCGTCGCGCCAAGCTCTATTACCTGCGCGATCGTCGCGGCAAGTCGGCCCGTATTGTCGAGAACACCGGCACGCGCGCCCGCAAGCTGAACGACGCCGAGCGCCAGTCCGCTGCCGACGAAAAGGCACGTCTGGAAGCTGAAAAGGTTGCTGCAGCCGAGGCTCTGGCCAAGGAAAAGGCCGCCGAAGACGCAGCGAAGAACGACGCTCCGGCTGCTGCCGAATAAGCGTTCGTTCGACACGATCGGATTTCGAAAATGGCGGCCATTGGTCGCCATTTTCATTTGGACGTCGCAGCGCGCATGGCAGTTGCTTGCTTCGTCGCTGGCCGCAGTTAGGATAGGCCAGCCGATCGCCTCAGGAGCCCGACCATGATCCGTTCCACACTGCTTGGCAGCCTCGCCGCCATCGCCGCCGTCCTGGCTTTGCCCGATCATGCCGAGGCGCAGGAGCTTCCCGATCTCGGCGGCCGGTCGATCGTGGTCGTTACCGAAAACGCCTATCCGCCGCTGCAGTTCGTCGACCCGATGTCGGGCGATGCGATCGGTTGGGAATATGACGCCGTCGCCGAGATCGCCGCGCGGCTGAACCTGACCGTGACCTACCAGAACACCAGCTGGGATGCGATGATCCAGGCCGTGTCGGATGGCCAGTACGACATGGGCATGACCGGGATCACGATCACCGAGGAACGCGCCCAGCTCGTCGATTTTTCCGATCCCTACATGCGCTCCGAAATGTTCATGCTGGTGCGGGCCGATGAAGACCGCTTCACCGATGCTGCAAGCTTCGCCGCCTTCGAAGACGGGCTCGTCGGCGCCCAGTCCGGTACGACGCCATTCTACGTGGCGGTCTATGACGTTCTCGACGGCAATGAGCAGAACCCGCGCATCCGACTTTTCGAGACGTTCGGCGCATCGGTGCAGGCGCTGAACACCGGCGACGTCGATCTCGTTCTCACCGATGGAACGGCTGGCCGCGGCTATGTGAATGCCTCCAACGGCGCGCTGAAGCTGATCGGCGATCCGCTTGGCACCGAAGATTTCGGCTTCATCTTCCCGAAAGGCTCCGACCTCGTCGCGCCGATCAACGCGGCGATCGCGTCCATGCGGGCTGACGGCACGCTGGAGATGCTCACGACGAAGTGGTTCCTCGACTACGAACTGGGCAACTGACACTTGCCGTATCGTTGGAGTAACGGCTTGAGCGACGGGCAGGGCGCTGCCTGATGGCCCATGGCGGTGCGCCGGCGGGCGACAAGGATTTTCCCTACTGGCTGGTTGCAGCAGGTGCGCTCGCCATCGCCATTGCGGTGCTGATCGCGTCGAACGATCTCTACTCGCAAGTTCTGACGATCGTCTCGCGCGGGCTCTGGATCACCATCTTCGTGACGATCGTGGCGTTTGCGCTGGCGACGCTGCTCGGGCTCGGGCTTGCGCTCATGGCGCTGTCCGGATCGGTCGCGCTGCGCCAGATCTCGCGGTTCTATGTCGAGATCATCCGCGGCGTGCCGGTTCTGGTGCTGTTGTTCTACATCGCCTTCGTGGGCGCGCCGGCTTTCGTCGTTGCCTGGAATGCCGTGACGACACCGCTTAGGGAAGCCGGGCTTGTGGGTGAACTGCTGGTGCGGGACGTGTCGCTGCTCTGGCGCGCGATCATAGCGTTGACGATTGGCTATTCGGCCTTCATCGCGGAAGTGTTTCGGGCCGGCATCCAGTCGGTCGATCCTGGCCAGGTGGAGGCAGCAAAGGCACTCGGGCTCGGCCGCTGGCACCGATTCAGGCTGGTTATCCTGCCTCAGGCGATCCGCACCATCCTGCCGCCGCTCGGCAACGACTTCGTCGCGATGGTCAAGGATTCCTCCCTCGTTTCGGTGCTCGGCGTCGCCGATCTCACGCAGATGGGCAAGGTCTACGCGTCGGGCTCGTTTCGCTTTTTCGAAACCTATTCGATCGTCGCCTATCTCTATCTGCTTCTGACGGTCGGCCTTTCGATCGGTCTGAGGGCGCTCGAGCGGCGGTTGCGCCGTTCGACGGGGCAGCCGGAGGATCGACGGGGTGGACAGCGCCCGAAGCTCCACTGATTGCCTCTCTGCTCGAAGATTGGTATGAGCGGCGCATGAATTTCGACCGATCCGAGACGACAGAGCATCTGCGTGGGAAAATGCGTTTTCCGACGACGCTCAGCTTTGCGCCTCTGCATGATCACAAGCGCCTGCCGGGCCGCTTTCACGCGCGGTTGACCGGCGCCGATGGCAGCGATCTCGGCTGATCCAAGCCGCCGCCTGCTTCATGGCGAATGCCGCCCATTGCCCTTTTCAGTTTTGACGGATGAACACCATGTCCAAGCCCACGACGCTTTACGACAAGATCTGGAACGACCATCTGGTCGACGAACAGCCTGATGGCACCTGCCTGCTCTATATCGATCGCCACCTCGTCCATGAAGTGACGAGCCCGCAGGCTTTCGAGGGTCTGCGCCTGACCGGCCGCAAGGTGCGCCAGCCGGAAAAGACGCTCGCCGTCGTCGACCACAACGTTCCGACCACGCCGGACCGCGCGCTCGGCATCAAGAACGAGGAAAGCCGCATCCAGGTGGAGGCGCTTGCCAAGAACGCTGCCGATTTCGGCGTCGAGTACTATGATGCCGCCGATATCCGGCAGGGCATCGTGCACATCGTCGGTCCAGAACAGGGCTTCACGTTGCCCGGCACGACGATCGTCTGCGGCGACAGCCACACCTCGACCCACGGCGCCTTCGGTGCGCTTGCGCACGGTATCGGCACGTCGGAAGTCGAGCACGTGCTCGCCACCCAGACGCTGATCCAGAAGAAGGCGAAGAACATGCTGGTGCGCGTCGACGGGCAGCTGCCCGAAGGCGTGACGGCGAAAGACATCATCCTCGCCATCATCGGCGAGATCGGCACCGCTGGCGGCACCGGCCACGTCATCGAGTTCGCCGGCGAAGCGATCCGCTCGCTCTCCATGGAAGGCCGCATGACCGTCTGCAACATGACGATCGAAGGCGGCGCCCGCGCCGGCCTCATCGCGCCGGACGAGAAGACCTTCGCCTATATCAAGGATCGCCCGCGCTCGCCCAAGGGCATGGCCTGGGACATGGCGCTTGAGTACTGGAAGACGCTGAAGACCGATGAAGGCGCCCATTTCGATCGCGTCGTCACGCTCGATGCAGCAAGCCTGCCGCCGATCGTCTCCTGGGGTTCTTCGCCCGAAGACGTCATCTCGGTGACCGGTGCGGTGCCGAACCCCGACGAGATCGAGGACGAGAACAAGCGCATCTCCAAGTGGCGCGCGTTGGAATATATGGGCCTGAAGCCGGGCACCAAGATCACCGACATCAAGCTCGACCGCGTGTTCATCGGATCGTGCACCAATGGCCGTATCGAGGATCTTCGCGCAGCCGCCAAGGTTGTGGAAGGCCGCAAGGTCGCCAGCACCGTGGAAGCCATGGTCGTTCCGGGATCCGGCCTCGTCAAACAGCAGGCAGAGCAGGAAGGCCTCGACAAGATCTTCCTCGATGCAGGCTTCGAATGGCGCGAGCCCGGCTGCTCCATGTGCCTGGCGATGAACGATGACCGGCTGAAGCCCGGCGAGCGGTGCGCCTCCACGTCCAACCGCAACTTCGAAGGCCGTCAGGGCTTCAAGGGCCGGACGCACCTCGTGTCGCCGGCCATGGCTGCTGCGGCTGCCGTCGCGGGCCATTTCGTCGACATTCGCGAGTGGCACTGAATTTTTATCCGCGACCCGTTCTGGGACGGGTCGCGGATGTTGGCGTTTACCTGGCCTTAGCCTGACGGGCGTAAGCTCCGCCCCATTCACTCGGGGAATGAGTTTTTGGGCGCGTCTCTACTTTTGGCCATCAACGTGGCGCTCGGCGTCGCCATCATGGTCTCGTTTCTCGCCTTCGGGCTGTTCGATCGCAATCAAAAGCCAGCATTGTGGTGGTTTGCGGCCTGTATTGCCGGCGTCGCCTCTGGTCTGATCGAGTATTCGATGCCACCGCTCGAATACACGGCGATCGCCCGCTTCGCGATCTATGCCTGTTTCGCGGTCTGCCTTTCCTGCATCTCCATCGGGTTGTGGCTGCGCTATCTACGCCGTGTGCCGGTGCTGCCGACTACGATCATCTTCATGGCAGCCATTGTCAGCTACGCCCTCATCTCCGAACTCCCGCGCGGTTCACTTCTGCGCGCCTTTGTCTACCAGGGCTCCTATAGCGCCATCGCTCTTGTCGGGGTCGCCGCCGTGTGGAGAGGCATGGACCGCAGTGCGCTCGATCGCACCCTCTTGGCGGTGATGCTGCTCTTTGCGCTGAACTTTCTGATGAAACCACCGATCATGGTTTTGCTCGGGGGAAATGGCGGCGTCGCGCAGGATTATCTTGCGACCGACTACGCGATGGTCAGCCAGACGATGATGGCTATCGTGACCATTCTGCTGGCTTTCGCGCTTGGACTTCGTACGATGGCCGATATTCTCGGCACCATCCAGAAGCGCTCCGACATCGATCGCCTGTCAGGCGCGCTCACCCGCGACGCGTTTCACCGGGAGGTGTCGCGCAGCCTCTGGCAAGCGGACCGAGAGCGCACACCGAAGGCGCTGATCCTGTGTGACCTCGATCATTTCAAGCTGGTCAACGACACGTTCGGCCACCAGGTCGGCGATCTCGTCATCGCACAGTTCGGAGCCCTGCTGGAAAGCTTCCGGCGGCCTGGTGACGTCGTGGGCCGGATCGGAGGCGAAGAGTTCTGCATTCTCCTGTCGCGCTGCGACGAGGGGACGGCGCGGCTTTTTGCCGAGCAGCTGCGGTCGACATTTGAATCCCTGGATGCGACGGGCGGGCGTTCGGCGCACCGTTGCACGGCAAGTTTCGGGGTCACGGAAATGCGGCCCGCTGAAGCGTTCGAGGCAGCGTTCTCGCGCGTCGACAAGGCGCTTTATGAAGCCAAGAGCGCTGGGCGCAACTGTGTTCGCTTCGCGCGACCCGACATCGAGGATCAAGACGCAGCGGCTGGCGGGGCAGTGGAGCCCGACGCTCTGCAGAAAAGGCGAAGCTTTCGCGTCGTCGGCCGGACGCAGGGCTGATCAGGGATCGGTCGCCTCGGCGGTGGCCGTTGCAGTGACCATGTCGTATTCCAGAAGTTCCTCCGGGCTCAAATAGTAGAGCCGGTCGGGCGGTGTATCCAGGGCGTGAAGCCAGAGGCCTTGGTCGATGCCCATCGCCGCGAGATGGCGGCTGACGCGAGCCGTCACGTTCTGGGCGCGCGACATGGCCTCGGCAGAAGAGACAGCACCATCGCTGACGCCATAGACCTGATGGACCCCTATGACTGCTTCAGGTTCTGCGCTCCGCTTTACACCGCCTGCCATGATCAGGGGGCAGGACGAGGCGCAGAGATCGCCGCTTTCGACACGTGTCGAGAATTCGTTGTCGCGGATGATCTGAGACATCCGCAACGCATCATCGACCGATCCGCCGGGCGAATTGAGGACGATCGTCGTCACATACTCGCCTCGGGCAGCAATCTCCGTTTCGAAACGGGCGGCTGCGCCCGGATCGATCGCACCCTGGACACGCAACACGCCGCCCCCGATGAGGTCGAAACTCGCCGCGTTTTTCAAGATGTCCGGATCGGTTGTGATCTGGTGCGGCGGGGCCGGGGCCTCACCATCGCTGAGCGCAGGAGGCAGCATCGTTTCCCGCGAGGCCGGCGAGATCGGCGCGTCTTGTGTACCGTCGCGCAATTCGCCGAGATCGAGCGCCAGAACCACGACCGAGCCGAGCAGGATCAGCCGGAAGGCCCATCCGAGCACGATGCCGTCATCCAGCCTGTCGGCCAAGGAAAGGCGTTGCTTGTCGGAAGGGGCCGTGCCCCCGGCATCATTGCTGTTGGCGGGATCGAGGTCTTTTTCGGGAAATTGCGCGCTCAGGCGCGCCGGCGCTGCCATGGCGTCAGCTGCCTTCCTTGCGGGTGCGGGGATTTGCGGCCTGCACGATCGGCATGATCTTGTCGCTCACCCGCGACGGCGCACCGGTCTGGGCCTCAGGGCGCTCTGTCGCATCCCGCGCTGCTGCCGGCGCCGGCACGTTTTCTTGCTGGTCCACTTCCGGTTCCGGGGCCGACGGGATGCCCGAAAGCGCCCTGTGAACTTCCATCGCGGCGATCAGATCAGCTGCGCTGACGCGCTCGGCATAGGGCAGGCGCCGCTCCGCATCGCGCAGCACGGCATGGGCCACCGCAAGCATGAGGACGAGCACCGATGGCAGCAAATCGATCGAGATCGCACCGGCCCAGCTTGGAATGAAATCTCCTGCGTAACGCAGCACGGCTTCAGCGCTCGACATCGGCACGAAACGGCGTTCAGCAACGGGCTCGCGCGCCAGGATGTCGTCGGCAGCCTGCGACAGAACGAGCGACTGGGCAGCGACAGATTCCTGAATTGAGCCCATCACACGGTCCTGGCGATCGACAAGGCCCAGATCCCCGCCGTCGGCGATCGGTGCGATGAAGCCCAGGGAAAGATCTTCCGCCGCGCGTTTGACGGACGGTGCGACCGACGTTTGCTCCATGGCGGAAATCACGCCGGCCAGCATGACCGCGTTTTCCGCAAACGAATCGGCACGTGGCTCGATCGCGCCGCTGGCGGAGACGAGACTGCGCATGGCGACCAGATGCTCCTGCCCGGTTTCGAACAGCGTCTGCGCCTCGTCGCGCGAAGAGGCGATGCTGCTTTCGAGTTCACGGAGCTGGCTCGACATCTGGCTCAGAAGTTGAACGACGCTGCCGGATCCAGATGTGCCGGTGAGCGCGCCGCTTTCGCGTTCCTGCGCGGCCAGACGGGCAAAGCGTTCGGAGGCGAGCTGGATATCGGGCAAAAGACTCTGTGCCGCGAGGGCGTTCTCGTGAGCGCGATCGAGGTCGGACGTATAGTCCTGAAGGGTGACGGCGAGGTGCTGCTCGAGCGCCGCCGAACCGGCAAGAGCGGCCGCGTTCAACCAGGACGACATCGCGATGATCATCACGCTGCCGAGCGCCATCACGCCGAGAAGAGCTGCGCGTGCCGATGCGCTCGCCACATGCGGAAAGAGCCGCATCAAATAAGTCCAGAAGGCGTAGATGCCGACTGATACGGCCGCGGAGTAGATGATGGCGGCAAAGAAGACGATGGTGGCCGTTCCATCCAGAAGGCCACGCACGCCGAGATAGGTGTAGACGCCGCTGGCCAGCGCCAATGTCGCCAGCGCGAACCGCGTCATCGTTTCCAGCTTGCCGAGCGAATCCCGCAGCTGTGTAACCAAAGCACCTGACATCAACATCCAACCCCGACGATAATGGGTGCCCAGTCTCTGCCGAAACGGGACGAATTCAAGGCCACTTCGCAACGAGGACGAGGCAGCTCATCACGGTTTAGTCAGAGCGACCCGCCGCGCGCCGGCTCACTGCGGTCGGATCACACAGACGCCGGCTTCGTCCGAACAGGCCGAGTTGCCGCTTGCCGGGCTTACGACCTTGGGACCGGCCGACAGAGGTTCGAGGCTCTCGAGCCGGGAGCGATGCGTGTCGCGACGGTCGATGTAGTAATAATTGCCGTTGCCGCGATCCCGGTAACCGGAAACGTTGCCGGTAAACGTGCCGCCCCGCGGCGACGAACCGTACCGGTCACGGCGGTCTCTGTCGGCACGTTGCGAGCGGTCACGTTCGCCCCAGCGCCGATGATAGTCGCGGTCGCCGTCGCGGCGGCCATATCGGTGGTCGCGATCATGACTGCGGCTTCGGCTGAGATCGGCATTGAAGCGGCTGTTCAACCCTTGAGGGCTGGCGAGATCCGATTGCGCATGCGCGATCGTCGCCGGCATTGCTGCAAATGCGAGAACCGCTGCCAACGCCGCTGACAGAATTCGCAAACGCTGAGACATGTCGAACTCCTCAAAATCGGCCACCCGAAAGCCCTTGGAGGACTGAAGATGGCGTCGTGAGGGCATAATGTCACGCCTGCGGCTGCGAATTGTTACAATATCGTTAAGACCGCAACCGCAAGAGCCGGTCTTCGACAAAGTGTTGACAATCCGTTGGCTGTTTCAATCGATTAACCGCAAGTCTCTGATTTTTCGAGCATTCGGCTCGCCATATTTTGGCTAAAGTGCAACAAACGCGCTTTGACGCGCTGCACATAACAGATTAAAACGCTTCCAAACTTTCAAAGAGCCGCTTCCCGCTTCGGCCTTGTGCGCCGGGGGAAACGTGATGAGGTCATAATGGCAAGCGCGACAGGAACGAAGCGAGAGCGCCCGCTTTCGCCGCATCTCACGATCTATCGACCCTACCCGACCATGGTGATGTCGATCGTCCATCGTATCACCGGTGGCGCGCTTTACGTCGGCACCTTCTTCGTGGCGTGGTGGCTGGTGGCAGCAGCCTCCGGCGAGGCCTATTTCAACTGGGTGAACGGCATTCTGGGCTCGGTGCTCGGTCTCATCGTGCTCTTCGGCTACACCTGGGTGCTGGTTCATCACATGGCCGGCGGCATTCGCCATCTCGTGTGGGACACCGGCAAGGGTCTCGAGAAAGAGACCGCTACCACGTTCGCGTGGGTCACGCTCGCCGCATCCGCATCGCTCACCGTGATCATCTGGATCGCGGTCTTCATCGTTCGCTAGGAGGCGTCCATGTCCTTGCGCACCCCACTCGGCAGAGTTCGCGGCCTTGGTTCCGCCCGTGAAGGCACGGAGCACTTCTGGCGCCAGCGCCTGACGGCAGTCGCCAACATTCCGCTGATCGTCTTCTTCGTCGTCTTCCTCGTCGCCCATACCGGCGCACCTTACGCAGAGGTGACGGCGTCATTGTCCAACCCGATCGTCGCCGTGCTCATGGGCATGGTTCTCGTCTCGGCGCTCATTCACATGCGCATCGGTATGCAAGTGATCATCGAGGACTATATCCACGGCGAAGGCGCCAAGGTGGCGCTGCTGATGCTCAATACATTCTTCACCGTGCTGGTCGGCGCATTGTCGATCTTTGCGGTTCTCAAGCTCGGCTTTGGAGGCTGAACGCTCAATGGGTCAGACAAACGGACATGCGGCACCGGGCCAGAACGGCCGCGCCTATGAATTCGTCGATCACGCATTCGATGTCGTCGTCGTCGGTGCCGGCGGCGCCGGATTGCGTGCAACACTCGGTATGGCGGAGCAGGGGCTGAAAACTGCCTGCATCACCAAGGTGTTTCCGACGCGCTCGCACACGGTTGCAGCCCAGGGCGGCATCGCTGCCAGCCTGCGCAACATGACGCCGGACAGCTGGCAGTGGCACATGTACGACACCGTCAAGGGCTCCGACTGGCTCGGCGACGTCGACGCCATGCAGTATCTCGCCATGGAAGCGCCGAAGGCGGTCTATGAGCTCGAGCATTACGGCGTGCCCTTCTCCCGTACGGAAGACGGTCGCATCTACCAGCGCCCATTCGGCGGCCACATGCAGAACTTCGGCGAAGGCCCTCCCGTGCAGCGCACCTGTGCCGCAGCCGACCGCACCGGCCACGCCATTCTGCATACGCTCTACGGCCAGTCGCTGAAGAACAACGCGGAGTTCTTCATCGAGTATTTCGCGATCGATCTGATCATGTCGGACGATGGCCAGTGCACGGGCGTGATTGCCTGGAACCTGGACGACGGCACGATCCATCGCTTCGCGGCCAAGATGGTCGTGCTCGCCACCGGCGGCTATGGCCGCTCCTATTTCTCCGCCACCTCTGCCCACACCTGCACCGGTGACGGCAACGGGATGATTGCACGCGCTGGCCTGCCGCTGCAGGACATGGAGTTCGTGCAGTTCCACCCGACCGGCATCTACGGCGCGGGCTGCCTCATCACCGAGGGCGCACGCGGCGAGGGCGGCTATCTGGTCAACGGGGAAGGCGAGCGCTTCATGGAGCGCTACGCTCCGTCGGCCAAGGACCTTGCCTCGCGCGACGTCGTCTCGCGCTGCATGACGATGGAGATCCGTGAAGGCCGCGGCGTCGGCAAGAACAAGGATCACATCTACCTGCATCTCGACCATCTGGATCCGGCCGTTCTTCACGAGCGCCTGCCGGGCATTTCGGAAAGCGCGAAGATCTTTGCCGGCGTCGACGTGACCCGCGAACCGATCCCGGTTCTGCCGACCGTTCACTACAATATGGGCGGCATTCCCACGAATTATTGGGGCGAAGTGCTGAACGCCAATTCGGAAAACCCAGAGCGGCTGGCACCGGGCCTGATGGCTGTCGGCGAGGCCGGTTGCGCGTCGGTTCACGGAGCCAACCGTCTTGGTTCGAACTCGCTGATCGACCTCGTCGTCTTTGGTCGCGCCGCCGCGATCCGCGCTGGCCAAATCATCGACCGCGACAGTGCGATCCCGTCGATCAACGAGGCGCAGTCCGAGCGCATCATGGATCGCTTCGACAGGCTGCGTCACGCCAACGGCTCCTCGCCGACGGCCGAGGTTCGCGGCACGATGCAGCGCATCATGCAGGAAGACGCCGCCGTTTTCCGCACGCAGGAATCGCTGGAATCGGGCTGCAAGCGCATGAGCCAGCTCTGGGGCGCGCTCGGCGACCTCAAGGTCACCGACCGGTCGATGATCTGGAATTCGGATCTCGTGGAAACGCTCGAGCTCGAAAACCTCATGGCGTGCTCGATCACGACGGTCTACGGCGCGGAAGCCCGCAAGGAAAGCCGCGGCGCCCATGCCCGTGAAGACTACAAGGACGGCCCGCTCGGCGGCCGCGACGACGAAAACTGGCGCAAGCATACGCTCGCCTGGGTCGATGACAGCGGCGGCATTAAGCTCGACTATCGCCCCGTGCATACGGAGCTGATCGCCGAAGGCATCGCGATGGAGAAGATCGCGCCGAAGGCGCGCGTCTACTGATCAGGAAAAGCCAACATGGTTGAACTCGCACTCCCCAAGAACTCGCAGATTTCCGAAGGCAAGACCTGGCCGAAGCCGGCGGGCGCCGGGAATCTCCGCGAGTACAAGGTTTATCGCTGGTCGCCGGACGACGACGCCAATCCGCGCATCGACACCTATTACGTCGATGTCGACGATTGCGGACCGATGGTTCTCGACGCGCTGCTGTGGATCAAGAACAAGATTGACCCGACGCTGACGCTGCGCCGTTCCTGCCGCGAGGGCATCTGCGGCTCGTGCGCGATGAACATCGACGGCACGAACACGCTTGCCTGCACCAAGGGCGCCGACGACATCAACGGTGCCGTCAAGATCTATCCGCTGCCGCACCTGCCGGTCGTCAAGGATCTCGTGCCCGACCTCACGACCTTCTATGCCCAGCACAGGTCGATCGAGCCGTGGCTGAAGACGGTTTCGCCGACGCCGGCCAAGGAATGGAAGCAGAGCAAGGACGACCGGGCGAAGCTCGACGGCCTTTACGAATGCATCCTGTGCGCCTGCTGCTCGACCTCCTGCCCGAGCTACTGGTGGAACGGGGATCGTTACCTCGGCCCCGCCGTGCTCCTGCAGGCCTATCGCTGGCTGATCGACAGCCGGGACGAGGCGACCGGCGAGCGTCTGGACAATCTGGAAGACCCGTTCCGTCTTTACCGTTGCCACACGATCATGAACTGCGCTCAGACCTGCCCGAAAGGCCTGAACCCGGCGAAGGCGATTGCCGAAATCAAGAAGATGATGGTGGAGCGGAGGGTCTAGCAACCCGTGAGGGTTCTGACACTCAACAGGGGTCGATCGAGACTGAACCTCTCGATCGAGCCGGTCCTCGAGCAGCGCGGCGTGGAATTTCACCACATCGCACTCGACGAGGTGCAGTGTCCCAGCGGCAGCAAGATCTCTCAAAAGCTCCAGAGCTACTTTTCGCGCCAGGCCATCGGGTCCATTCGTGCTGCCGTCGACGAATTTCGCCCCGATCTCCTGCATGTCATGGCTGGTCGGTCCACGGCGCTGCTGGCCGTGCAGGCGCTGCGCTCGCGGCCAGACATTCCCATTGTTCTCTATCATGGCGCGATCGGCGGGTTGAACGTCGCGAGCCCCATCGAATGGGCAACCTATTTCAACAGCCGCATCGCCAAGATCGCCGTGCCGTCGCATGCATTGGTGAACAATTGGCTGGGGCGGCCATTGCTCGGCAAGCTGATCGGAGCCGACAGGCTCTCAGTGCTGCCGCATCCTGTCGAAGTGCCGGAGCGGCTCGACGATGAGGTGCGCGCAAAGCTGCGCGCTGCCTTCGGCTTGAAACCGGACGACATCGTCATCGGCTCCGTCTGCAGCATCAGGCCCGTGAAGAATCTGGAGTTCCTGGCGCGGGTCGTGCGCGACATCGGTTCACCTTACAAACTGCTGATCATCGGGGGTGGTGACGCCGGCGAGATCGAGGCGCTGGAAGAGATCGGCGGCGACAGCATCGACGTTGCGGGCTTTCGTCCGGGCGCAGCGAAGCTGATGCCGATCTTCGATATCTACGCGACCCCGACGCGACCGGCCGGCGAATCCTTCGGCCTGGCGCCGGCGGAAGCCATGGCGGCTGGCGTTCCGGTCCTGACGATGAATTACGGGGGCACCGCGGAGATCGTCGAGCATGGCGTATCGGGCTTCTCGCTGACCGCGGATCCTGCCGACTGGGCGGCATCCATTGTGCAGCTGCAAGACCCGGACGTCAGGCGCAGGATGGGTGAGGCGGCGCGGGAGCGGATCCAGCAACGCTTCTCGCCCGAGATTATCGCGGATGTTTGCGAGGAGCTCTATAGGCTCGTGTCCGCTCGAAACGCAGTTCACACGTGAAAAAGCCGCCGGCCGGAGGGCCGACGGCTTAGGTCATCGTCTTAGAGAGACGGCTGCCGTGGTCAGCCGAGCTTGGCGTCGAGCGTGACCTTGATCGCGCCGTAGGCCTTGGAGACCGGGCAAGTATCCTTTGCCTGTTTGGCGAGCCGCTGGAAATCATCTTCGCTGATGCCGGGAACGCTGCCGACCAGAGTCAGCACGCTTTCCGTGATCTCGAAACCGCCACCTTCAGCTTCCTGGACGTTCACGACGGCCTTGGCATCCAGCTTGTCGGCCGGCGTGCCGTTCTCGGCAAGATAGTGGGAGAGCTGCATGGCGAAGCAGCCTGCGTGGGCGGCGGCCATCAGTTCCTCGGGATTGGTGCCGGACTTGCCTTCTTCGTCCTGAAAGCGGCCCTTGAAAGAATAGGGGGTCTTGGAGAACGCGCCACTTTGCGTGTCGAGGGTGCCTTTGCCGTCAACCAGCGCACCTTGCCATACGGCGTTTGCGTGCCTTTTCATTCCAATCACCTCTCTGTTGGGGGAAATTCACTCCAGAAACGATCGGGTGGCGGTGCGGTTCCGGACGAACTCATCACACGCTCGTGCAAAGCGTTGAATTGCAAAGCAGGATCGGTGAACTAGTTTGATAGCCATGGTCGAAGGAGGATTTCCCATGCGCTTGCCAATCAATACCGCCATGTTGCTCGCCGGTGCGGCCACCGCACTCCTCTTTGCCGGCGGCGCTTCGCAAGCGCAGGAGCAGGCCAAGGCCATCTTCGCCGGCGGCTGCTTCTGGTGTGTGGAATCGGATTTCGACAAGGTTGCCGGCGTCACGTCGACCATTTCTGGCTATATCGGCGGCTCCAGCGACAACCCGACATATGAGAACCACACGGCAGACGGTCACCGCGAGGCTGTCGAGATCACCTACGATCCCAGCCAGACCGATTTCGAAACATTGCTGGCTACCTTCTGGCGGACCGTGGATCCGACAGACGATGGCGGCCAGTTCTGCGACCGAGGCTTCAGCTACACGACGGCGATCTATGCCGTGGACGGCGAGCAGGCGACACTGGCCGAGCAGTCGAAGGCGGAAGCCGAGGCGGCACTCGGTCAACCGATCGTGACCGAAGTGGTGGAAGGCCAGACCTTCTGGCCGGCGGAAGACTACCATCAGGACTACTACGTCAAGAATCCGGTCCGCTATAACTACTATCGCCGCGCGTGCGGGCGGGACGTTCGCCTGGTCCAGCTCTGGGGCAACGAGGCGATGCAGGGTGTCATGGCCAAAAACTGAACACCGACTGTGCCATTTTGTTGCAAAATTCGCACAGGGTTGCTGCTTCTCTCGCCTGCACTTCTTGCAAAATGGACCTTTGATCCCTCTTATGGGTTTCGAAGGGCAGAGGGTCGGCTAAAGGCCCCGCGCGTAGGCGTTGCAAGGAGACCATGAATGCGCATTTCCATCGCCATCACGATCGCTATGGCTGGTCTGGCGATTGCCGGCTGCCAGCGGACATCACCCGGCCCGATGCCGCAGCAGCAGGCAGCGGTGCTGCCGCCGCCGATCAACCCGGCACCGCTTGGTGGTGTTCAGTCGAGCCAGCTGCCACCGCCTTCCGCAACCGAATTTCCGAGTGCACCGGCTTCCACGACGCCTGATCCGGCTGCGGCCAACCAGGCTTTCGAAACCGCTGCTGCCTCTGCGCCTGCCGTTTCGCGCGAGGCACTGCTCGGCACGTGGCAGACTGCCGTCAATGGCGGCAACTGCCAGCTGGCGCTCTCGCTCACCCAGTGGACCGGCGGTTACCGCGCGGCGTCGCTGCGGTGCCCTGGCGAGGCTGCAAACATCGCGTCGTGGGATGTCTCGGGCAACCAGGTCGTTCTCAACGACCGGGATGGCAACAATGTCGCGCGGCTCTACCAGGCCGGCGCCCAGAACTATCAGGGAACGCTGAGTTCGGGTGGCTCGATCACGCTTTCGCGCTGATTTGTGCGCCGGCTCCCGCTTCAGGTGGCCGGCGAATGCCCAGCTCGGTTCGGCTGAATGGATACCAGAACATATGTGAGTGTCGCCGAGCGCTATGAAGCGCTCTGCGCCGCCGGTCGGATCGAACGCGACGCGCGCCAGGAGAAGTTGGCACGCGCCCTTGATCGCGTCTTGACCGAGGTTCGGGAAAAGCGGGTTTCGACGAAATCCAGTGCGCTGGGCTGGTTGTTCGCCAAGCGCAGGCCCGTACAGGATTTTCCAAAAGGGCTCTATGTCTTTGGCGGCGTCGGTCGCGGCAAGACAATGATGATGGATCTTTTCCTGGCAACGCTGCCGGTGCGGCGCAAGCGGCGGGTGCATTTCCACGATTTTATGTCGGATGTGCATGGACGGATCCAGGCGCATCGAGCGGCGCTGAAGCGCGGCGAGGTCAAGGAGGACGATCCGATCCCGCCGGTGGCGCGCGCCATCCACGAGGAAGCCTGGGTGCTTTGCTTCGACGAATTCTCCGTCACGGACATTGCGGATGCGATGATCCTGGCGCGGCTGTTCGAGCAATTGTTCAAGCTCGGTACCGTGCTGGTGACCACATCGAACGTGCATCCGGATGATCTTTACCGTGAGGGCCTCAACCGCGATCTGTTCCTGCCCTTCGTCGATCTCTTGAAGACGAGGGTCGAACTTTTCGATCTCGATGGCGATACCGACTATCGGCTGCTCAAGCTGACGCGCCGGCCGGTCTACATGACGCCGCTCGATGCGGATGCCGACGAGATGTTCGATCAAGCATGGGCCGAGCAGGTCGATGGTTTGACCGTGCAGCCCGAGAGGATCAAGCATCGCGGTCGGGAAATTCTGGTGCCGGCCGCGGCTAATGGTGCTGCCCGGTTCAGCTTCGACGACCTGTGCCGAAATCCGCTCGGGGCGTCGGATTATCGCGCCATCGCCGACCGATACGAAACGATCTTCGTCAGCCATGTGCCGGTGCTCAAGCGCGCGGAGCGCAACGAAGCCAAACGCTTCATCATGCTGATCGATACGCTCTACGACATGAAATCACGGCTCGTCGTCTCGGCAGCGGCGGAACCAGACGCTCTTTATGCTGCCAAGGACGGGACGGAGGGCTTCGAGTTTGCCCGCACGGCATCCCGGCTGATCGAGATGCAAAGTGTAGACTACCTGAAAGAAAGTCGTGAGCGAAACGCACGAGCTGCGTAAAAACTCTTACCCTTACGTAAATCAGCGAGTATATAACCGTTTGAAATCGTTGGGCGCCAAAGTTTTGGTTGCCATTTTTGCCTCATCCGTCTATCCCCGGGGCGACTTTTCCGGGGAGCTTCAGGGCTCCCCTATGGCTCCACAGACAGGGGATTTCCATACATGGCGCGTAACAAGATCGCTCTCATCGGTTCCGGCATGATCGGCGGCACGCTTGCCCATCTGATCGGCCTCAAGGAACTCGGGGACGTCGTGTTGTTCGACATCGCCGAAGGCACGCCGCAGGGCAAGGCGCTCGACATCGCCGAAAGCTCGCCGGTCGATGGCTTCGACGTCAGGCTCAAGGGCGCGAACGACTATTCTGCGATCGAAGGTGCCGATGTGTGCATCGTCACCGCAGGTGTGCCGCGCAAGCCCGGCATGAGCCGCGACGATCTTCTGGAAATCAACCTCAAGGTCATGGAGCAGGTCGGCGCCGGCATCGCGAAATACGCGCCTGACGCCTTCGTCATCTGCATCACCAACCCGCTCGACGCGATGGTCTGGGCCCTGCAGAAATTCTCCGGCATGCCGAAGAACAAGGTCGTCGGCATGGCCGGCGTTCTGGACTCGTCGCGCTTCCGTTACTTCCTCGCCGAGGAGTTCAAGGTCTCGGTCGAAGACGTCACGGCCTTCGTGCTCGGCGGCCACGGCGACACGATGGTGCCGCTCGCGCGCTACTCCACCGTTGCCGGCATTCCGCTGACGGACCTCGTCGACATGGGTTGGGTCACCAAGGATCGCCTGGAAGAAATCATCCAGCGTACCCGTGACGGTGGTGCCGAGATCGTCGGCCTGCTCAAGACCGGTTCGGCCTATTATGCGCCGGCTGCGTCTGCGGTCGTGATGGCGGAATCCTACCTCAAGGACAAGAAGCGCGTCCTACCTTGCGCTGCGTATCTCTCCGGCCAGTACGGCGTGAACGACATGTATGTCGGCGTGCCGACTGTCATCGGCGCCGAGGGTATCGAGCGTATCATCGAGATCGAACTGAATTCCGCCGAGCAGAAGGCCTTCGACAAGTCCGTCGAGTCCGTTGCCGGTCTGTGTGAAGCCTGCCGCAAGATCGCTCCCTCCCTCGCTTGATTTGGCTTCCGTCCGATCTGGCAACCTGAAACCACAGGAACCCTCTCATGAATATCCACGAGTATCAGGCCAAGCGCCTCCTCGGCACATTCGGTGCGCCGATCGCCGAAGGGGTCGCCGTCTACTCCCCTGAGCAGGCGGAAGAATGGGCAGCCAAGCTGCCCGGACCGCTCTATGTGGTGAAGAGCCAGATCCATGCCGGCGGCCGCGGTAAGGGCAAGTTCAAAGAACTCGGCCCTGACGCCAAGGGCGGCGTTCGCCTTGCGAAGTCGACGGAAGAAGTCGTCGCTTTCGCCAAGGAAATGCTCGGCAACACACTGGTGACGAAGCAGACCGGCCCGGCCGGCAAGGTCGTCAACCGCCTCTACATCGAAGATGGCGCGGACATCGAGCGCGAGCTTTACCTCTCGATCCTGGTCGACCGTTCGGTTGGCCGGCCTGCCTTCGTCGTATCGACCGAAGGCGGAATGGACATCGAGGCCGTCGCCGAAGAAACGCCGGAGAAGATCGTCAATGTCGCGATCGATCCCGAGCAGGGCGTGACGGATGCGGATTCCGCGAAGCTGTGCGATGCGCTGGAGCTGAAGGACGAGGCGCGCGCCGATGGCATGACGCTCTTCCCGATCCTCTACAAGGCGTTCATGGAGAAGGACATGAGCCTTCTCGAGGTGAACCCGCTCATCGTCATGAAGAACGGTCGCCTGCGCGTCCTGGATGCCAAGGTGTCGTTCGACGGCAATGCGCTCTTCCGCCACGACGACATCCGCGAATTGCGCGACGAGACCGAGGAAGACGCCAAGGAAATCGAGGCCTCGAAGTGGGACCTCGCCTATGTGGCGCTCGACGGCAATATCGGCTGCATGGTCAACGGTGCCGGTCTCGCCATGGCGACGATGGACATCATCAAGCTCTACGGCAAGGAGCCGGCTAACTTCTGCGACGTTGGTGGTGGCGCATCCAAGGAAAAGGTCGCCGCGGCCTTCAAGATCATCACGGCCGATCCGCGCGTCGAAGGCATCCTCGTCAACATCTTCGGCGGCATCATGAAGTGCGACGTCATCGCCGAGGGTGTCGTCGCGGCCGTCAAGGAAGTCGGTCTCAAGGTGCCGCTCGTCGTGCGCCTCGAAGGCACCAATGTCGAGCTTGGCAAGAAAATCCTCAACGAGTCCGGACTCGCCATCACGGCTGCCGACGATCTCGACGACGCAGCGAAGAAGATCGTTGCGGCGGTCAACGGCTAACGGATTGAAGGATCAGGATTGATGTCCATTCTCGTCAACAAAGACACGAAGGTCCTCGTTCAGGGCCTGACCGGCAAGACCGGCACGTTCCACACGGAGCAGGCGCTCGCCTACCACGACACCAAGATGGTCGGCGGCATCCATCCCAAGAAGGGTGGTGAAACCTGGACCGGCGCAGTGAACGGCGGCTCGCGCGACCTGCCGATCTTCGCTTCGGTCGCTGAAGGCAAGGAACGCACCGGCGCCAACGCATCGGTCATCTACGTTCCGCCGGCCGGCGCAGCGGAAGCGATTATCGAAGCCATCGATGCCGAAATTCCGCTGATCGTCTGCATCACGGAAGGCATTCCGGTTTCCGACATGGTGAAGGTGAAGGCGCGGCTCGACCGCTCCTCGTCTCGCCTCATCGGCCCGAACTGCCCAGGTGTTCTCACGCCGGAAGAGTGCAAGATCGGCATCATGCCGGGCTCCATCTTCAAGAAGGGCTCCGTCGGCATCCTGTCGCGCTCGGGCACGCTCACCTATGAAGCTGTGTTCCAGACATCCAACGAAGGCCTCGGCCAGACGACGGCTGTCGGCATCGGCGGCGACCCGGTCAAGGGCACCGAGTTCATCGACGTGCTCGAGATGTTCCTCGCCGACGACGCGACGGAATCCATCATCATGATCGGTGAAATCGGCGGTTCCGCCGAAGAAGAAGCCGCTCAGTTCCTCAAGGACGAAGCAGCCAAGGGCCGCAAGAAGCCGATGGTCGGCTTCATCGCCGGCCGCACGGCGCCGCCCGGACGCACAATGGGCCATGCCGGCGCCGTAATTTCCGGCGGCAAGGGCGGAGCAGAAGACAAGATCGCGGCCATGGAATCGGCCGGCATCCGCGTCTCGCCGTCCCCCGCACAGCTCGGCAAGACGCTGGTCGAAGTCCTCAAGGGCTGACTTTTACGCAAGGGTGCTCGGGTTCGTCAGAAATCCGGTCACCCGCCCCGCGACGGGCACATTCGTCGCACAGAACGGGGCCGCTTTCGAAAGAGCGGCAGCACCCGAATCAACGAAGGAGGCGGAGCGATCCTCCGCAGGCACCGATGGCCAGGCAAGACGCCAACGAATTCTTTCAGTCCACGTCGTTCCTCTATGGCGCGAACGCCGCCTACATCGAGGAACTCTACGCTCGCTACCAGGACGATCCGGCCAGCGTGGATGGCGAGTGGCAGGCCTTTTTCGGTCAGCTGAAAGACGAGCCCGATAGCGCCCGCAAGGCAGCCGACGGTGCTTCGTGGAAGCAGAAGAACTGGCCGATCCATGCCAATGGCGAACTGGTATCGGCCATGGATGGCGACTGGGGCCGCGTCGAGAAGCACTTCGAGAAGAAGATTTCCACAAAGGGGTCTGCTTCGGCGGCGCCTGCCGCGGCCGGACAGCAGGCGCAGATGACCAGCGAGGAAGTGCTGCGCGCGACACGCGATTCGGTTCGCGCCATCATGATGATCCGCGCCTACCGTATGCGCGGCCACCTGCACGCCAAGCTCGATCCGCTCGGCATTGCCGAGGAGAACGAGGACTACAACGAGCTGTCGCCGGAGGCCTATGGCTTCACCGAGGCGGACATGGATCGCAAGATCTTCCTCGATAACGTCCTCGGTCTCGAATATGCGACCGTGCGCGAGATGCTCGACATCCTGAAGCGCACCTATTGCTCCACGATCGGCGTGGAGTTCATGCACATCTCCAATCCGGAAGAGAAGTCCTGGATCCAGGCCCGCATCGAAGGGCCGGACAAAGGCGTCGAGTTCACTGCGAACGGCAAGCGGGCCATCCTGCAGAAGCTGATCGAGGCCGAGGGCTTCGAGCAGTTCATCGACGTGAAGTACAAGGGCACGAAGCGCTTTGGCCTCGATGGCGGCGAAGCGCTCATTCCCGCGCTGGAACAGATCATCAAGCGCGGTGGCCAGCTCGGGCTCAAGGAAATCGTTCTGGGCATGCCGCACCGCGGCCGTCTCAACGTGCTGAGCCAGGTGATGGCGAAGCCGCACCGCGCGATCTTCCACGAGTTCAAGGGCGGTTCGTTCGCGCCTGACGATGTGGAAGGTTCGGGCGACGTGAAGTACCACCTCGGTGCTTCGTCGGACCGCGAATTCGACGGGAACAAGGTGCACCTGTCGCTGACGGCCAACCCGTCGCACCTGGAAATCGTCAATCCTGTCGTCATGGGCAAGGCGCGCGCCAAGCAGGACATTCTCTCCGGCTCGCCGCGCGATGAAATTGTGCCGCTCGAGACGCGGGCGCAGGTTCTGCCGCTGCTCTTACATGGCGATGCGGCCTTTGCGGGCCAGGGCGTCGTTGCCGAGTGTTTCGGCCTGTCGGGTCTTCGCGGCCACCGCGTTGCCGGTACGCTGCATTTCATCGTGAACAACCAGATCGGCTTCACGACCAACCCGCGTTTCTCGCGCTCCTCGCCCTATCCGTCCGACGTCGCGAAGATGATCGAGGCGCCGATCCTGCACGTGAATGGCGACGATCCGGAAGCCGTCGTCTATGCGGCCAAGATCGCTGCGGAATTCCGCATGACGTTCCACAAGCCGGTCGTCATCGACATGTTCTGCTACCGCCGCTTCGGCCACAACGAAGGCGACGAGCCGGCGTTCACGCAGCCGAAGATGTACAAGAAGATCCGCAGCCACGAGACCGTGGTGCAGATCTACTCCAAGAAGCTGATCGAAGAAGGTCACATAGATCTCGGTACGTTCGAGAAGATGAAGGCCGACTGGCGCGCGCATCTGGAACAGGAATTCGAGAGCGGCCAGTCCTACAAGCCCAACAAGGCCGACTGGCTGGACGGCGTCTGGTCGGGCATGCGCGTTGCCGACAATCAGGACGAGCAGCGCCGCGGCAAGACCGCCGTTCCGATGAAGACGCTGAAGGACATCGGCCGGAAGCTTTGCGAAGTGCCGGAAGGCTTCGAGACGCACCGCACGATCCAGCGGTTCCTGGCGAACCGCTCGCAGATGATCGAAAGCGGCGAAGGCATCGACTGGGCGACCGGCGAAGCGCTTGCCTTCGGCTCGCTGCTGCTTGACGGCCATCCCGTCCGATTGTCCGGCCAGGACGTGGAGCGTGGCACTTTCTCGCAGCGCCATTCGGTGCTCTACGACCAGCAGAGCGAAGACCGCTACATCTCGCTGAACAATCTCGCCAAGGGCCAGCAACTTTACGAAGTCATCAACTCGATGCTTTCGGAAGAGGCGGTGCTCGGTTTCGAATATGGCTACTCGCTGTCGGAGCCGAATGCGCTGACGCTCTGGGAAGCCCAGTTCGGTGACTTCGCCAATGGCGCGCAGGTCGTGTTCGACCAGTTCATCTCGTCGGGTGAGCGCAAGTGGCTGCGCATGTCGGGCCTCGTCTGCCTTCTGCCGCATGGCTACGAAGGGCAAGGCCCCGAGCATTCCTCGGCCCGCCTCGAGCGCTGGCTGCAGATGTGCGCGGAAGACAACATGCAGGTCGCGAACTGCTCAACGCCGGCTAACTACTTCCACATTCTGCGCCGGCAGATGAAGCGTGACTTCCGCAAGCCGCTGATCATGATGACGCCGAAGTCGCTCCTGCGCCACAAGCGCGCTGTGTCGACGCTGTCGGAACTCTCGGGCGAAACATCCTTCCACCGCCTGCTGTGGGACGACGCGGAAGTCCTGAAGAACGAGAAGATCAAGCTGCAGAAGGACAGCAAGATCCGTCGCGTCGTCATGTGCACCGGCAAGGTCTATTACGACCTTTACGAGGAGCGCGAAGCACGCGGCATCGACGACATCTACCTTCTGCGCCTGGAGCAGCTCTATCCGTTCCCGGCCAAGGCGCTCATCAACGAGCTGTCGCGCTTCCGGGGTGCGGAGATGGTGTGGTGCCAGGAAGAGCCCAAGAACATGGGCGCCTGGGCCTTCATCGATCCTTATCTCGAGTGGGTGCTCGCTCATATCGACGCGAAGTACCAGCGCGTGCGCTACACGGGCCGTCCGGCTGCCGCTTCGCCGGCGACGGGCCTCATGTCCAAGCACAAGGCGCAGCTCGACGCCTTCCTCGAAGATGCGCTCGGCGATTAAGCCGGGCGTCACTCGCCTCTCATCTCGATCCCCTATTGAACGGAAAAGCTGACAGCCATGGCCACCGAAATCCGCGTCCCGACATTGGGCGAATCCGTCTCCGAAGCCACGATCGGCACCTGGTTCAAGAAGGTTGGCGACACGATCACTGCCGACGAGCCGCTGGTCGAGCTTGAGACCGACAAGGTCACGGTCGAGGTGCCGGCACCGGCGTCCGGCACGCTGACGGAAATCCTGGCCCAGACGGGCGACACGGTCGAGGTCAACGCGCTGCTCGGCCAGATCGGCGCCGGATCGGGTGCTGCCGCCCAGCCGGCCAAGACGGAAGAGCCAAAGGCGGAAGCTCCGAAGGCCGAAGCTCCGAAGGCAGCTGAAGCCAAGCCAGCCGCCGAGCCTGCCGCAAAGTCCGGCGACATGCCGCCCGCACCGTCCGCCGCCAAGATGATGGCGGAGAAGAACGTTTCGGCCGATCAGGTTTCGGGCAGCGGCAAGCGTGGCCAGGTTCTCAAGGGCGACGTGATCGACGCGATCAACAAGGGCAGCTCGGCCGCACCGGCTGCAGAAGCACCGAAGGCGCCGCGCCCTGCTTCCAGTGAAGCCGACGAGTCCCGCGAAGAGCGCGTGAAGATGACGCGCCTGCGCCAGACGATCGCCAAGCGCCTCAAGGATGCGCAGAACACCGCTGCCATGCTGACCACCTACAACGAGGTGGACATGACGGCGGTCATGGATCTGCGCAAGAAGTACAAGGATCTCTTCGAGAAGAAGCACGGCGTGAAGCTCGGCTTCATGGGCTTCTTCACCAAGGCCGTGACGCACGCCTTGAAGGAGATTCCGTCCGTTAACGCCGAGATCGATGGCAACGACATCGTCTTCAAGAATTTCTGCCACATCGGCGTCGCCGTCGGCACCGACAAGGGCCTCGTCGTGCCGGTCGTGCGCGATGCGGACCAGATGTCGATTGCCGAGATCGAGCAGGAAATCGGTCGTCTCGGTGTTGCAGCACGTGACGGCAAGCTCGGCATGGCCGACATGCAGGGCGGCACCTTCACCATCTCGAACGGTGGCGTCTACGGTTCGCTGATGTCCTCGCCGATCCTGAATGCGCCGCAGTCGGGCATCCTCGGCATGCACAAGATCCAGGAGCGTCCGGTCGCGATCGGCGGCCAGGTCGTCATCCGTCCGATGATGTATCTGGCGCTTTCCTACGATCACCGCATCGTCGACGGCAAGGAAGCCGTCACCTTCCTGGTGCGCGTCAAGGAAAGCCTCGAAGATCCGGAGCGTCTCGTTCTCGACCTTTAGGAATAACAGCACGACGGCCGCGCTTCATCTTCAGCCAGGCGCGGCCGGCAGACTGCCCGCTTCAGAGTATAAGGATTTCATTCAATGGCTTACGATGTCGTCGTCATCGGTTCTGGACCGGGTGGATATGTCTGCGCCGTGAAGGCTGCGCAGCTTGGTCTCAAGACCGCGATCGTGGAGAAGCGCCCGACGCTTGGCGGCACCTGCCTGAACATTGGCTGCATTCCCTCCAAGGCGATGCTGCATGCTTCGGAAGTGTTTCACCAGGCGGGCCACAGCCATGCCGAGCTTGGTGTCGAGGTCGGAACACCGACGCTCAACCTGCCGGCGATGATGGCGCACAAGGATGCGGTCGTTAAGGCCAATGTCGATGGCGTCTCCTTCCTCATGAAGAAGAACAAGATCGACGTGCTCGTCGGCACCGGCAAGGTGCTCGGCGAAGGCAAGCTGTCGGTGACGACGGAGGGCGGCGAAAGCCAGGAAATCGAGGCGAAGAACATCGTGATCGCCACCGGTTCCGACGTCGCGAACATCCCGGGCGTTGACGTTGCCTTCGACGAGAAGGTCATCGTGTCCTCGACCGGCGCGCTGGAACTGGAGAAGGTGCCCGGTCACCTCGTGGTTGTCGGCGGCGGCGTCATCGGTCTCGAACTCGGCTCGGTCTGGGCGCGTCTCGGTGCCAAGGTCACCGTGGTCGAATATCTCGATGCGATCCTCGGTGGCATGGACGGCGAAGTCTCCAAGCAGTTCCAGCGCATGCTGGCCAAGCAGGGCCTCGACTTCAAGCTCGGCCAGAAAGTAACGGCCGTCACGCGCAAGGATGCAGGTGCTTCCGTCACGTTCGAGCCCGCCAAGGGCGGCGAGGCGCAGACGGTGGACGCGGATATCGTGCTCGTTGCGACGGGACGCCGGCCTTACACGGACGGGCTCGGCCTCGAAGATGCAGGCGTCGTCATGGAAAAGGGCGGTCGCGTGCAGATCGATGCGCATTTCCAAACCTCGGTGCCCGGCGTCTACGCGATCGGCGATGTCGTCGCAGGTCCGATGCTTGCCCACAAGGCCGAGGACGAAGGCGTGGCCGTGGCCGAGATCATCGCCGGCCAGGCCGGTCACGTGAACTACGAGGTCATTCCGAGCGTCGTCTACACGCAGCCGGAAGTCGCCTCCATCGGCCGGACCGAAGAACAACTGAAGGCTGACGGCGTCGCTTACAAGGCCGGCAAGTTCCCCTTCACCGCGAACGGCCGTGCCCGCGCAATGCTGGCCACCGAAGGTTTCGTAAAGATCCTCGCAGACAAGGACACCGACCGGGTGCTTGGCGTGCACATCGTCGGCGCCGGTGCGGGTGATCTCATCCATGAGGCAGCCGTGCTGATGGAGTTTGGCGGATCGGCGGAAGATCTGGCGCGCACTTGCCATGCCCACCCGACCTTGTCGGAGGCGGTCAAGGAAGCCGCGCTCGCCACCTTCTTCAAGCCCATCCATATGTAGGAAGATCGAAAGCGGTGTCTTTCCCGAGACGCCGCTTTCTCACCTGTACGGGTGATTGTACCCGTGCGCGCTCTGTCGTCTCTCTAGTCCCGCAAAGCGTGCGCCGAACCTGAACCAGGCGGCGCGCGTCTCAACATATGGGCTGGGGACGACAGACAATGACCACGAAAATTCTGCCAGTGCTTGCGCTGGCGCCTGTGCTGGCGCTTGCCGCGTGCGGTGGTTCGACCACGACCGGATCGATCGGGCCTGGCGCCGGTGCCGGCGGCGCGCCCGGCGGTGGTGGCGCAGGAGGCGGCGGTGATGCCGGTGGCGGCGCAGGCGGTGGAACCGGCAGCGCCATTCGCGGCGTTTCGACGAAGTTTGCGCGTGCGCAGCAGCCGAGCCCCACACCGGTTCCGATCTATGAGCAGGGCAAGTTCGCCTATGTGCCAACCGGCGATCTCGTGACCTCGAGTGCTCCGATCGAAGGCACGGCAGATTTGACGACCGCGAAGCAGGGCGATGGCTCGATCACCATCACCACCGGCGGGCTCTACCGTGACGGTTCGGCTGTTCCGGGCGCAACGGCCGATGCGCAATATCCGGCGCGGGGGACATCGACGACCAATGCGCAGCAATCCGAGTTCGTCGGAAATGTCGGCGCGTCCGTCGCCGATGTGATGGTCACCTATTACGACCTCGACCAAAACGGCAGCGACGAGTTCTTCACGATCGACCACCACCAGGACCGGGTGAACATCACCCAGCCGATCGACACGATCAGCATCTTCTATGGCGGCGACTTCGCACCAGCCTCGACCGTTGCAGCCCGCACGGGAACGGCGACGTTCACGGCAACGGATACCGGCAATGCAGACAAGGGTGCCGCTTACGTGCGCGTGGCGACCGGCACGGGCGTATCCAACAGCCAGGTCGATTACGGCGGCGACGTGCGCATGGTCGCCGATTTCGGTGCGGGGACGGTGGACGGCGAGATTACCAATCTGCGTCGCTTCGGCACGCAGGACGCCGCGGACTTCTCGCTCCGGCTCGATGGCTCGCAGATCAACGGCCAGCATTTCGATGGTGGGGCGGTGACCATGTTGCAGGGGGCGACACCCGTTGCAAGCTTCACGGATTCTGCGGTGACCGGCTCGTTCCTAGGCCAGAACGCGGATGCCGTCGGTGGCGTATTCAAGGCGAACGGAACGCGCGGCGGCCAGGATGTGTATCTCGGCGGCCAGTTCATCGCGCGGGAAGGTCAGACGACCAACTAAGCTTCGAGCATGACAAGGGAGCGGCGGCTGATCGGCCGCCGTTTCAATCGGCCCGTTCGACCGAATAGCCGGCGTCGCGCAGGAGTTCGATCACGCCTTCGTCGCCGGGCAGGTGCAGCGCACCGACGGCGATGAAGGCCTGGCCTTCATCCAGAAAGGGTTCGGCGCGTTCGGCCATGATGCGATTGCGGGCAAGGACGATCCGCTCTTCGAAATCGGCATAGCCCTGCGCGTCTCTTTCGTGACCCTCAGGTGCAGCCGCGCGGAGCATCGGCATGATCATGCCGGTTTCGCCCGCGACGTAGAGATCCGTCATCGTCGCCGTGACGTCCTCGAGCAGGGGCCCGAGCGACAGCGTTTCCACCAGACCGCGCACATGAAATTCGAGCGATAGGCTGGCCATGGCGTCCAGCTGCTCGGCAATGGTTTCAAGCCCGTCGACGGCCTTGCCGTCTGCCAACGCCTGTTCTGCGAGCATCTGGTCGAGGAAGGCGGCACCTTCAGCCTTCCGGGCGTGTTCGCAGGCCGGAAGCGCAGCGAGACCGGCGATCATCCACGGTTTCATGTGCACGAGAGCGTCGACGGGGAGGCCGAGCTCATCGAGCCGGGTTTCGACAAGCGCGAAATCCTCGTCGCTCATCACGGTGCGCAGGGTGCGGCCATCGGTGAACATCGTCAGTTCGGGACGCGCAATGAGCGCCGCTTGCGCCACGGCAGGATCGAGGATCTCGTCGGTTTCGATGACCACGGTTTCCGATGCGTCGAGCGCTTGGCTCACGGTGTCGGTCAGCTCCGTCACGCGCGGATCGGCGACATGCATGGTGCCGAGAAGATAGGAGGCGACGCCTTCCTCGTTCTCGACACGCCACAACAGGCCTTCACCATTGGGTGTCGCCGCTGCCGCTTCCAGCAATGCCGGCAGACGTGGATCGTCTTCGGCGCGCATGCGGTCGATGAGGTTCTCGCCGCCGCATGCGGCTGCCTGCTCCTGCGCGTCGGCGCGCTCAAGCGTCGTCAGAACCATGAGGAGGCTCAGCGCCATGATGACGTGGATGAATCCGAGAAAACCGATGACGCCGCGCGCCAGATGCTCTTCGGTGACGGTTTTGATGCGTGCGATCACGAGACATCCCGGTGCTGTTGATCGCTCTGCGATAACATTCGCCCGCGCAAGAAATCGTTAATGCCGCTCCGATCTCACGATTCCAGACGGTGAAACTGTGCCCAGTTCGCCTGGCAACGCTCTAGGCGCGCGGATGGGCTGCGCGGTAGGCGGCAAGGAGCCGGGCGCTGTCGACGCCGGTATAGATCTGGGTGGTGGAGAGGCTCGCATGCCCGAGCAGTTCCTGGATGGTCCTGAGATCGCCTCCGCCAGCCAGAAGATGCGTGGCGAAGGAGTGGCGGAGCGCATGCGGGGTCGCCGTATCGGGGAGACCCAGCGCGGACCGCATCTTGCGCATTTCCTTTTGGATGATTGCCGCATGAAGCACGCCGCCTCTAGCGCCGCGAAAGAGCGGCTCTGGCGCTGCGAGATGATACGGGCAAAGTCGCTGGTATTCGGCAATTGCCTGTCTGGCAACATCCATGAGCGGAACGAGCCGCGTCTTGCCGCCTTTGCCTGCTATGCGCAGCGTCGTCGTGGTCGGGCCGACCGACGCCGGCGTCAAGGCAAGCGCTTCCGAGATGCGAAGACCGCAGCCGTAGAGCAGCGTCAGCAATGCGGCATTGCGGACGGCGATCCAGGGTTCGTCGGACATCTGATCACCGAGATTCGCGACGGCGACGGCCTGCTCTTCCGACAGAGGCTTTGGCAGGCTTCGCCCGGTCTTGGGGGCGCGCACATGGCGGGCGCCGGCTGCGTTCACGAGGCCTTCGCGTTCCAGATGGCGCAGGAACGAGCGGACGCCTGCAAGCCCGCGTCCGAGCGTGCGTGCCCCCGCTCCGTCGCGGCGTCGGCTGGCGAGGAAGGCACGCAGATCTGTCGGACGAAGATTTGCGAGATCGGCGATCGCAGGCATGGAACCTATGTGCCGGCTCATGAATTGGAGGAATTGCCGGAGATCACGCTCGTAAGCCTCAAGTGTGTTTGCTGACAGACGCCGCTGCATGCTGAGGCCATCAAGCCATCGCTGACGCTGCATCATCACGTCCGGCGCGGCAGGGAGCAGTTCGGTTGTCACGCTACGTTACGCCCGAGAAACGTCATTTGATATCCGGTGGCTTTCCTCGAAGCCTCTGCGACAATGGTTATATAAGGGTTACGATGTTAGTGAGTGATGTCGGAAAAGGGGCTGTCATGCTGTCTTTACAAGAGCATGCGATGTCCGGTTGGACGCGATAACGGGGACACTTATGGTGCAGAAGCGCGATATTCACGGCGTGGTCGATGCCATTGCACTGCTGTCCCAAGGCCGCCCCGGCCATATCGTCGATGAGCTCATCGCCGAGCGCGGACAGCGTCTGGTCAATCATCCGCTCTGGCCGGTGATGCGACCATTCCTCTACAGCGCGCTGCACTACGGCAAGGCGCTGCAGTTTGCAGACGCCGTCGCCAACATGCCAGGCTTCCAAGCGTTCGAATATGCCAGCGCACAGCTGAATCTGAATGTCGAAGTGAAGCGCGGCGAGCGTATCCCTGACAAGGGCGGCTTCATCATGGTGTCGAACCACCCGACCGGGATCGCGGACGGGATCGCCGTCTTCGATCTTCTGAAGAATCGCCGGCCGGACATGATGTTCTTCGCCAACCGCGATGCTATCCGCGTCAATCCACGCTTCGTCGAGATGGTGATCCCCGTCGAGTGGCGCGAAGAGCACAAGAGCAAGCTGAAAGCGCGCGAAACGCTGCAGCTGACGACGCGCGCGGTGAAGGAAGAAAAAGCGACGGTGCTGTTTCCCTCGGGCCGCATCGCCTATTGGGCCAATGGCACGCTGAACGAGCGGCCGTGGAAGTCTTCGGCGATTTCGCTGTCGCGCAAATACGGGCTGCCGATCCTGCCGGTCCACATGACCGCACGCAATTCGGGCCTGTTCTACTGGCTGTCGAAATGGTCGACTGAGCTGCGCGACATGACGGTTTTTCACGAGCTTCTCAACAAGAAGAGCCAGACCTTCGAATTCACGATCGGTGAATTGCTGCAGCCTGACCAGCTCGAAGGTGATCCGGCCGTCGTCACCAAAGCGCTCGAGTATCACTCTGTCTATGGGCTCAAGGCCGATCCTGACCGCGCATTTCGCGTCCAATTCTGATCGCGTGCTGCTGCCGAGCGATCCCTCACGTCAGAATTGCTTTTTGCGCGCTACGGCTTGAAAATCCATCTCGCTGCGAATGCCGCGGCGAAGAGGAGGATCATTCAGGCCGATGCGCATTCTGCTGGTCGAAGACAATCGCGATCTGGGCGAAGCGGTGGAGGGTCGCCTCAAACGTTCCGGCCATTCGGTCGATTGGGTGCGCGACGGAGAAGCGGCGCTTGCTTTTGCGCGCGATGCGTCGTTCGATGCCATCGTCCTCGATCTCATGCTGCCGCAGCGCGACGGGATTTCGGTGATCTCGGCGCTGCGCAGTGGCGGCGACGATACGCCGGTGCTCGTCGTCACGGCGCGCTCGGAAATCGACGACCGCGTCAGCCTGCTTGACATGGGGGCCGACGATTATCTCGTCAAACCGTTCGATCTGCGCGAGCTTGAAGCGCGGCTGCGCGCGCTCATGCGTCGGCCGGCGGGGCACGCAACCAGTCGCATGGTGCTCGGCGATCTGGTGATGGAAACCGCAGCGCACTCGATCACGATCGCAGGCGTGCCGGTCGAGATCGGGAGACGGGAGTTTCGGCTTCTGGAGATTTTGTTGTCGCGCGCCGGCCAGGTGGTTGCGAAGGAGCGCCTGATGCAGCAGCTCTTTTCGATCGACGAGGATGTCGCGGTCAATGCGCTCGAACTCTACGTCTCTCGCCTGCGCCGCAAGATCGAGAATTCCGGGGTGTCGATCCTGACCGTGCGTGGCATCGGGTATCTTGCCAGGGCCGATGCGGAGGCTCGCCCTGCCGATGCGCGCTGACAGCTTTTCGATCCGCCGACGGATCACGGCCCTTGCGGCGTTTCTTCTCGTTGCCGCTGCGCTGATTCTTTTGGTATTTATCAGGGACTATGCCGAACGCGCGTCCGATCGCGCCTTCGACCGGCTGCTTGCAGCCTCGGCGCTGACCATCGCTGGCGCGGTGCAGATCGAGGATGGCGATGTGACTGTGGAGCTTCCCTACGCATCCTTCGCGATGGTGTCGGGCGACGACCGGGTCTTCTACGCCGTGCGTGCGCCGGATGGCTCGCTCGTCACCGGTTATGACGATCTTGCTGCCGATATGCCACTTGCGCAAACGCTCGATGCTGAGTTCGACGACGTGCGTTATGGCGGCGAGGTGGTGCGGGTTGCAAGCGTCGGTCGCCTGATCTCGACGGCGGACGGAACTGGCTGGGTCACGATCCGTGTCGCCGAAACGCAAGGCGCGCGCGAAACGCTGTCGCGCGAGATCGTCAACAATGCGCTGGTGCCGCTGCTGGTCCTGACGCTGCTGGCTGCATGGCTCGTCTGGTACCTCATCCGGCGCATTTTCGCGCCGCTGCTCACGCTGGAGCGCGAATTGCGCGCCCGCTCGCCTGACGATCTTTCGCCGGTGGACATTCCGGTGCCGGTGGAGGTGCGTCACGTCGTCGGCGCACTGAACGAGTTCATGGCACGGCTGAACCAGTCCATGGTGCGTCTCAGCGAATTGGTGGCGGAGGCGGCCCACCAGGTGCGTACGCCGCTTGCCTCGCTGCGCGCACAGGCGGAAGTCGCGATGGACGAAACGGATCCGGCTGCCATGCGCGCCCGGGTCGAGCGGATCCATCAAGGTGCCGTGCAATCGAGCCAGCTTGTGACCCAGTTGCTGATGGATGCGACGGTCTCGCATCGCCTCGATCTGCGCGACGTGCAGGTGACGGCTATCGGTGCGCTGGTCAACGAAGTGGCGCAGCGGCTCGATCCGGATCAGTTGATGCGCATCAGCGTCGAGATGGAAGCCGATGTTGCAGAAATCGGCTTTCCCGCCGATCGCGTCGTCATGCGCGAGATGCTGAAGAACGTGGTCGACAACGCGCTCGCCTATTCGCAGGGCGACGTGATCATCCGCGTGGAGCGCGCGAAGGGAGACGACGGCGACGTGCTGACATTGTCGGTTCTCGATCGGGGGCCTGGCATCCCACATGCGGAGAAGGAGGCCGTGATGGAGCGCTTTCGTCGCGGCGCGAGCGCCGGCGATCAGCCGGGTTCAGGCTTGGGGCTGGCGATCGTGCGCCGCGTGGCCGAGGCGCATCGCGGGCGCTTCACGTTAAAGGACCGTGCCGGTGGTGGCCTCGTTGCCGAGATATGCCTGCCGCTTTCCGGGCGCGGAAGCGATCGCCGGGAGGGTCGGGCCGGACGAGGGGCGATCCCTGCGGCGATCGCGCTTCTGGTCGGCGCATGGTTCATGCCGTCGCACGAAGCTGCTGCCGAACCGCTCGTTTTCCCCGCAAGATCCGTGGAAACGGCAACGCTGACGATTGTTGGGACGACGGATACGCGGCTCTTCACGCTGTTCGTCGAGGCCTTTCAGGAGCGCTATCCTGACGTCGCTGTTCGTTACGACGAGACCGACACGCTGTTGATGTACGAGAATTATCTTGCCGGCACGCTCGATCCCCCGGCGGATCTGATGATCAGTTCTTCGTCTGACCTGCAGGTGAAGCTCGCCAATGATGGGCATGCATTGCGGCATGAACCCGCCGCGGTGTCGGTGCCGGATTGGGCGACGTGGCGGAACGAAGTTTTCGGGTTTACCTTCGAGCCCGCAGTGATCGTCTACAATCCTGATCTCGTCTCGCAGGATGAAGCGCCGCGCACGCATCTGGCGCTTGCGGAGTTTCTGGAAGGCAATGTCGCGCGCCTGACGGGAAAGGTCGCGACCTACGACATCGCAACGAGCGGGGTCGGCTATCTGCTCGCCGTCCAGGATCAACTGATTTCATCACAGTTCTGGCGTCTCGCTTCGGCTTTCGGGCGGACGGCCGCGGTGCTCAGCGGGTCGAGCCCTGATATTCTCGACCGGGTCGACGCCGGCGAACTGGCGATCGCCTACAATGTGCTGGGCTCCTACGCTTTTGCCCGGCAGGCGGAGGGCGCAAACATCCAGATCATCGTGCCCGATGATTACGTGCTGGTGCTGACCCGCAGCGCGGTGATCGCACGCGATGCGCCGAATGCCGAAACGGCAAGACTCTTTCTCGATTTTCTCCTTTCCGACGAGGGCCAGGCGGTGGCAGCAGGACCGACGGCGCTCGGTGCCGTAAGAGACGGCGTGCGCGGCATCTGGACGGCGGCGAACATTACCGAGATGGGGCGAGGCGCGGTGCAGCCGATTGCGCTCGGCCCGGCGCTCATGGTCGCGCTCGACCAGCAGCGGCGCGCTCGCTTTCTGGAGACTTGGCGCGGCATCGTCTCGCCTCCATGATCAAGCCGGGCAAGGGCTGACAGGTGGACGACAGGTTGACGTGTTAACGTCTGCCGTGATCGGGTCTGGGAGGGCCTCAACGATCCTTGGGAGGAGGTTGCTCAGCGCCCCGCCCATTTGACAGTTTCATTGCCCTTCCAGCCGTTCGAAGCGACGCCGCATGGCGTCCGAAACAGAACATTTGGGAGGTCATCTTGAAGAAAACCATTTTCGCTGCTGCTTTCGCGGCACTGCTCACCAGCACATCCGCTTTCGCGCAGATGGACGAACTGAAGATCATGGCGCCCGCAGCGCCCGGCGGCGGCTGGGACCAGACGGCCCGTTCGATCCAGTCGGTGCTCCAGGCTGAAGGTCTTGCGTCCAACATCCAGGTCGAGAACGTTGCCGGTGCCGGCGGCACGATCGGTCTCCAGCAGTTCGTCAACCGCTCGGCGGGCGATCCGACGGCAACGATCGTCGGCGGCTACGTCATGGTCGGCGCGATCATCGCCAACGCCGCTCCGGTCACGCTTGCCGATGTCACACCGATCGCCCGTCTGACCGGCGAGTATGTCGTCGTCATCGCTCCGGCCGACAGCGAAATCGACAATGCCGAAGAGCTGGCCGAAGCCATGCGCGCCGATCCAGGCTCCGTCACCTGGGGTGGCGGTTCCGCTGGTGGCGTCGACCACATCGCGGCCGGCCTCTTCGCCCAGGCAGCCGATGTCGATCCGCGCGCCTTGAACTACATCCCGTTCTCCGGTGGCGGTGAAGCGCTTGCGGCCATTCTCGGCGGCCAGGTCACTGTCGGCATCTCGGGCTACAGCGAGTTTGCCTCGCAGATCGAAGCCGGCGAAGTGAAGGTGATCGCGATCACCGCTCCGGAGCGGCAGGACTATGTCGACGCACCGACCTTTGCCGAGCAGGGCTTCGACCTCGACGTCCAGAACTGGCGCATGATCGCAGCCGCTCCGGACATTTCGGATGAAGAGCGCCAGACGCTAACCGACACGATCCGTGCGATGTCGGAATCCGAAGCCTGGGCCACCGAACTCGAAAACCGCGGCTGGGTGAACACCTATCTCGATGGTGAAGAGTTCGAGGCCTACCTGAACCAGGAGATCGAGGCGACGACTGCCATCCTCTCCGACCTCGGCATCAGCCAGTAAGATGGCGACGCACGAACAGGGCGGGGCCGGCATGCGCCGGCCCGACGAGGCGGCCCGTCGCAAGTTCGACCTCGGTGGATTGGCGATCGCAATCGGGCTGTTTCTGTTCTCCGCCCTGATCGCGCTCGACGCGTCCTCCTATCCCGAACGGCGCAGCTATGCGCAGATCGGGCCGGAGATCTTCCCTTACATCGTCGCCATCGGCATTGCCGTTTTCGGCGTGCTGACAGTCGTGATGGCACGGCGCGGCGATTTTCCCGAACGCGAAGCCTTGAACTGGGGTCCGGTAATCTGGATCATCGGGGCACTCGCCGGCATGACCGCGCTGCTCTATGCGGGCGCCGGTTTTATCATCGCGTCCGGGGTCCTGTTCGGTGGTGCCGCGCGCGGTTTCGGCCGCAAGCCAGTGATCCTGACCGTGTTCGTCGGCGTGGTGATCTCCGCGCTGCTTTACGTGCTCTTTCGCCAGGGTCTCGGGCTGTCGCTGCCGGCCGGGCTGATCGAGCCGTATCTCAACGCGCTGTTTCGTTAGAGGTGTCGCGTTTCTGTGCGGTGAACCCGTTCTCGCCGCACCTGGAAACGCACCAGCCACTTCCGTCCTTGCAGAATTGCAGCTTGCCGAGCGACGCCTCTGAATTTCAGGCTTGAGCCAGCGGTCGCTGCCCAAACGAGAGTATTCCGACGATCATGGATACGTTCGCGCTTCTTTTCGATGGTCTGCTCATCGCAGCACAGCCGGCCAATCTCGGCTTCGCGCTGCTCGGTGTTCTGCTTGGCACGGCCGTCGGTGTTCTGCCGGGCCTCGGACCGGCACTGACCGTAGCCCTTCTTCTGCCCGTCTCGCTGTCCTTCGGGGCCACCGGCTCCATGATCATGTTCGCCGGTATCTATTATGGCGGCATGTATGGCGGGGCGATTTCCTCGATCCTCCTGAACACCCCCGGCGAGACCGCGTCGATCATGACGGCGCTCGAGGGAAACAAGATGGCGAAGGACGGGCGCGGCGGCAAAGCGCTCGGCGCTGCGGCCATCGGCTCCTTCTTCGGCGGCACCTGTGCCACGATCGGCCTTGCGATCATCGCGCCGCTGATGGTGAAGGTGGCGCTCTCCTTCGGCCCGGCGGAATATTTCGCGCTGATGGTGCTGTCGTTCCTCACGGTTTCGGCGGCCTTCGGCGGTTCGCTCATCCGCGGCCTGACGGCGCTCTTCATCGGCCTGTCGATCGGCCTCGTCGGCATCGACAGCCTGACCGGCCAGGCGCGACTGTCCTTCGGTGTTCCGCAGCTTCGCGACAATATCGACATCGCCATCATCGCCGTCGGCCTGTTCGCCATCGGTGAAACCCTGTTCATCGCCTCGCAGGCGAGCACGATCAACGAGAAGCTGCAGGCGGTGAAGGGCTCGGTCTGGCTGAGCCTCGCCGAGCTGAAGCGCTGCTTCAAGCCGTTCCTGCGCGGTACGGGCCTCGGCTTCCTCTTCGGCCCGCTGCCGACTGGCGGCGCCGAGATCCCGACCTTCCTGTCCTATTCGACCGAGCGCCGGACCGCTAAAGGCATCGCCCGTGAGGAATTCGACAGCGGCAGGGGCGCGATCGAAGGTGTTGCCGGCCCCGAATCGGCCAACAACGCATCGGCCGCCGGCACGCTCATCCCGCTTCTGACGCTCGGCCTGCCGACCTCGGCAACCGCAGCCGTCATGCTCGCCGGTTTTCAGCAATACGGCCTGCAGCCGGGCCCTCTGCTCTTCACCAACAATCCTCAGCTGGTCTGGGGTCTGATCGCCAGCTTGTTCATCGCCAATCTGATGCTGGTGCTCCTCAACCTGCCGTTCGTCGGTATCTGGGTGAAGCTTCTGACGATCCCGCGCCCGTGGCTTTACGCTGGCATCATGACCTTCGCATCGCTCGGCATCGTCGGCGCGCAGGGCTCGGCCTTCGCACTGATCCTGTTGCTGGTCTTCGGTATCATCGGCTTCATCATGCGCCGCTTCGATTATCCGCTGGCACCGGTTCTCGTCGGGGCGATCCTCGGCCCGCTGGCAGAGGAACAACTGCGACGCGGTCTGATGATCAACCAGGGCGATTTTTCCTTCCTCTTCACGTCCTGGATCGCGCTGACGATCTATGCCGTCGCCATCGCCGCCGTTGCCGGCCCAATCCTCTGGACCAAGCTGTCCAAGCGCGGCCGGGCCGCCGCCGAGGCGCTTCAAGAAACCTGATGCACTGAACAGATTGCGCGCGGGCATGGATTTCGCGCGCAATCGCCTCTACCGTTCGACAAGGACATCGAACGGGAGGTGCTGATGGCCGGAAGTTCAACCGGAAACGGGCCGCTTCAACTGCATGTGCCGGAGCCTTCCGTCAGGCCCGGCGATCAGCCTGACTTTTCTTCGGTGAAGATACCGCAGGCGGGGACCGTCGAGCGGCCCCCGGTCGATGTCGATCCTCGCGATATCCGCGATCTCGCCTTCTCGATCATCCGCGTGCTCAATCGAAAGGGCGAGGCTGTCGGCCCCTGGGCGGGAAGCCTCACCGACGAGGACCTGCGCGACGGCCTGCGCGACATGATGACCCTGCGCGCCTTCGATGCCCGCATGCAGACGGCGCAGCGCCAGGGCAAGACGTCGTTCTACATGCAGCATATGGGCGAGGAGGCGGTCTCCTGCGCGTTTCGCAAGGCGATGGAGCCGGGCGACATGAACTTCCCGACCTATCGGCAGGCCGGCCTTCTGATCGCCGGCGGCTATCCAATGGTCGACATGATGAACCAGATCTATTCCAACGAAGCCGACCCGCTGAAGGGCCGGCAGTTGCCGATCATGTATTCGTCGAAGGAGCACGGCTTCTTCTCGATTTCCGGCAATCTCGGCACGCAGTTCATCCAGGCGGTCGGGTGGGCGATGGCGTCCGCCATCAAGCGCGACACCAGGATTGCCGCAGGTTGGATCGGCGACGGATCGACGGCGGAGAGCGATTTTCACGCAGCACTGGTCTTCGCCTCCACCTATCAGGCGCCGGTCGTGCTCAACATCGTCAACAACCAGTGGGCGATCTCCACCTTCCAGGGCATTGCGCGCGGTGGTTCCGGCACTTTTGCGGCGAGAGGTCTCGGCTTCGGCCTCCCGTCGCTCAGGGTCGACGGCAACGACTATCTGGCCGTCCATGCGGTGGCGAAATGGGCGGTCGAGCGGGCGCGTCGCAATCTGGGTCCGACGCTCGTGGAGTACGTCACCTACCGCGTCGGCGCACACTCCACCTCCGACGACCCATCCGCCTACCGTGCAAAGACCGAATCGGACGCTTGGCCTCTCGGCGATCCTGTCATCCGGCTGAAGAACCATCTGATCGCCAAAGGGCTGTGGAGCGACGAGCGCCACAAGCAGGCGGAGGCAGAAGTGATGGACAGCGTCATCGCCGCCCAGAAAGAGGCAGAGAGCCACGGCACGCTGCATTCGGGCGGCAAACCCTCCACGCGCGACATGTTCGAGGGCGTCTACGAAACCATGCCACCGCATCTCAGGCGCCAGCGCCAGGAGGCGGGGGTGTGATGGAGGGTCGTGAGAAATTAACTGACGTCGCACGTCCATCTACGCCGTCATGGTCGTCCCGACCATCCACTGGCGGCTCGGCGACACGGATGGGCTGGCAGATCCTCGGGACGAGCCCGAGGATGACGGACGTAGGGTTGGGCCCGGGTGCAGACCACGCGCATGCCGGAATTGCGTGGCTTTCTGGTTCGATCAAAGGAGATCGCCCATGCCGCGCATGACGATGATCGAAGCCATCCGGTCGGCCATGGATGTGTCGATGGAGCGCGATGACGACGTGGTCGTGTTCGGCGAGGATGTCGGCTATTTCGGCGGCGTTTTCCGCTGCACGGCGGGCCTTCAGCAGAAATACGGGAAGACGCGGTGCTTCGATACGCCGATTTCCGAGCTGGGCATCGTCGGTGCGGCGATCGGCATGGCGGCCTATGGCCTCAGGCCCTGCATCGAGATTCAGTTTGCCGATTATGTATATCCCGCATTCGATCAGATCGCGTCGGAAGCCGCGCGTATCCGCTATCGCTCGAACGGCCAGTTCACCTGCCCGATCGTGATACGCATGCCGACAGGCGGCGGCATTTTCGGCGGGCAGACGCACAGTCAGAGCCCGGAAGCGCTGTTCACCCATGTCTCCGGCTTGAAGGTCGTCGTTCCATCCAACCCCGTCGACGCCAAGGGTCTGCTGATCGCGGCGATCGAGGATCCGGATCCTGTGATTTTTTTGGAACCGAAGCGGCTCTATAACGGGCCGTTCGACGGGCATCACGACAAGCCTGTCACGCCCTGGTCCAAGCATGCGCTGGGCGAGGTTCCGGAGGGACACTTCACCGTGCCGCTCGGCAAGGCGGAGGTGCGCCGGGCGGGAGCGGAACTGACGGTGCTCGCCTATGGCACGATGACCTATGTGTCGGAGGCCGCCGCTGCCGATACGGGCATCGATGCCGAAATCATCGACCTCAAGACGCTGCTGCCGCTCGATCTGGAAACGATCGTTGCTTCCGTTTCAAAAACCGGACGGTGCGTGATCGTGCATGAAGCGACGCTGACATCCGGCTTCGGCGCGGAGCTTGCCGCGCTCGTGCAGAAGCACTGCTTCTACCATCTGGAAGCGCCGATCACGCGCGTGACCGGCTGGGACACGCCCTATCCGCATGCGCAGGAGTGGGATTATTTCCCCGGGCCCGCACGTGTCGGCCGGGCGATGATCGAGACGATGGAGGGCTGAGGCGATGGGCGAACGCGCAATCAAGCTGCCCGATGTCGGCGAAGGCGTCGCCGAGGCCGAACTCGTCGAGTGGCATGTGAAGATCGGCGATGCCGTGCGGGAAGACGATATCGTCGCCGCCGTCATGACCGACAAGGCAACGGTGGAAATTCCGGCACCCTGCGATGGCGAGATCGCCTGGCTCGGCGCGGACGTTGGCGATGTCGTCGCCGTCGGCTCGGTGATCGTGCGCATCAGGACGGGTGAGGCCGGATCGGACGAAGACCCGACCCCGAAGCCGATGGATGACGGCGCGGAGGAAGCGCTAATCGCTGACGGGCTGAGCGGCGAGGGCGAGGATTTGCCGCCACCGCCTGCAACCGAACCCGAGACGGTCGATAGGAAGCCGGCAAAGGATGCCGCGCCGAGGGAGCCAAGCCTCAAGCGGCCTACCCGCCCAGTTGCGGCAACCAGTGCCGACAAGCCGCTTGCCTCGCCGGCCGTGCGGCTGCGTGCCCGTGATGCGGGCATCGATCTGCGGCAGGTGGCGGGGTCCGGCCCAGCTGGCCGGATCACCCATGACGACCTCGATCAGTTCGTTGCCAAGGGTCCAAAGGCGGCGTCGCCGGCCGGTCTCATGCGCCGCACGGATGTCGAGGACATCAAGCTCGTTGGCCTCCGCCGCAAGATCGCGGAGAAGATGGCGATCGCCAAGAGGCACATTCCCCACATCACCTATGTGGAGGAAGTGGACATGTCGGCGCTCGAGGATCTGCGAGCGGCGCTGAACCGTGACAAGCGGCAAGACCAGCCGAAACTGACGCTGCTGCCGTTCCTGATGCGGGCGATGGTGAAGGCGATCGCGGCCCAGCCGCAGTTCAACAGCCATTTCGACGACGAGGCGAACATCATTCACCGCCATGGCGGTGTCCATATCGGCATCGCGGCGCAAACACCGTCCGGGCTCGTCGTGCCCGTTGCCAAGCACTGCGAGGCGCGCGACCTCTGGGAGTACGCGGCCGAAGTCGGCAGGCTTTCGGACGCGGCGAAATCGGGCACGGCGACGCGCGAGGAGCTTTCGGGTTCCACGATCACCATCACCTCGCTCGGCGCGCTCGGCGGCATCGTGACAACGCCGGTGATCAACCATCCGGAGGTTGCGATCATCGGGGTCAACAAGATGGCGATCCGCCCGCATTGGGACGGCACCGCGTTCGTGCCGCGGCGCATGATGAACCTGTCCTGCAGCTTCGACCACCGGATCATCGACGGCCATGACGCGGCGGTCTTCGTCCAGCGCATCAAGACGCTGCTGGAGACGCCGGCCATGATCTTCGTGGCGTGAGGGGACGGTGATGAAGGACATTTCCTGCAAGCTTCTCGTCATCGGCGCCGGCCCGGCCGGCTATGTCTGCGCCATCCGGGCCGGTCAGCTCGGCATCGATACGGTCATCGTGGAGGCGGTGAAGCCCGGCGGCACCTGCCTCAATGTCGGCTGCATCCCATCCAAGGCGATCATCCATGCGGCCGATCAGTTTGCCGAGACCAAGGCGATGGCGACTGGCGAAAGTCCGCTCGGCATCACGCTTGCCGAGCCACGCATCGATCTCACCCGTACGATGGGCTGGAAGGACAAGATCGTGGGGCGCCTAACGACGGGCGTTGCCGGGCTCTTGAAGAAGGCCGGCGTGAAGACCGTGCAAGGCTGGGCGCGGTTTCGCGACGGCAAGACAGTCGAGGTCAAGACCGAAACCGGCGTCCAGGTCATCCGGGCGGAAGCGATCGTGATCGCCACCGGCTCGGAATCGGTGCCGTTGCCCGGGCTTCCCTTCGGCGGGTCGGTGATTTCCTCGACGGACGCGCTGGCACTCAAAGCCGTGCCGGAGCGGCTCGCCATTGTCGGCGCCGGCTATATCGGGCTCGAACTCGGCACGGCCTTCGCCAAGCTCGGCTCACAGGTGACCATCGTCGAAGCCGCCGATCGTATCCTGCCGCTCTATGACGGTGAACTGACGCGCCCTGTCGCGAAGCGGCTGGGCGAGCTCGGCATCGAGGTCGTCCTCGGGGCAAAAGCGCGCGGGCTCTCCGGCAAAGGCGATGCGCTTCTGGTCGAGGGGGCAGACGGCAACGACCTGCGCATCGCAGCCGATAAGGTGCTGGTGACGGTGGGTCGGCGGCCGCTGACGGAAGGCTGGGGCCTCGAAGAACTCGATCTCGACCGCTCCGGCGCTGCGATCCGCATCGACGAGACCTGCCGCACCTCGATGCGCGGCGTCTACGCGATCGGCGACGTCACGGGCGAGCCGATGCTTGCGCACCGGGCCATGGCGCAAGGCGAGATGGTGGCGGAAATCATTGCGGGTCACCGCCGCGCCTTCGACAAGCGCGTGATCCCGGCGGTGTGTTTCACCGATCCGGAGATCGTGACGGCGGGGCTTTCGCCCGACGAGGCGCGTCGTGGTGGCCGCGAGGTCAAGATCGGTCTCTTCCCGTTCCAGGCCAATGGCCGGGCGATGACGATGGAAGCCGAGCAGGGTTTCGTGCGAGTGGTCGCTCGGGCGGACAACCATCTCGTTCTCGGTATCCAGGCGGTGGGGAAAGGCGTTTCGGAACTCTCTGCCGCCTTCGGCATCGCGATCGAGATGGGCGCGCGGCTGGAAGACATCGCCGGCACGATCCATGCCCATCCGACACAAGGCGAGGCTCTGCAGGAAGCGGCGCTGAAGGCGCTGGGCGCGGCGCTCCATATCTGATGGCGGCGTCATGTCGATGAAACTCCGGTCGCTGACCGTTGCCGGCTATCGCTCGCTCAAGTCGATCCGCATGGAGATCGGCGACGTCAATGTCTTCGTCGGCGACAATGGCGTCGGCAAATCCAATCTCTATCGGGCGCTGCATCTCGCCCAGGCGGCGGCGGAAGGGACATTTGCGCGCGAGATCGCTGCGGAGGGCGGCATGGCGGCTGTGCTGTGGACCGGCACGCGCAGGAAGGGGCGGCCGGTTCGCCTGTCGATCACCGTCGAACTTCTGGACGAGGATACGGCGCTTGGCTGGCGCTACACGATCGATGCCGGGCTGACGCCGCCGATGGGCGCCGGATTTCCGTTCGAGCCGCAAATCAAGGAAGAGCGGCTCTCCATCGATCAAGGCCGGCGTGTCGTGGACGTGATGAAACGCGCCGGCCAGGGACTGTCCTACCGCGATGCGGATGGACGGATGCAGGAGTACCCCATCAGGCTTCTTTCATCCGAAACGGGTCTCGCTGCGCTTGGCGGCTCGGGGCTCCATGCGGAAGCGGCGATCGTGCGCGATACGCTTGCAAGGTTCCGCTTTTATCACGGCTTTCGCAGCGACGCCGGGTCGCCCTTGAGGGCAGCATCGCTTGCCGTGACGGCGCCCATGCTCGACATGGATGGCAGCAATCTCGCGGCTGTGATGGCGACGCTGAAACATATCCGTGGCGATACGGTCGATCTCGACCGGGCCGTTGCCGATGCCTTGAAAGGTGCTTGGCTCGATATTCCGCTGCCGGATCGCGAAGCGCGCTTCGGCGTCGTCTTCCCGCAATTTCCACAGCGCGTCTTCTCGGCTGCGGAGCTCTCGGATGGCCAGATCCGGTTCCTGGGTCTTGCCGCAGCGCTTCTTGCCTATCGCATACCGCCCTTCATTGCGCTGAATGAGCCCGAAGCGAGCCTGCATCCGTCCATGCTCGCGCCGCTTGCCGACATGATCGCGCGGGCGGCGAAGGATGCGCAGATCTGGGTCGTCACCCACGCGCCCGAACTGGCAGACCTGATCGTGAAACGCACTGGTGTGCGGGCGAAGACGGTGATCCGGCAGGAGGATGGATCGACCTGGATCGAGAGCATGCGTCTGACGGGGCAGCTTCCGGACGAGGCCGACGAAATGGATGATGACGACGCATGAAAAAAGCCGGCGGACGGGGCCCGCCGGCTTGATGCTCTTGAACCAGGTGCCGATCAGGCGATCGTCTGGCCGGTCTTCTTCCAGTCTTCCAGGAACGTCTCGAGACCCTTGTCCGTCAGCGGGTGCTTGACGAGCGACTTGAGCGTGGCCGGCGGCGCAGTGACCACATCGGCGCCAATGAGAGCGGCGTCCTTGATGTGGTTCGCGGTGCGGATCGACGCTGCGAGGATTTCGGTGTCGAAGCCGTAATTGTCGTAGATCTGGCGGATCTCGCGGATCAGGTCCATGCCGTCGAGATGGATGTCGTCGAGGCGGCCGATGAAGGGCGAGATGAACGTTGCGCCGGCCTTGGCAGCCAGGAGCGCCTGGTTGGCGGAGAAGCACAGGGTTACGTTGACCAGCTTGCCCTGTTCGGTGAGGGCCTTGCAGGCCTTGAGACCGGCGAGCGTGAGCGGCAGCTTGATGCAGACATTGTCGGCGATCGCACCGAGAACTTCTGCTTCGCGCATCATGCCGTCATAGTCGACCGCAGTGACTTCGGCAGACACGGGACCTTCGACGATGTCGCAGATTTCCTTCGTGACTTCCTTGTAGTCGCGGCCGGACTTCATGATGAGCGAAGGGTTGGTCGTCACGCCGTCGAGAAGGCCGAAATCGTTCAGCTCCCGAATTTCGGCGACGTCGGCGGTATCGACAAAGAATTTCATCAGATTGTCTCTTCTGCTTTGCTTTGGCTGCCTGTTGGCCGGTAAGGCCGTTTCGGGTTCCCTTTAGACCAAACAGGGGGCAAGGTCACGCATCATGACCCGCCATTCCGCTGCCGATTCTCAGAGCGTTCTGTTCGACGCGCCACCAACGCCCGTCGTCCCCGTGCCGGTCGTCTCCGTGCTCGTGCCGCTTCCGGCGCCCGAGCCTTATTCCTATGTGGTGCCTGAGGGTCTGCATGTCCAACCCGGATCGCTGGTACAAGTTCCGCTCGGCCCCCGTCAGGTGCTCGGCGTCGTGTGGGATGGGCCGCCGGGGCGTGAGATCGATGCGCGCAAGCTCAGGCCCATCACGCATGTCTTCGATTGTCCGCCGCTCGATGCGGTGATGCGCCGGTTCATCGAATGGGTTGCCGATTATACGCTGTCGCCGCCCGGTCTCGTCGCGCGCATGGCGCTGAGGGCCCCGGCGGCGCTCGATCCGGAGCCGATGATCGAGGGGTTGGCCGCGACCGGTGCCGTGCCCGAGAAGCTGACGCCTGCGCGGCGGCGCGTGCTGGACACGGCACAGGAAACCGGCGCCTGGACGAAATCGGGCCTTGCCCATGCGGCTGGCGTCTCGTCTTCCGTCGTCGACGGGCTCGTGAAGCAGGGCGCGTTTGCGCCCATCCTTCTGCCGCCGCCGCCGGTGGTTGCTCTACCCGATCCCACCTATGGCGGAGCGGAGCTCAGCGACGGACAGGCAGCTTCGGCTGCGATCCTGCGCGAAGCTGTAGGGAAAGCGCGGTTCGGTGTGCATCTTCTCGATGGCGTCACCGGCTCGGGCAAGACCGAGGTCTATTTCGCCGCCGTTGCGGAGGCCATCGAGCAGGGCAAGCAGGCGCTGATCCTGCTGCCGGAAATCGCGCTGACGCCGGCTTTTCTCGGCCGCTTCGAAGCCCGCTTCGGCGCGCCGCCGGCGGAGTGGCACTCCGAGCTTGCGCCCCGTACCCGTGAAAGGGTTTGGCGGCAGGTGGTCGACGGGCGCGTGCGCATCGTCGTCGGTGCGCGCTCGGCGCTGTTCCTGCCGTTCAAGGAGCTTGGCCTGATCGTTGTCGATGAAGAGCACGATCCGGCCTACAAGCAGGAAGATCGGGTGTTCTACCATGCGCGCGACATGGCAGTGGTGCGCGCGCGGCTGACCGATTGCCCGGTGGTGCTCGCCTCGGCCACGCCGTCGATCGAAAGCCGGGTCAATGCGGAGGAGGGGCGTTACGGCCTCCTGAAGCTTTCCAGCCGATACGCCGAAGCGGCCATGCCGGATCTGAAGCTGATCGACATGCGCCAGAGCCCACCCGCACGAGGCGGCTTCCTGTCGCCGCTGCTTCTCAAGGCTGTCGCCGGTCGATTGGAACGCAAGGAGCAGTCGCTGCTCTTCCTCAATCGCCGGGGCTACGCGCCGCTGACGCTCTGCCGGGTCTGCGGACACCGGTTCCAGTGCCCAGATTGTTCAAGCTGGCTCGTCGAGCACCGGTTCCGCGGTCAGATCCAGTGCCACCATTGCGGCCATGCCGAACCGACGCCGCAGGCCTGCCCGGAATGCGGCACGTTCGATCATCTGGCAGCCTGCGGACCGGGCGTGGAGCGGATCGCGGAAGAGGTCGTCGGGCATTTCCCGGACGCGCGGATCGTCGTCATGTCGTCGGATCTGCTGGTCGGGGCGAAGCGCGTGCGGCTGGAGCTGGAGGCGATCGCCAAGGGCGAGGCGGACATCGTCATCGGGACCCAGTTGGTCGCCAAGGGACACAATTTTCCGCTGATGACGCTGGTGGGCATCGTCGATGCCGATGTCGGGCTATCGAGCGGCGACCCGCGTGCGGCGGAGCGCACCTTCCAGCTTCTGTCGCAGGTAACCGGGCGCGCCGGGCGCACCGGCCTCAAGAGCCTCGGGCTCATCCAGACCTACCAGCCGACGCATCCGGTGATGCAGGCGCTCGTCTCGGGCGATGCGGATACCTTCTACGAGCGGGAAATCGCCGAGCGGGAACGGGCCGGGCTTCCGCCCTTCGGGCAACTGGCCGCGATCATCGTTTCGGCGAACACCCGCACTGAAGCGGACGAACATGCGCGGGGTCTGCGCCGTGTCGCGCCTCCCGCCCGCGGCATCACAGTTCTTGGACCGGCCGAAGCGCCGCTCGCGCTCATCCGGGGGCGTCACAGGTTTCGACTGCTCGTCCACGGCGAGAAGCGGGCCGACATGCAGGCCTATCTGAAGGCAATGCTCGCCAGCGGCCCGAAGGAGCGGGGCTCGGTGCGCGTGCAGGTGGACATCAACCCGCAGAGCTTTCTTTGACAGCTCTAGCGGTGCGGTGTCACGCGGCGCTTTACCTGACGTTGCGCCTATCCTATCGGTCAGCAGCGCAAATCAGGAGGTGCTTCGTTGGAATTCGCTTTTCCCTGGCCGGGCAGCCAAGGCGAGTGGCTGGCGTTCGGTGCCGCCGTCGCGACCGCGGTTCTCGGGCTCTGGCACTTCGTTGCGCTGCTGTTTACCCATTTTCCAAATGCCTTGGCGGTTCGCGCGCAGGCTGCGGGCCTGCAATTTGGTGCAGGTGCCGTCGCCGTCTTGATGGCGCAGCCCCTCGTCTACCTGGCGATCGGAGCGGGCTGGGCGGCCGCGGTTCTGATCAAGATCGTCGCGATGGCGCGCCACGGCAGGGCCGATGGCACCACACTGCTGTCGTTGATCCTGGCCCTCGTTCTCGCCGTCCTACCGCTCGGATACGTCTTCGGAATGCTCTGACTGCGACGGAATGCGCCAAGAATGCGCCCAAAGCAGGCGTCCTGGCGTGTTGCGGGGGCGGAATTCCTATGTTAGACGAACCCCGAATTTCGGAGCGGGCGTGCCTTTCAGGCATTTGCTCCTGATAATTACAGCAACAAATTCAAGGTGTTGTGGTTGGCCAGATTTCAACCGACGGCGCTCTTGGGTACATTTGAGAGATTTGGGTGCCCGTGGCAGACACATCCCAGCTAATTTCCGGTGTTGCAGAACGGTATGCCTCCTCGCTTTTCGATCTTGCGAAAGAGGCCGGTGAAATCGATTCCGTCACGCGCGAACTCGACGCGTTCGAGGCGATGATCGCGGAAAGCACCGACCTGAAGCGACTGGTGATGAGCCCGGTTTTCTCGGCCGAGGATCAGGCGCGTGCCATTGGCGCAATCGTGGATCAGGGCAAGATTGCTGGTCTCGCCGGCAACTTCCTGAAGGTAGTCGCGGCCAACCGTCGTCTCTTCGCGCTTCCCGGCATCATCCGCTCCTTCCGCCAGCTTGCCGCCGCTGATCGCGGCGAAGTCGCTGCCGAAGTCACGAGCGCCCACTCGCTGGACGAGGCGCAGCAGCGCGAGCTTGCAGCGGCCCTTAAAGACGTTACGGGTAAGACCGTGTCGCTCAATATTCATGTCGATCCGTCAATACTCGGCGGCCTGATCGTCAAGGTCGGCTCGCGTCAGATCGACACATCGCTTCGTACGAAACTCTCCTCGCTTAAGCTTGCACTGAAAGAGGTCGGCTGATGGATATCCGCGCCGCGGAAATTTCCGCAATTCTCAAAGATCAAATCAAGAATTTCGGCCGCGAAGCCGAAGTTTCCGAAGTCGGCCAGGTGCTCTCCGTCGGTGACGGTATCGCTCGCGTCTACGGTCTGGACAACGTTCAGGCCGGTGAGATGGTCGAGTTCCCAGGCGGCATCCGCGGCATGGCGCTGAACCTCGAAGCCGACAATGTCGGCGTCGTCATCTTCGGCTCGGACCGGGACATCAAGGAAGGTGACATCGTCAAGCGGACGGGCGCCATCGTGGACGTGCCGGTCGGCAAGGGTCTCCTCGGCCGCGTCGTCGACGCGCTTGGCAACCCGATCGACGGCAAGGGCCCGATCGTTGCCGACGAACGGAAGCGCGTCGACGTCAAGGCGCCGGGCATCATCCCCCGCAAGTCAGTGCATGAGCCGATGTCGACCGGCCTCAAGGCCATCGACGCGCTCATCCCGGTTGGCCGCGGCCAGCGCGAGCTCGTCATCGGCGACCGTCAGACCGGCAAGACTGCGATCATTCTCGACACGTTCCTGAACCAGAAGTCGCTGAACGAAGGCACGGACGAGAGCCAGAAGCTCTATTGCGTCTACGTCGCCGTCGGCCAGAAGCGCTCGACCGTCGCGCAGTTCGTCAAGGTTCTGGAAGAGCGCGGCGCGCTGCCCTACTCGATCGTCATCGCCGCGACGGCATCCGATCCTGCGCCGATGCAGTATCTGGCGCCGTTTGCCGGCTGCACGATGGGCGAATACTTCCGCGACAACGGCATGCATGCCGTGATCGGTTATGACGATCTGTCCAAGCAAGCCGTCGCCTACCGCCAGATGTCGCTGCTGCTGCGTCGCCCGCCAGGCCGCGAAGCTTATCCCGGCGACGTTTTCTACCTGCACTCGCGCCTTCTCGAGCGCGCCGCCAAGCTCAATGACGAGCAGGGCGCCGGTTCGCTGACGGCTCTGCCGGTCATCGAAACGCAGGCAAACGACGTTTCGGCCTACATCCCGACCAACGTGATTTCGATCACCGACGGTCAGATCTTCCTCGAAACGGACCTTTTCTACCAGGGTGTCCGTCCGGCCGTGAACGTCGGTCTGTCGGTTTCGCGCGTGGGTTCGTCGGCGCAGATCAAGGCGATGAAGCAGGTTGCCGGCTCGATCAAGGGCGAGCTTGCGCAGTACCGCGAAATGGCGGCGTTCGCGCAGTTCGGCTCCGACCTCGATGCCTCGACGCAGCGCCTCCTGAACCGTGGCGCACGCCTGACCGAACTTCTGAAGCAGCCGCAGTTCTCGCCGCTGAAGACGGAAGAGCAGGTCGTCGTGATCTATGCAGGCGTGAAGGGCTATCTCGACAAGCTGCCAGTCAGCGATGTCGGCAAGTTCGAGCGTGGGCTGCTCTCGCACATGCGCAACGAAGGCAAGGGCATCCTCGACGCCATCCGCACGGACAAGGCACTCAAGGAAAACACCGAAGCCGACCTGCGCAAGGAACTCGACAAGTTCTCCAAGAACTTCGCTTGAGTTAATCAGACTCCGAGAAACGGACGGATAGCGGATGCCTTCACTCAAGGATCTGAGAAACCGGATCGCCTCAGTCAAGGCGACGCAGAAGATCACCAAGGCGATGCAGATGGTCGCCGCGGCGAAGCTGCGTCGTGCGCAAGAGGCGGCGGAAGCTGCGCGGCCCTACTCGCAGCGCATGGGGGCGGTCCTCGCCAACATCGCGAATGCAGTGGGTGACGGCGAGGATTCGCCGCGTCTGATGACGGGCACCGGCAAGAGCGACGTGCATCTGCTCGTCGTCTGCACGGCCGAGCGTGGTCTTTGCGGCGGTTTCAACTCGCAGATCGTGCGCCTGGCGCGCGAGCACATCCGCCGGCTCGTTTCGGAAGGCAAGCAGGTCAAGATCCTCTGCGTGGGCAAGAAGGGGTATGACATCCTTCGCCGTGACCACCGCGAGAAGATCATCGACCGCGTCGATCTTCGTGAAGTGAAGGCTGTCGGCTTCGTCGATGCCGACAAGATCGCACGCCAGGTCATCGCTCTGTTCGACCAGGGCGAGTTCGACGTCTGCACGCTGTTCTATTCGGAGTTCCGTTCGGTGATCTCGCAGATTCCGACGGCACAGCAGCTGATCCCCGCAAGCGCGCCTTCGGGCGACACTGCGGCGACGGAAGCGATGGATGCCCGTCTCGGCGGCGCCATCTACGAATACGAGCCGGATGCCGGCGAAATCCTGACCGATCTGATCCCGCGCAACATCGCGGTCCAGATCTTCCGTGCTCTCCTTGAGAATGCTGCGTCCGAACAGGGTGCGCGCATGTCCGCCATGGACAACGCGACGCGCAATGCGGGCGAGATGATCGAGAAGCTGACGCTTTCCTACAACCGCCAGCGTCAGGCTCAGATCACCAAGGAACTGATCGAAATCATTTCGGGCGCGGAAGCGCTCTGAGGCTCTTTGAAGAAGAGGTTTGAACGATATGGCTAAGGCAGCGACACCACAGACGCCGGCGGCTGAAAAGAAGCCCGCCACCAGAAAGGCGCCGGCCAAGGCAGCCGCCGCTGCACCGGCAGCAACCACGACATCGGCACCGGCTGCAGCCGTTGCGACCGGCCGCGTGACGCAGATCATCGGCGCCGTCGTCGACGTCTCCTTCGATGGCCACCTGCCGCAAATCTTGAACGCGCTGGAAACCGACAACCTCGGCAACCGCCTCGTTCTGGAAGTTGCGCAGCACCTCGGCGAGAACAGCGTTCGCACGATCGCCATGGACTCCACCGAAGGTCTCGTTCGCGGCCAGGCGGTCACCGACACCGGCGCACCGATCTCGGTTCCGGTCGGCGCCGGCACGCTCGGCCGCATCATCAACGTCATCGGCGAGCCGATCGACGAAGCTGGTCCGGTTCCTGCCACGACGCGGCGCGCCATCCACCAGGAAGCGCCTGATTTCACGGAACAGTCCACCGAGGCCGAAATCCTCGTGACCGGCATCAAGGTCATCGACCTTCTCGCACCTTATGCCCGTGGCGGTAAGATCGGCCTCTTCGGTGGCGCAGGCGTCGGCAAGACGGTTCTCATTCAGGAACTGATCAACAACATCGCAAAGGCGCACGGCGGCTACTCGGTGTTCGCCGGCGTGGGTGAGCGTACCCGCGAAGGCAACGATCTTTATCACGAGATGATCGAGTCCGGCGTGAACAAGGACCCCAAGGAGCATGAAGGCTCCACAGAAGGTTCCAAGTGCGCCCTCGTGTTCGGCCAGATGAACGAGCCGCCCGGCGCCCGCGCCCGCGTTGCGCTCACCGGCCTGACGATCGCCGAGCATTTCCGCGATGAAGGCCAGGACGTTCTGTTCTTCGTGGACAACATCTTCCGCTTCACGCAGGCCGGCTCGGAGCTGTCGGCTCTGCTCGGCCGTATCCCTTCGGCCGTGGGATATCAGCCGACGCTCGGCACCGACATGGGCGCCATGCAGGAGCGCATCACGACCACGACCAAGGGTTCGGTCACCTCGGTACAGGCCGTGTACGTCCCCGCCGACGACATGACCGACCCGGCTCCCGCCTCGACCTTCGCCCACCTCGACGCAACGACCGTTTTGTCGCGTTCGATCTCGGAAAAGGGCATTTACCCGGCAGTGGATCCGCTGGACTCCACGTCGCGCATGCTCGACCCGATCATTCTTGGCGAAGAGCACTACAACGTTGCCCGTCGCGTCCAGGAAACGCTGCAGCGCTACAAGTCGCTGCAGGACATCATCGCCATCCTGGGCATGGACGAGCTTTCGGAAGAGGACAAGCTGACGGTTGCCCGCGCCCGTAAGGTCGAGCGTTTCCTGTCGCAGCCGTTCTTCGTCGCCGAAATCTTCACCGGTGCACCCGGCCAGCTCGTCGATCTCGAAGACACGATCAAGAGCTTCAAGGGCCTCGTCGAAGGCGCATACGACCACCTGCCGGAAGCTGCCTTCTACATGGTTGGCGGTATCGATATGGCGCTCGCAAAGGCCGAAAAGCTGGCTGCGGAAGCAGCCTGATCACTAGAGCGAATGGCGAATAGGGAGCGGCTGACGGACGCGTAGTGCTGATATTACGGTATCACCACGGTTTCCGTCGGCCGACGAGATATGGCTGACACATTCAAGTTCGAACTCGTATCGCCTGAGCGTCTGCTCGTCTCGGCCGAAGCCGTCGCCGTCGTCCTGCCGGGTTCGGAAGGCGAAATGACGGTCATGGCGAAGCACGCGCCGCTGATGTCGACGCTGCGTCCGGGTGTGATCACGGTCGAACTGGCAGATGGCCAGAAGCAGTCGTTCATCGTGTTCGGCGGTTTCGCCGACATTCTGCCGGATGGCTGCACCGTGCTCGCCGAGGCTGGCTACGACCGCGCGGCCTTCGATGGGGCAGAGCTGGCACGTCGCATCGAGGCTGCCCGCGCCGAGCGTGAACAGGCTTCCGGCGACGACCAGGCATTCAAGCTCGACGAGTATCTGAGCCAATTGACGACGCTGCAGGGAACCGTGCCTCCGGCATAGGCTCCAACGAGCGACGGACAAAAGAAAATGCCGGCCTCAATAAGGTCGGCCTTTTTCGTTTTGGGCGACAGTGTGCGTCTAGCGGGCGGCGAGTGTTGAGAATGTCGAGACGACCGTCTCGTAGACACCGCGCTTGAAAGGCACGATGAGGTCCGGCAACGCGGCCATGGGCTTCCAGTCCCAGGCATCGAACTCGGCCTCATGGCCGCCCGGGGGAGGATTGATGGTAATTTCGCTCTCGTCGCCTTCGAAGCGGAACGCGAACCATTTCTGAGTCTGTCCCCGATAGCGGCCTTTCAGGCCGATGCCGATCAGATCAGCAGGAAGATCGTAGTTGATCCAGTCCGGCGCTTCCGCAAGGAGGCTGACGGTTTTCATGCCGGTCTCTTCGTACAGCTCGCGCAGTGCCGCTGGATAAGGGTCTTCACCGGGATCGATGCCGCCCTGCGGCATCTGCCAGAGCTTTGACGTTCCAGCATGCTCCGAATCAGCGATGGGGATACGGCGCCCGACCCAGACGAGGCCTTCAGCATTCAGGACCATGGCCCCAACGCAGGGGCGATAGGGCAGGTCTTCAGCATTCACGCGGCTCATCGGCTCGCAGCTCTGGATGAAGCCGGATCGAGCGCGATCGCAGATACGCTGACGATCTCGATGTTGCGGCGTGACGCCTGCCGCACCCATTCTGCAATCGCATCGACGCTCACATCGAAAGCGGAGGCAACGCCGATCGCTGCACCGTTGCGCACGGCGCTGCGTTCGAGCGCATCGAGTGCTTCCATGATCGCGCCGCGTTCGCGCCGGCTGTCGAGCACGATCTCGGCTTGACCGAATGGCGCACCGAAGGTTCTGGCGAGCATCTCGGAGCGCGACTGCGGCGCAGATCCGTCATCAAGGAACAGCAGGCCACGGTCAGCGATCTCGCGCATGACCGGCTCGAAGGCTTCGATGTCGGACATGAAGCGTCCGCCCATATAATTCATGACGCCCGTATAGTTCGTCATGCGGGCCAGTGATTTGTGAAGCGCCTCAATGTTGCTTTCCAACGGCGCTTCGACGGTAAGCGTGTTGGCGCCCGGGTCCACGGAGGGATAGTCGAAGGGTTCCAGCGGGATCTGCAGCAGGATTTCATGGCCACCACGGCGGGCGTCCTGCATCCAGCGCGTCAGGCTGTTGCCGCTTGCCGCAAAGGCAAGCGTGATCTCTTCGGGCAGCTTCTCGATCGCGTACTGGGTGCCCGTTTGGCTGAGCCCTAGCCCGCCGACGACGATCGCGATCTTCGCGCCGTTCGTGCCGGACCATGACCGTGCATAGGCTTCTGCCGAACGCTTACCGCCTGGAGAAATGGTGGGGATGGCACCGAATTCGGTTTCTTCGAGAAGCGCATCTTCCGGCAAATGCGCGACGCGCAGATCCTGGCCGACCGCGCCGCCGTCGATGATGAGCGGTCCGAGCCCTTCGCGGCTGCCCGGGCGGTAGGTCGTGACCATGACGCCGTCGCCGGTCATTTCGGAAGCGATGTTGCCGCCTGCCGTGCCTGCCGTGCGGGCGGGGACGGTGCCTGTCTGAAGGTTTGCGTATTCGTCCGTTTCATCGGGCGCGACAACGGGTGTGTCGGCGGTTGCGACGGGCGCCGGTGAGCCGCTGAGGCCACTGGGCGACATGGCACTGTAAATGGAACCGGCGAGAAGCAGCACGACGGCCGCAGATGTGCCGAGCGCGAAGCGACCCGGCCACGGCCGGCGCTTCTGCCTCGACTTTCGGGCTTGGCCCAATGGAGTATCTAGCTTGTTACGCACCGCTCACCGGTCTCATGACTGAGGGTGATTCGGCAAGACGCGGCGCTCAAAGAACGCCGCGTCGAAAGGATCCAGAGACCCTTATTGGTTGGTGACGGCAGCCTGATCCGGGTTGGGCGGGAAGGACGCATCCGTGCGGTCGCCACGTAGAAGATCGAAGGCGTGGTTCAGCTGGATGTCGTCTTCCTGCTCCGGCGGCACGTAAGCGATCGAGCCTGAGCCTTCTTCGGTCTCGCTCTCACCCTGGATGTGGCCACGCAGCTGTGATTCGCCGGATGCTTCCACCTGGCCCATGAGTTCCTCGGGCAGGGGCTGCTCCACGATGATGTCCGGCGTGATGCCCGTGCCCTGGATCGACTTGCCCGACGGCGTGTAATAGAGCGCAGTCGTCAGACGAAGCGCGCCGTTTTCGCCGAGCGGAATGATCGTCTGGACGGAGCCCTTGCCGAAGGAACGTGTGCCGAGAACGGTCGCCCGCTTGTGGTCCTGCAATGCGCCGGCCACGATTTCGGACGCCGAAGCGGAACCGCCATTGACGAGAACGATGAGCGGCTTGCCGCCGGTGAGGTCGCCTGCACGCGAATTGAAGCGGCGGCTTTCCTCTTCGTTACGGCCACGAGTGGAGACGATTTCGCCACGATCCAGGAACGCGTCGGAAACGCTGATCGCCTGATCGAGCAAGCCGCCTGGGTTGAGGCGCATGTCGAGGACGTAGCCTTTCAGCTCATTCTCAGGCACTTCTTCCTGGATCTGCTCGATGGCTGCGGCGAGGTCGTCATAGGTCTTTTCGGTGAAGGAGATGAGGCGGAGATAGCCGACATTCTCCTCGACGCTATGGCGAACGGCCTTCACCTGGATGATGGCGCGCGTGACTTCGATCTTCAGCGGTTGAGCAGCGCCTTCGCGGATGACCGTGAGCTCGACCGTCGTGTCGACCGGTCCGCGCATGCGGTCAACGGCATCCGACAGGGTCAGGCCCTGCAGCGATTCGCCATCGATTTCGGAAATCAGATCGCCTGCCAGCACGCCTGCCTGCGCGGCGGGTGTGTCGTCGATGGGCGTGATGACCTTGACGAGGTCGTTTTCCATCGTGACTTCGATGCCAAGGCCGCCGAATTCGCCACGCGTCTGGGTGCGCATGTCGTTGGCATCGTCAGCATTGAGATAGCTGGAATGGGGATCGAGCGAGGTAAGCATGCCGTTGATGGCACTCTCGATCAGCTCTTTCTCTTCCGGCGGTGTCACATATTGCGAACGCACGCGCTCGAACACGTCGCCGAAGATCGACAGTTGGCGGTAAGTATCCGACCCAGCGGCTTCCGCCGGCATGCTGAACTGCTGGGCAGTGCTCAGGGCGGTAGCGCCCATGAGGGCGCCGACGAACAGAAGCGATATTTTACGAATCATTGCTTGCCCTTCCCGAAGTATCGTTTGCCCACCAGGGGTCAGGATCGACCGGCTGTCCATCTTTCCTGAATTCAATGTAAAGCGTCGGCTGCCCGGAAACCAGAGCCAAAGCAGCAGCGCCTGCGAGCCTCGTTTCACCCATCGCAGCGACCGGTTCGCCGGTCACCACGAACTGGCCTGGTGAAACATCGATACGGTCCATACCCGCCATGACGATATGATATTCGTCACCTGCGTTGAGGATCAATAGCTGCCCGTAAGTCCGAAAGGGGCCGGCATAGACGACCCAAGCGTCGGCCGGGGCTTGCACGAGTGCCCCCGATCGGCTCGCGACCATGATGCCTTGAAGCGGGTGGCCGGTGCCGTCATCGTCACCATACCATCGCTCTACGGCCCCTTCCACGGGCAATTCCAGGGTTGCCGTGCGCGATGCGAAAGGAACTGCCGGCGAAAATCTCTCCATGTCGAGGTCGCCGCTGGCAGCACGATTGCGTGCCCGCTCAAGCTCTTCCTCGCTTTGCTGTTCACGTAATCGTGTTGCTTCACGGGCCTGCTCGGCGGCTTCGCGGACGGACGAAATCTCCGTTTCGAGCGAAGCGATGAGTTCGCCGAGCGACGAGGCACGTTCCGCGAGACGGGCCGCCGCGACGCGCTCTTCCTCGATGCGTCTTTCGCGGTCGCCCTGCATGTCGCGCTTCTCGGCGAGAAGCAGGGCAAGGCGTTCCTCTTCGACGACCTGGTCCGTTCGCGCGGCGACGAGCTTCGCGCGCTCCTCTTCGATGTCTTCACGAACCGCCTTCAGACGAGCCAGATCCTGTGCAAGCTGTTCCGTCTCCTCGCGCATTTCGGGTACGACGGCTCCGAGCAGGATGGCGCTTCTCACCGAGGCAAGCGCATCCTCCGCCGCAACGAGGAGAGCCGGAGGCGGATTTCGGCCCATGCGCTGCAATCCGGCAAGAACTTCGGCGAGCAGCACCCGCCTTTCCCTCAGCGACGCAGTAATCTCGTCTTCGTCACCGCGCAGCGTGGAGAAGCGATCTTCGGCTTCGGCCATGCGCGTGGTGAGTTCGCGCTGCCGGTCTGCCGTTTCGATCATGCTTGCGCGAATGGCCGCCTCGTCCTGGCGCAGCGCATCAACCTCGGCGCGTAGATCGGCCATGCGCTGTTCGGACAGCGTGATGGCTCGGCTCAAGCGGTCGAGTTCCTCGGCCGTTTCGGCGCGCTTGGCATCGAGAGACTGGGTCGGATCAGCTGCATCCGCCTGAGGGGCGGCCAAAGCAGGAGCGGCCTCCTGGGCGTGGGCTGAAGAAGCCGAAGCGGTGGAGAGAAGCCCAACAACCAAAGCTTTGCCGGCGAACCAGGCAGCGAGCCTGACCTGTCGATTTCGCGAATGATCCGGCGCGGCGCAGTGACCGCGGCTCCGTGGTGCTGGCTTCAAGTCTCAATCCGATCTTGGCCCGAGTTCCCTCCATCGGCTGCAAGCATGTCAGGTTTGAGGCGAAAGGAAGTGCTCACGATGCCACTCTAAAATATGTTTGCAGGAAGAAACGGCTGATTAACCGCAGCATTAGAATTCCCTTGGACAGCCCTTTCTCATGGGCTGATTCTCCATCAAGCAAAGCATGTCTTAATTGCTCGCGCGTATCCACAAATGGATAGCTGGGGATCAAAGCATGAAGCGCTTTCTTCAAGATCGTAGCGGCCAATTTGCACTCATGTTCGGCATTTCCCTGCCGGTCATGCTGCTTTCGGCCGGACTGGCAGTCGATACGACCCGCATGATGGCGGCCAAGACTGCATTGCAGAACAATGTCGATGCCGCGCTTTTGGCGGCAACGCGGCTCAACGATCGTGACCAGAGCCGCGAGAGCTACTTCGATACGTATCTCGCCGCTCTCATTGAGGCTGACCCGACGATCAGCAATCTCGATACGGATTTCGATGCTGAGATCGGCGCCAACTTCATCCGGACCGAGGCGACGGCCACGGCGGATGTGGCGCTGACAATCATGAACAGCTTCATGGGCGGCCCGGCGCGTATTTCTGTCAGCTCGGACGCTTATGAAGCGACGGATGCGCTGGAAGTCGTCATGGTGTTGGACAACACCGGATCGATGGCGACGAACAATCGCATCGGGGCGTTGCGCACGGCTGCAACCACGCTGGTTAATACTTTGGAGACGGTCGCGGAGAACAACCCAAACCGCCGCATCCGAATGGCGCTGGTGCCATTCGTTACGGCGGTCAATATCCGCGGCCCGGAGTTCGATTGCTCATGGCTCGATCTGCATGCGACCGCCGAATATCATGGCGCGAATTTCGATGGCATCCAAGTTGACTTCGACCGCAATAAAACCGTCAAGACCGCCGGTCTCGGTGCAATTGCCGCCAAGCCTTGCACGATCCCGGCCGTCCTGGAAAGCAATGCGACAGGTGTGACGCAACTCAACGGCAATCAGGGGTCGCGCGGGCAGGTCAAGGCCAATCACCTGCGGCTCTTCCACCAGATCGGTTTGGAATGGAAGGGATGCGTCGAAGCCCGGCCGCGCACGGTTGCTGTTGATGCGGCGCCGACGACCGGAAGTACGCTCTTCGTTCCGTATTTTGCGCCTGACGAACCTGATAAGGACGTGTCTAACAACAAGAACACGCCTGTTGCGGGCAATAATGCCGCGAACCTCAACACCTCCTATCTCAAAGACACTCTCACGGGCGACTTTGCCGTGGTCCAGCGCTCGCTTGCCAAATACACGTCTGCGAACGCGCAAGCATCCAGCCTCAACACCGCACCACAGCCCGGTCCGCTGACCGGTGGTCCAAACCGCGCCTGCCCGACTCCTGTTCAGCCGCTGACCGAAGACTTCGAGGCGCTTAAAACCGCCGTGTCGCAAATGCGGGAGTGGAACGGCTCCGGGACCAACGTATCGGAGGGGCTCGCATGGGGCACGCGCGTGCTTTCGCCGGAAGCGCCCTACACGACTGCCGATCCGTTCGACACTCCAGGTACAAAGAAGATCGTGGTTCTCCTCACGGATGGCGAAAACGTCGTCTACGGTTCCAGCAACACGGCCAACAAATCGGATTATGGGTCCAACGGCTTCATGTCGTCCAATCGCTTCGGTTCCACCAATCAGGGGACGGCCGCGCGAACCGTCGATACGTGGACGAAGGCAAACTGCACCATGCTCAAGAACAATGGCGTGGAGATCTACACAGTTCTCCTGCAGTCCGATGGCGCCAATAACCGAGCACTCTACGGCAGCGCAAATGGGGGCTGTGCGTCTGCTCCCGAAAACTACTTCCCGACCAACGATGTCAGCCAACTGGACAGCGTCTTTGCGCGCATCGGCAGCATGGTGGCGCAGCTGCACTTCACCAACTGACGGCTCAACGATCCTGCTCGGTCATTCCCTGTGATAGGGATGGCCGGACAGGATCGTGACCGCGCGGTAAAGCTGCTCGGCGAGAAGGATCCTGACGATCTGGTGCGGCCATGTCAGGCGGCCGAAGGAGAGCGTCAGGTCGCTTTCCTGCAGCAGTGACGCATCGAGGCCGTCGGCGCCGCCGATCACGAACGTGGCGTTGCGAGCGCCATCGTCGCGCCACTGGCCGATATCGGCTGCGAATGCCTCAGACCCGGGGATCTTGCCGCCCTCGTCGAGCAGGATCAGCTTGCCGCCCTCGCTTCGTGCCGAGCGAATGGCGTCCGCTTCCTCGCGCTTGCGGGTATTGGTGCTGGAGGCGCGGCTTTCGGGGCGCTCGATGAGGCGGCCGAACTCGATGCCGATGGCGGGGCCTGATTTCGCCAGGCGATCCACATAGCGGGAGACGAGCTCGCGTTCCGGTCCCGATTTCAGCTTGCCGATGGCGATGATGTCGATCTTCATGTCGGTTGGGTTCTGGCAGGCCAACAGCGCGCCGTAAAGGCGGGGTCGCCGGCATTTCGGCGATTGTCTTTGACCTCTCGGGCCGTCGGCTATATCACCGCCGGCAGAACCCGGTCCCGCAGGCTTGATCCTGCGCGCGTGACGATAAGTGGCAACATCATGAAGTTTCTGGATCAGGCGAGAGTCTACATCCGCTCTGGTGACGGGGGCGCAGGCAGCGTCTCGTTTCACCGCGAAAAATTTATCGAATTCGGTGGACCGGACGGCGGCGACGGCGGCCGTGGCGGCGACGTGTGGGTGGAAGCCGTCAACGGCTTGAACACGTTGATCGACTACCGCTTTCAGCAGCACTTCAAGGCTGAAACGGGCGGCCATGGCATGGGCCGCAACCGCACCGGCGCGAAGGGCGGCGAGGCTGTCCTGAAGGTGCCGGTCGGCACGCAGATCTTCGAAGAAGACAACGAGACGCTGATTGTCGACATGACGAAGGAAGGCCAGCGCTATCGGCTAGCTGCCGGCGGCAATGGCGGTTTCGGCAACGCGCATTTCAAGACATCGACCAACCAGGCGCCTCGCCATGCCAATCCGGGCCTGGATGGCGTCGAGAAGTGGATTTGGCTGCGGCTGAAGCTCATCGCCGACGCTGGCCTCGTTGGCCTGCCGAATGCGGGAAAGTCGACCTTTCTCGCAGCCGTGACCCGCGCGCGACCGAAGATCGCGAATTATCCCTTCACAACGCTCCATCCCAATCTCGGCGTCGCGTCGGTCGATGGATCGGAATTCGTGCTGGCCGATATTCCGGGCCTGATCGAAGGCGCCCATGAGGGTGTCGGGATCGGCGACCGTTTCCTCGGCCATGTCGAGCGCAACCGTGTGCTCCTGCATCTCGTTTCGGGCCAGGAAGAGGATGTGGCGAAAGCCTACCGGACCGTCGTCAACGAGCTCGATGCCTACGGCCATGGCTTGACCGACAAGCCCGAGATCCTTGCGCTTTCGCAGATCGACACGTTGGACGAGGACGAGCGCCGCGAGAAGCTCGAAGCGCTCGCTGCTGCCTCCGGCAAGACGCCGATGATGCTTTCGGCAGCGACCGGGGAAGGCATGCAAGCGGCCTTGCGGGCGTTGCGCACGATCATTCTGGAATCGAAAGGCAGCGAGCCGTCCGATGGCTCCGACGATTTTCAGGACGATGCCGACTGGGCTGCCGACGCGGATCGGCGATAGGCAGACTCGCCCGTGGCAACATCCAGAAAACCCGTCGCAGCCCACCGTCGCGTGGTCGTGAAGATCGGCTCGGCGTTGCTCGTCGACCGCAGCCTCGGCCTCAAGCAGGAATGGCTGGAGGCGCTTTGCTCCGATCTCGCTGCATTGCGGGCAAGCGGATGCGACGTGCTCGTCGTCTCCTCCGGTGCCATTGCCCTTGGGCGCTCCGTGCTCGATCTGCCCGCAGGCATGCTAAAGCTCGAGGGCAGCCAAGCGGCGGCTGCCGTCGGCCAGATCGCGCTGGCTCGTGCCTGGTCCGCAGCACTCGCCGAACGATCGATCATTGCCGGGCAGGTGCTTTTGACGCTCGGCGATACCGAGGACCGGCGGCGCTACCTCAATGCGCGGGCGACGCTCACCGAACTGATGAAGCTCGGCGCTGTCCCCATCATCAACGAGAACGACACGGTCGCCACCACGGAAATCCGTTATGGCGACAATGACCGTTTGGCAGCGCGCGTCGCGACGATGATCGGCGCCGATCTGCTGATCCTTCTCTCCGATGTCGACGGCATGTACAGCGCCTCTCCCTCGATCGATCCCGATGCGCAGTTCTTCGACGTCGTGTCGTCCATTACGCCGGAGATCGAGGCGATGGCGGGTGGGGCTGCATCCGAATTGTCGCGCGGCGGCATGCGCACCAAGGTGGAAGCCGGCAAGATCGCGACCAACGCCGGCTGCGCCATGATCATCGCTTCCGGCAAGGATCTGCATCCGATCAGCGCCATCGATAAGGGCGCACGCTCCACCTTCTTTGCGCCCAGCGGTCAGCCCGTAACGGCGCGCAAGACTTGGATCGCCGGTCAGTTGACGCCGATGGGCACGCTGCGCATCGACAAGGGTGCAGAGCGGGCGCTGCGCATGGGCAAGAGCCTGTTGCCGGCCGGCGTTCGGTCGCTGACCGGAGATTTCGCGCGCGGCGACACGGTGGCGATCTTCGACGAAGCGGGGCGCGAAATCGCCCGCGGGCTGATCGCCTATGATGCCGAAGAGGCGACCCGGATCGCCGGCTGCAAGACCGCGGAAATCGAGGCGATCCTCGGCTATTCCGGCCGGGCGGCGATGGTTCATCGCGACGACCTGGTGTTGACAGGCGCATCGCGAGAGCCGATGGCATAAGTCTTTAGAAATGAGGCGGAGCATGAGTATGCTGCACCAGGTCCAGACCAACGACAACACCATCGCCGACGTGATGGAAGACATCGGCCGTCGCGCAAAAGCGGCGAGTGGACCATTGGCGATCGCCTCGCCGCAGACGAAGACCCAGGCGCTTCTTGCCATGGCCGATGCCGTGTTGGCCGATGAAGACAAGATCCTTGCTGCCAACGCGATCGATCTTGCCAATGCCAAGCAGGCTGAGCTCGCCGAGTCCCTCGTCGATCGGCTGAAGCTCGACACCCAGCGCATCGCCGGCATCGCCGAGGGCATCCGCACGATTGCCGAACTCGACGATCCCGTCGGTGCCGTGATCGCTGCTTGGGAGCGCCCGAACGGTCTCCAGATCGAGCGCGTGCGCACACCGCTCGGTGTGATCGGCGTCATCTACGAAAGCCGGCCGAACGTCACCGCCGATGCCGGTGCGCTCTGCGTGAAGGCAGGCAATGCGGTGATCCTGCGTGGCGGCTCCGACAGTTTGAACTCATCCCGCGCAATCCATGCGAGCCTGGTTCGCGGCCTGAAACAGGCCGGTCTTCCCGAGGACGCGATCCAGCTTGTTCCCGTTGCCGACCGCGCTGCCGTCGGCGCCATGCTGACAGGCCTTTCCGGCGCGATCGACGTGATCGTGCCGCGTGGCGGGAAGAGCCTCGTGGCGCGTGTTCAGGCCGAGGCGCGGGTGCCGGTCTTCGCGCATCTCGAGGGCCTTTGCCACATCTACGTGGATCAGTCCGCCGACCTGGAAATGGCAAAGAGCATCGTGGTGAACGCGAAGATGCGGCGCACAGGCATCTGTGGTGCAGCCGAAACGCTTCTGGTGGACGGTGCCGCTGCCGGTACGCATCTAATGCCGCTTCTCGAAGCGCTGACCGAGGCCGGCTGCGAGATTCGCGCTTCTGCTGCGGTCCTGAAAGTGTTTCCGGCGCTCAAGCCGGCGACGGAGGAAGACTGGTCGACGGAATATCTCGACGCCATCATCTCCGTGGCGCTGGTCGACGGGATTTCGGGCGCGATCGCGCACATCAAGCGCTATTCCTCGCACCATACCGAAGCGGTGATTGCCGAGGACTCGGCCGTTGCCGAGCGCTTTTTCAACGAGGTCGATTCCGCGATTCTGCTGCACAACGCCTCGACGCAGTTTGCCGATGGTGGCGAATTCGGCATGGGAGCCGAAATCGGCATCGCAACGGGAAAGATGCATGCGCGTGGCCCAGTCGGCGTGGAGCAACTAACCTCGTTCAAGTACCGCGTTCACGGCACCGGCCAGACGCGACCTTGACCCCTTGAGCCGATCGCTATCTCCCCTGTCGCCTTACGGCCGCATGCCCCATGTCAAGCAGGGCATGCGCGTCGGGCTGTTCGGCGGGTCCTTCAACCCGCCCCATGGCGGCCACTGGCTCGTGGCGGAAATCGCGCTCAGGCGTCTCAGGCTCAACCAGCTCTGGTGGATGGTGACGCCTGGTAATCCACTGAAGGATCACGGCAAGCTTCTGCCGCTTGCGGAGCGCATAGCGCTGAGCGAGGCGATCACGCCGGATCCGCGCGTGAAGGTGACGGCGTTCGAGGCGACCCATGGCCTGCGCTACACGGCCGAGACGCTGGCGGTGATCAAGCAGCGCAATGCCGGCATCCATTTCGTCTGGGTCATGGGGGCCGACAATCTGGCCGGTTTTCACCATTGGCAGGACTGGCAGGCCATTGCCAGGACGTTTCCGATCGCCGTGATCGATCGCCCGGGCTCGACCCTCTCCTACCTCTCTTCGAAGATGGCCAAGACTTTCGCGCATGCGCGGGTCGACGAGGATGATGCAGGGCGACTTGCGTTGATGGAAGCGCCGGCCTGGACCTTCATCCACGGGCCGCGATCGCTTCTTTCCTCCACCGAATTGCGCAGCCACTGGCCCGGGAAATCCTGAGGCCGAGCCATTCATCCCGAGAAATTGCCGCCGAGCCAAGAAAATTGGTGATGGGACGGCAACTTCTTGTGTCTTGAAACCTTTAACGAGACGCGCCTATCATTACATTCTGCTTTGGACCTTGAAGGAACAAGGCAAGTGAAGCTGGTCCTGTCACTGCTGAAAGGGTAACGACACTGACAACAGCACACGCGAAGGGAAATGCGCCAAGCAGTTTCTCCTCAGCCACGGGTCGCGGCACGGACGCCGACACCCGCGTGCTTCACCAGATCCTCGAAAGCCTCGAGGATTCGAAAGCGGAAGACATCGTCTCCATCGACATTGCCGGAAAATCGGCGCTGGGCGACCACATGGTGATCGCATCCGGGCGCTCAAGCCGTCATGTCAGCGCTATCTGCGACGAGCTCTTGCGGCAGATCAAGGAAGCCGGTTACGGCAATGCGCGGATAGAGGGTCTGGCGACCGGCGACTGGGTGTTGATCGACACCGGCGACGTGATCGTTCATGTCTTCCGGCCGGAGATCCGGGAATTCTACAATCTCGAGAAGATGTGGATGACGCCGGAACTGGGCGACGAGACGCTGCACTAGGTCAGAAGGCGGCTAAAAGCCGCCGGCTGTGCCTCGATTTACGATCGGCAGAGGCCGACCGGTCAGTCGCGCTCGAAATTCACCTCGACGCGCGCAACCGGTACGCCGAACTTCGTAACGAGGGCGGTGTTGGTGATCGTGCCATCTCTGTTCAGAACGAGCTTGTCGAAGAACCGGACGATGTTCGGCTCTTCTCCCGGTGCGAGATCCACTCGGTAGGTGAAGTCAGCCTCGTTGCCGGCGAGATAGACGGTCGTCGTCCCGATGACGTCTTCCCGCGTGCCGCTATAGGTTCTCTCGGACGTCTTTTCGAAAATCCAGGTCTTGGTGTCGCGTTCGCCGTCGTCATAGGCGAAATCTTCGCGCAGCCGCAGCGTGGTTCCGTCCCAAGTGCCAGTCAGGTCTACCGTGAAGCGCCGATGCGTGCCGTCGATGGCGGAAAAGCTTCCTTCGGCCCGCGTCTTGCCGAGAAACCAGTCCTCCAGGAGAAGCTCGGCGCGTGCCGGCAGGGCGAGTACGAGACCAACCGCGGCAATTAGAACAAAACGAACGGCTTTCATGGCGATGATCCTTCAAGGCAACTCCACCGGCTTCTACGCACAAGCCGGTGGAGAGGATCATCATGCAGCGTCAGGCCCGACGGTGAGGCGCGGCGCTCCAGCTCTTCAGCGACAGCCACGTCTTGCGGTCGAGCCGATACCACTCGACGGGCAGGGCGCCGCCGAGCGCCATTGACGGCACCATACCGTTGCCCTGGTGCTGGAAGCCGGACTTCTGGATGACCCGGCGCGACGCGTGGTTCGTCACCCGGCAGCGGGCTTCGATCGCCTCGACCGTGCGGGTGCGGAAGACCATGTCGATGACCGCGTGGGCGGCTTCGGTTGCGATCCCGCGGTTCCAGTAGGGTTCGCCGATCCAGTATCCCAGTTCGACCGTGTCGGTGTCGTCATGCGGCTCGATGCCGGCGCAGCCGACGAACGCACCATTATCGGCCAGGGTAATCGCGTAGACGCATTTGCCAATACCGCCCGTCTTGGCGCGTCGGATAAAGTCCGACGCATCTTGTGCCGTGTAGGGATGCGGCATGCGCGACACCATGGAGGCCACGCGCATGTTGTTGGCGAGATTGGCAAGCGCGTCGGCGTCTTCCGCGTGGGGCCGGCGCAGAACCAGCCTCTCGGTCAACAGGACGGGACAATCGGGCCGGGTGTCGTCGGGCAATAAGTCGTCCCGACAGTCGTCATCGAGATCCATCAGCATGGGAACAGTCCTTCGTTCAATGAGAAAAGGGGAGATGGATTGCCCCATCTCCCCTTTTGAACGTGGTCTGAACCTTGGTGCTCAGCCGGGTCGATGAGACGCCGGCTTTTTGAAGAAGCGGTCCGGCTATTCCGCTGCGTCCGCGATTGGCATCACGGACACGTAGGTACGACCATTGGCTTTCGTACGGAACGAAACCTGGCCGTCGGTGACTGCGAAAATCGTGTGGTCCTTGCCAAGGCCGACGCCCGTGCCCGGATGCCACTTCGTGCCGCGCTGGCGCACGAGGATGTTGCCCGAGATGACGTTCTCGCCACCGAACTTCTTTACGCCAAGGCGCTTGGATTCAGAGTCGCGGCCGTTGCGCGACGAACCACCAGCTTTTTTATGTGCCATCGGTGTTCTCCTTAAAGTTTCTCGTCGCTATCAGTTGTTCTCGGCCAAAGCCTTGGCCTGCTCGCGCCAGTCTTCGATCTGGGCGGCGCTGAACGGCATGGCTTCGTCGATCTTGGCGATGTCCGCATCGGTAAAGGCGGCGATCTGGGCGAAGGTGGTGATGCCCTGCTCGTTGAGCTGCTCGGCAGCCTTCGGGCCGATGCCCTTGATGACCGTCAGATCGTCGCCGGCACCCTGGGGTGCGTTGAAGAGCGTCCCGGCTGCAGGAGCGGCTTTCGTTTCCGGCTTGGCAGCGGCCTTCTTGGACGGCTTCTTGCCTTCGGTCAGGATCTCGGCAATGCGGATGACCGTCTGGTGCTGACGGTGGCCGCGGGTGCGCTTGGAGTTCTGGCGGCGACGCTTCTTGAACGCGATGACCTTGCGGGCGCGACCGTGCTCGACGACTTCTGCCGTGACGAGCGCGCCCTGAACGAAGGGTGCGCCGATCGTGGCATCGGCGCCGACGCCGACCATGAGAACTTCTGCGAATTCGATGATGTCGCCGATTTCGCCGCCGGTCCGTTCGACCGTCAGCTCATCGTTTGCGGCGACGCGGTACTGCTTACCGCCGGTCTTGATGACTGCGAACATTTTTTAACCTTTCATGTTCGTTCCGGCTTCTTCGACCACATGGCCGCGAGCCGTCTTTTTGTCAGTCGTATGGCATCAGCCATGATCGAAGACGCTCGCGCGCCAACAGCCGATCATGGTTCAGCCGGTGAAACATCGCACCCATGGCCATTTGTGCCTGTCGAAAGGGCAAGCGGACAGGAAGCTTGGAGGTCGATGCATGATCGAGGACGGACTTCGCCATCTCAAGATGCTGCGCGGATAAGCGATGGGGCCCGTCGAGTCAAGATGTACGGTAGAAATTTGCCTGTCACATGCCCTTGTGTCCCGGCGCTCATCCCGCTATGGAAACGCCCGCACGCGACCACCGTGCAACATGGCCCCTGGAGAGGTGGCAGAGTGGTTGAATGCACCGCACTCGAAATGCGGCATACGGGCAACCGTATCGGGGGTTCGAATCCCCCCCTCTCCGCCAGCTCGAACTGCCCCGCTCCGTCCGCAGTTGTCTACGTGAAGGCCGTTCAGGAGCCTTCTCGATGGCCAAACACTCTTCCAATATGTGTGACGTACATCCCGATGTATCGCGCGATGTATCGCAAACCGGTGCGGCTGATCCAGCGCCAGTGCGTTCTCGCAAGCGCGCTGCAAAGCAAAGACCAGCTGGCCGCTATCTGGTGAGGGCGGGGGCTGCCTTCCTATTTCAGTTGCGTGTGCCGACCGTTTTGGTCTTGCGCGGTTTTCCGCCGCTGGTCAGACTTAGCATCGGGTCGGTCACGCATCTTGAGGCGCGCCGCATCGCCGATTTTCTGGCGGTCAATGCCCGCATGAAGATGAGGGAAATGATCGATCGCCCGATGACGACAGTGACTGATGAACAGACCGACGATGGTCACCTGGCTGTCGAAGCCAATGGTGAAGCCTACGACAGCGCCGAGGCCGAAGTGCAGCGCCGCATCAAGCAGGCGGAGATCAAGACCTATCTGAACACATGCTTAATGATGATTAGAGGAAGCGCGGCTCTGCGCGCTGCTCATCCGATTATCATTCCTGAACAGGAGGCTTTTGGACAGATCATTGAAGTCAATCGGCAGCTCGATGCTCGACAGGCTGGAAATCCACATCTCACGGTCGTGACGGAAAATGCAGAGGTTTTGAAGGGACTGGCGATTTGTAGCATGGAGCGCAGCCTCGGACTGGACGATGAGGACAGCAAAGAGCCGGTTGTTGTTTCGATAGCCGAATCGGACCGTGGTCTGTCTGCATTCCCGTCAGTTGCGAAGCCAACGCCAACAGAACCGACCGGGCAGGAGGTCAACGTCACCGACGGTTTTTCTTCGGCTTCGATGTCGTTGTCACTTGAAGACAGCTGGCTCGACCACGACGGAGACGATGTCGGATACGCCGATCCGGCAGATGAAGATCGTAAGAACGTGCCGCGCGGCTCGTCCACACGACCTTTCTTCAGCGTGGTGGCCCGTGACTATTTGCGCGAACGCGCTGAGGCGAAGTCGAAGGGAAAGTTGAAGGACATTCAGACCGCTGAGGGGCGTATAAAGCTTTTCATCGAACTCATAGGTGACCACCCGGTTGACACGTATACCGCCCGCGATCTGCAAGCGTATGTGAACAAGCTGCGCTACTGGCCAAGCGATCCTCAGCGACGACCATCGCAGCTGCCTGCTGAGGCCGTGATCGAAAGCAATCGTGACCTGCGGTTTAAGCCACTGGCTAAAGCGACGCTTCAGGATGGCTATCTCGCCGTCATTAAGCCGGTGTTCGGCAGAGCCGCCACTCGGTTTGAGTTCATCAATCCCATGATCGGTGTTCGGCTGAACTATCCGGATACTGCTGAGGCCAGTCGTCCTGTAGAGCCACTCGGTGCGGCAAAAATCTCAGCAATCTTCAAGACTGGCATTGAGTCCGGCTACCTAGATCTCGCCCTTCTGCCGCTCCTCGGACATTTGACTGGCCGACGTCTGGGCCTTCTCATTTATCTGAGAGGGTCCGATATCCGCGAGAAGTATGAAGGCGTCTGGGTGGCCAATACGGCGGGCGTCATCTTCGGTGACGGCAGTTGGCAACGCATCGGTTATAAGACAGACGCAAGTCTCTCATTCTACGTGCTGCATGATATCCTGCGTGAGATCGGGTTCATTCAGTGGGCGCAAGCTCAAGGGGACCGGTTCCTTTTTCCCGAGCTGATGCGCCTCGTCCGGCCCGCCAATTCCGCATCCTCCTACATGCAGAGGCTGTTCCAGCGAGCGGGTATCGCACGCGGCAACAGAGAGGTTTTCCACTCTTTGCGCAGCAACAAAATTGCTGAGCTTCAGGACAACCATGAAATCGACGGGAAGACGGCAAGGCTTCAAGCAGGACACAGCCTCGGTGATGATGAACACACGCTCTATGGCTGGAGATATCTAAGCGAACCCCGGGCCCGACAGTTGGCAACTCTGGCACTTGATCCGGCGATCGATTTTACTCAGTTCAAAGGGCTGGATTACAAGCGCCTCGCTGCCGCGAAGAGAAGAAATGGCAAGCGCTGGCCAGCGGCGTAGCCTTTGCTCCCGATAGTCGAATGGTTCTGAAAGCGGCCTGCATTATGGTAAGTCCGCTCTCCAGATCGTCACTTCGCTGTTAGCGGTGGGGTGACTGAGATTAGTGATGTCAGTCAATCCTCTTGCTACCGCTCGTCACCATTGGCGAAGCGCAAGGTCTAGCGTTTTCGAAGACTGAACGGAGCAAACCATCCTCAGCCTAGAGGTGGCAATTATACATTTGCGTCTTGTAGGGCTTCTGCTCCGCTGCGCATGCTTAAGGAAAGAGGAGCGGCACCGGGCACAATGGCCTAGGCCCACGCTCAAGAACCCAAATTATTATGGCTGGTCAGATCTCTGTCGGCAGCAAGCAGTTTTCTTATAGAGGTCGGCCATGAAGAAGTATATCCGATTGAAACGAAGCAAACTGTCAAGACAGATTTGTCTGGATGATCATGTATCCATTAAAAAAAAGTGTTGACATGTTTTCAATTAGAATTTGATGAGGGTAAATAATATCCGAAATAGACGAAATCTTCTATTGCGGCCCACTGAAATTAGGGGAACCATAAAAGGGCATCAATTGAAAGGAATTGCCGATGCCTCACAACCTTGTCGGCCGGGACTGGCGTGTCGGGGGTCTGATCAACGATGTCGCGCAAATGCAGCGTATCGCTCTTGCCTGCCTGCTTATCGACGAAGCCAAAGAAGCCGCGGAAGGTCAGGCGCTCACGCGAGAATGGGGTCTCGCTTCGAGATTGGATGGCAATCTCGACGAGGATGCGTTCGCCGAAATCATTCCAGCTATCCGACCTTGGCGCGATCGTAATCGTGCCCGGTTCACTCTGGCGCGAGATCGCGCGTTCGGTGACGAACTGCACGCGGTAATCTTGTGATGGGTTCTCTGCCACCCTACCTCCTAATGCCGATCGATTGCCTTGCGATTCTGTCTGACGTTAGTCGAATACTATGAAGTTTGGCACGCTCGAACGCTTTATTTGCTCAAGGAGCATTAGCGGCGGTATAGAGGTGCAGCGTTCCCCCGGTTCTACACTTGGCGCCGCGACCAGCACATCGGTCTTGCCGACAAGAGGCTGGCGCAACTCGCCGCGGTTTTGCCCAACGGATCAATGGATTCCAAATTGCATCAAGCTGTACTAGGCGGCTGTTAACGCGGGCCGCGGAGCAATGCCAAATTGTCAGACCGTTGCACTCATGGGCGGCAGATATGCTCCCGATCTCGTCGAAGCCAGAAAAGTTCGGCTGAACGCGCGCCCGGTATCGGCCGGTGCTCAAGCCACCGCGAATGTCTAGGTTTAAGTCATCGCGGCTACGACGCCACATGAATGCGTTTCCGCTTTCATTGTCAGTTGACCAAAAGCCGTCAGTCAGCAACCGGCCCCAACTCTCCCATAGTGAATCCTTTTGCCAACAGATGAGCCACAGGTTTCGGAGGGATGGGGCGTCACTGCAGGTTTCGGGCGGCCGTTAGAGAGGCTGCCTTTGCGCGCTCGATGATCTCAAGCGGGGCAGCGCTTCCGGTCCGCTGAAGGTGGAGCATCATGGCGGCGGCAAGTTCGATGTTACCGCACGCAGCACCGTCCACCGTCGGGACTGTCAAGGGCTGACGCGGATGATGGTTTGCCTTCCGCGCCGGCTATTTCCGGTAAGTGCCCCGGAGAGGTCTGATAACTTTATGGTTTCCTTTGACGACCTCGAAGACCAATAGGCGTTGGAAGTTCAGCTGCGGATAGTGACGGCAAACTCGACGGATCACATCAGCGAGCGCAGCTGGCCCCTTGCGCCAAGCCATGAGGCGAAGCTGGTTAAGAGGCTTTTGAATTCCCTTTCCGCCGGCTCCAGCGTCAAGTTGCACAAGCAACTCATCGAAGAGCCAGTAGTCGAAGGTCGTATTCTTGGTACGATCGAAAGTGACGCCGTATGCTTTCGGGCTGCCGTGATGACTACCAAGATCAAGTTCCTCGATAACTTCTTGGATTAGCTCACGTAAGTCCTTAGCCCGCGTTCTCTTCTCGCGGTGGTAAGTGATGTCCAGAGCGTTAAGATAGCGCTCGAAAGCTGATTGTCCTGTCACCTGCTGTCTCCCCCAAGCGCTGAAACTGAGCAAAGAATCACGATCGATACAAGGGCGAACTATCGGCGTGTAATGGGGCACGAGTTCTTTCTCGGTGAGACGAAGGCGGGCAAAGTTGGTCGGGGTTGCGACTGTCAACTGCCCCGCGTCGCCCGGTTACGACGACGACTTAGCCTTCAAGGCGGCGCATCTTGCGACGGATGGGAGACGTAATGCTTGCTCGATGCTGTATGGCGCAGCTGCGGGGGAGAGGGTTACGTTTCCACTCCGAGCGTCAATAAATGGCATCGTAAATTTACGGGGCAAACTCTGCCTGATGAAGCGCAGCTAAAAGCGGCGGGTTACCGCCGAGAGCTTCCAAAAAGCAGACGGTCAGCAGTCGGCCCCGAAGGCGTCGCTAGGAAATCAATTCCCACAATGTCGGTCGGGAAACGCCAACGGCGACGGTGGGGTGGGATTGCGGCCAGCCCGATTTGCGGCATGCGAGGTGAAAAGCGGACTTTACGTTGCCGGCTGCTGCGGGCCTACAGTGAATCGACCGATCTGGATTTCGAGGGGTGAAAGCCGTTATTCCGCCGATGACACCAATACGGTAATTGGTGCTGAAGTCTGCACCTCACTAACTCGCCTCCCGTTGACACTGGTACGACGTCTGAAGCGACATGCACACCTGCATGGGGCGCTGGCGACGATCTTGATAAACCGTTCAAAGCCCGGCAAACAAGAAAATGGGTTCTCGTCGAATTGGGTCAACACTTATAAGTTCGGTTCGGCGCAAGGACGCAGGTCCGCCATGCGATCAGGTGGGCTATGGGCGACAAGAAAAAGTCCGTGCTGCGCGAAAGCGGCCGGTTGGTCCGTCTCCTCGGGCGGCTCCGCATTTTCGATGAAGGCGGGGAGATCAAGAGGCGTTGGTGCCAGCAAGTGATACGACCATGATGGGAAACCAGAGTTTCGCGCGTCTATTTCAGGCCTCGCCGGCGCCATTTCTTGTTCTTAAACCCGACGCGCCGCGGTTCACCATCATCGAGGTAAACGAGGCGTATCTGGCGGCCACGATGCGGACGCGCGAAGATGTGGTCGGACTGGGCATCTTCGAGGCATATCCTGACAACCCCGACGACCCGGCCATCGCGGGCGTGCGCACCCTGCGTGCGTCAATCGAGCATGTGCTCGCCTCCAAGCAGCCGGACACGCTACCGGGTCTCAAATACGACGTCGCTCGGCCGGACGGTACGTTTGAGGAACGGTGGTGGAGTCCGGTCAACTCGCCGGTGCTCGACGAAAACGGCGAGGTGGAGGCGATCATCCACAACGCCAACGACGTGACTGAGCAATACCGCGCCGAAAAGGCGCTGCGCGAGAACGAGGCGCGCCTGCGCTTCATGAACGAGCTCGATGAGGCGCTGCGCAGTTCGGGGGACGCGGTCGCCGCGATGTCCGCGGCTGCGCAGTTGCTGGGGCGGCGCCTCGGCGCCTCCCGAACCGCCTACGCCGCCGTTGACGTCGACAGCGATGCCTTCATCATCCACCGCGACTATACAGCGCCGGGGATCGCGAGTTCGGCCGGGACCTACAGTCTCGATCTCTTCGGTCCGCGCGCCGCCGTCGACATGCGCGGCGGACAGACGCTCGTTATTCGCGACGTCGCGGGCGAGCTCGCCCTCGGCGAAGGACGCGAGACCTTCCAATCGATCGGTATCGACGCAATCGTCTGTTGCCCACTCGTCAGCGGCGGCAGGCTCGCGGCGATGATGGCCGTTCACCAGGATACCCCGCGGGACTGGCGCGCCGACGAGATTTCGCTGGTCGAGGCGGTGGTCGAGCGCTGCTGGGCACATGTCGAGCGCGTCAGCGCCGAAAGCCGGCTGCGAGAGTCGGAGGCGAAATATCATGCCGTCGCCAATTCAGTCGACCAGATGATCTGGTTGACGCGTCCTGACGGCTTTCATGACTACTATAACGACCGCTGGTACGAATTTACCGGCGCGCCCTATGGCTCGACGGACGGCGAGGCGTGGAACGGCCTATTCCACCCCGATGATCAGGAGCGATCCTGGGCCTTATGGCAGCGCTGCCTCGAGACCGGGGAGCCTTATCATATCGAGTACCGCTTGCGGCATCGTTCAGGCCAATACCGCTGGGTTATCGGCCGCGCGCAGTGCGTACGTGACCAAAATGGACAGATCGCTCGCTGGTATGGCTCCTGCACCGATATACACGATCTGAAAATGGCTGAAGAGCAGCTGCGCGAACTTAACGAGACGCTTGAGCAACGCGTTTTCGAGCGCACCGCGGAGCTGGAGCAGGCGCACGAGGCGCTACGCCAAAGTCAGAAAATGGAAGCCGTCGGCCAACTCACTGGCGGCATCGCGCACGACTTCAACAACCTCCTGGCGGGCATCTCGGGCTCGCTCGACATGATGCAGACCCGTCTCCAGCAGGGGCGCGTCGGTGACCTCGACCGCTACATGGTTGGCGCGCAAGGCGCGGCCAAACGCGCCTCGGCGCTAACGCATCGCCTTCTCGCGTTCTCGCGACGTCAGACGTTGGACCCCAAGCCGACGGACGTGAACCGCCTCGTTGCCGGAATGGAAGACCTCATCCGGCGGACGGTCGGTCCGCAGATCGCTGTCGAGACAGTGGCGAAGGCGGGCTTGTGGTCGGCGCTGGTCGACCCCAACCAGCTCGAGAACGCGCTCTTGAACCTTTGCATCAACGCGCGGGACGCCATGCCCAACGGCGGCAGCATCACAATCGAGACCGCGAATCGCTGGCTCGACGATCGGGCCGCGCGCGAGCGCGACCTGCCGCCCGGCCAGTACCTTTCCATGTGTGTGTCGGACAATGGAACGGGCATGTCCCCGGACATCATCGAGCGCGCCTTCGATCCCTTCTTCACCACCAAGCCGATCGGCGTCGGCACAGGGCTCGGCCTCTCGATGATCTATGGGTTCGCCCGCCAGTCGGGCGGGCAAGTCCGCATCTACTCCGAGGTCGGCAACGGGACGATGGTCTGCGTCTACCTTCCCCGCCACCACGAGGAGGAGGTTTGCGAACCCGAGGTTGTTCCTACGCTCCCGCGGGTCGACTCAAGAGGCAAGACAGTCCTCGTGGTGGACGACGAGCCACTGGTGCGAATGCTCGTGGTGGACGCTGTCGAAGATCTTGGATTCAGCACGATCGAGGCGGGCGATGGCCCGCAGGCGCTGAAAGTCCTGCGCTCGGACGCATTCGTCGACCTCCTCATCACCGACGTGGGTCTGCCCAATGGCATGAACGGGCGGCAAGTGGCCGACGCCGCTCGGGAGCTACGTGCCAACCTAAAGGTGCTGTTCGTGACGGGTTATGCCGAGAACGCCGTTCTAAGTCATGGTCATCTCGATCCCGGCATGCAGGTGGTGACGAAGCCGTTCGACATGACCGTCCTGTCTAACCGGATCCAGGGTATGTTCGACGACTGACGCTCACGCGCTTTCCGAACGCCCGCTTTCGGTGGTTCGAAAGATGGGCTTGAACGTCTTGAAGGGTGTTGTGAGCCGCCGGTTAAATCAGCCTCCGCTCAATGGCAGCTATTCGGACCTCGGCGCCTAAGAGCGGACAGTCTGTTCCCGGCCCCGAAGGCGTCGGCAGGAAATCATTTCCCCGCTCGCCTACGCCGGCTGAGGTCTACGACCGGAGCGGGGTGGAAAGGCGACTGTCCGCATTGGGCGAGCCCACACCAGAAAGCTGACGTATATTGCACATCGTGTGCACATCCATATGGGGCGAGAAATTGCAGTACCGCATCAACTGCCATTTCTGCTTTGCATCGGCTGACTTCGTCGGTCGGAGGGGGCCAGCTGTACGCGCCTGTGCTGACCAGGTTTAATCAGGATACCCATCGTCTATGTCCCATCCGTCGGGCGGTGTGGGACTAGGTAGCATTCGCCCCTCTTTCTCCATACGCCGAATGTTTTCGACCATCCACGCCGCCTTTGCACGGCCCATCCGCAAAGCCTCTTTGCTATAGATGTACAAGCTCAATTCGCCGGTCCATTGGCCATGGCTTTCAATGTCAAAATTGACCTCTAGGCGCAGACGTTCATCAACAAGCGTTGCGTCGAGTATCCGTACGCCGAGCACGTGCCTGACGCACACCAAGGGAGGGTAATCGCTGGTTTGCCCTCCGAGCCTGGCCGGAGCGGGAATGCAAGCGAGACGTACGAGTTCGCACTTCACAAGATGCTCGAGCCAGATGGAGCCGCGTAGCGCGCCATAAAGCTCGGAAAGGTAGCTTCCGCCCTCCATATTGGCAAACCAAGTCCCGGGCGGCTGCTCAAGGACGGACTCAAAGGTTTGTCTCCAATATTCCTCTCCGGAGATCATCCTGCCGGTACGCCTGTTCATTCCCTCAAGCTTGGACGCCGGCCGACGGCTGACATCGGGCAGCCATTGAAAAGTCATGCTCCACGCTGCGCCCTCCCGCGCGACATCTGGTGCTCCTTCAAGGAGTCCGCCGACGCCGAGTTCACTCAGTAGAACGTACTTGGACAGCGGCGGCTGCGCGTCGAAACGGCGGACGAAAGCGAACAGATCCTCTGCGGAACCCAGTAAGAAGAACGCCAAGTGCAGGACGATGCCGGAGGCATTGATGCGGACAACCTGCCCACCAGCGACAATATTCGGCCCGATGGCGATCAGCCCGACCTCGGTCTCGGCGCGCGTTCCCAAGCGGGCGAATTCGGTATGGTCACGCCGGATGCGCTTCAGGGTTTCGGCTGGAAAGCGTGCAGCATCACGATCAACGATCCCATCGCAACTGCGGCACAACCATATCCCGTTGTCGATACCTGATCGTTGTTCTGGCGTGAGCGAGGAATCGTATCGTCTCGCGCCCTGTCCAGGCGCTGCTGCAGTGATGTGGGACGCAATACCGACATTCATGACTGACGCAGGCGACTCGTCGCTTGGTCCAATCGTCGGCGTCTTGCACATCGAACAGCGATGACCTGCACGGCCAGCGAGAGCCTTCTTTGTTGCCTCAGAGAAGTCGTCTCGATTTGAACTCAAGATCTGGCCCCTGATTTGAGCTGCTGAGCTTAAGCGACACGGCCGTGCATCGCCATGAATGGGCGCATCAGCATTCACAAATTTGGTCCATACTCTACCTTCAACAACGGCAGTATCCCGATCGTCGCTCCACCGGAGCGGACGGTCCGCTCTTAGGATCGTTGATCTTCGTCGCGAAGGTCCGGAAGGGGGTCGGCTGCTGAACGGCGGCTTTTCGCTGGGCGATCCTCAAAACCGGACAGTCAGTTGTCGGCCCCCTTTCTGTCGGTAAATATACTAGCCAGTACGGCAGGGGACGCCGCGAAAGGCAATCTTACGGTCGCAGGCGGTTAGTCCGTTTCAAGCGGCGCTCCGCTGTAGCTACCATGGGTTTCTTCTCGGCGTGTTCCCAGGGAACCTCGGAATGGTTTGGTTCATTCTAGGCTGCAGTATCCTCACCGTCGGTCAGATGCTAGGAAATCTGGGATCCAAGTCATGACTATCGAGCTCAAGCCCGCCGCCGAACTTGCCGCGCTGGAGCCGGCGCACTGGCCGAACGAGAGCCGGGAGTACCGCGCCGCGCGCACGGCCCTCCTCGCTGAGGAGATCGAGCTCCGTCGTCATCTTTGGCGTGTTGCCGAGCAGCGCCGCGCACTGCCACCGGGCGGAAAGATCCCGCAGGATTACCGCTTCGACGGCGCCAAGGGCTCGGTTCGTCTCTCCGAACTTTTCGGTAGCCACGACACGCTGATCGTCTACTGCATGATGTACGGGCCGCAGCGGACCAACGGCTGCCCGATGTGCTCTGCACAGCTCGACGCCTGGGACGGGGAGGCTCGCCACATCGAGAAGCGCGCGGCATTGGTCGTGATTGCTCGTTCCCCGATCACTCGCATTCTCGACTATGCCAAGACGCGAAACTGGACGGGCTTGAAGTTCTACTCCGATCCTGCCGGCGACTTCTGGGCCGACTACAACGGCGAGCGCGACGCCGACAAACCCGGTTACCTTGTGTTCCGGCGCGAAAGTGACGGCACGATCCGCCTCTTCTACGCAGCAGAGGGCGGAGGCCAGATCGCCGATCCCGGCCAAGATCCCCACAACGCGCCCGACATGAACCCGCTCTGGGTGCTACTCGACACCATGCCTGAGGGCCGCGGCACCGACTGGTATCCACGGCTCGACGACTAGAGACCTTACGCAAGCTGTCTCCGCACGAGGCATCATCTCTCCAGCGGCCTCCAAGCGGCGCGAAGGTTCGAGCAAGATTGAACCGCTGGTGGTGTAAGGAGCGGCCCCATGCATCCTGTGATTACGGTATTCGCTGCATCCCCTGACGAGGGCCAGGGGCTCGCGCGCGATATGCCCGTGCGGTGGGCGATGGAGGAGGTCGGTCAACGATACGAGGTGATGCCCGTCACCTTTGCCGAGATGAAAGCCGAACCTCATCTCGCTCGGCAGCCGTTCGGGCAGATCCCCACCTTCGAGCAGGGCGAACTGGTTCTGATTGAGTCAGGAGCCATCGTCCTGCACATCGCTGAGGCCGGCAAGGGCTGCTACCTGACCGTGCCAGCGACCGAGCACGGGCGGTCGCCTGGATGTTCGCGGCCGTCGGTTCGATTGAGCCAGTCGTTGTCCAGCGCGAGAGCGCGATCTACCTCGAAGGGAACGAACCGTGGCACGAGGAGCGACTTATGATCGTTGAAGATCGCATTACGGGCCGCCTCGGCGAACTCGCACGCGCCCTTGGCGACGCCGATTGGCTTGTCGGCGACCTCTCGGCTGCTGACATCCTCATGGTGCAGGTCCTGCGCCGATTGGAAGGCTCTGGCCTCACTGAACGTCATTCAAACCTTGTCGCCTATGTCGAGCGAGGAAAGGCGAGACCTGCTTTCCAGCGCGCCTTTGCCGCACAGAAGGCCTTCTTCAAGCGAAACAACGACTGATCGGGAGGACTCGCCGTCCGCAAACCGTTCCGCACGGCACAGCCACCTCAAAACCGCGGTTCTGTGCCACCCCTACCGTTGAGAGGGCGGGACGCAGAACGACAGCTTATCGTTGAACGATCCCCAAAAGCGGTCCGTCAGCAGACGGCCCCATAACTGTCTTAGGAAATAATTTCCCGAGTGTGATCATCTGACCGTACCCCGACGACTGAAATGGTTAGGCAGCTGAAGATATCTCATTGTTCCTTGTCACAAATCACTATCAGATCTTAGCATCAGCCTTGCGCTTGATCGGCACAAGTCGATCGAAGATCCAAGTGAATACGAAGGTGAAAACGAGGAAGAACACTAAGAGAGCGACTTCCATCTTAAGTGCCTCGACGGGGCCCACCTGGTACCACCACATGAAGAGCGGAATGAGGATAGCGATCAGACCGCCCTCGAATCCGATTGTATGGGCGATACGCAACCCCAGAGCGCGGGTTTCGATCTGGCGGCCCTGCTCCCAGCGTTCGAAAAGCGTGTTGTAGACAAAGTTCCAGACAATGGCAGCGAGGGAACTGGCAGCCGCCACGGGAAACGAGCCGTGAGCTTCTCCACCACTGAGAGCCGTTAGCAATAGTGTCGCAAGAGAAATCGCAATCACCTCGAAGATGACGACGTAGGTTATCCGACGAGCGACCGGTGACAGGTTCATTCCTTTTAATCTGTTGGCAAGGGAAGGCCTGCGGCCTTCGACCACCGGCCGAGCCAAGTTCTAGTTAGATCGCATCGCTGCTAGAACTTTGATCAACCGATGAGGGGTTCCATTAGAAGCTTCCCCTATAGAGCAGCATTCAAGCCCAAATAGATCTGTCGTACTTCTTCAGATCCGAGAAGGGCCTCGCCAGTTCCCTCTAATGCGATGTGACCGTGATCGAGGACGTAGGCGTAGTCCGCGATCTCCGTCGCCTTATGCGCGTTCTGCTCAGCCAAGAGGATGGTAAACCCATCGCGTCGCAACTCATCGATCGTCTCGAAGATGCGCTTCACCATAATGGGCGCTAAGCCCAGCGTTGGCTCGTCCAATAGCAGAAGCTTCGGATTGCCCATTAAGCCTCGACCGACAGCAAGCATCTGCTGCTCGCCACCTGACATGGTACCCGCAAGTTGGCCCCTTCGTTCTCTCAAACGGGGAAAGCGTTGATAGACGCCCTCTATCCTCTGCATTGCTTCGCCGCGAGCTCGCTCGCTGATAGCTCCAAGCCGCAGATTGTGTTCCACGTTCATGGTAGGGAAAATCAGCCGGCCTTCCGGCACGAGGACAAGGCCTGCATCGACGCGGTCATGCGACGCTGCGGCAGTAATGTCCTGACCCTCGAGAAGGATTGTACCAGACTTGGCGTGTATGAGCCCGCTGAGAGCGCGCATAAGAGTGGACTTGCCCGCACCATTGCTTCCGAGCAGCGTCGTCACCGTGCCTTCGCGAACAGTCAGCGCGACATTGTTGAGCACAGTGATGAGACCATATCCGGCGCTAAGGCCAGTGACAGTTAAAATTGGTGCCTTCGTCTGGATCATCCGAAATAGACCTCAGACACTCGATCGCTGGACGCAATTTCAGCAGGGGTCCCGTAAGCAATCGTCTCGCCGTGATCCAGCACAAGGATTTGGTCTGACAGCTTCATCAGCGCGCCCATAACGTGCTCAATGATCACGAAGGACAAGTCGCGCTCGGCGCGTAGACGGGCAAGTGTATCGATCATACTGTCGACCTCCGGCGGCGTGAGACCTGCCATCACCTCGTCAAGCATCACAATGCGCGCACCGGTCGCCAATGCCCGGGCTATTTCGAGCCGCTTCTGGCCCGAGAGAGTGAGACCACCAGCAGCGAGTTTGCGTTGTGCGCCAAGGCCGACCGCTTCTATGGCCTCACCAGCAGCGATTTGAGCGGCGCGAGCGTTAGTATGTTTGCCAGCGCCATACAGCGCCGACACGGCAACATTCTCGTCGACGCTTAGGCCAGCGAATGGACGAACGATCTGAAATGTCCGGCTAATCCCGGCGCGGCAGACCCGGTCGGGGCTCAGACCATTTAGTAGCCGTCCCTCCAGAATAATTCTGCCGCCACTTGGCTTGAGATGCCCCGCCACTAGGCCGAATAGGGTTGTCTTGCCAGCGCCATTCGCCCCCATCAGTCCGAGAATGGCACCCCGGGGCAAATCGAACGAAACGTTCTTGAGAGCCTGCAGGCCCCCGAAGTTTTTCGACAAGCTCTCGACGCAAAAGAATGTCGTCACAATACCGGCCCCCGACGATCGAGCAGTCCAGCAAGGCCGCGAGGAATGAAGAGGATGAACAGGATCAGCATCAAGCCAAGGATGATCATGTAGAGCTGTGGAAGGCGTGACCAGAGCAATTCCGACAAGAGGACGAAACCTATGGCCCCAAAAATTGGTCCACGCGCATCGTCCGACCCACCGACGATCGCCATGGTGACGATGGAGAATGAGACAAGCGGATCGAACGCCTGGGAAGGTTCGAAATAGCTGGTACGTAAGACGACAAGGCCTCCGACGGCGCCGGGTATGGCGGCAGATGCGACGAAGGCAAAAAGCTTGAGACGGGTCACTGGGACACCAACGGTTTCGGCGGCAATTTCATCTTCACGAATGGCGATGAGCCCGCGTCCAAAACGCGAATGGCGAATGCGGTGGGCGCAAAGGGTAGCCAGGACGGCAAGCCCGAGCATCCACAGATAGAGGGTTTCCACCGGCGGCGCATCGAACACGAGACGGCTGAACTGGCCCAGCGAGGATTCGATACGCATCACTACATGCTTGATCAGTTCGGCGATTCCGAAGGTCAGGATGACAAAATAGGGTCCCTTAACACGCAGCACCGGCAGGCCGGCAAGCAGGGCAAATCCTGCCGCTGTCGCCGCCGAGACCAAGAGGGCAAGCGGCAATGGCAATACGCCGATCGTCAGCACAAGCGCATAGGATCCGAGACCAAAGAAGACCGCATGACCAAGGGATACATAACCGGTCGTGGCAGAGAGCATCGACCAGCTCTGTGTCAGAGCTATCCACATGGCAAGGTTGAAAGCCAGCCCGAGCGCGTAATGGCTGCCCGAGATCGGGACGGCGAGGGCTGCGGCAAGAAGCACGAGGCCCGCAAGAATAGTCGGCAGACCGGCCTTCACGAGCGCACCGCCTTGGTGAACAAGCCTTCAGGGCGCATCAGGAGAACGGCGACGAACAGGCCATAGATGAGGATCGATCGATAGCTCGCCGATGTGAAGGCGATACCATAGGTTTCGACAAAGCCGAGCGCGAATCCGGCGACTACGCCCGCGCCGATATTGCCAAGCCCACCAATGATGATGACAACAAAAGCAACAATGGTGAATGGGAAGCCCATAAAGGGGGTGATCTGTTCTGTCATCGACACAAGCACACCGGCCATTCCAGCAATGGCGAACCCGGCCGCGATGGTCATGGCCTGTACACGGTCCACGTTGACGCCGACGATACGCGCGGCTTCCTTGCGTTCGATAACTGCACGCAAGGCCCAGCCGAAAAGGTGAAGCCTCAAGAACAGCAGCATGCTCAAGCTGACGGCAGCCGCCACGCCTAGCAGGAGCAACCGGTTGCCAGTCGCCGTGACGTCCCCGAATGTATAGACGGTGTTCAGATACTGGTAGCCGCGCGACGACGATGTGAACGCAAGCGCTGCAACGTTCTGCAGGATTACCGACACGCCGTAGAACAGGATCAGCGAGTTCGCCTCGACGCGTTTGGCGAGCTCCGGCTTAGCCAACAATCGCTTGAAGAGACCCTGGTAGATGGCAAGCCCGAAAAGACCGCAGACCAGGGCTGCAATCAGCAGAGAAACGACCGGCGGCACAGCGAACGATGCAAGCATCCAAAAGGCCACGTAAGCGCCGATCATGACCAGATCGCCATGAGCGATGTTAAGTAGTCTCAGTGTGCCATAAACGAGGTTCAAACCGAGTGCGACCATCGCATAGAGCGCACCGGACACTAACGCTGCAAAGAGCAGTTGTCCCGAGAGCAGGGTTGCCAAGTTAAGACCTCCGATTCAACGCAAAGAGCCCTCCCCGCGTTGCTGCGGCGAGGGCAAGGCGGCCTACCAGCTAGACTTGGGCTGGAAGTCGGAGGTTGCGATCGATTCCGGCCACACCAATTCGAGGTCACCATCCTGAATTTGAAGGTAGGCCGTCGGCGTCATGGTGTTCTCGACACCCTCGAACTTGATTGGACCGTTGATGGTGTCGAATGTGGCGGTCGATATGTTTTCGCGCAGAGCTTCCTTATCGAGCCCGGCGGCTTCCACCGCCTGCTGCAGTATCTCCAACGACGTGTAGGACAAAGCACTGTCCAACGCGTCGGGAATGTCGCCGTACTTAGCGACATATGCGTCGTAGAACGGCCGCGCTCGCGGCCAGTCGTCCTGCTTAAAGGACCAGTGACCCAGCGTCACAATGTTGTTTGCGCCTTCTCCGAAGGCATCACGGTAGGCGCCGTAGGTCGGGCCGACGAGCGATAGTACGAAAGGCGAGGCAAGGCCGAGCTCGCGGGCCTGGGTGGTGAAGAGGAAGGAGTCGCTGGGGTAGCTGAGGGCAATGATGGCATCCGGAGCCAAAGTGCGCACCTGAGCCAGGACGGCTGTGAGGTCATTGATATCCGGCGGATAGGTTTCATCGAGCGCGACGGCAATGCCCTCGGCCTCCAGAGCCGGCAGCAGGAACGATCGGATCTCCTGCGAGAAAGGCAACTCGTTTGCGATCACGGCGGCGGTTTCGACGCCCTCGGCTTTCATGAACTTCGCCAGTTCCTCGCCCATGCGGTCGGGAATGGCCGAAGTGGGGAACCATATGTAGCCGGGCGCCACTTCTCGCAGTTGTACCGAGGCCGCTGAGTTGCCGACCATCGGGAATTTGTAGCGATTGAGAACCGGCGCAATCGCCAGATGAATCGGCGTGCCCCACGGTGCAGCGAGCAGGTCAACCTCGTCCTGCGTGATCAACGTTTCGTAGATTCGAACGGCATTGCCGGGATTGGATTGGTCGTCATAGGTGACGAACTCCACCGGTCGGCGCTCGCCATCGATCAGAAGTCCTCCCTCGGCGTTCACTTGTTCGCGCCAGAGTTCGTAGGCGTTCTCTTGCGACGGCGCGGCCTGCGCGAATAGGCCGGTGCGCGACATAGAGTAGCCGATACGTACCGGATCCCCATCTTGCGCAACGGCCGCAGAAAGTGAGGCCGAGATGGCGCATGTTGCGACGGCGCAGGCGAGTGCGCTCCTTCCGAATTTCTTGAGCATTGCCATTCCCCTTGAGTGACGGCTTTTCGCCGCTTGTTGATCAGTCTTGTAGTGCTTCGTCCATGAAACCGAGCGCGCGTGGGACCCACACCCCATCCACCTCGCCGGTAATCACACTCGCTGCAAAATGGTCGGCGCCATCGAAACACACCGCCTCGGCCCGTCCACCATTGTCCGCGAGCGTTTCCTCCATCTCGACTGCCTGTGACCGAAGATGGGGAAAATCATTCTCGCCGTACGCGATCAGGAAGGGCGGTAGGTCCGCAACATCCAGCACGGGGCTCGCAGCGCGCGTCACTGCGTCGTCATCGGGCCCGAGAAAGCGTGGCCGCACCGCGAGGCCCGAGCCTTCGCCGAACCGGAAGACGCCTGAAACGGGGAGGCACCCGCGCACCGGGTTGCGTGCCAGCCCGCGGGCCCGCCACCATCCGTCGCGCGTCGCCAGCAGCGCCGCATAATGTCCACCAGCGGAATGTCCGCCGACGAAAAGCTTGCTCCAGTCTCCGCCGAGATCGGGAAGAGCACTCTTTAGGCTACAAAGCCCATCTGCCAGGTCGTTCAGGCCGGTAGGGAATAGATGTCCTGGCGCCAGCCGGTAACCGAGCGATGCGAATGTCACGCCCGCAGCAGTGAATGCCGGCGCCATGAAATGCATCCATTCTTTGTAGCCGCTCGTCCAGCCGCCGCCATGGATAAAAGCGAGAACGCGACCGTCCGGGATTGGTGAGCGGAACACGGACAGCGTCTGATATGGGTTTTCGCCATATGCGATCTCAAGAGTGGGCTCGATGCCCTCCCCCTTCGCCAGGCAGTTCTCCCCGTAACGCTGGCCTGCGTCGGACAACGGTTCCTGGGAAGGATAGAGTTCGATGCGCATCAATTCGCACCCGCTTCGACTTCGGATGCGAGGAGCCCATTCAGGACGCGCTCGCTCGTCAGGGGCAGATGGCGATGCCGGAACCCTGTTGCTTGGTGGACGGCATTGGCTATGGATGCAGGCACGCAATTCAGGCCAATCTCGCCCGCCCCCTTGGCGCCAAATGGACCATTCGGCTCGGGCTCTTCGACGATGATCGCATAGATGTCGTTCGGCACATCTCGCGAGGTTGGGATCTTGTAGTCCATCATGGAAGGGTTCGCGAGGCGGCCCCCGTCCCAGACCATTTCCTCGTAAAGCGCGTAGCCCATGCCCTGCACGAACGCGCCCTCGAGCTGTACCTCCACAAGAAGCGGATTAATCGCTTGCCCGACATCGGCCGCTGTCCAAGCGCGCAACACTTTGACCTGTCCGCTCACCTCGTCGACCTCGATTTCGGTCAACAGTGCGCCAAACGAAAAAACACCGATGCGGGGGAACGGCAGACCAAGCGCAATCGCGCGCTTGGGATCGTGGGTCGGTTCGTCGAAGACCAACGTCTTGCTCCCCACGATGGGCCCACCCTTCGCCCAGTGCGCGCGTGCCGAGATCGCTGCGAAACTGAGGTCGGTGTTGGCACCGCGCGCGCCGATCCTGCCGCCATCACGCAGTTCGAGATCTGCGAGGTCGCAATCAAGAATTTCTGCAGCATGCGCCATTGCCTGTTTGACGACGCTGCCCGCGGCCGCGGCCACGGCGCGGCCGGTCGTGTAGGTAACGCGGCTCGCGGTCGTGCCCCAGTTGTACGGCGAACCGTCCGTATCGGGGCTGGCAACGGACACCATCGACAACGGCACGCGCAACGTTTCAGCGCAGATCTGCGCCAGTACGGTATCGGAGCCCTGACCTATATCGGTCGCCCCTGTGTTCAGGGCGATAGTACCATCCTCAAGCATGCGCACGATCGCGCCGGTGCCTAGGAGGCCGGAAATGTGGGCAGAAACGGCTAAGCCATAGCCCCGTTTCTTGCCGGGCGAAGCAGTCGATCTTACGCCGCCCTTATTCCACCCGCTTGCCTCTTCGATGGCTGATAGGCATTCCGCCAGACCGTTTGAAGCGATCTTCGGTCCCACGAACCAACTGTCGCCTTCCTGCAGCATGTTCTTGCGACGAATTTCGAAGGGATCCATTCCGATGTGTCGCGCGATTTCATCGATCTGCTGCTCGCCGGCGAAAGTCACCTGAGGGTTGCCGAAGCCACGATAGGCGCCGAAGCGCAGCTTGTTCGTGTAGATCAGCTGGCCTTCGCACTTCATGTTTGGAATGCGATATGGTCCGCCTGCCATCAACAAGCTGTAGCCGAGCACACCGGGGCTATCGTCCGCGAAGGCGCCGCAATCGAGCAAGACTTCGCATCGGCGAGCAACAAGCGTCCCGTCGCTCTTAGCTCCTGTCTTCATGCGGATGCGATAAGGGTGACGAGCGCGAACGACCTCGAAATCCTCTTCTCGTGACAGGATCATTTTGACTGGCCGTCCGCACTTGATCGCCAGTGCTACCGTGATCGGCTGTATATGGGCTTCCATCTTGTTGCCGAACCCGCCGCCTACACGCGGCGTCAGGCAACGCAATTTGGACATTGGCAGCCCCAGCGATTCAGACACGTTGGCCTGCACACGAAACACAGACTGGTTGGCAGACCACAAAGTAACGCGCCCGTTTGCATCGACTTCTGCCAGTGCACCACACGGTTCTAACGCAAGATGCGCCTGCGCTTGCGTCGTAAATTCACCCTCCACAACGACATCGCATTGCGCCCATGCAGCATCGACATCACCTTCTTCCAACACGGTTCTTGAACAGACATTGCCCGATGAGCCGGCGTTGAAGACCTTAAAGTAGCTGCCTAACTCCTCGTGCAGGATTGGAGCACCGTCTGCGATACCCTCTTCGGGCGACAGAACCGCTTGCAGTTCCTCGTACTCGATCTTGATAAGACGACAGGCGGCGCGCGCCTCTGCCTCGGTTTCGGCTGCGACAGCGGCGACGGGTTCTCCTACATAAAGCACCTTGCCTTTGGCGATGGCGTGTTCGTCCTTGATGAACGCTCCCATCCGTCCGTGACCAACATCGTCGCCGGTCAGGACGGCCACAACACCGGGAGCTGCCAAAGCATTGCTGACGTCGTAGCTCAAAATGCGAGCGTGGGCGTGCGGACTGCCCAAAAGAGCCGCATGGACCATCCCGGGCCTGAAGAGATCAGCGATATATTCGGCCTTGCCGAGGACCTTTTCGCGGTTCTCGATCTTTGGCAACGGTTGGCCGACAGCCAGTCCCGAAAAGGTTTTTGAGGGTTGCTGATGGTTCATGCGGCCGCCCTCCCACTCGCCGCCAGATCGACGGCAGCCGCGCGAACAGCATCAACGATCTTGCGGAAGCCGGTACACCGGCAGAGATTACCAGACAGCGCAGCCTGCACGTCCTCGATACTTGGCGTTGGATTTTCAACCAGGAGATCGCGCGCCGATATCAACATGCCCGCAGTACAGAAACCGCATTGCACGCCGCCGCTCTCGATCATCCGCTCTTGGAGCGCCTGCATGACCGGGTCTTCAGCGAAACCTTCCAGGGTCCGCACCTCTTTGCCGGTACAGTTTTCCGTCACCGATAGACAGGCACGCACTGGGAGATCATCGACTACCACCGTGCAGGATCCACAGACGCCTTGATTGCAGCCCCGCTTGCAGCTGAGAATGCCGAGATCATCCCGCAGCGTATGAAGAAGCGTCGCACCCGGTGCAGTGAGCACGTCGACGCCGCGACCGTTGATCGATAAACGGCAATGGGAGAGTTCGCTCATCACGCAGCCTCCATCTTCTTGATGAGTTCGGCACATCCGGATTTGACAAGCCGCGGAATGAGATTGAGCCGATAGGCAGCTGTTCCCCGCACATCGTCGATAGGATCCGCGAGCGCCACTAGCGCGTCCGCAAAAGCAGCGACCGCGGTCTTGTCATGCAGACAACCGCGTAGCACTTGTTCCGCATCACGATCGCGCAGCGGATAAGGCCCACATGCCCCGATCGCAACGCGGACAGTCTGGTGCGCGCCATCGTCGTCAAGAGCGATTGCACAGGAGCAGGTCGCATAGTCGCCGGTAACCCGAGCAACTTTGCGGTAGGATGAAGCGAGTTGACGAACGGCCGGGAGTTCAATCGCAACGATGAGCTCGCCTTGCTGCAAGACCGTCTCATACCAGTCGGTTACAAAGCCGGAGATATCGACACGGCGATCGCCGTCTGGCCCCGCTATGTGCAGCACGGCGTCGGATACCATAAGCGCAGGCAGATAATCCGCGGCAGGATCCGCATTTGCGACAGCGCCGCCGATCGTACCCATGTTGCGGACCGGACGGTTGGCAATCATAGATGCCGCCATTCGCACGACTGCGAGATCACCAGTAAGGAGGTCGCAGACTGCAGTATCGCGATGGCGCGTCATACCGCCAATGCGTATCCTCCCGTCGTCCAGCCTCGTAATTCCGGCAAGACCAGGTATACGATCAAGACTGACCAAAGCCGAAACATCGATGAGGCCCGCGTTACGCATCGCTACCAGCGTCGCGCCGCCGGACAAAGGACGAGCACCGTCATCGGCCGCCAGCATGGCCACGGCCTCGTCGATGGTGGTGGGCTTGAGGACCGTGATGGTCATGGTTGCGCCTCCGCCTCGACTTTGGCACGGAAAGCCTCGGCAAACTCGGCGCCGAGTGCATCGGCTTTCTTCTGCATGATGCCGAGACCATACTTTCCGAGGCGGCCTGTCATCGAGACTTCGGAAACATAATGGACGCCGGTGCGGCCATCGTCCATGTCACTTAGGGTGAGCACATTTTCGGAGGAGACGACTGAAGCCCGCGTTCCCTCCTCTCCGCGCGAGCGCGAATAGACCTTTTCGGGCTCATCCTCGCGCGTTACTTCCACGACGAGATTGAACCGTGCCTTTATCGGCCCGACGCGCACGCCAACGACGGCGCGATAAGACATTGGGTCGATCTGCTCAATGGCTTCACAACCGGGGATGCATTGACCCATCACGCCCGGGTTTCTGATCCTGTCCCACACAAGCGAGCGGGGCGCATCAACCGGAAAGTTTCCTTCAATTTTCATGTCCGTCCTCCCCTACGGCGCCCTTGATCGCTTTAACGGCGCACAGCCGGAACGATCATCTTCGGGTCGATTAAGCGGCCCTCCTCCACGACAACCGTTCCATCAAGTTCGATCGTGCAGTTTCGCATGGGCACATCGTAATGGCCGCGCGTCGTCCGTTTGCCGCCACCTTGGGAGTTAGGACCGGTGGAAAAGAGGAAATTGCCCGGGAAGCAGCGTGATGCTGCGCGGCTGCGCTCAGGCGCGTCCCCGTACAGAGCGATCGAATCCCAGCGGCATTGCGGGTTTAGGCCCCAGCCGAGATGCGACAAGGCATAGGGATCGCGGTCGTCGTCGGATTCCTGACCTGACTTCAACCATTCGCGCATCAGCGTCGCATCAAGCCCGCCTTCGATCGACGTCACATGGCCGTTTTCAATCGTCAGATGGATGGGGTCGACCACGTAGCGGCAATAGGGAAGAATAATGACGTCCCCGGGCTGTATGACGACCTTGCCCTGCGCGCTGCCTTCGTTTGGGAAGGTATGGATAAGACCAACGCCCCAATGATCAAAGCGACCCGGCTCGTCGGCCATGCCATACTGGCTCATGACGGGATATTCGCCACGGCTGTAAGTCAGGTCGGTGCCGGCCTTGCTCGTAACGCGGATATTGGTGCTATGTTCGTAAACACGGTGCGCGTGAAGAACTGCTTCCTTCAATCCGGGCGGCGACTGCAATTGCTCGAGATCGTCCGGCGCGTCGATAATCATCTGCACTCGGACCTTGTTGTCCATAACCTTGCGCAGCCATGCGGCGAAGAGCGGCACATGGAAGATCATGATCATGTCGCATTGCATCAGCGCTTCGAGCGTGCCTTTGCACTTGCCGATGGTGGGAACACCCACCTTTGTCCAACCGGGGATCATGTTGACGCACATCTCGTAGATGTCGAAGCCGAGCTCGTCGGCGGCTGCAAAAGCTGCCTGGATATACTCCCGTCGCGTGCCGAGGTCGGACACGATGGCTACAGTCTGGCCGGGCCCGACGTTGCAGAGCTCAAATTGTTTTTTGAAGAGCATCGCCAACTTGGCGGGATTAACCTCTTGGGTACGAACTGCAGCTTCCATCAACCCTCTCCTCCGTGCCGCTCTTAAGCGAACGTCATTCGTTAATAGAAAATCACATCGAGCCGCTTGTCAATAGCGAATACCATTCGCTATTTAGGGCCGTCATTGGAGGAATGTTGTGGCTAGGGTGAAGAACGAAGCGGTGCGAGAAGCTATCGTTGCAGCTGCGACGAAAGAGTTCACCGAGAACGGCTACGTCAACACGACCATCAATCAAATTGCCCGCTCGGCTGGCACGTCGCCATCCAATGTCTACGTCTATTTTGCATCCAAAGTGGAAATCGCTATTGCAGTTTATGAGCCTTGGTATCGCGATCGCATACACAAGCTCGGCATCAAGGTCGCTCGGTCCCGGTCACCAGAAAGGCGCGTCGAAATTCTAATAGACGGGTTGTTCCGCGACATCGCTAACCAAGGCTATACAGTCATATTGGTACAAGCTCTTGCCACGGCCGGCCCCTCCGACCAATACCGTCCGGATCTTTTGAAATGGACCGAAAAGCAAATCGCCCGGATGCTACGGGTCATAGATCCAGAGAGTGGTTGGACGGATGCCCAAGCTGATGCGCTTGCGCATATGCTTGTTCTCGTCTTCGACGGTTTGGCTGTGAGAAAGAACCTTAATCAACCAATCGAAGATAGCGAAGCAGGCTTAATCCTGCTCGCCCACATGTTGATCCGAAAAGGTTAAATCTCCTGCCTTGATATCTCCGCAGCCCCAGGGACGGCTGTTGGGTGAGTCGAAATTCCACGGCAGCATCTTGATCCCCGTTGCACAGACTGGACAATCCGTTTCCGGCTCCCGAATGCGCCTTGGGAAATCATTTCCCAAGTTCGAGTAGCTGACCGTACACCAACGACGGAACTGGGGTGGATTGCCGAAGGTCGGCTTACTCAATTTTTCGCCAGAACCGGACTGTCAGCAGTCGGCCCCAAATCCGCCTCGGGGAATCATTTCGTAACCTCGATTGTTTGAGCTGACGTCAATGACTAAGTTGGGTGACCTCCTGCGGGCTGCTTGTCGACTGGCTTTAGTAAATGCGGATTTGTAATCCATCAGGAGGTCGAACTCCGAAACTCGATCGGCCCCGACTTGCTTACACTGACAGCGCTCTTGCTCGCAGCAGGAAGAGCACCATCGAAGGTTGGCGGAGCGACCCGTAGGAGGTCATCCAATCATACCGCAGTGATCTTTGCAGAGGTTCTCATGTTGCCGGCGGCATCTCTCGCCCATAAGCGATAGGTCCCTTCCGACCCATCTGGAGCACCTTCAAGATAGATCGTCTCGTTGCAGAATATCGGCTGAACCCCGCGGAAGGAAAAGGATGCGATTCTCTGCTCTGGCTTCGCACGAAGAAAGGCCTCTAGCAGAAGCGTCGCGGTCAGCTGGCCCTGAACAATGATGTCGGCGTAGTGCTCTACATCCTGGGTGTACGAGCGATCGTAGTGGATGCGGTGCGCATTGAAGGTGATGGCCGAGTAGCGAAAGAGCATGGTTTCGTCAGGCGTGACCGCTTGACTCCAGGCAGCAATCGAAGGAGCCGGTGTGCTACGGGGAGAGGCTTCGGCCGAGCTTGGCTCATCGCGATAGACAAGCGTTTGTGTTTCTCGAAGGATCGCAGCTCCCGACTCGTCCACGTAATCGTTGTCAACTTTCAAGAACAGAAGTGTTCCGCTCGCTCCTTCCTTTGACGAGATATCGGCGATCCGTGCGGTCTTTTGGACTGTTTCACCGATCCGCAGGTTTCTCTTGAACGTGACGTCGCTTGCCGCCCACATGCGACGCGGCAGCGGTATCGGTGGGAGGAAGTCACCACGTTCGGGATGCCCATCGGTGGCGATGCGCGATTGGGGAACGGTCGGGCCGAAATACAGCCATTGTGCCAAATAGGGCGCCTCGTCACCCTCCGCGGGATGAGCGTCCATGTTCAAGAGCGCATAAAGCCCTTCGACTGGCCAAAGGTCCATCCGTTGCGCTGCTTGTTGCTCACGACCCAGCCAGCTTTTGAGCTTTTCGATATCCATGTCCGCATGTCCTCTATTCCAAATGCACAAAAACGCCACGCCAATTTCGGAGTTGCTATTGCAACTACTAATGACGGAAGCTAGGTTGAGGGTCAACAGGCCCGTGGCGTCTGGCAAGCAGAGGGAGGAAGTCGAAGGTGGCTTTGATCGAAGTGAAGACCGAGATTACCGGCAACGTGTGGAAGATACTCGTGGAAGCCGGTCAGTCTGTCGCGGAGGATGACCCAATCATGATCCTGGAATCCATGAAGATGGAAATTCCGGTATCGGCACCCGAGGACGGTGTCGTCACCGAAATTCAGGTCGATGAAGGCACTACAGTGACCGAGGGCACAGTCGTTGCCCTCATGAAGGCGTGAGGCCCGCCATGAAGAAGATACTTGTCGCAAATCGCGGAGAGATCGCGCGTCGCGTATTTCGCACTGCAAGCCGTCTCGGCATTGCAACGGTCGCTGTCTATTCCGACGCCGATGCCAATGCCGCTCATGTGGAAGATGCGGACCAGGCGGTGCATATCGGGCCATCGTCGGCGCGCGAGAGTTATCTGGATGCGGGACGGATTTTGGCTGCGGCATCGCAAACCGGTGCGGACGCGATCCATCCCGGCTACGGCTTCCTTTCGGAGAACGCCGATTTTGCCGAGAGCGTCGAGAATGCAGGCCTGATCTGGCTCGGTCCGGATCCCCGGTCGATTCGGCAGATGGGTGACAAGCAGCGCGCCCGGGAACTCGCGGAATCGGCCAACGTTCCCATCGTCCCCGGCAGCGCGCGCTTCACGTTCAACGCATTGGATGGCTTGGAAAAAGCCGGAGAAGCAGTGGGGTTTCCTCTGCTCGTGAAGGCGTCTGCAGGCGGCGGCGGTATCGGCATGCGCCGGGTAGACGATCCTGCAAAGCTTCTGGAAACGGTCGCCGCAACACAATCAATGGCTCAGAAGGCCTTTGGCGACGGTACGGTCTTTCTGGAACGGTTCGTACCCAAGGCGCGCCATGTGGAAGTGCAGGTCTTTGGTTTCGGGGACGGGACGGCCGTGCATCTCTTCGAACGCGATTGCTCTTTGCAACGGCGCTATCAAAAGGTGATAGAAGAGAGCCCGGCGCCCGGACTTCCTGCGTCGGTGCGCGAAGCAATGACCAAGGCAGCCGTCAGCCTTTGCGCTCATACCGCTTATCGCGGTGCCGGTACGGTGGAATTCATCGTCGACGCAGAAAGCTTTGCGTTCTTCTTCCTCGAAATGAACACCCGGATCCAAGTCGAGCACCCGGTAACTGAGATGGTGACGGGCGTCGACCTCGTGGAGATGCAGATTCGTCATGCGTCCGGGGACCTGAAGGGTATGAAGCAGGATGCGATTGCATCTCGCGGTCACGCGATCGAGTGCCGGATTTACGCCGAGAACCCGCAGAAGATGTTCATGCCCTCGCCCGGCACGCTCGCCCGCTTTGTTCTGCCCACCGAAATGGCAAATGTCAGAATCGACGGTGGCTATCGCGAAGGTGACGTCGTCACGCCCTTCTACGACCCGATGCTCGCCAAGCTTATCGTCAGAGGCGTAAATCGGGACGAAGCCCGAAACCGGGCCGTGGAGGCACTTCGCGCGGTATTGATTGAGGGCCCGAAGACAAACAGGGACTTTCTGATCGCCTGCCTGGAGAATGACGGATTCGCCAAGGGCGACGTCTACACCAGCTTCATTGACGAAAGGCACGTTACGCTGATCGCCGCCTGATGGCAGACGAACAGCCTATCAACTGACGGGAGAAACACATGACGCATCCATCATCCACCACACTCGCGGAGGCGCTTTGGTCACCACCGCGTGCATCGAGCATCCCCCGCGCGGTCTTTCTGGCCCTTGCAGGCTCGGCTCTCATAGCGCTGAGCGCTCGGATACAGATCCCCATGTGGCCCGTGCCGGTCACGATGCAAACATTCGCGGTACTGTTGATTTCGCTGGCGTTTGGTTCGCGACTGGCGCTTGCAACGGTCGGTGTTCATCTCCTGCAAGGGGCTTTAGGCTTGCCGGTGTTTGCGGGCGGTGGTGGGCTCGCCTATCTCGCCGGTCCTACCGGCGGGTATCTGATATCGTATCTGGCGATTGCCTTCGTGGTTGGTCGGATGGGCGAAAGCGGCTGGAGCCGTACGGTCTGGGGCGTGACAGCCGCCATGCTAACCGGCAGCGCCATCATCTATCTGATGGGGGCGGGCTGGCTTTCGCTGTTCGTCGGCTTGGACAAGGCGGTAACGTTGGGCATCCTGCCCTTCCTTCTGGGCGACATGCTCAAGGCCGCGCTCGCGGCCGCGCTGTTGCCGGCAAGTTGGGCGCTTCTCCGCCCATGAACGTTGCACCTCTTGGCGATTGAGGGGCGTCGGGTATCCGGCGCCCCTGATCCATTCGGACCTTGTCGGTAGCGCGCAAAATTGGCAGAGGACCGGAGGATCGAACTCGAACCAAAAACGGAGCACCGCTTGAACGGCAAGAACCCAGCAAATGCGGTCTCGACCGATGTTTTGGCGGACCTGAAGCGATTGGGGTTCACTGAATACGAGGCACGGATCTACGTCCAGCTTCTTAGACAGAACCCCGCGACAGCCTACGAGGTGTCGAAGGCAACCGGTGTGCCGCGTCCCAATACTTACAACGCTCTGGAGAGTCTCAGCCAGCGCGGGGCAGTCCTGCCGATCAGCGAGTCACCGGCCCGATATATCGCTGCACCTCCGGACGAGTTGCTGGATGCCATTTCTCGTCAGACTTCCCAGTTGTGCGAAAATCTGACGACCAGACTCATATCGGTTGCAGCTCCAATTGAAGACCAGCATGTCTGGACACTAAACGGCGATGAAGCGGTCCATGACAAGATCGGAGCGCTGATCAAGGGAAGCCGGGAAATTCTCCTGATCAAAGCGGCCGATGACATCTTGCGGCGTCACAAGGACGCCTTGCGAGATGCGGGCGAGCGCGGGGTCGAGATGCTGATCGTATTGTTTGGTCTCGACGCAGACGAGTTTCGCTTCGGCCCAAAGGGGCGTGTCTTTATCCATGAGGCAAATGGCGTGCGAATGGGGAGCACAGACAATCTGTTCACGATCGCAGCGGATCACTCCGAAATGGTAACTGCGCGAGTCTACGACAGCGTCGTTGCAGTGCATACGCGTAACCAGCCAATCGTGAACATGGCGGAGTCCCTGATCCGCCACGATTACTACATGGCAGAGATATTCTTGCGGTTCGGCGACGAAATCGAACGCGCCTTCGGACCCTATTTGCGGGATCTCCGGCTTGCCTGCTTCACGCCGGAGCAGGCCGAGTCCTTCAAGAGAAAGACTGGCCTTTTCTGAGTTTGGCCGCTCGCTCGCCGGCGCATCTACGCCAAGGGCGAGGAGCTTGCCATTAACGAGCGGCGAGACGCCGCTCGAGATGTCCCACGATCGACAGCGCATGGGCCATCGGTGCGATCTCGTCGAAGATCGGCACCCCGATGGCATGGGCCCTGTCCCGGTACTGCCGACGCTTGTCGTCCAGTTCTGCCGAACCGTCGGTTCTTAGCGCCAGCGCGAAATGCGCGACCGACGGCCATCTCGCTTGGGTCTGCTCGACCACCTTGAAGAGATTGCCGACCGGGTCAATGGCGCCGCGGCCGACAAATGCCGCAAGGTTCAAGTGCATGGCAATCGCGTCGGGCCGCGCATGTTCGTACACATGATCGAGAATTTCGCCTGCAATCCAGCCGTCCTGCTCCTGAAGCGTACGTACAGGCGTGTCGATCGGGTTTGCCACGCTCGTGCCGGGAGGCAAGCCCATGGCCTCCAGTCGATCGCGCGCCGTTCCCTCGAATGCAGCGACAGTCAAATCGTGTTTGGCAAAAGCGTCGGTCCCCAGGACGCTCGAGCCTCCGCCATTCCCGAAGAGCACTACGTTCCTAGTCGGCTTTCCAGGACGCAGGTCAAAATACTGAAGTGCGAGAAGCGCGTCGATGAATTCGTCGATGGTGGAGACGAGGGCCACCGGCAACTGCGCCGCCAGTGCGTCCCATGCCTTGTCGTCGCCGGCGAGGGCACCGGTGTGCGACGCGGCGGCGAGGCGGCCCTGGCCCGAACGGCCGCCCTTCAGAACGACGACCGGCTTGATGGACGCGGCATGTTTGAGAACTTCGAAGAAGGCGCGGCCTTCCTTCACGTCCTCCATGTAAAGCCCAATGGCCCGCGTTTGCGGGTCGGCAACATAGTACGAGACCAGCTCGTGCGGCTTCACATCGGCGCTGTTACCGATGGTGACGAGGCCGCTGAACCGCAACCCCCGTGACTGTCCGCGTTTGATGATGTCAGTGGAGAGGCCGCCGGATTGCGATACGACGCCGATCTGGCCGACCTCCTTCGACGCATTGGCTGGAAAAGTGAGGCCTCCGCGCGGCGAATAGGTGCCGAGACAATTAGGACCGAGCACGCGCACGCCGCCCTGCCGTGCTTTCTCAACGAGCTCAGTCTGCAGCGCCTTGCCTTCCTCCAACTCGCCGAAGCCGGACGAGATGACCTGGGCGATGCGGCAACGCCCCCCCGCCGCCGCCAGCACGTCCGGGATACGGCCCGCACCGATGGCAACATAGGCATAGTCGACAGGCTCGGGAGTATCCGCTAGCGTCGGATAGGCCTTGAGGCCCTCGATTTCATCCGCTTTCGGATGGATAGGGTAGATCGCACCTGCATAGCCGAAATCCTTCATCCGCCGAATGAACGTGTTGGCGATGGCGACATCCTTCGTCGAAGCACCAAGAACGGCCACGGTATTCGGCCGGAAGAGCGGCTCGAACACGGTAAGCGGATCATCGGGAGCGGCCATTTCGGCGACCGCCTGATCCGATTGCCGGTCCGTCAGGATGAACCTGGCGTCGACAGCCACCGCGCCGCTTTGGCTGACCAAAATCGGATTGAGATCAAGTTCGCTGATCTCGTCGGCGAGCACGGTGAACAATCCATGTCCCCCACCAACGGCGAGCATTGCGTCCAACAACGCTCCCTCGTCGATCGGCGCTTCGCCGCGCGTTCCTTCGAGAATGGCATAGCCCTTCAGTTCCCGTAGCATCGCTTGGGCTTCCGAACGATCGATTGGACAGATCCGAAAGGAAACGTCCTTCAATATCTCGACGAAGATCCCGCCAAGGCCAACCATAATCATCGGGCCGAACTGGGGATCGCGGAAGCCGCCGATCACGATCTCTCGCCCTGCAGGGGCCATTTCTTCGACAAGCCAACCCTCGATATTCGCCTTGGCGATGGCGGGCAGGTGGGCCATCCGTTGAATGGCTGACGCGACGTCGCCCGGTGACTTCAGTCCGAGAGAAACGCCGCCCGCATCCGACTTGTGCAGGATGTCGGGCGATACGACCTTGACGACCAAGGGTGCCGCCATGCCGTCCGCAACGCGTGCGCCCTCGGCTGCGTCCTTGACGACAGCGGATCTGGGCGTGCGGATGCCCACAGTCTGGAGAAGAGCCTTGCCGGTCGCTTCGTCAAGCGCCGTGCGACCCTCGGCGCGCGCCGTCGTGATAAGCTCGCGGGCTGTCATTGTGTGTGATGTCATAGGTGCTCTCCTCAATAGCTGGTCGGCCATGCGCGCATCAGATGTTGGCCGACGCCGCCAGACCGGCGGCGGGTCTGGATGTCGAGCATGCGGATTAGGTAAGAGCGGGTTTCCTGGGGTTTGATGACATCGTGAGCCGAAAAGATCGTCGCCATGTCCCAGATCTCCAGATCCTGCTGGATCTGACCAAGCGCCTCTTCAAAACCCTCGTCGCCTGCATTGAGGTTGTGGACGATGCTGGTGGCGAAGACCGGGTCCATGAAAGACACTTCCGCGGTCGGCCACGCGATCATCGCATCGTTGTGGGCGCCGCCGCCCATGGCGACGTAGGCGCGCCCATAGGCCTTGCGACAGATGACGGTCACCTGCGGTACCGTCGTCATGCACGTCGCGTTCATGAAATTCATGATCTGGCCGGGGGCGCCGCGTCGCTCGGCATCGGTGCCGACGACGAAGCCGGGGGTGTCCATGAGACGGACGATCGGGATGTTGAAGCTGTCGCAAAGTACCGTGAAATCGATGATCTTGCGGCAGGCTTCCGCCGAGAGGGCTCCACCGCCGACCTGGGGATTGTTGGCGATGATGCCGACGGACTTGCCGGCGAGCCGGGCGAGGGCGACGACCGCCGATTTGCCAAAGCGCGGCTTCAGCTCGAAAATGCTCTCCCGGTCGAAGATCACGTCGATGATCTTCTTCATGCTGTAAACCTGCGTACGCTTTTCCGGCAGCAGGTCCAGAATGCGTTCCTGATCGTCGCCGGACCCTTCGGTCGTCTCGGCAACGGGCGGCGCCTCGCCGTTATGGCTTGGCATATAGGAAAGAAAGCTGCGGATCGCGGCCATCGCCTGTTCATCGGTATCGACGAAGTGATCGATTAGCCCGGTCTGCTCCGCATGCAGCCGCCATCCGCCGAGATCTTCAAGATCGACTTTCTCGCCGATCGCCATCGATACCAGCCTTGGGCTCGACACCGACATGATCGAGCCCTTTTTCATCACCGCAAAATCCGAGCAGCAGCACAGCCAGGCGGATGACCCGAATGATGTATCCAGCGCAGCGGCCGCCCATGGCGTATCGCGCATCCGCCGGAACTGCGTCGTATCGTTGCCGAGCATGGTGCCCATGCCACGTGATCCCATGGCGTCGGGAAGACGGGCACCCGTGGATTCGCCGATATGGACGAAGGGCATGCCCTTTTCCGTGCAGGTCTTCCGGATGTACCCGATCTTTTTGGAGTTGGTCGCGCCGGTCGACGCCCCTTTGGTGGTAAAATCGTTGACGACAACGCCGACGTCGCGTCCGTCGATACGGCCGAAGCCGGTTATCTTGCCGTCGCGCGGCGTCTTTTCGGCTTCCGCCGCCGAGTAGGCGGAACGACCGAGCAGGCCGACTTCCAAGAAGCTGTCCTTGTCGACCAAAGCGTTAAGGCGCTCCTGCGCATTTAGCGCGCCCTCATCGCGTCGCTTCGCGAGCTTGCGTTCGCCCCCCATGGCGCGGGCGGCGATACGCCGCTCGTCGAGTTCGGCTAGCATGGCTTCATGCGCCATTGTCTCTCTCCCTGGTAATGATCGTCAGATCGTGAATTGCTCTTGGCGCACGGTCATCGCTTCGATGCGCGCCATGTCGAGTTCGGGCCGATAGCCAGCTGGAATGTGGATCGCGCCATCTCGAAAGGTCAGGGGATTAAGGAACAGCCGGTCACGAGGTTTGAGAAACCCGTTAAATTCCCCCGCATTGTCGATGGTGCGGCTGGCGACGCATGCTTCGAGCCACGAATGCAACTCGCTACCCAGACCATCGCCGAGCACCGGCTTCATTCCATGCTTGCGCACCGAATCCAGCCCGGCGCGCAGCCGTTCCAAACCGCCGAAGCGCTTCAGCTTCAACTTGCAGTAACCGACGCCATCGATAGCCGCGGCACGCTCGATGTCGCTCATCGTGCAGATGGGCTCGTCGAGCATGAGCGGTATCTCGGAAGCGTCGGCAACGGCGGCGTTGGCTTCCCAGTCATCCGCGTCGCAAGGCTGCTCGAACAGTTCGATCGCCTCCGGATCGAGGCCGGAAACGAAGCGAATTGCGTCGGCCCGATCGAACGCCCGGTTTGCATCCAGCCGCAATGTCGCCTGTCCGTTGACCGCCGCTTGTATGGCGGCGACGCGGCGCAGGTCCGCATCCACATCCTTGCCGACCTTGACCTTGAATGTTTTGAATCCGCGCGCCAGCCAATCGTCGATCTCGCGTGGAATGGCCGCCAGATCGGTCTCGTTGACGGGTGTCAGAAGGGGCAGCTCGACGTCTTTTTCGATGGTCGCAAGCTTGTCGCCCTCGACCACTTCCAGCGCCGTCACGAACGCCGTCGCCGCCACCTTGCTCTTCTCGAAATCCTTGAGAACGAGGGCCTTGGCATCGGCGGTCGACAGGCCGACGGCCTCGCGGCACCAACGATTGAGCAGCGTCCAGCCGCCGTCGCGTGTTTCCGAACTTGACCCCGGCGAAATGTGGCCGTCACCGAAACCACGATTTCCATCGTCATCTTCCACTTCAACCAGGAAAGGCTCGAAGTTTTCGAATGTTCGATAGGACAACCGATAGGGCCGCATCAGCGGCAGATCCAACCAGCGCAGACGTATCTTCTTAATCCCAGTCAAAAATTGAACCCTCCGTTTTCCCTGCTCTTTGAGTGCCTTACGAAGCGCAGCGCCCTCATTCAAATTAGTAGTTGCTCTTGCTACTACGTTAATCTAGGCTTTGCAACGTCGATCACACGCTCTGTGGTCACGTATGGGAGAGAGAAATGAGCAACTGGAGGAATACGGCAGCTATCGTCGGCTGCCTGGGAGCATTGCTGGCTCCTCTAACGGCGCAAGCTCAGGAATATCCGGAAGGCCAAATTCGCTTTTTGCTGCATGTCGAGCCGGGTGGTGCAACGGATGTCATGGGACGCCGCCTTGCTGCTGGCCTTCAGCAGCAGTTGGGCAACACCGTCGTCGTGGAGAACCGTAGTGGCGGAAGCGGCGCGCGGCAGATGGCGCAGCTCGCCCGGGCGGAGCCGGATGGCCTGACGATCGGATCGGTGACCGCATCGCATCTTGGAATGTTCCAGCAGAGCGGCAATTTCAACATCGATTCGGTGGAATGGGCGTGCGGGCTCGTGCTCGATCCCTATCTGATCGCGGTGCCCGCGGAGAGCGAGATCGACAGTCTGTCGGATATGGTGGAGACGGCAAAAGCCAATCCCGGCTCACTGTCCGTGGCTGGCTTCGGCGAGCGTTCCGGCGGCCAGATTGCCTGGTTGATGCTGGAGGACGCCGGTAGCCTGGAAGAGGGAGATATCAACTGGATCCCATATAGCAGCGTTGGCGACGCCGTCGTTGCTGCCCTCGGCGGCCACACGGACATCGTCATCTCCTATACCGGCCTCGTGCGGCAGTATGTCGAAGCAGGCGAGTTGAAGGTGATCGGCGTGATGTCGGACGACCGTGCCGACGTGTTGCCGGACGTGGAAACCTACGCAGAGCAGGGATTGGATGTCGATACGACCTGGCAGCAGTTCCGCGGCGTCATCATGCCTGTCGGCACGCCTCCCGAGATCCAGGAAGCCTTCTGCAGGGCAGTCGATGAAGTGATGAAGACGGAAGAAATGCAGCAGTACATTGCAGATTCCGAACTCATAGCGAACGTCATGCGTCCGGAAGAGTTCAGGTCCTTCGTCGTCACGCAGAACGAGGCGACGATCGAGTGGGCCGAACGCTTGGGCCAAGCGGACTGATCACCCCTTCAGAAGCTCGGGAAAGCTGCTTATGTCAACCGACAAGAATGCGTCGGCGCCCGAAGGTGCCGACGGGCGGACCGACGTTCACTCCATGTCCGCCCTGCCGATCGACCTTTTGGTTTGCTTCTCACTCATCGCCACAGGCTGTTGGTTCGTGGTGTCGGCTACGGCATTGCCGGCGGGACGCTCGGCCATCACGCCGGCAACCTTTCCAACGATTGCCGGTGTGCTGCTGATGGTTCTCAGCCTCTTGCAGGCGGTGATCTCGTTCCGCAAGCGAGCGACCAGCGAGCCCGTCGAGTTCGAGCGGCCCGTGTCGGTGGCCATGGCGATGGTCCTGATGCTGCTCCTTCCGGAAGCGGTGAGTCGAATGGGCTTTTATCCCGTCATCGTCGTCTGGACGCTGGCATTCGGCTGGTTCGCCGGAATGCGCAGCTTTCTGCATTTCGCAATCACCCTGGGGATCATCCTGTTCCTGGCCCGGTTCATCTTCGAGATGATGCTCGGGACCCCGTTGCCGTGAAGAGGCGCGTCGAATGATTGACAATATACTCCTTGCCTTGGAGATGACGCTGACGCTGAAGGTCGTGGCAGCGCTCTGTGCCGGGGTCGTAATTGGCTACTTCGTCGGGGCGCTGCCGGGCCTGACGTCCAGCATCGGCATGGCGTTGCTCATACCCTTCACGTTTGGGCTCGATCCGATCGCTGCGATCGTCATGCTCGTGACGATCTACATGGCCGCCGATTACGCTGGCGGCATACCGGCCATCCTGGTCAATGCGCCCGGCCAGCCGGCTGCCGCCGTGACCGCCTTTGACGGTTTTCCAATGTCCAAGCGGGGGGAGGCGGGCAAGGCGCTCAACCTGTCGATCATGGCATCTGCGGCCGGCGCCCTCACCAGCGGCATCTTTCTCGTCGTATCGGCCCAGGGCATGGCTTCGGCCGCGCTGGCCTTCGGCCCGGCGGAGTATTTCGCCCTTGCCGTCCTTGGTCTCAGCCTCGTCGGCGTCCTCAGCGCCGGTTCCGTCATAAAGGCGTTACTCGGGCTTATGTTCGGCCTTGTCATCATCACGATCGGCATTGATCCGATGGACGGTTCCGAGCGCTTCGTCTTTACGTTCATGCTCATCGACGGCATTCCATTTCTTCCTGCGCTCATCGGTCTCTTCGCACTTTCGGAAGTGTTCGTCATGGTCGAGAACGCTCGGCAGAAGCCACCGGACATCGCGGATGCTCCTTCGCCGCGCGCATCGCTAGGCAGTCTCTGGCCGTTCCGCCGAACCGTGCTTCGCTCATCCATAATCGGCTACGTCGTGGGCGTGATACCGGGCGCGGGCGGATCGATCGCCTCGCTTGTTAGCTACGGCGTCGCGAAGAAGGCATCGAAGGACAGCGCAAGTTTCGGGACCGGCAACCCGGAAGGTGTCGTTGCTTCCGAAGCTGCCAATAATGCGGCCGTCTCAGGCGCCCTCGCACCGCTTCTCTCCCTAGGTGTTCCGGGATCGGCCAGCGCGGCCGTGCTGATCGGTGGCTTGACGATCCAGGGCCTGCAACCGGGACCTCTGCTTTTCCGCGATTCTCCGGAAGTTCCCTATTCGATATTCGTTGGGCTGTTTCTCGGCCTTCCTATCATGGTGCTTGTCGGCCTTCTCGGCGTTCGTCTCTGGGTCAAGATTACCACCATTCCGCAGCCGGTCATCGCGACAACGGTAGCGAGCATCTGCATGCTCGGTGCCTATGCAGCAGCAAATGACACGTTCGAGATGATTGTCACCGCTGTCTTCGGTGTCATCGGCTATGTCTTCCGCAAGGCTGGCATCCATCCTGCTCCCATCGTCCTCGCCCTTGTCCTGGGTGATCTCATGGAGTCGAATCTTCGCCGGGCATTGGTGATGGGCGGAGACAGCGTCATGTTCATTCTCACCAAGCCGATCGCCATCGCCTTGCTGCTGTGCGCCCTGGCCGTGCTCCTCTCGCCGCTGTTGAGCCGCAGGGTCAAGGCATAGGTGTCGAAGATGGATGTCAGGCCGGGCCGGGCTGCGGCATGATGGAACTCGCCGCAAATCGCTTCACAAGCATCTGGCAGCGTGGCTCGGTCGTCATGCCGGGAGCACTCGTCGCGTTCATCGTCGCCGCCGCCGCTCTGTTTTTGAGCGAGCACTACGGCGGTCCCGCGATGCTGTTTGCCTTGTTGCTCGGCATGGCCCTGCATTTTCTGGCAACGCACGAACAGTGCAAGCCGGGGATCGAGTTCACGGCGCGGCGTCTTTTGAGGATCGGTGTGGCGCTGCTCGGTGCCCGCATCACCGTCGACCAGATCTTTGCGCTGGGAGCGGGGCCGCTCATCCTCGTCGCGTCCTGCATGGCACTGACCATCTTCGCGGGATTGGCGTTGGCCCGTTTCTTCGGTCGCGACTGGACATTCGGGATTTTGACCGGCGGCGCCGTCGCCATCTGCGGTGCCTCTGCCGCGCTGGCCATATCGGCGGTGCTGCCGCGCCGACCGGGCCACGAGCAGAACACGCTCTTTACCGTCGTCGCCGTCACGAGCCTTTCGACCATTGCGATGATCGCCTATCCGATTCTCTTTTCCGCCCTGGGTTTCGACGACACGCAGATCGGAATTCTCATCGGTGCGACGATCCATGACGTCGCACAGGTCGTCGGCGCGGGATACGCGGTTTCGGACCTTGCCGGCGATACCGCCACCTATGTCAAACTGCTGCGGGTGGCGCTGCTTCCGGTGATCGTGATCGGCCTGTCGCTGCTGGCCATGCCAAAGGGCGATCGTGGTGCCGCACCCTGGCCGATGTTCGCATTAGCGTTCGTGCTCATACTCGTCGTCAACAGCGTCGGACTGATCCCCCCGCTGCTTCGCGAGGTACTCAATGGAGCATCGCAATGGCTACTGATTGCCGCGATCGCCGCGCTCGGAATCAAGACGTCGCTACAGGCGATGTTCTCGCTGGGAGGCGGCCATCTCGCCATTGTCGTCTTCGAGACGTTGCTGATTGCCGGACTGGCCATGACGCTGATCGTCTTCTTGTGAAACTGAACGGAAGGACCGTTTCCACATGCCAATTCGCCCCCGCCGCAGTGTGCTTTACATGCCCGCATCGAATGCGCGGGCTCTGGAGAAGGCGCGTTCTCTCGATGCAGACGCCGTCATATTCGATCTGGAGGATGCCGTGGCGCCGGACGCCAAGGAGATGGCGCGCGGCCACGCGGTCGACGCGGCGAACAGGGGCGGCTATGGCCGGCGGGAAGTGGTTGTCCGCATCAATGCGCTGTCCAGCGAATGGGGAAGCGCGGATTTGGCTGCTGTTGCGCAATCGGCGGCGGACGCGGTACTCGTGCCCAAGGTGTCCTGCGCGGCCAACCTCGCCGAAATCCAGAATGGACTGGGCAAGGACGCCCCTCAGGCGATCTGGGCCATGATGGAAACACCGCAGGCCATCCTGCGGGCGGGCGACATCGCGGCTTCCAAATTCGACGTCGCACCGTCTTTTTCTGTCATGGTGCTCGGCACGAACGATCTTGCCAAGGAGACGCGAGCGGCCCTTGCGCCCGGCCGTTTGGCATATCTTCCCTGGCTGATGCAGGTGGTGGCTGCTGCGCGCAGCGCCGGCCTCGACGTGATCGACGGCGTTTTCAACGATTTTCAGGAGATCGATCGCTTCCGGGCCGAATGCATGCAGGGCCGCGAATTCGGCATGGACGGCAAGACGCTTATCCATCCCAAGCAGATCGAACCGGCCAATGAGGCATTCTCGCCATTGCCGGACGAACTGGAATGGGCGCGCAAGGTCTGCGCTGTTTTCGACGACTCTGCGAATAGGGACGTGGGCGTAGCCCAGGTCGACGGGCGCATGGTGGAGCGGCTTCATGCCGACATGGCGCGCCGGGTGCTTTTGCTTGCGGACGCTATAAACGCCTGAACATTGAACCGGAGTCCCGATGATGACAGGCGCAGCCAATCCGCAATTTCTCAGGAAACTCCTCGGCTTCGAGGATCTGGAATTCCTTTCCCTGGACGCGGCCGAGCAGGGCGGGTTGACGAGCCTTCGAGGCCTGCCGCGTGCGCTTCGCGTACTGGCTGAGGATATCCTGTTCCGGCTCGACGCGGACGCCGCTGAAGTTCAGATCGCCGCGCTTCGCAATCGCGATCAATCGACGCCCGTCACCTTCGCCCCGAGCCGGGCGCTGCTGCAGGATTTCATGGGAATCCCGCTGATGACCGACATGGCGTCGATGCGTGACCAGCTCCACGAAGAAGGCATCGATCCCGAAAAGCTCAATCCCGTGATACCCGTCGATTTCGTCGTCGACCACTCGTTGACCGTCATGCACGCCGGGTCCGACAACGCCCTCGCATTGAACCGCCGTGTCGAGATGGAACGCAATCTGGAGCGATTCCGCTTCATCAAATGGTGCCAATCGAGCTTCCGGAATTTCCGCGTCATTCCTCCCGGCCGCGGCATCATGCACCAGGTCAATCTCGAATGGTTGAGTACTGTCGTCCGGGTGATGGATGTGGACGGCCGGAAAATTGCGCGACCCGACACAATGATCGGCACCGACAGCCATACCACCATGGTCAATGCGCTCGGCGTGCTGGGTTGGGGCGTCGGCGGGCTGGAAGCGGAAATGGTCATGCTGGGCATGCCGATCGTGATGCCTCCTCCGCCGGTCATCGGAATCGAGCTTTCCGGCCGGATGCGACGGGGAGCCACGGCGACCGATCTTGTCCTGCACATGACGGAGATGCTGCGCGGTATAGGTGTCGTCGGCGCATTCGTCGAGTTCTTCGGACCCGGCGTCGCCGGCCTGCCACTGGCCGACCGCGCGACCATCGCGAACATGTCGCCCGAATTCGGTGCGACCTGCAGCTATTTTCCGATCGACCGTGCCACGATCGACTATCTCGCGATGACCGGCCGCAAGAAGGCGCATCTTGAGCTCGTCGAAGCCTATGCAAAGGAGCAAGGCATATGGCAAACGGCAAAGGGCGACGCCGCGCCGGCGCATTTTGATGCAATCCACATTTTCGACCTCGACAAGGTCGAGCCAAGCATGGCCGGACCCGTTCGGCCCGACGAAAGGGTCCGGCTTTCGAGCGTGCCAATGTCGTTCGAGAAAAGGATGCAGCAACTCGACTTGGATCCCACCGCCAAAGATGATGCAACACCCCGCCTGGGGCATGGCGCCGTCGTCATCGCGGCGATCACAAGCTGCACGAACACATCCAATCCCGCCGTCATGATGGCGGCCGGACTGCTGGCGCGCAACGCCGCCCGCAAGGGCATGAAACCGAAGGCGTGGGTCAAGACATCGCTGTCGCCCGGATCTCGGGTCGTGACGGACTATCTCACGGCGGCAGGCCTGACGGACTATCTGGACGCGCTCGGCTTCCAGAATGTCGGATATGGCTGCGCCACCTGCAATGGAAACTCCGGGCCACTCGCCCGGGATATTTCGGAAGCGATCGTCGAGGAAAACCTCTGCACCGTCGCGGTGCTTTCCGGCAACCGCAATTTTGAGGGCCGCATTCATCCGGAGATCAAGGCCGCTTATCTGGCTTCGCCCCCGCTCGTCATCGTAGCTGCGCTGGCCGGCACGGTGCTGCGCGACTTCGGCGAAGAGCCGATTGGCGAGGATGGTAATGGAGACGCGGTGCATCTGGCCGATATCTGGCCGAGCGAGCAGGAGATTGCCGGTCACGTCGCGCGCTTCGTGACCAGCGACCGTTTTGCGCAGGTCTACGAGAAGGGTATGGAGACGACGCAAGCATGGTCGCATCTGGAGGCGCCGGACACAGCGCTTTTTCCGTGGGACGAAGGTAGCCTCTTCATCCGCCGTTCGCCATTTGCAGGTTTCGGGAAAGAGGTGACGGGTATCCTTGAAGGCTGTAAGCCTCTGCTCGTTCTGGGAGACGCGGTGACCACCGATCACATATCGCCCAACGGCGCCATTCGTCCGGAAAGTCCGGCCGGTCGATATCTCATCGAACAGGGCACTGCGCCAGGCCGACTCGGTAATTTCGGCGCAAGACGCGGCAATCCGGACGTGTGTTTGCGCGGCATGTTCGACAACTCCCTTCTGGAGAACGAACTCCTCGCCGGAGAGCGGGGCAACCGCACGATCAGGCTTGAAGCCGGACGTGTTGAAACGTCGAGCGTCTTCGATGCGGCGATGCGTTACCAAGAGGAGCAGACCCCCCTCCTGATCGTGGCCGGCCGAAACTACGGCGCGGGGTCCTCACGAGACTGGGCCGCCAAGGGACTGCGCCTGCTCGGGGTGGTTGCCGTTCTGGCGGAGAGCTTCGAGCGCATCCACCGTACGAACCTCGTCGGCATGGGTATCCTGCCGCTGACGTTCGCCGATGGTGCTGATCGGACCGTTCTCGACCTGTCGGCCGCAGATTGCGTCGACATCCGCCTGCGCACAGGGCAGCTCGTTCCACAAGCAGAGGTCGACATAGAGGTCAGGCGCCCCGACGGAGAACGCAGACGGGTGACTGCAACTTTGCAACTCTTCTCCAATGATGAGGTCATCATGCTGGGCGAGGGGGGAATGCTGCCGTCCATCGTCCAAGGCTTTACCAACCGCCAAGCGGCATGAGCCTCGCGCTTCCCCACGCGGCAAAGGTGCTGGAGCGCGATGCGCTACGGGTCGTTTCAAGGTCTGGCACGGTCTGGCGCCAATGGGGAGAGGGAGCGCCGCTCGTGCTTCTGCACGGCGGGGCTGGTTCCTGGCTGCACTGGGTGCGCAATATCGCTGCGCTCATGGCTTCGTACCGTGTACTCGTTCCTGACATGCCCGGCTTTGGGGAATCATCCGCCGCAGATCCCGCCGACGATCCCCGTGCCATAGCCAGCCGCCTGATCGATGACCTGAACTCTGACCTCGGCGTCAAGGATGCCATCAAGCTCGTCGGATTTTCATTTGGAGGGCTGGTCGCGGGACTAATTGCCGAGCAGGAGCCGCAACGGATCGATCGTCTGGTCCTTGTCGGACCGAGCGGGCTCGGTCTTCCGACCTCCAAGCGCCTTCCCTTGATGAGTTGGCGCCGAACGGTCAGCGAAGGCGCGCGGCGCGCGGCCCATGCACACAATCTCCGCGTCTTGATGTTGGCCGATGGAAAGGCCATCGACGACGCGACTGTAACCATTCAGGCGTACAATGCGGAGTGCGCCCGCCTCAATAGCCGCCCCATCTCAAATCGGCCTTTTCTCTTGGGGGCATTGACCAATGCCTCGGTTCCTATTTCTGGCATATGGGGCGCTCAGGATGCCATTCTGGACGATGATTTAGAAAAGCGCTTCGCAATAGTGCGACTGGCCGATCCGAATTCCTCGATCACTTCAATTCCGCACGCCGGCCACTGGGTGCAATACGAGAAAGCCGAGACGTTTAACTCCCTCGTGCTTGAACTATTGCAAAACGGCGATCAGCATTAAGGCCGCTTTGCCCTTCGGGTGATGGATTGCAATGTACCGCAAAATCGTTGTTTCTTTAAACCATTTTGCATATCAGCGACTGTTCGCGCTTCTTTCGACAGACGTAATCAGCGCGCTTTACCCAGCTAAAATGCCAACGCTCAGCTCGACTTCTAAAATTGAAGTGCGTTGCACGACATCTCCTAGTGTTGGGCGCGTTAGGCGAGTTGTATGTGAAGCGTTCCCAGCCGAGCAACACGCCATTCCGAGCTACGCTGCTTGTCGTGGCGATAGATTCAGTCGTTACCAGTGTCCCAATAGATGCCGGCCATGATTCCGAGACCTTCTTCCACGATGGTAATAGGCAGGTGTTCGTGGGGCGCGTGCTGTAGACAGCCCGGATAAGAATAGGGAATCCAGATCGTCGGCAGGCCGAGGTTGCTCGCAGAGATATCTTTCGGTAGCGAGCCAAGATTGACGCGACGAAATTTTTAGGCATAAAGTTAGTTACCAAACTAATCAATCCAGAGCTTGGAGGAGCTGGGCCTTGGATTGAGTATTTTGAATGGGAGGACATCATGAATTTTTCACGAAAGATTGCATCCGCCGTTGCAATGGCATGCCTGCTGGGAACGCAGGTGCCCGCCTCTGCGCAATCGCTCAATCTTACGCTTGCTGGTGCAAGCCCGGGCGGGCTTTGGACGTTGATGGGCGCTGGTCTCGATTCAGCGTTGAAAAAGGGAGCACCTGGATCTTCCGTCACCTATCAAACCACGGGAGGAGGCTTCGCTAATGCCGCCATGGTCAGCCAAGGGCGCGCGGAAATCGGTCTTATTCACGACGCTGAGCTGGCGATAGCCGTTGCGGGCGGCGAGCCGTTCCAGCAACCGATCGAGAATCTGCGAACCATCGGTTACCTTTATGATTGGGCGCCAATGCAGTTTGTTGTGAACAAGAGCTTCAGCGACCGATACGGAATTACGTCGCTCGCCGATCTGGTCGAGAAGGAAGCGCCGGTTCGGATCACGATCAACCGCGCTGGCAACATTACGGGGCAGGTCGCGTCCGCCATGATGGCCGCCGCCGGTGCCGACGACGAAGCGATCGCGGCCTGGGGCGGGAGCGTTGTCCAGGCGGGCTCCTCGGAGCAGAGCGGTCTGCTGCTGAACGGACGCGTGGACGTCTACACCAATGGTGTATTCGTCGGGCACAGCTCGATCCGCGAAATTGAAAACAGCTTGGACATCAAGATCCTCGATATTCCGGAAGATGTGCGCAAAAGCGTGGCGGATGAGTTTTCGATCGGCGAATTTACAATTCCTGCGGAGACCTACGAGAACCAGCCTGAAGATATCGAGACTGTGGCACTTGGAGCCGTGCTGGTTGCCAGCGAAAACATGTCAGAAGAAGATGCCTATACGCTTACCAAGGCCATTCTCGAAAATGTCGCGGAAATCCAGACCGTGCATCCTGCCATGGCTGATCTAACGACGGAACTCCTCGTGCGCGAGACTGCGGTTCCATTTCACGATGGTGCACTGCGCGCTTACCGTGAAGCAGGCCTGATGCAATGATTGGTCGATTGTTCGACACGGGGAGGCGTCGCCAATTCGACGGCGTCTTTCGGTTCTGGCTGTTTGCGGCCTCAGCGGTGTTTGCCGCTGGGGTCGTCTATGCAAACATTTTTGCGCTGCCCGATGCGCTCCTCATTGGGATCCTGTTCGTCTGTGGGATTTATTCGCTGCTTTTCTTGGCGGTCGGCGCGTCGCGGCACTCGCCTGCCATGCCAAGCGCCTTCGACTGGATACTGTCGGCCGCGAGCGTCGCCTGCGGCATCTATTTTTTCATGATCCGCGGTTACCTCGCCAATCACATTACGCTGCTGAACCCGCTTGGCGCGGACCAACTGTTCTTCGGTGCATTGCTGCTTGGCCTGACGCTTGAAGCGACCCGTCGAACGACTGGACCGGGTCTGACGATCGTCGTTCTCATCTTCCTCGCTTACAATCTCTACGGCCATGTCCTGCCGCCGCCGTTTGGGCACGGCTATATCGATTTCGGCTCGTTCATTGACACGCTCATGTACACAACCGACGGCGTGTTCGGCGTCCCAATCCAGGTCGCGGCGAGCTATGTCTTCCTCTTCGTGATGTTCGGCGCGTTGCTGTCCAAGGCCGGTGGCGCCGATTTCATGTTTCAGCTTGCTGCCGCGCTAACAGGCAAATCGCCCGGCGGCCCGGCCAAGATCGCGGTCGTTTCATCCGGGATGTACGGCATGATCTCGGGAAGTCCCACATCAGACGTGGCGACGACCGGTGCGGTGACGATCCCCATCATGAAGCGTTTGGGCTATTCGGCGCGCTTTGCGGGTGCCGTTGAAGTTGCTGCGTCCACTGGTGGTTCTGCCATGCCACCGGTAATGGGGTCGGCGGCCTTCATCCTCGCTGAATACACTGGTATCGACTACAGAGACGTGGTCATTGCCGCGCTTATCCCGGCGCTCCTCTACTATCTTGCGGTTTATCTTCAAGTGCATTTTCGAGCAGTTCGCCAAGGCCTGCGGGGCATCGACCAAGCCGATCCCATCCTGGAAACGCTGAAGTCGGGCTGGGTCTTCGTTCTGCCGCTCGCCGTAATCGTCTGGGCGTTGCTCGTCGGCTATACACCGACTTATGTGGCGGTCTACGCAACGGTCGCTCTTGTGATCGCTTCTTTCTTCACCAAGCGTACGCGCATGACCCCGCGCGACGTCATGGAAGGTCTGGGCGAAACCACGCTGCGCATGCTGCCGGTCGCCGGTGCTTGTGCTGCGGCGGGTCTGGTCATCGGTGGGCTGACGATGACCGGCTTGGCGATGAAAGCGTCAAACATTGTCATGCTGGTCGCTGGCTCAGGGACGCTTCCGCTCCTTTTGTTCGGCGCGGCTATCGCCATTCTGCTCGGCATGGGCATGCCTACACCCAGCGCCTACATCCTTGGTGCAGTGCTGGTGGGGCCAGCGTTTGTCGCAGCAGATATTCCCGTACTGCCAGCCAACATGTTCCTGCTTTACTACGCCGTGCTCTCTGCACTGACCCCACCCATTGCGGTGGCCGCCTTTGCCGCTGCCGCGATTGCCGACGAGGATGCGCTAAAAATTGCGGTCACGTCGGTAAAGCTTGCAGCATTTGGCTTTTTGGTTCCGTTCTTCTTCGTCTGGAACGAGGCACTGCTTTGGCAGGGGCCGGGCCTCAATATCGCGCTCGCTGCACTCGGAGGCGTCGTCGCAGTTGTGATTCTGGCATTAGCACTGGAAAGCGAAATGCCAAACTGGCTGCGTCTCATATGCTTTGTCGCTTCCGGCGCTGCTATGGCGCCATATCTCGAATTGTCGGTCCCCATCATTGTCGGCGCAGGTGTGCTCGGCATCATTTGGTGGCGAAAAGGTACCTTGCCGCTCGTCCGCACTCCGCGAGAAATCGCGGTCCGGTCCGACAGTTGAGCAAAACGATCCCCGCCGTCGCAACGCGACGGCGGGAGTTGTTATACCGATTGCACCTGCTCTCCGCCGGGACGAGCCGCAGGAGAAACAGAGCGTCTTGATAATCGGTCCCCTTTTCGCCCTCTTTGGTGCACTGGCCTTCGCACTGGCCAATGTCGCCATCGCCAAGGGCGCGCACGAGGGTGAGAGAAACAATGGCGCCTTTCTCTCCATCCTCATGACGGCCTGCCTGTCCGGCAGCCTCTGGCTGCTGCTTGGACCGCCTTTGCCCGCAATGACCACCGAAGTCCTTGCCGGTCTCGGCTTTTTCGCGGCGAGCGGCATGCTCGCGACAGTCGTAGGCAGATTGACGCTTTTCCGCTCGGTTATCCTCGCAGGAGCGATCAATGCCGGTCTGTTCCGTCGCCTGATCCCAATATTTGCCACGCTTTTTGCCTTCATCATCCTCGGGGAGACGGTAGGGTGGCTGGCTGGCGCCGGCATGGCAATCATCCTCGCCAGCCTTCTAGGGGTCACGTCGGCGCGGGATGATGCGCGGAGAAGCGGACAGACAGCCAAGCGGAGATTGAGCGAGCTTGGTCGCGGCAGGATGTTCGGCGCTTTATCGGCTGCGTCCTATGGCGCCTCTTATAGTGCGCGCAAGCTCGGTATGTCGGCCGTTCCGGATCCGATATTGGGCACCTTTATCGGCGCTCTGACGGGCATCATCTGGTACGCAGGCGGCAGCCTTGCTAGCCGCAACTACAGAAAGGTTGTGGCAACGTCGTTCAACGGTATGGAGAGGTGGCAGTTTGTTGCTGCATTGTCGATGTCGTTCGGGCAGATGGCGCAGTTCTTCGCGCTTCTCCACACCGATGTTGCCGTCGTCGCGATCATCGGATCGCTCGAGGTGTTTCTGGGCATCTATCTTGCAGCCTACGTCTTTCGGACGGAGGCGCCGCCAGACCGTAATATTGTCGTCGCTTCGTTCGTCGCGACGATCGGCGTTGTTCTCGTCGCTTTGCCGTGAACCCTCGGCTTACCGCTCGGTTTTCGCGGAAAGATTCAGTTGCACCTTCGCGAGCAATTCCAGCATGGCCTCCTTGTCGCTTCGCGTGAGCGTGGAGGCGGCATCCTCGACGACTTCGCGCGCCAGAGGTAACAGCTTCTCTTGAAGCGCACGCCCTTCCTCCGTCAAAAAGACGTTGATCTTGCGACCGTCGTCGGCGTTTCGCTCACGGCGGATGAAGCCGCTACGCTCCATCGATCGAAGAGCCGTCAACGTCGTAGGTTCCATTGTTCCAACGCGCTGTGAAAGCTCGCGCTGGGTCAATCCGTCCTCTTCCCAAAGCACACGCAGGAAATACCACATGCCGAGAGAGACGCCGAAAGGCTCAATCTTGCCTTGCAGATAGCGCTGGAAAAGTCGGTGGGTTGCTCGGATTTGATAACCAAGGCTCGTTTCCAACGGCAGCACAGTTCCAGTCGATCGGCTTTTGGTCATGCTGCTAATCCTCGATCTTCGCTGGCACCTGCACACGCGCAGCAATACCCGGTGGCCGACGAATATCAAGTCGCGGGTCAGCGCGTCGTTGACCTTCGTGCCGCTGGTCGCGTGACGAGTGCAATTCCCATGAAAATCAGCAGCATGCCGACGAGATGATAAGACCGGAATGTTTCATCAAGCACGAGTACTGCGAGGACAGTGGAGAATATCGGCATCAGGTACATGAAAAGACCTGTCCTACCCGGACCGAGCGCAGCGACGGCACGGTTCCAGAAATTGTAGGCAAGAAGCGATGGAAAGATCGCGAGATATATAAGGGCCGAGATGTTTGCTCCGTTGGCAATGAAAGTCCCGCGGTGGCTAACTTCCCAGATCACGAACGGCAAGTGAATGACGACGCCAAAGGCAATGGTCACAGTCAGGAACACGCTCGTCGGCAGCGCCGTTTTGCGCCAGCGGATCAGCACCGTATAGAGTGCCCAAAAGGTTAGGCCAGCGAGCACCAGAATGTCGCCGACATTGATAGCCAGGTCCGCGAGATTCGCCATCTGCCCGCGTAGTACAATGAAGAGAGCACCGAAAGCACAGCCCGCCACACCGACTATTTGACGCGAGCTCAGCCGGTCACCAATGAAGAGCAACGCCAGCAAGAACGTCACTACCGGCATCAGCGAATTGATCAGCGCCGCATTGACGACGGTAGTGTATTGAAGTGCCACATAAATGAAGCAGTTGAACGCTGCGATTCCTATGCCGCCAAGGAGAAAGAGGAAGCCAAGTTCCTGTTTGATCATCGGTCGCGATGCGACCACCGCGCGCAGCGAGAACGGAAGAATGATCGCGAGGGCGAGTAGCCAGCGCCAGAATGACATCTGAAAAGGTGGGATTTCCTCGTGAAACAGACGTGCAACGAGAAAATTTCCCGCCCAGAAGAGCGGTGGAAGGATAGCGAAGACATAAATTGCGGTTCGTGGTTGGTCCGAGGGCGCGACCGCCATGCGCATCACCGTCACTTTCGAAGGCGTATCAGCCTCTGAGCGTAAGAAGAAGATGAATGATCCCGCTCAAGAGGGAATCATTCATCTCAATCCTTGATTGGTTTGCTATTCAGCCGCTTCGCGGTTTTCCGAGGTGTCAACCAGCGTCCGCCAATCGACAGTTTTCGGGTAAACGCCTTCGCGTGATGCGATGCGGGCATGGGGCGTACGCGGCTGTTGGGTGCCGATCGCTTCGCCGCCCTCTGCGACTTTGCGGGCCGCGTCCACCATGAGGCGTCGGAACTCAACGATCGCGAGATCGGAAGCGCCGAGAATGTCATCGGTCCGATTGACGATCTTGCCCATCGACACCCACATGATGATGTCCTGATTGGGGATGCCCGGCACACCGGTGAAGCTACCTTGCTTCATGGCTTCACGGTCCTGCAGGAAATTGTTTTCCAGGGTCCGCCGCGATCTCCACTTGTCGTCCAGGTCTATGCCAGGTTGCGCGTGGTTGAACCGTCGCCATTCCTCCGTCGAGGGACACTTTTGACCGCCCCAAGCGACAAAGTGAAACGCTGTCGTTTCGTCGTCGATCGGAACGATGACGCTTGCGACGTTGTAGTTGTTGTTCGGCGGAATCAGCGACATGTAAGGCGCGATGAATTCGGTGATGCGCAGGTAGTTGTGTGTGGCAGCATTCTTGATCGGCTTGCGGATCGCGGCATAGTGAAAGCCATAGCTCGTCGTCTGTGTCTGCATGCGCGGTGACTTGTCGGTGGAAGGCCGATACCACGCCTGCTCGTCGGCGGAAGCGCCTTCGACGCGGGCCGGTTTCATGTCGGAAGAATGCAGCGACGACGAATGAGCGCTGTCGATCTGGCCTTCATGGATTTGCGCCCAGTTGCAGGGAATGCGTATCTTGACGATAGCAACCTGCGTATCTTCCGTCGGCGCAAAAGCCGGCGGGTCGAACTCCGGCACGTTGTCCTCTTCGCCGAGCCAGGCCCAAACAAAGCCTCCCCATTCCCTCACTGGATACGCGCGATGCTTGACCTTGTTCAGGAGAGGGCTGCCTTCGGGTTCGGATGACATGGCGACCACGTTGCCATCCACATCCATCTTCCAGCCGTGGTAAAGACAACGCAGTCCGCACTCTTCGTTGCGGCCGAATACCAAGGATGCCCTTCGATGCGGGCAAAGCTCGTCGAGAAGGCCAAGGCGTCCGTCGGTATCGCGGAATGCCACATAGCGCTCACCGAGTACCTCGACTAAGAGCGGCGTACCATCGCGCTCCTCCACCTCTTCGACCAAGCAGACCGGTGTCCAATGTTGGCGCATCAACCTGCCCATGGGTGCATCCCCGGTTACCCGGGTCAGCAACTCGTTTTCCTCATGCGTAAGCATCCACATGGCTCCATCAATTAGTTTGCTAACTGAACATATCGTGCGTCGCTATCAGCGTCCAGACGTTGACACCATATAATTAGGTTACTAAGTAAATCGCCGCTGGGCGCGGGAAACCGCGTCCTGAGAAAAGCCTGAGGAAAAGGGCCGCGCCATGGAACAGAGCGAACAGAAACTATCCGTGAAGGTCGTCGATCGACGGGATTTGACGGCCACGATCACCGAATTCACTCTCCAACACGCGGATGGTGAAGCTCTGCCGTCGTTTGGAGCAGGAGCGCACGTGACAGTCGAAACGCCCGCTGGGGCAATGCGGCGGTATTCGCTGCTTGGTTCAGGGTCGTCGCCGGACTGTTATCGGATTGCAGTGAAGAGGGAGCCGCAATCACGTGGCGGTTCTCAGTCAATGCATGATGAAGCCCGGATAGGAACAACCCTTACGATAGGATCGCCTGAGAACGATTTTCCGCTGAAAGAAGCGCCGAGCTACCTGCTGATTGCGGGAGGAATTGGCGTTACGCCGATCTATGCGATGGCGACGGAGCTCGCGGAGGCGGGCAAAGATTTTCAGATCATCTACTGCACGCGCAGCGCCAACGAGACCGCCTATCTCAACGAAATGCGATCAGCCTTCGGCGATCGCCTCAAACTGCATCATGACGATGGGGATCCGGAGAAGATCTACGACTTCTGGGATCACTTCGAGGAAGCTCGCAACATGCATGTTTATTGCTGCGGTCCCCAGCCCCTCATGGAAGAGATCAAGGCCATCTCCGGCCACTGGCCTGAAGGGCGGGTGAACTTCGAGGACTTCAAGCCGGTCGAGATTGTACGCGCCGACGATCTGCCATTTGAGGTCGAGCTGGCCAAAAGCGGCAAGACGGTCCGGGTGCCTGCGGATCGGTCGATCCTTGAAGCTGTGCGCGACGCCGGCATCCCTACCGTCAGCTCCTGCGAAAGTGGAACGTGCGGCACCTGCAAATGCGGGTTGGTCGCCGGCGATCCCGATCATCGCGACATGGTTCTGATGGATGACGAAAAGGATGATTTCATCATGATCTGCGTGTCGCGGGCCAAAGACGGGAATCTCGTTCTTGACCTCTGATCCGATCCGTCTCGGTGTCGTCGGGCTCGGCCGCGCTTTCATGCTCATGCTGCCGACGTTTCGCGCTGACCCGCGTGTTGCCCTAGTCGCGGCGGCAGCGCCGCGCGCCGCGTCGCGTCAAGCCTTCGAGAAGGAGTTCGGCGGGCGCGCCTATGAAACGATCGATGATCTATGTGCCGACACCAGCGTGGAAGCGATCTACGTGGCAACGCCGCACCAGATGCATCGTGATCACGTCGTCGCTGCCGCTTGCGCCGGCAAACATATTTTGGTCGACAAGCCGCTCGCCATCTCGCTTGAAGACGGCGCGGCGATGGTGAAGGCCTGCCGGGACGCAGGTGTTCATCTGATCGTGGGGCCGAGCCACAGTTTCGATGACCCCGTCGTCCAGGCCAAGCGCCTAATTGATGAAGGTGCAATCGGCGCGGTGCGCATGATCAACGCGTGGAACTTCACGGATTTCCTCTACCGTCCGCGACGCCTGGAAGAACTCGATACGACGCAGGGCGGAGGCGTCGTGTTTTCGCAGGGCGTTCATCAGATCGATATCGTTCGGCTTCTAGCTGGGGGACGTGGAAGAAACGTCACGGCCATGACAGGACAATGGGATCCTCAAAGGCCGACCGAAGGAGCCTATGCTGCGCTGATGTCATTCGAAGGCGGCGCCTTCGCCGCGTTCACCTATTCCGGATATGCGCATTTCGACAGCGACGAATGGATGGAATGGACGGGAGAGTTGGGTCATCTCAAAGACCCAGCCCAATATGGTGGCGCCAGACGCACACTCGCGACCATTGCTTCCGCAAAGGAAGAGGCGGCGCTCAAGACGGCGCGGACATTTGGAGCCGGTGCCGAGCCGTCCATGCCGGATCACCATGAGCATTTCGGCCCCATTATCGTAAGCGGGGACCGCGGGGACCTGCGCCTGACGCCACAGGGCGTTCATCTTTACGGCGACGAGGTACGCACATTTCATCCGGCCGCGCCCGTCGACGTACCGCGCTCCGAAGTTGCCAAGGCGTTGTTCGACGCCGTTCGCTGTGGCCGTTCACCGGCTCAGACCGGCGCCTGGGGGCTCGCCAGCCTGGAGGCATGCCACGCCATTCTGCAATCGGCGGAGACCGGGCTGCCGGTCATCTTGCGCCACCAAGTTTCAGTTACAGGGGAAGAGGGACCAGATGACCGATCTTAAGTTATCACTCGCCATGGGCGACTATGACCGCACACGACCGATCGCGGACGGACGCGTGAAGATCGATGGCGTCGATCCCACCTGCATGCTGCTCTCGCCCGAGGAAATGTTCTTCCGCGCTTTCCGCCACCAGGCTTTCGATGTCAGTGAATTGTCGCTGTCATCTTACTCGATCTCGGTTGCTCGTGGTGATCCGCACTATGTGGCGATTCCGGTCTTCCTCTCGCGCGCATTCCGCCATACCTCGGTGTACATCCGCACCGACAAGGGGATTAAGAAACCGGCAGACCTCAAGGGCAAGAAGATCGGCATTGCCGAGTATCAGCTCTCCGCCAATGTCTGGGTACGCGGCATCCTGGAGGATGCCTATGGTGTCAAGCCATCCGATATTGCCTGGGTGCGCGGGGGTATGAATACGCCGGGCCGGCCCGAAAAAATCAAGGTCGACCTGCCTGCCGACATCCGCATCGAAGCAGCCCCGGAAGGCGCCACCCTCAATCAGATGCTGATTGACGGCACCATCGACGGCTTCATCGGCCCGCGCGCGCCGATGTGTTTCGACGAGGGCTTTGAAAAGGTCGATCGGCTGTTTCCCGATACCCATGCGGCCGAGGAATGGTACCGCGAAACGCGCGTATTTCCCATCATGCATGTTCTTGGCATGCGCCGCTCGCTCGCCGATGCCTATCCGTTCTTGCCGGGGGCGTTGCTGAAGGCCTTCTCGGAAGCGAAGGCCATGGCCCAGAAAGCGCTGTCGGATACATCTGCGACCAAGGTGACGATGCCCTTCGTGGAAGACAATCTGCGCCGCGCTGGTGTGCTGATGGGGTCCGATATCTGGACCTATGGCTTGAACGGCAACCGCGAAACGCTCGCCACCTTTCTCGACTATCATTATCGCCAGAGTCTGTCCCCGCGGAAGGTCGAGGTAGAGGAGCTGTTCCACCCAGCCACGCTTGAAGCCTACAGCCTTTGAGCGCTAACAGGAGCGGACCGAAATGGGATTGATCCCCGGTGACATCGTCGAAATCAAAACTGACAAGGGCCTTGCCTATGTGCAGGTGACGCACGACCATCGGTCTTATCCGCACGTCGTGCGGGTCCTTGAAGGCCTTCACGAGGAGCGGCCTGCAAATATCGAGGAAATCGCTGCCACAGCCACGCTTTTCAGCGCGCTTCTGCCCTTGGAGAACATGCTCGAACGTGGTGCAGTTTCCGGCGAACGGGTTGGCCATGCCGCAATTCCGGAAGGCGACAGGGACTTTCCGACATTCAAGACGCCGATCCGAGATAAGGCCGGTGCCATCGCCTACTGGTGGTACTGGGACGGGGAGGGCCTGCGCTACGACGTCGACCCGCGGGAGGCGACTGACCGTATGCCAATGCGTGAAGTCATGACCGCGCGCACTTTGCTGGAGCGGCTGGTCGAGGCCTGAGCGTTTAGGCGGTCTAAAAGAGAATGGCCCGCCGGTTACCGGCGGGCCATTTTTTGTTCGTTCAGTCAGCCTGCGCTTGCTTCCGCCGGCTGCGCTCGCGCGATGGGGCGGATCATTGCCCAAAGGACCCCGAAGGCGAGGACGCCGACCACGTCGGTCCAGATAAATCCTGGGAGGATGCTCGCTGGCAAGAGGGCAAGAATGCCCGCCACAACCAACATTACTCGCTCGGCTGGGCTGACCGACCGTCGGAAGAAGCCGACGATGCCTGCCGTCACGAGATAGATGCCGAGGATGGCGGTGGACAGAGTCCAGATCACTTCCAGCCAAGTGCCGTCGAAGATCAGCGCAGGCGTAAAGATAAACAGGAACGGTACGATATAAGCCGGCCAGGCAAGCTTCATGGATTCGATGCTGGTCGCCCAGGACGAAGCGCCGGCGATGTTTGCCGCTGCGAAAGAGGCAAGCGCCACGGGTGGCGTCACCATCGACAGAAGGCCGAAATAGAAGACGAACAAATGCGCGGCGATGACCGGCACGCCGACTTCCACCAGGGCGGGTGCAACGAGGGTTGCCAGGAGGATGTAGACGCCGACCGTCGGCATGCCCATGCCTAGCACCACGCTGATCAGCGCGGTGATGACCGCGAGCACGATGACGTTGCTGCCTGCAGCCGCGACGATGTTCATCGTCAGGTTGAAGGCAAGGCCAGAGATGTTGAGAACGCCGATGATGATGCCTGCCGCGGCGCAGACAATTATCAGATCGAGCGCTGACCGTCCGGTATCGGCGATGAGCGGCAGGATATCGCGCGCCTTCATGCGCTGACCCTTGTAGCCCATCACGAAACTGACCACGAGCAGCACGATCGTCGCCAGAACTGCCGCCCGTTCCGGCCGCATGTTGAGCTCAAAGAGCGCATAAAAGAGAACCGCGAAGGGAATGATGAAGTGCCAGCCGGCCTTTAATGCGCCCCAGCCGCTCGGGATGGCGTCTGCTGGTACGGCCAGCAGATTACGCTTTCCAGCCCGGAGGTCCACGTTGATGAAGATCGCAACGTAATAAAGGATGGCGGCAGGCAGCGCGGCTAGCATGATGTCGACATAGTCGACCTGAATCATGTCGGCCATGATGAAGGCGGCCGCGCCCATGACCGGTGGCACCAATTGTCCGCCGGTGGAGGCCGTCGCTTCAACGGCTCCGGCATAGGCAGGCGAGAAGCCCGCGCGCTTCATCATAGGGATAGTGACGATGCCGGTTCCGACAACGTTTCCGACCGCATTGCCCGAGATCGAGCCGAACAGCGATGAAGCTGTAACAGCGACTTTGGCGGGTCCCCCGCGATATCGTCCCATCAGCGCGAGCGCACCGTCGTTGAAGAAGTTGGCAGCACCACAAGCCGAGAGTAGCTTGCCGAACAGCAGGTAAGGGACGACGATGACCACGGCGACCTTGAGTGCCTGACCAAGCATGCCATTGGCGTCCGTTGCCAAATAGATTGCGAGCTCAGAAAACATCGTCTCCCGGCTGCGAAACTCGCCCGGCATCAGATGTCCGAATAGGCCATATGCCATGAAAAGGAGTACGACGACGAAGATGCCCATGCCGACCGATGGCACGACGTTGAGCATGAGCGCCGCCAACACGACACCAGAGAGCCCTACCAGCCAGAAAGGCAGGTAGGGCGCTTCCATTGTAATGTTGATGTAATCGATGGCGAGATAGAAGCCGACGCCGAGTGTCACGGCGGCGGCGAGCAGGCTTGCCACTTTCAACAAGCTGCTCACCGACGTCCTGGCGATCGCCAGGAAGCCAGTGGTCAGTGCCAATGTGAGACCTGCCGCCAGAAGCTGAGCATCATAGATAGAGACGCCAAGATAGCGATGCAGGTCGCCTGCATACCCGATCGAAAGGAGGACGATGAGCGTGCCGCTCAAGCGTTCCAGCCAGAGAAGCGGTCCACGATGTGGCGCTTCCACGTTGCTCTCTTCCAGCGACATCGCCTAAACCTCAGTCCACCAAGCCGATTTCTTGGTAATAGGCAGACGCTGCCGGATGATATTCGATGCCCTCGAATTGCGGTGCCATCTCAGCCGGTTCGAACTCGGCAAATGTATTGAGGATCCCACGCACCTTTTCCGGGTTGTCATGCAGGAGTTCAACAATTTGGCGCACCACGTCGTCGTCGAGATGAGCCCCGCCGGTCAGCACGTAATCGTAGCCCATCATGGGTGTGTCTTCTTCGACCCCGGGTGCAGATCCACCTGGCACAACCTTGATGTATGACGTCGGGACGAACTCCTGCATCGCGGCTTCAGCTTCAGGCGTTTCCTCCACGGCAAGCCAGCGAATGCCGATTGCTGCGTCGGCTTCACGGGTTTTTCCCCCTTGGAGGGCGAAGAATGCAACATCCACATTCCCCGAGATCAAGTCGTCGACGCCATTTGGCACCGAAGGCACATTGCTGGCACGCATGTCGTCGATTGAGAGACCGCCGGCGGCGAGAATGCCATCGACCTGTAGGCGAAGTGTCGGTTGCGCAGCGAAGCCATAGGTGATCGTCAGCCCCTCGATGTCGGAGACTGTTCTGTAGTCGGAATCAGCGCGTACCATGAAGCCGTATGCCGAAGAGCTCAGAGACCCAATCGCTCGGATGTTTTCGAGTGGACGACCATCGAAGGGCTCATCACCGAACGCTGCAGCAGCGAAGTCGGGGCTGGGGACCAGTTGAAGATCCAGGCGGCCGGCATCGATGAGCGGCATGGACTGACCTGAACCGCCATACGCTTGCACGCGCACGTCCAGACCGAGTTCCTGCGACAGGAACTCGGCGAAGCCAGCATTGACGGCGTAATTCTGCGAGCCCTGGGTGCCCGCTCCGATGCCCAGCGACTGTGCGTTTGCCAAGCCGGTCAGCATAAGGCTTGCCGCTACGCAAGCACTCGAAAGAATGTGATAGTTCATGTTGGTCTCCTCCTTGTTTTTAGACTAGCCGGCAAATCTCCCATCCGCCGGCTTTCATCCCTTAAAGTCCGCTGAAGCCGGCGCGGCCGACCCAGTAATCCCAGGCACGTGCCAAAGGCATTTCGCTGAGCAGCATCTTGCTGGCCATGTCGATTTCGCCATCGGTCAGGTACGTAACCTCACCGAGCTGCCGCGTCTGCTGGATGAGTGCGGCATTGTCCTTGAGCGCGATCGAAATCATGATGACCGAGCGGATGTCGTCGGCCGCACAAATGCAGCCATGGCCACGCAGCAGCGCAACGCGGTTGTTGCCGAGCGTGCGCGCGAGCGAGTGGCCCATCTCCATGCTGTCTACCAGCATGTTGGTATCGCCGAACTCGTCCTGGCTGTCCCAGGTGTGGATGTCCTTGCCGATGACCGACGCCATATGGAACATCGGTCGCAGTGAGATGTCGACCATCGTGAACGGCAGAACCGACCTGGCATGGTGGTGCGTCACCGAATTGACGTCTGGGCGATCCTTGTAAATCGCGCCATGGATGTGGCGCTCCGCATATGGCCGGCGGTGATCGTCGCCGACGAGCTCTCCGTCCAGCGTGAATTCCATGATATCCCCGCGGGTTACGACAGCGGGGCTGCGAGACCGCGATAGAAAATATGTGTTCGGGTTGAGCGGATTACGGACGCTGATATGCCCGAAATCGTCGATGACGTCCTCTCGCGCGAGAATTCGGTTCGCGATGACCAGTGCGGTCAATGTCGCGTCTAAAACTGCTGCGTCGCCCTGACGTGTAATTTGCTGGTTCATGCTTATGGCCCTCCATCTGCTGAAGTGAGCCTAGCTTGCCGCATGCCCGGCATCGAATATATAGTTCTGATCTCACTATAGCTTGGAAGCTATCATGCGCTCATTGATCTCGCAGATCTCGATCCATAAACTTGAGGTGTTCTGTCTCGTTGTGGAACTCGGCAGTTTTTCGCGTACCGCGGAACGTATGGGCATCGCTCAGCCGGTGGTCTCGGCGCATGTGAAAGCGCTCGCTGAGAAGTTTGGCGCGCCGCTAACGGGAAGCACAGGACGTAAAGTCACTCTTACGGAGGAGGGGCAACGGGTCTATAGCTGGGCACGTGAGATCGTGAGCCGCACACGCGAAATGGAACGCGAAATGGCCGATTTTCAGCGCGGATTCGTCGGTAAAGCAACCGTAGGCGCATCCATGACGCTCGGCTCCTATGTTCTGCCGGGTTTGATCTCGCAGTTCCACGAAATCTATCCGAAGGGAGAGATCTCGGTGCGTGTGGCGACGCCGGTGTCGGTAACGGACGCCGTCCATATCGGTGACTGCGATTTCGCCTATACTATTCTGGATCCACGCCACGAGACTGCGGGTCTTGAGGTCGAGAAGGTCATGGACGAGGAATTGATCCTCGTCGCATCCAGCAAATCAAAGATCGGTGGCAGCAACCTTAGTTCATCCCAACTGACCAAGCTGCCCTTCATCACCGCGCAATCCGGTACGCCTCGACGCGAGATCGAAGAGCATTGTCTTGCGCGGTACGGCGTGAAACGCGAGCACATTGCCATGGAATTCGGGCACGCCGAGTCCATCAAGCAGGCGGTGCGCGCCGGCGCTGGCGCCGCCTTTCTGTTTCGTTCGTCCGTATCTGACGAGTTGGACGCGGGTACACTGCGCGTGATCATGACGCCGGGAATGGAACTGCGGGTCCCCGTCTATCTCGTCAAGCGACGGGGCAAGCAGCTCTCCCATTTCCAGGTATCGCTGATGGAAGAGCTGAGCCGCGGGTTAAAGGGTCAGGAGCCGCTGCGCAGAGCCCCGACCATGGAAGGCGCATAACCCTTTGCTGTGTCGATTTCTATGACTGCGGTTCCGCCATCGGATACGACGGCAAGCGCCTCGTCCAGCGTCCGAAGCAGCGCATCGGCACCACGTACCAATCCAGGACTGAAGGCGCCGAACCCGCGAGCGATGGCGCTAATGTCGATATCTGGATCATTCATGACGATGCCCACGTGCTTATTCTCGGGTGGGCGACTCCTGTGCTTGGCGACGGTCTCCTGGTGCACTTCGTCATTGTAGAAGGAGCGGTTGTTGAGAACGATAACGAGAAGCGGAACGTTCTTGTTGATGCCGGTCCAGAGAGCGGATGCATTCATCAGGAAGTCGCCATCGCCGAGTACCGCCAACGGCAGCCGGTCGCTTTCTGTATCGCGCAGCGCGAGCGCCGCGCCGACGGCCATGCCGCAGCCTGAGCCGATACCGCCACCACCGTCGTAGCCGAGTGCGCCGAGCGGATGGTCGACCGGCCAGTCCGCTCCTGTCCAGCTCAATGGCCCACGGATAAGACAGGGCCTGTGAGCATCAAGCTTTGAACGCAGGAGAGCAGCAATGTCCTGTGGCGTCAGTATATCGCCAGTCGGGAGTTCGGGCTGCTCAGGCAGACCGGGCGAGGTGGCTTCCGGAAGATCCAGGGCCGCAGCAAGCGCCGCAATCACGCGGTCCGGTTCATTCATGAAGGCGATGTCTGCCGGGAACGGCGCGCCGCCATCCTTCGACCAGCCGCGATGGGCGTAACTGTCGAGCGATGCCGAGATGATCTTCGCAGGCACGACCCCATCGGTGAAGACCGACCGCAATGTTCCGCCGAAATCCAGCCAGTCCAGATTGATGATCAGATCGGCGGCAGCAATCGCAGCCTTTGCATCGGCATCGGGAAAGTAACCTGCTTTGCCAACAGTCGCAGGGTGAACTGTCGGGAAAGTCGATCCGGTCTTAAAATCCGTGATCACGCGGGCGCCAAGATGTTCGGCCAATGCGATGCGGCGGGTCCAGTCGTCTAAGTCGCGCGACATCCGGCCCATCAGCATCACGATGTTCTTTGCATCTCCAAGCATTGCGACAGCTGACGCAACGAGTTCTGCAGCCGGGTCTGTTGAAACTGGTGCGCCGCGACGGCGAACATCGATCGGAGCCAGTGCCGTCACGACTTTCTCTTCCTGAAGCGCCGCATCAACGTTGACGTACACGGGCCCGCGCGGGGCGGTTTCCGCGATAGCAGTGCCCTGAAGCAAGGCCTCACGTGCTGCCGCGACGCTGCCGGGTTGATCGTCCCACTTGATGAAGTCGCGTACCAATGCGCCTTGGTCCTGCGCGGTATGGATCCACTCGATCCAAGGCCGCCGTTTGGCAGCATCGAGTGGTCCCGTAGCCCCAATCACCATCATCGGTACCCGGTCGCAGAAGGCGTTGAAGATGCCCATCGAACCGTGCATCAGCCCGACATTTGAATGAAGCGCTACGGCCATTGCCCGGCCGGTGATCTTGGCCCAGCCGTGGGCGATCGCGACGGCCGCTTCCTCATGGATGCAAAGGAGAATTTCCGGGTCGTCGTTGGTGAAATTCACCAGGCTGTCATGGATGCCGCGATAACTGGCGCCCGGGTTGAGTGCGATGTAGCGCATGCCAAGCGCGCGCAGCGTCTCAGCGAAGACGTCGGAGCCCCATTCAGGCGTCTGGTTCTGTGTCTTGTCCTGCATGGCGATCCCGTCAGAGCATGATGTTGATGGTTTTGGTCTCGGTGTAGCTGTAAAGTTCTTCGCGACCTTCCTCGCGACCGACGCCGCTGGTTTTCATCCCGCCGAATGGGACGCCGAGGAAGTGCATGCTCGCCCCGTTGATCCACAAATGACCCGAGCGGACCTTGCGCGCCATGCGGAGCGCATCGCGGATATCGTTCGTCCAGATCGCCCCGGTCAGCCCGTATTCGGTGGAATTGGCCATTTCCACAGCCTGGTCGAAGGACTTCCATTTGCTGACGGCGAGCACCGGGCCAAAGACTTCGTTTTGCCAAAGCCGGTGCGCTGGCGTGATGTCGGCATAGACGGTCGGGGCGACCCAATAGCCCTTTTCGAATTGCTTGCCCGCCGGCCTTCCGCCGCCGAGCATCTTGCGCGCTCCATCGGCATCAGCGGCGGCGCAATGCTCGAGGATACGCTTCATGTGGACCTCGGAATTGACCGGTCCGACATCCGTGGTTTCGCTCAAGGGATCGCCGAGCTTAAGCGCCGACACCCGTTCGACCACCGCCTTGAGTACCCGGTCGTGAATGTCCTCGTGCAGAAGGAGCCGGCTGAGCGATCCGCAACTTTGCCCCTGCCAGGAAAAGTTCATGCCGGCGACGGCCGCATCCGCGATCTTCTCCGGATCGCAGTCGGGAAAGACGATCATCGGGTTCTTGCCGCCGAGCTCCAATGAGATGTGCTTGACCGTCACCTCGGCTGCGGCGCGCTGGATGGCGCGGCCCGTGACCGGTGAACCGATGAAGGCGATGCGCTTGATGCGCGGATGCCGAACGATGGCATCGCCGGCGCCGCGCCCGTCGCCGGTGACGATATTGAACAGACCGGCTGGAAGAACCTCTTTGGCGATCTCGGCAAGGATCATGGCCGATAGCGGCGACGTCTCCGGCGGCTTGACGATCACGGCGTTGCCGGCTGCCAAAGCTGCGGCAGTCCGCGCAACGGCGAACATCACGGGGTGATTGAACGGCGCGATGCGCGCCACGACCCCATAGGGCTCATGCATCGTCATATGGATGTGATCGCGCGTGGCGGGAATCGTTTCGCCGCGGAGATCCGGACCAAGGCCGGCATAGTAGCGCAAGGATTCCACCGCGGTCGGAACGTCGATCATCCGCATCGGTCGGATCGTGTTGCCGGTGTCTGTCACCTCCACGCGCAAAATTTCGTCCGCCCGCGCCGCGATCGCGTCGGCAAATCGGTTCATGACCTGGGCGCGATCCATCGGCGTGCGCGCCGCCCATTCGGGCCATGCCTTCTCTGAGGCGACCACGGCGCGCTCGACGTCATCGCGGGTCGCAACGGGTACGCGGCCGATCGGTTCTTCGGTGGCCGGGTTGACCGAAATCGACCATTCACCGCTTCCGCCCTCAACCAGTTCCCCGCCGATGAGCATGCGCTCGGCCTGAGTGATCCGCTCCATAAGACTGCCTCCCTGATGACAGGAGAGGAATTGCGTGTCGGGAACGATCAGTCAAATATATAGATGCATCCCTCTCTATAGTGTTGAGGGTATCGCGCGCACATCATTGACGGGCGTCTTCGCCGTCGCATCAAACCGCATTGATCGATTGACTAGAGGGACATGAAAAGCGGCGAGTTGTGGGGAGACATGCTGGTTAGGGATTGGCGACCACGAGCTCAATCTTGTGAGCAGTGGCCCGTGGGGCCATCCTGAAGCTAAGTTAGATCAGGCCCGGCAGGAATAGTGCGATCTGGGGGAAGGCCATCAATAGGGCTATGCCAATGAGCAACGGGATAACAAAGATTAATGATCCACCAACAATGTCGGAGAAAACGCCATCAGGGACCACGCGCTTCAAAACAAATAGGTTGAAGCCGAGTGGTGGGGTAATAGCAGCGATCTCGATCTGAATGGTGATGATGATGCCGAACCATATCGGATCGTAGCCGAGCGCGACGACTGCCTTCAGGAAGATTGGCACGACAATCACAAGGATGCTTAGCGGGTCCAGAAACATGCCAAGGATCAGCAGGAAGACGTTAATGACGACGATGATGATCCAAGGCGCAACGTCTAGCGAAGTCAGAAAATTAGACATCTCTTGCGGTACGCCAAGGCGTGTCAGCGCAAAGGACGAGAATAGGCCCCCAATTAGAAGGAGCATGAACATTGCGGTTGTACGCACCGTGTTGTCGAGTGCGCGGGCCAGCAGGCTGATCCTTAGTTTCCGCATTGCCAACGCAGTGACAATGGCGGCAGCCGCGCCAACAGCTCCGGCCTCGGTAGGGGTTGCAAATCCGAAGTAGATCGAAACGATTACTGCGAGCGCAATCAGAACAACGGGGGCTGCCTCGCCGGATGCACGCATCTTCTCCACGATTGGCACTCGTCTTGTGACACGTGGCGCGATCTCTGGTTTCAGCATCACCTGGATGACGATGAGTGCACAAAGAAGACATGCCATCATGATGCCAGGCAGGATGCCAGCGACGAATAGTTTGCCGATCGATGTTTCGGTGATCACGCCATAGAGGATCATAGGCACCGAGGGCGGGATAAGGATGCCGAGAGTGCCGCCGGCCGCCGTCGCTCCAAAGGCGAGCCGCCGACTGTAGCCATTTCGGATCATCTCAGGTACCGAGATGGCGCCGATCGTTGCCGCCGTGACAGGGCTAGACCCGCAAACAGAGGCAAAGCCCGCACAGGCGCCGATGGTCCCCACCGCAAGTCCGCCTGGCAGGCGTCTTGTCCAAATTGCAGCGGCCCTGAAAAGCGAGGTTCCGAGGCCGCTGAGGGCGATCACTTCACCCATCAGGATGAAAAGTGGCACTACGACGAGAATGAAGCTTGCTGACTGAGAGTAAGCGATATTGGCCAGTTGGCTGACAGCGCCGCCGGACACGAAAATCCATGTTGCGGCGATCCCGATCAGGCCCATTCCCACGGCGACTGGCACCCTCACGGCCATCAGCAATATCAAAGAAGCGACAAAACTCGCAAACCAAACGATCGCTTCCATGGGTCTCTCCGCTACCTCAGCGTCCAGTTGGCTTCAATGATCGGGACGCGCGGTAAACGCAGCAGCGGACGGCCAGGTCGCCCGTCCGAAGCCCATCAGCGCCGTCAGGATGAATTGCGCAATGCCGATCGGGCCGATCAGATAGACCCATTTCAAGGGGATCGCGATCGCCGCGACCGCTAGCCGGTCGTCGTCGAAAGCACGCGCCGTCACCCGGTAGAGGTGCCAGAGAAAGATCGCGCCGAAGAGGATCACGAGCGCCATGGCGACGTGGCCGACGAATGGTCGGATCGTGCCCGGCACCAAGCCGTCGAAGAGTTCGACGACGACATGATGGCCGCTCTCCAGCGCCGGCGCCATGGCCAAAAACACGACATAGACAAGCGTGAACTGGGCAACGTCGTAAGGCCAGAGCGCTGGCGATCCGCCGATGCGGGTCGCAACGGCTAGAAGAACCAGCATCACGATGATCAGAGTCAGCAGGGAAGCGGCGGCGGCGAAAGCGCGATTGACCGACTTCACCGCCCGCTCATAGTGCTTGAACCATTCCGGCGCACCGTTCATCGTCGTGCTACCAGTAGACGCTCAGCTTCTCTTCCAGTGAAATGCCTACATCGCCGCTCGCCGCTCCGATCTCCTCGAAGATCGGAAGCGAAGCATCGAGAAACGCCTGGGTTTCTTTCTGGGTACCCACGTGAACCTGACCCCCACCCGCTTCGATGGCGGCGATCTGCTCGTCCATCTTTTCCATGATGTAGGGTACAGCACGGGCCGTCGCCTCGGCCGAGACCTCCTCAATGATCGCGCGATCTTCCTCCGAAAGATCGTTCCAGATATCCCGGTTGATCATGTAGGTGACGATGTTCGACGGCAGGTTGAGGTTGGTGTAATAAGGAGCCACCTCGTAGAGGCGCAAAGCTGCGGTCACGGTCGGGTTCATCAGGGCGCAGTTTACGGTGCCGTTCTGCAGGGCGACATAGATCTCACCGGTGTCGATTGGCACCGGGCTCGCGCCCATCGCTTCCACCTGCTTGGACTGCCAGCGGCCTGCGGCACGCACCGTTTGCCCCTGCCAGTCTTCCGCTGACTGCAGGAACCCGTCGCGGCAGATCACGCCGGTTCCGAACGCCGTCTGGCCCCACAATGGCACGACGCCCTGGGGTTCCAATGCTGCTGTGACGTCCGGCCAGATTTCGACAAAGGCCGCGCTGGCATCCTCTGCGGTCGCCGGCAGCCCGCCGATCATCTCGGCATAGCCGAGCGCCGGCACCGCGCCGGACATGAAGGAGGCGAGACCGATGCCCATCGGCACAACGCCGTCGCGAACTGCGTCGAGGGTTTCGGTGACCTTGGCTAGCGCGCCGTTATAGACCGGCTCGATGACAATCCGGCCCTCGGTGCGGGCGGCGATCTCGTCGATCCACCAGCGCATCGTGTCGCCAAAATTGTCTTGTTCGTTGTGATAGACGCTGATCTCCAGCGTCGTCTGGGCGCTGGCCGGCAAGGCGAGCGACATGGCACAGGCAGCGCTGAGCGCCGCGACGGAAATACGGATACTCACGGGCATGATCCTCCCAAGCTTGTCAGCCGGAAACGCACGCGCGAAAGGCCGGCTTCCTCCAAGATCCCACCGAAGCGATGTCTCCTCCACGGCGACGGACGGATCGAAGCGGATGGTGAGGATTTCTGCCATGTCAGGCAAATTGCAATAGCGAATAAATCCCATTCACAGCGTGAATACTGGTTTCCGCAACGCATTATCTGGTGTCGATGCGAATGGCCTCGGCGGTGAAGGAGCGAAGCCAGCGGTGTCCGGCATCGTAGTCTTGGCGCTTGTGCCACCACTGATAGACCATGTTAGGCTCGAGCGAGATCGGAATGTGCGCCCAAGTTAACCGCCTGTCGCGGCAGAGGAAAGCGACGCAGCGATCGGGCACGGTCGCGACGAGGTCCGTGCCGGGCAGAATGTTCATCAATGATGTCGCATGCGGCACATCGAGCACGATGCGTGGGTCCGGCCGGCGCTGATAAAGCGCCCGCTCAACGAGATTGCCCGTCGCGCCCCGCGGGCTAACAATGACGTGAGGCGCTGAAACATATGCTTCTTCCGTCAGCTCCGGCCTGACGCCGCGACGTCGGCGTAATGCCGGATGATCGCTACGGAGAACCGCGACATACACGCTCTTGACCAGATATTCCGAGCAGAAGCTGCTCGACAGCATCACCCGGCCGATCGCCAGATCCGCCTCGCCCCGATCGAGACTATCCTCGTAATCGGCATGGTCGAGTTCCGTTACGCGCATGTTTACCCGCGGCGCGGCTAGCGCCAGCTTGCGCATCACTTCAGGCAGGAAGGCGGCGGCGCCAACGTCGTTCATCAACAGGGTGAAGGTGCGCTCCGATGTCATCGGATCAAAGGTGACGACCTGGGAAAGTCCCGATCGTATCTGTGCCAACCCCTGTTGGACGGGATCACAAAGCCGCAGCGCAAACGCAGTTGGCTCCATGCCGCGACGAGTGCGGACGAACAGCGGGTCTCCTAAGATCATGCGCAGGCGCTGCAGCGCGTTGCTCACCGCCGGCTGCGAGAGGCCGACGCGGTTTGCTGCGGCCGAAACGCTGCCGTCACGCAGCAGTGCATCAAACACCCTCAATAAGTTCAGGTCGAACGTGTTGGGATTATGCATCGTACGGCCTCATCTGTCGCAACCGATTTATATTCGCCACGTCAATACGGACAATTCCTTTTTTGAATTTGCTGAAACTTTGCTCTCGGCCATAGCCTCTGCGCGGGAGGACATATCCGATGGTAACCTTCACCGCTGATGACGTGCGGCTTGAGCGCTGGGTGCGTGGCAGCTTCTTCATCGCGAACACTGAGGCTGCGCGCAGCAACAAAATGATGATGGAGCGCCATTTCCTCGTGGAGTGGAACGGCGACATCGAAGCAACAATGGCGACCATCCACCCAAAGAATCCGTGGCAGCGTATTCCGGCGTTCGGCGTGGACGTGAACGGTCACGAAGCGGTACGGGCCTATTACCTGAGCCGCTTTAGCAGTTGGCCGGGACCCGCGATGAAGCATTTCGATCGCGTTATTGTCACGGATGACTGCATTCATGTTGAAGGCACGCTGGCAGTCGAACCTCGCGGCAGCTTCGGTCAGGTTGAAACGACCGCCAAGCTGCTTTCGGCGCCCGCCGTCATTGTCGTCGATTTTCGTGATGGATTGATCCTTGGGGAGACGGTTTATGTCGATGGCCAGACCCTGAATGGCGATTTCAATGGCTGATCTGCCGAGAGTCGCGCTCGTTGCAGGTGGTGCCGGATCAATCGGGCTTGAGACCTGCCGCATCCTGGCCGTCGAAGGTTGGTCGTGCCTCTCCTGCGACATCGAGGCGCCGTCCGAGGATCTGGATGGAGTGATCTACCGGCAGATCGACGTCACATCGGTTGCGAGTGTCGCGGAAGCCGTGGAAACAGCTGCTGGCATGGGCCGCCTCACTGCACTAATCAATGCTCACGGGGTCATGGTCGAAACGGCTTTCCCCGATTTCGACGCCGCAGCTTTTTCCAAGATCGTCGACATCAATCTGTTGAGCGTCGCGCGTCTTTGCGCTGAAGCGGGCCCAAAAATTGTCGATGGCGGCGCTATCGTAAACCTTTCCAGCGTGACGGCATCAATGGGCCGCACCCGTAATGCCTTTGCCTATCAAGCAACAAAGGGCGGCATCGAGGCGATGACCAGGTCTTTTGCCATTGCGCTCGCCGAACGCGAAGTTCGCGTGAATTGTGTGCAGCCCGGTTATTTGAGCATGCCGATGCGCGGTGCCGGCATTGCAGCAAGAGCGAGGCAAGGTGGCAATCAGGCTTTGGAAAAGCTGACCCCTTTCGGACGGCTGGTCACGCCGGTGGAGGTGGCCGCGGTGGTCGCCTTTCTCTGTTCACGCGCTGCCTCCGGCATTTCAGGTGCCGTCATCCCGGTCGATGGCGGCCAGCGTGCCTACTGAACGAAGACAGTCAAGGAGAACGACGATGGTTGATACCGGCCCCTTCGATTTTTCCGCCGAACGCATTATGGCGGGCGGTGCCAAGGCTGACGCGAACTGGCGACGCCTCGAAGAGCACACGGTAGCGGAATGGTCGGGTGATCTTGACGCGACCATGGCAACAATGACGCGCAACGATCCGTTTCAGATCATGTATGCAACCGGTTTGAACGTGCGCGGCTTCGACGAAGTTCGAGCATTCTACAAGCGGCGTATGGAAACTTTTTCCGGCCAGGGCTTTTTCGCCAAGCGATGGGTGATCTCCGACGATGTGATCGTGGGCAACGGCTATTTTTCAGGCGCACCCACCGGCGAATTCTTCGGCGCGCCAGCAACCGGAAAGACGCTGCTCATTCCCATGAGCCTCTGGATTTATTTCGAAGATACGCTCTTGAGAGGCGAGGCCACTTATCTCGACGGCCACGAGCTGCGGCTCCAGCTTCGCGAGGGTACATCCGGCGACATTTCGGAGCCGGTCTGGTGATCACGTCTTCCGCTCCACCGGCTGATGAGCATGACCATCTGCGGCGTAAATTCCTGGTCGAAACCTATCGGATGATGTTGCTGATCAGGTATTTTGAGGAACAGGTTCGCTCATTGTCGCAGGGCGGCCTCGTCCCGGGCCTCGTCCATCTTTGCGCAGGACAGGAAGCCACCAATGCGGGCACCTGCATGCATCTTCGCAAGGACGACTACATCGCCAGTCACCACCGCGGGCACGGACATTGCCTTGCCAAGGGCGCGCGGCCCCATCTGCTAATGGCCGAAATACTGGGTCGACAAACCGGCTATTGCGGCGGCCGGTCGGGCTCCATGCACATCTTTGATCGGGAGAACGGCAATCTCGGCACAAACGGCATCGTCGGCGGCGGCATCCCACTTGCCGCCGGCGCCGCGCTGTCAGCCAAGGCCCGGGGCACGGAGCAGATCGCAGTCGCATATTTCGGGGATGGCGCTCTCAATCAAGGCCTCGTTCCCGAATGCATGAACATGGCTGCTATCTGGTCGCTGCCAGTCGTCTTCGTTTGTGAGAACAACGGCTTCGGTGAATTCACGGCAATAGAGGATGTGACCGCCGGTCAGAGCCTTCTATCGCGCGGGCAAGTCTACGACATCCCCTCGGTCGAGGTCGACGGAATGGATGTTCTTGCGGTCAGTGCCGCTTTTGTTGAAGCCCGCGACCGCGCCCGCCGAGGCGGCGGCCCGTCGTTTCTTCTCTGCAACACTTACAGGTTCGGCGGACACCACGCCGGCGACAGGCAGGATTACAAGAGCGAGGAAGATGCGCGGCTCTGGCGCGATCGCGATCCCATCCCGAAGCTCGCCATGCACTTAAAAGCGGCTGAAATCGCCTCGCCCGCGGTGCTTCAGGACATCGAGGCGTCCGTCGAGGAGGAGATTCAGGCGGCAGTTCAGTTCGCGAAGGCCTCTCCTGCACCGGAAAGCCTCGACCTGAGGGTTCAGCTTCATGGCTGAGACGTCCATCAGCACCTATCGCAGCGCGATCATCGACGCATTGGCGGAAGAGATGCGAAACGATGCCGGCGTCTTTCTCATGGGCGAAGACATCGGCAAGGCCGGCGGCGTCTTCAAGCAGACCGAGGGCCTTTTCATCGAATTCGGCGCCGAGCGGGTCATCGATACACCGATATCAGAGCCGGGAGCGTTCGGGATGGCTGTCGGCGCCGCGATGACCGGCATGCGGCCGGTCTTTGAGGTGATGTTCGGCGACTTCATGACGCTGATCATGGATCAGCTCGTCAATCAGGCGGCCAAGGTAGCATATATGTCGAATGGCCAGTTCACCGTACCGCTCGTCGTGCGCACGACGATGGGCACGGGCTCCAGCCTGGGGCCGCAGCACTCGCAGTCGCTGTACGCTTGGGCATGCCACGTTCCAGGGTTGAAGGTTGCCGTACCTTCCACCCCTGCGGACGCGAAGGGTCTCTACAAATCGGCGATCCGCGACGCAAACCCGGTGCTCATCTTCGAGGACCGCATGCTCTACGGTCTCAAAGGCCCGGTAGCAGTGGGCGAGACCTCGCTCGTTCCTCTTGGCCAGGCGGTCGTCGCGCGTGGAGGCCGAGACCTCACCGTCGTCGCTGTCGGGCGGATGGTACAACATGCGCTGAAGGCCGCCGAGCGCCTATCAGAGGATGGTATCGAGATTGAGGTTGTCGATCCGCGCACGCTTCTGCCGCTCGACGTCGAGACCATCGCGTGCTCGGTCAGGCGCACCAACCGCGCGCTGGTTGTCGATGGCGGTGCGCAGCAATACGGCGCCGGCGCGGAAATCGCCCAAAGCATCAACGAAGCCGCATTTGATTGGCTCGACGCCCCAGTGATCCGGCTTTGCGCTGAGAACATCCCCGTACCGATCAGCCGAACGCTCGAGCCGCTGGTTCAGCCCGACGAGAGCCGGATCGTGGCAAAGGTCAAAGAACTGCTGGTCGGTCATCGCTGGCCGGATCGAGAGGACGACAGCCCATGAATGATGAAATCCGACAGCGCCGCTGGACGTTCCTGAAGCAGATGATGTTGATCCGCCGCTTCGAGGAAGCGGTCGCTACTGCCGGCGCCGAAAAGGCCTTTCCCGGGCACTACCATCTTTATATCGGCCAAGAGGCGACGGGCGTCGGCGCTATGGCGGCCCTTGGTCCGAGCGACAAGATTGCAACGACGCACCGCAACCACGGCCATGTATTAGCGCGAGGCGCAGATCCGGAAGCATGTCTGGCTGAAATCATGGGGAGGGCCAATGGCATCAATCGCGGCCGAGGCGGCACGATACATCTGTGCGATCCCGAGCTCGGCTTTCTGCAGACCTCCGGTGTGGTCGGCAGTGTAGTCGGGCTTGCGGCCGGCGGCGGATATGCTTGTAAGCTGAAGGGAGATGGCAGTCTGACTGCTGCGTTTTTCGGTGACGGGGCGCTGGAGGAGGGTATCGCGTTCGAGTGCCTCAATATCGCCGCTCTCTGGGGCTTGCCAGTGATCTTCATCTGCGAGAACAACAGCGCCGATGCGCTTGGCATGGCCAAAGGCGGCTATCCAACGCTGGTGCACGCTGCCAATGATCTGCGCAGCATCCCTGGGTCGCTCGGCATCGAAGCTATCAGAGTTGATGGAACCGAAGTCGAAGAGGTGCATCGTGTAGTTGCTCATGCGGCGGCGCATTGCCGTGCGGGCAAGGGGCCCCTTTTTATCGAAACGGTGACCCGCCGCTGGGCTGGCAGCGCGCCGCTCTGGCCTGAGCTTGCCACCGGCATCACCGACATCGGCATGGCAACGGGACGAACCAAGATCGATGACGGTCCACATTCATACTGGTATCGCCATAACGATCCTGTGCTCAAACTTGCGCGGCAAATTTTGCAGGACGATCACTCAGCTCGGATGCAGATCGAACTGCTTGACGAGCAGACCCAAGCCCACATGAGAGCAGTCGTGGAGCGGGTCCACCAGTCGCCTTACCCCGAACTCGCTACAGCCACAGATTTCGTGTTCGCGCAGGGAGCCGCCTGAATGCCGCACCAGAAGACTTATGCCGCCGCTTTCGTGGATGCGCTCCTAGATAGTATGTCCGACGACCGGATGGTGACACTGATCGGAAGTGCGCCCTTGGGTCTTGGACCAGAGCGGCATCTGACGGAGGAACTTCGCCATCAGTATCCGGACCGCGTGCTAGACCCACCGACAGCCGAAGGCGGCGTCGCCTCTGTTGGCGCAGGTGCTGCAATGGCGGGAGCCCGACCTTTTGTTGATTTGCTGACCGGCAGCTTTGTCTATCTTGCGTGGACTCAGATCGTGAACGAAGCCGCTAACGGGCATTACATGTCCGGTGGCAAACTTCAGGTTCCGGTTACCTACCACTGCCTTGAAGGCGTTCGTGGTGCAGGCGCGCCTCAGCATAGTCAGAGCCCTCACGCCATGCTTTGGAATGCTCCTGGTGTGGAGATTGTCATTCCCTCGATGGCCTCCGATGTCTACGGCCTGATCCGAACAGCTATTGCGAGTCCCAATCCCACCATGATCTTCTCTCATGCGAAGATACTAGGCATTGAGTCTGACGTGCCACCGTCTCGCGCCCCAATCCCGTTCGGTAAAGCGGACATCAAACGGCCTGGTCGTGACGTTACTATCGTGGCTCTGTCAATTTGTGTGCATCATGCGTTGGAGGCCTCGGTAGAACTCGCTGAAGAGGGCATCGAGGCCGAAGTCATAGATCCAAGGACGTTGGTGCCGTTCGATGAGGAAACGATCCTTGCATCAGTGAAGCGGACCGGGCGCCTGGTCATTGCGGACGAAGTACCACAGCGAGCAAGTGCGGCATCTGAAATCGCGGCGACTGTCGTCGAGCGGGGGTTTGATTATCTGAAGGCCCCGATCTCGCGCATCACGCGCCCGGATACTCCAATCCCTTTCAGTCCCGCCCTGGAGCAATCTTTGATACCCTCAGCTCGGAAAATTGCTGAAGCTTCGCGGGCATTGTGCATGTACCGCGGTTAATAGGAACTGCGCCCAGCGAGCGCATGGCCAAGCTCTTCGCATTGTCAGAACGCGCCGGACGTCCTGGAAAATCTGTTCGACCTCACGCGGTTCGATCTTGAGGAGGCGTACCTGCTGCCATTTGACCAGTGTGAAGTTGAACGGGCTCCTGCCCCCGACATGGCCAGCCTGTTGGGCAGCTGCCAGCCGTGCTCGAGATTGAGTTCTTTGGAAATTTTCGCTTGAAGCGCGGATGATTGACCGACTTCATCTGATCGGTATCGCTCCGGCTCCAAACCGCATGGGCGATGCAATCCGAATGGTCTGACAGATGACGCCATTGCTGGAATGGCAACTCGATCCGAGCGCCGCAGCACCTGGATCACCTGAATTCTCTGATTCACATCTGGAGAATCGCGTTTCTAAAACAGGGAGTAACGGGGGGAATGCGGGGATTGGCGTTGAACGACGTTTACAAGGTCGTCTCGTAATCCTTGGGCGCGGTGGGCAACCCCGGCTGCTCATGTCAGTCAGCCATATCGCTCAGGTGTCCCTTTCTGCGAAACGGGGGCTTGGCAGCCTGGCCATAGCGCTCGATCAGCTCGTCCAGGGCTAGCTGGCTTTGGCGCTTATCGAAACCCTGGCCAGCCAGCGCTTCCAAGATCGTCTCGTACATCCAGTCTCGGTGTTCCTGTTTGGCCATTTTCGCCATCCTGATCGATCGCCAAAGCCAGACACGTGCAACGTCGTCCCGATCAGGGCGTCGCATCTCCCGCATCTCGTCACGGTAAGCCTGCTGTCGCTCACGCTGCTCCCGCCGCCGGGTGGCTGCTTGGCGAGTGCCGGTCGGCCGTGTTTCAAGAGTTCTCGTCATGTGGGCAGTCCACCCTTGCCAATGTTGACATGGGGGCAGACGGAAATTGGAGTGCGCCGATCATAGCAGGCACGTGCGGTTCGGCAGTGGTGGGAGCTGAAAGCGGTCGCGATCAGGATGAGCAGGTTTATCATTGGCAAGCGCGAGGGGCGGGATGCCCCTGCAAAAATGGTGTGCCGAAAATTCCATCGGCGCAATGCCGAGAGCCATCAATGTGGATCAGGGAATGCGCTTGCCAAAAATCCATCAAGGGCCCTCGCGGTGCTACAACAGCCACTCACGGCAAACGGCGTCCATTCCGTGAATCGGTTTTGTCGAAGCTGGAATCAAAAATATCGACAGCGATACAAATCGTAAAAATCAGATCGATGTGTCTGAATGTGCCCGCAAATCGAAATGCCTTCAGGCAACACGACCTGCAGGAGCTGCTGTCGTCGGTCGGCTCAGACCGCGAGCGACCAAAAATGGCTTTCGGTCCCAGGAACCGTGATCCTCAGGAGGTGAATATTCGGCCGTGATGTCAACACTGACGCCGCTAGGCGAAGCCGTCGGTCAGCCTGTAAACGGCGTTCATCGAAGAATCACCAAAGTCACGTCGTGAATCATCGCTGTCGGGAGCGGCAACAGCCGGTATCCCGTCACTGACGTCCTGGCTCGGGCATGCCGGTTGGACAGCGTCCGAAACGGACCATCCAAACGAACGGACGCATCCATTTGCCCTTCGACCGAACGGACTTGCTTGGCGTCCTTCGGGCAGCTTCCCGCCGCACGTCAATGCCGGGGCATGAGCAAACGCCGTTCGCCTGTGAATCGGATTTGTCGCGTCGAGAATCGCGGATATCGATCTTTGAATCGCCGAAGCACGCATCGAGAAGATGTGCGGAGACATCATCTCAATTGAGCCTGCCCCGCACCCAAATCGAAACGCCTTCATAGCCATGCTGTGTGGGACAAGCCTTCGCGTTGGTAGAGGCATCGGGCAGGGAGCCGACGTGTCGGATAAAGGCCCCTCGGCAAAGGTCGGCTGTGCCTTCATGTCAACACTTGGCATTCTTGCGGTCGACTTTGCCGGGCCTGTAAACGTCGTTCAGAGATGAATCAAAAATCTCAAGGCGCTGCCTATGGACAGGGCGGCGAGGGGCAACCAAAGAGCAGTGATCTGCTGTCGATGCCTTGCTCCTCGGGTCACGATCATGCTGCGTTCACAGCTTTGATCGCCGCCCTTCGCTTTCCGGCCTTCCGTTGCCGTTCGATGAGCGGCCTCACTTCATGACCTTGCATCGATCCACGGCGGATCAAATGCCTTGCGATCGACTTTACGAACTGCCGATCACCAGCGATCAAATCCGTTGCGGTCTTCAGGCTGGTCTTCAGGACGGCATCCACGCGCTCTTTGAGTTTGAGGTCGGAGCGACGAAGTCTATCCAAAGAGAACGCGTCTTGTGCGTCATGGAAGACCAAAGATGGCCCAAATCCCAGACACGCTTCCATCATCGTGGCGAGATCGGTCACCCGCTGCAAATCGCTGCTGGGCACGGCTCCCGCGCCGTCGGCATGATCCCCGAAAAACACAGTCTCCGCTGCCATCCCGGCCATCAGAATGGTGACCTCTTCTAGATAGCTTGCACGTGATCGCCGCTTCAGCGGCTGCTGCTGAATCGTGACGTGGCCGCCTGGCCCAGCATGTTTGCGTCTGAGGGTGCGGTTGATCTCAATCAACTCGACGCCGCGCCCGAGTGCAGACGCCACCACAGCATGTCCGGCTTCATGGATCGCCATGACTTCTACGAGCTCGTCGGGCACGATGATCTCTTCGGGGAGCTCCGCCATGAAATCGCCGACGACAACGGCCCGGCGTTCTTTCCGCGCACGTCGCCTCGCTCGGCGACAGAGCGCTTCGAGGTCAGCACCCGACCAGCCATCGGTCACGGACGCGATCTTCTCGACGACGTCATCTGCCAGCCCATCCGGCTGATGGACACGCAAGATCACTCGTCTTGCAGTCTCATCAGGGAGTGGGATGTCGATCTGCCGATCTAGGCGTCCAGGGCGCAGAAGCGCGGGGTCGATCCCGTCGCTGTGATTACATGCCCCGACAATGACAACGCCTTCGCGATCATCAAGCCCGTCGATGCATTCAAGCAAACCGTTGACGACCTGGATCGAATAGCTGGCGTGATGGTCACTGAACCTTGCGCGGTCACCGATCGAGTCGAACTCGTCGATGAACAGAATGCTCGGTGCATGTTTGCGGGCCTCCGCAAAATCCTTGCGCATGGCCTTGAGGAGATCACCGAGATGACCGGTCGCTTGCCATCGTGCAACAGACGCCGCGACGAGATGCGCCTCGCAGCTCTTCGACAGTGCCGCTGCAAAAGTCGTCTTGCCTGTCCCGGGCGGTCCGCACAGAAGGACGCCACGATCGACGTCGGCCCAGGCGAGCTCTCCGGCTTTCCATGCAGCCAGGTCAGACGCGAGGTCGAGGCCCCATGTTTGCGCAGGTCCATAGCCAGAAAGTTCCTGAAGCGTCATCGAACGCGGCTGCCGCGATGATGCGTCGGGCTGCTTTAACCGACTCTCTTTCGCACCGTCTTCCGCGATAGCCGCTTCGACTTCATCGATGATCTCTGTGACTGATCTCCGTCGCCCCGTCGCAAGCGCGACGAGATCAATCGGCAGGCGCGCAATACGATCGATCTCCGCGTTTGTGGCGGCCAGGCCGAGACACACTTTCAGCGCCGCCCGCCAGTGAGCGGGCGTCGGAGGCTGCATTTGCAGCACAGCGTCAAAACCTAGGCGGCATCGGTGGGGGATGAAATCTAGACTATGCGTCAGCAGCAGATACCTCGGCATCTCCATCAGCCGGACGGGCAGATCCTCAAGCCAAATGGAAGACGTCTCGGCATCCACTGGGTCGACGTCATACTCGAATAAATCCTGGAGATCGGGCTTACACTCAGACAACGCGCGCCTCGCAGCGCTGACCAGTGTCTTGGGCTCAAAGCCAGGCGGGACGAGCAAGATAAAGCGGCCCGGTTGGCCGGAGCGGAACGCCACTTCATTGCGAAGGGCGCGAACGATCATGGCGCGGCGCAGGAAACGCGCAAGGCTCATGAAGCTCTTGCGCTCCTGCCGCTGCGACTGATCGGTGATGCGTCGAGGAAACAGAGCGTAGGCTTTCATGCTGCACCTCCGATCAAGCTGTTGGTGTTTGGCTGGAGCCGGACGCGTCCTTCTGGATCGGTGATGTGCAGAAGCGCGCGACGGTGGATGTGGCTGAGGACGAGAAGGGCGGCGTGATCCCCCGCCAGCCCGTGCCATCCGAGTTGCGTCAGGATCACGTTAGGAACAGAACCTGGGCGGAAATTGCCCATCCGTGCGAATTGCATGGCAAGCCCGATGAGCACTGCAGCATCTGGCAACGCAGAAACGAGACGGGTCTTGCCGGATGCAAGACGTGCTTGCCCGACGACCTGATCGTCAGCTCCACGTGGGTGTTGAGAGCCAGCGGGTGACCGAGCAGGGGTTTGCTGGACGGGATGAGAAAGGTGTTCGTCGGACGCGTCCTCGGCAGTGGTTCCGACAGGAGGGTGGATAGATTTTTGCATGACACAGCTCCGCTGCTGCCGCTGCTCGTGTTGGCGCGGCGCAGTTCAAACGATGATGAGGGATGAGTGGAGAAGGGCAGGGGCCGAGCCCCTGCGCCTCAGGCGCTAGCGCTGATCGGGTGCAGCCGCGCGAGTCCGACAGGGGCCATGGTCGCGGCCCGGCGGTGTTGGGGTATTCGCTTCGTGCCGTTACCGAGATCGTCGTCGTCATCAACGTCGGTCAATGCGGCGTCGCCAGATGACAAATCTGAATCGGCCATCGGTGTGAGCCGAGACAGGCTGAAAGTGCCGATCGCAATCTCTCTCAAAAGCGCGTCGACAGCTGCACGATAGACAACGCGGCATTGCTGCAGATCAGCCGCGAGGCCGGGCATACCGAGCAACGCGTCTAAATGGCAGAGACCGAAAATGCCGTCCCCGTACGAAGAGCGACTGTCAGCCAGATCAAGGATGGCGATCTCGGTACGCGTCACCATAGTTCGCTGATGCTCGGTGTATAGGATCTGCGGCGCGACCAAGGCCGCCGCCAACATTCGGTTCTTCAGGTGATTGAGCTGTCTGTTGCCGGAATAAGACGAGAGAGACCGTTTGACGTCAACAATGATCGCGCGGCTCGTCTGTCTCTCGATGACGATCAGGTCGGGACGATAATGGCGCGTCGCCCTTCGATCCGGATCAACCGCCAGACTCGACAACGAGGACCACTCGTTCAGCGCCAGCATGCGCTCGGCCTCATCGAGCACGGGTAAGTCGATGCCGCTTTCGAGAACCCTGAATCGGGGCTCGGATGAGACCTTTGCCCGTAGCCGCTGTTCGAGCATGCGTGCGGCGATTGCTCGGTAGAGCCCTGACTCGGGCAGTTTTGGCATAGAGTCCCCCCCCTGTCCGTCAGCTCGAACTGTCCCGCTCTGTCCGCAGTTGTCTACGTGAAGGCCGTTCAGGAGCCTTCTCGATTGCTAAACATGCTTCCGATTCGGCTCATGTCCATGCCGACGTATCGCGGCATGGATCGCAATCCTTGGCGGCCGATCCAGCGGTTGTTCATGCTCGCAAGCGTGCTGCCAAGCAGGGATCATTTGGCCGCTATTTGGTTAGGGCGGGGGCTGCTTTCCGATTAGACTTATGTGGCGAACGGCAGCCTTGACTTCGATCTTGCGAGACGCAAATTCGGTGGGGTCGGCAGCGTGGATCGTATCGAGGCGCGCCGCTGCGATTGCTTGCCTTGGTGCCCTCGACGACGACTATCGCCCTGATCCACAAAAGCCGGTGACGCGCAGTGCCAAGATCGGAGATCGATGCCAAATATCGCGCCTTGGTGGATGAGGTCGAGGCGACGATGAGCGATCCGGGTGGTGCCGCTGTTTTGGCGCGGAACCTGCAGGATTTGCCTGAGCTTCTGGCAGGCCTGGATCGCAAGACACCAGAGATCGGACCGATCGAAGTGCTGGTCGATCGTGGTGGTCGGCTCGTCGGCCAGAACGCCGCAGCCGAACAGCGCCTGGGCCTCATGCTTGGGGATCGCCTGCAGGATATCGCCATGTCTCCGCAGGCGGCGCAGCGGTTTATCGTGAACCGGGACAAGGGCGCGGTCCCTCTGCTTGTCGCCGACCCGGCCGGCGGAACGATCCTGCTTTTTGGCCAGCAGCCTGCGGACGCTGACAGTCCGATGTTGCTGACCGAAGTGCAGCGTGGCATCGATGCCGCGATCCGCGCGCGACTTTCCGATGCTGCGGGGCTCGCCGCTTCTGAGAGGCAGCTTCTTAAGGGACTGATGCAAGGCAAGTCGGTTCAGGGCATCGCGCGCGAACTCGGGCGTACCGAAGGCACCGTGCGCCAGCAGTTGAAATCGATCATGGCCAAGATGGGGGTGAATTCGCAGCAGCAGCTGATCTCTTCGGCCTATGCCTTGACGCTGATGTACCGGCAGACCGGCTCGGTTCCTGCCGAAACGTCCCCGCGGCTGCAGGGTGCAACGCTGCACAATGGCAGGCATGGCGTGGTTGCCCGACATGATTTCGGGTTGCCAGACGGCGTGCCTGTCCTTTTTTTTCATGGCGCGCTGTTCGGTATAACCGCCGTGCCGGGCATGATTGCGGCGGCGCAGACGCTTGGCCTGCGGCTCATCGCGCCGGAGCGTCCCGGATACGGGCATACCGTCCTTGGGGATCATCAGGATCCCGTCGCGCTCGCGGTGCAGCAGGCGGTCGATCTTCTGGATGCGCTTTGCCTATCGAAAGTGGTGGTGCTTGCTCACGACATCGGCACCCGCTTTGCCGCGCGCCTGGCGCTCGACGCGCCGGATCGCGTAGCCGCTGTCATTGCGGCGCCGGCCACGCCGCCGATGCAGACCTGGTCGCAGACGGCAGACATGCCCACGCGGCATCGCGTCAATGCATGGGCCTCGCAGCATCTGCCGGGTCTGATGGACAAGATCGTGGCGCTCGGGCTTAGCCAGATTGCCCGCGCAGGTGTCGAAGAAATTCCCCGCCTCGTCTTCGACGGCTGCGATTTCGATCAGGCTATCCTCCGTCAGGATGGGGCTGCCGCAGTCTTGCAGGAAGCTTTCGAGCTGGCTTGGGCGCAGCGCGGGGCCGGATTTCGTGCCGACATGCGCCTGACCAACGAAAACTGGCACGACGAGGCGGGCTGCATCAATGTGCCCTTCCTGTGCCTGCATGGGGAGGAAAGCCGCACGGTCAGCCGCAATGCGGTCGAAGATCTCGCGCGAACCCTGCCGAAAGGACGCTTCCGCTTGGTCGAGGCGGCGGGGCACAGCCTGCCTGTCAGCCATCCGGCGCTCATCTTGCGCGCTGCCCTGGCGGCCGCGAACGCAGCCGGTCTCGAGCGTGATGAATTCGGCTTTCGGGATCACAGCTGACTACCAGATGGTAGTTTCACGATCGCTAATCTTGCGCCTAGTTTCGGGAACAAACATCAACAGGATGTCCCCGTGCGTCATCTCAAAGTCTGCGCTTTTCTCATCATCGCGCTTGGTGCGCTTCCGGCACATTCTCAAAGCATCGGGGTCTTCACCCCGGGGGATGAAGGTCGGCCCTTTGAGGATGTATATGCCAGCGGGCTCTACTCCGCCAATTGTGTCGAAGGAGCGGGTTGCACCTGTGCTACCTTGCCGATCAACGGGGCAGAACTCGCCGTGGTCATGGGCATCGCGGCCGTGCCAGCCGACACGGCAGGCGTCTGGGACAGTCCGGCAAGCGATCTCAGTCTGACAAATGAGACCGCCGATGCCCTTCATGCGCGTTTTGGCGGGACCGGCTACTGCCCGCAAACCGCGCTGGAACCTGTGGACGGCCAGTGGCAGGATGGCCAACCCTTCGATATTACCGTGCAATGCGGGCCGATGGGCGAGATGTTCCGTCAGGTGCTGGCGAACCAGACCCTCGTAACGGCCCGTCTCGACTGGAATGGCGTGTTCTCGGGCGATACGATCCAGACCGCTTTCATGGCTGCTGATCCCGACCCGGAATATACGCCCCATGATTTCAATGACCTGACGCCGGTCGAGACGATCGGTACCGCGACCGCGCAGACGGAGATGGGCGCGATGACATCGACCGGGCGGATGCGGCTTTTGACGCCGCGCCTGTTTTCGGTGACCTGGGACGTGAGCGGTTCGACCGAATTCGGCCCCTGCAACTGGTCCACCAACCAGCTTGTGACATGGGTCGGAGAATGACGATGAAGGCGAAGGCCATTGCGTCGATCGCGACTGTGCTTGCCTTTCTCGGTACAGCAGCAATGGCAGAGGAGCAACGGACCATCATCGTGATGGATGGGTCCGGGTCGATGTGGGGCCAGATCGACGGGCGCACCAAGCTGGAGATCGCCAGGCAGACGGTCGCAGACGTGTTGGCGACGATCCCGGCTGAACAGGAACTCGGATTGATGGCCTACGGCCACCGCGAGCGGGGCAACTGCGGCGATATCGAGCTGATGGTTCCGCCGGCGGCAGGTACCGCGCCAAACATCGTCGCGCGCGTGAACTCGATGCGTTTCCAGGGCAAGACTCCCTTATCCGAGGCGGTGCGTCAGGCTGCCGGGATATTGCGCTCGGGTGAAGAAGCCGCAACGGTGGTTCTGGTCACCGATGGGCTGGAGACGTGTGAGGCCGACCCCTGCGCGCTTGGCCGCGAGTTGGAAGCGGCGGGTCTCAATTTCACCGCCCATGTCATCGGCTTTGGGCTGACCGAGGAAGAGGGCGCGCAGGTTGCCTGCCTGGCGACCGAAACCGGCGGCAGGTATTTTCAGGCCTCCGATGCAGGGGCGCTGGCAGAGGCGTTGACGCAAACCGTTACTGCGGCGCCGGCAGAGGCCACGCCGCCGGCGGCGGAGGAGGCCCCGCTACCTTCTACCGGTCCCTATTTCGCCGGTGCGCCAAGGATGCCGAACATCGCGCTGGAGCCCACGGGATTGACGACAGGCGCGGAAGGCACCGAGCCCGCACCGATCAGCTTTCCCGCCGATGGCACTGCAAACCAATGCGCCACGGCCTGTGAGGGCGATGGCGCCTGCGCCGCCTTCCGCTTTGAACCGCCGGGCAGCTATTTCGTCGCCGAAGCGCGATGCTTCCTGTTCCCTCCATCTTCCGAGATGGATTACCGGGAAATGAACCCGGAAGAGGGTTGGGTATCCGGCGTCAAAAAGGGCGAGCTGATGCTGGTGCGCCCCTATGACGGCCCAGCGGAGAAGGCCTTGTTGTCGGCACCAGATACCGCCGCGCAAGGCGCACGGATCGCCGTCAACTGGTCGGGGCCACGCTCGCCGTATGACTATATAAGGCTGTTCGATGCCAATGGCGAATGGCTGGCGGAGACGGCGGTGGGCGATGAAAATCCGCTGGAGCTGCAATTGCCGTGGCGCACCGGCCAGTTCGATCTCGCCTATGTTCTGGAAAGCGGGATCATTAGCGAAAAGCACCCGATCAGCCTGACGCCAGCACAGGTGTCGATCTCAGCCCCGCCCGCAGCGCAGGTGGGCGAAGAGGTCACGATCACCTGGGATGGACCGGGCGCGTTCCTCGACAACATTCAATTGCTGTCCGAAGAGACCGGAGAGCGTTGGGGCTACGACTATACCGAAGGCAAGGACAGCATGGGCTGGACCATGCCCGACATACCGGGCTCCTATGTCTTTGCTTATGTGTTTCGCGACAGCGAGGTGATCCACAGCGTGCCGATCACGGTCACTTTGGATAAGCCGGAAACGTCTGGCGCGCTGCAACCCTTGCCCGTGACATTTACCGGCGAAGGAACCGACGTCTATCCGCTGGCGATCACATGGTCGGCGACGCCGATGCCCGGACAGGACCTGCCGCCTGAAGCATGGGCAATGAATGAGGGTGTCGTTGGCACCATCGAAGCGGAATTTCTGCCTGGAACTTACGAGGTGGTGGGCGATGCGGGCGATACGGTGTTTGCAGGGCAGGTGACGGTCACCGCTCAAGGACCGAACGACTTCGTCATCGCGCCATCAGCCGCGCTCAGCCCGGCGGGTCCGGACGCCGACCCTGTCAGAATCACCGTCACAGGTCCCTATATGGGCACCTTCCGGCAATGGTCGGCCATCCCTCTGCCTGATGGCGAGGTGGTGCGCAGCGACAGCGAGATCAACGATGCGTGGGAGGTCGATCTCTTGCCCGGCCAGTGGCTGATCACTGCGGTTGCCTCCGGCGCCGAAGGCGAGGGCCTTGCAGCGGTGGTCGAGATTACCGAAGCTGGTGCAGCCGAAATCGGCCAGCCCACATTCGATGTTGCTGCCGTTGACAGTCAGCCGCCGTTTCACCGCCAGTGCATGGGGGCGAACCCGTGCAGCTACAACGACCCTCTCTCCGGGCTTCGGCTTGTGATACTGCCTGGGTGGCTGATGCAGGATCCCTACACTCTGACCACTGCTGCGGGCGCGGGCGACGGCCTGCCATCCACGCTGTTCGGGATGGCGTCGACCGGTGACAGCATACTCGCCGCTTTGAACCCTCGCCAATGGGACGCCATGCTCGGCCCGTGTGAAGACATCGCCGCTGGCCGGTTGTGCCGGGCATCCGACATGCCCGATGAGGCGCTCGCCGGGTTGCGCGTGCTGGCGGCTACCCTCCGCGTGATAGGGCAGGTGGCAGTCGATCCGATGGCCGGCGTGATTGGCGGCACAGCGCTCGACCTCGATCCCGAAACCGCCGCAACTCTGCGCAGCCGCCTCTTGGGACAACAATAATGAAGCGTCTTCTCATTTTGCTGACCGTCCTTCCCGCTCCTGCGCTTGCCGAGGACGCTATCGTCTTTGCCGACTGCCGCGAGGGCGGATGTTCATGTCATGTCAGCGCTATCTCGGGTGACGAGATCGCCGACATTACGGGAGTACCGACCCCGGATGATGCGGCGCAGCAGACGCTTGTGTTCTATGATGGCGCTTTCAGCTGGAGCCGGACTTCGCGCGATGATCTCGATCTGGCTATGGGTGGCGACGGGACTTGCGAGATCGAGGTCTTCGACGAGATCGTCCCCGAAGACGGCACTTGGACAGGAACGGTCGAAGTTGAGAACGTCACCGGCTGCAACCCGCAAGTCGTTGCCATGGTGCCGTCCATGGTGAGTGATATGACACAAACGCAGTCCATTGCATGGGGCGGTGTCTTCGATCCCGCGAAGCTTGCCGGCGGTGGGCAGAGCCCTGTAGTGCGCTGGACACGGGTTCGATCGGATCACTTTACCGGCTTGGTGCCAATGCCAAAGAACGGTGTTCTGGACATTACCGTCAACGCCACTGCGACGCTCCTTGCACCCGATCGTGCCGCTGCGACGTTGTCGATCCGCTTCGATGCTGCGCCCGGCGCAGATGCCGGTGCCCTGGCTTTGATCGGGATGAATGGCTGCGAGGCAAATGCAGCCTACGCGTTTCGCCGCACCGGGAGCTAAACAGCCGGAGCGTGGGCTTTTTCTTCCACTCCGTCACAGCACTGGCGCTGATTGCGTCGTATCAAGCCGACGCAATGCGCTGGTCTGTGGCCACCATCACCCCCGCGAAGAACTCAGCAAGTTCCGTGTGGGCCGTGAGGGGGAGCACGTGCGCGATGTATTGGTCCGGGCGGACGATCACGAGGCAGCCGGTTTTGCGGTCGATGTCGCGCAGGTCGAAGATGTCGGGGCCGGTCTTGAGGTCGGGGCAGAAGACCTTTTCGTGGTCGATCAAGCCGTAGCGGCCTTTGCGCGGCGTGAGAAGGGGATGCAGCCTTTCGCGCGGAAGCGATTGGTGGTCGGCTTGATAGACCGCGCGAAGATCGATGACGGCGTCGATGTCTGCCCCGGCTGGGGTGTGCCGCAGAATTGGTGACGCCGGATCGTCTGCAAGAAAGTCACAGAGCGATCGCATCGGATCTGGTTGAACCGTCTGGTCAGTCGAGGCGGCGCCCGATCCTTCGAAGGCGAAGATGCGCCAGCGTCCATCGGCCTTCACGACATGTCCGAGCTGGATGGGCCTAGCGTCGGCAAAGCGGATGACCGGGGCGGAATGGAAACGCATGCCAACCGGAAAACCGGCTGCCAAATGCTGATGATCGCAGTCTCCCGTAAGCTTTGACTTACGGTATTGTGTCGCCGTACCCGCGGTGAAGCGCCCCTGCTTGACGAAATAGCTCTGGAATTCCTTCGGATCGACGCCCTGGTCGTCGCCGTTGCCGGACGTCTTCGGCCGCGCGCTGAACATTTTCGCGAATTCACGATCGAAGTCGATCAGTTCCTGTGCGATCGCCTGGCGCTCGTCGGAGTAGGTTTTCAGGATTTCGGGCTTCAGGATGTTGCGCAGCACGCCTGCCAGCTTCCAGCCAAGATTGAAGCTGTCCTGCATGGAGACGTTCATGCCTTGGCCGGCCTTCGGGCTGTGCGTGTGGCAGGCGTCGCCGGCGATGAAGACATGAGGCAGGCGGCTATCGTCGGCATCGTCTTCCCGATCGTCGAAGCTTGCGCAGAGGCGCTGGCCGATCTCGTAGACCGACCACCAGGCGACTTCCTTCACGTCCAAACTGTAGGGGTGGAGAATGCGCTGTGCCGCGGCGATCAGTTGCTCGCTCGTGATGTTGCGGCTCGCGACGCGCTCGTCCTTGTTGAGCTTGTCCATCTCGATGTAGAGACGCACCAGGTAGCCGCCCTCGCGTGGGATGATCAGCACATTGCCTTCATTGGCCGAGTGAATGGCAGCCTTCAGGCGAATGTCCGGAAAATCCGAGACGGCCAGCACGTCCATCACGCCCCAGGCGTGATTTGCCGAATCGCCGAGCAATGGCTTGCCGAGTGCCTGCCGAACGGCGCTGCGGGCGCCATCGCAGCCCACCACGTAGCGCGCCTTGACGATTTCCAGGGCGTCGGCGCCCGACGCTTCGGTGCGCTCAAGCTTGACGGACACGGGGTGGCTTCCGGCTTCCTCGCCCCGCGCGATCTCAAGGCTGGCCAGCCGGCGACCGTAGTGCGGCTCCAGGCGGGTCGGCGCATTGCGCATCGCTTCCAGATAGAAGTCGTGAATGCGGGCCTGATTCAAGATGACATGCGGGAATTCCGACAGCCCATCCTCGGTATCCTGGATGCGTCCGCTGCGGGCAATCTCGCGGGGATTTTCAGGGTCCGGCTTCCAAAAGGACGTTTCGTTGACCCAGTAGGCCTCCTTCAGCACCTTCTCGCTGAAACCAAAGGCCTCGAACATCTCCATCGTGCGACAGGCGATGCCGTCGGCCTGACCGAGCTCGAGCGGGCCCGGCTTCCGGTCGACGATCATCGTGGTGATATCGGGGAAAGCGGCAAGCTGCGTCGCCAGGGTCAAGCCTGCCGGGCCGCAACCGATGATCAGGACGTCCACCTCTGTGCTGACCGAGCCCGCGGAAATCACTCCAGCTTCTGATTTTGCCGGAGGTGCGATGGCGGGATCACCCGTACGAAAGCCGTTGAGATGAAACTGCATGAAATCCTCCCCATCACAATCGCATTATGGTAAGTATACGTATCAAATGAGTGTGGTCAATCGGGGACTGTAGACGACGCTCCTGGATCACGCTTTGCTGGAATTGAGCTGCTTGAGATGGCGTTCCCATGCAATCGCATGCGTCACGATCAGATCGAGATCGTCGAGTTCCGGGGTCCAGCCCAGTTCCCGTCGTGCAATGGCGGCATCGGCGACGACGGTGACGGCGTCACCGGGACGACGCTCGCGCTCGCGCACGTCGAAATCAAAACCGGTCACTTTCTTCACGGTGTCGATGACCTCGCGCACGGAATAGCCACGGCCATAGCCGCAGTTGGCGAGCAGGCTACCGCCGCCATTGCGAAGGCGGGCAAGCGCCAAGCGATGTGCCCGCACCAGATCGGTGACATGGATGTAATCGCGGATGCAGGTGCCGTCCGGCGTAGGGTAATCGCCGCCGAACACCTCCATGAAATCGCGCTTGCCGGTCGCCGTTTCGCAAGCAACCTTGATCAGATGCGTCGCACCGCGCGTGGATTGTCCGGTGCGCAGGCGCGGATCGGCGCCGCACACGTTGAAATAGCGCAGCGCCGTATAGGCGAAATCGTGGGCGGCGGCGGTGTCGCGCAGCATCCACTCCGTCATCAGCTTCGATGCGCCATAGGGCGATTCCGGCTGGGTGGGCATGTCCTCGGTCACGGGCACCTTTTGCGGTGTGCCGTAAACGGCGGCCGTGGAGGAAAAGATGAAGTGAGGAACGCCGGCACGGACGGTGCTCTCCAGCAGCGATCGCGTCTTGGAGGTGTTGTTCTCGTAATAGGTAAGGGGGTCGGCGACGGAGTCTGGCACGACGACAGAGCCGGCAAAATGTATGATGGCATCGACGCCATTATCGCGGATGGTGGATTCGACGAGGTCCTGGTCGGCGATGTCGCCAACGACGAGCTTCGCCTCCGGAGCGACTGCCCAGTCGAAGCCCGTGCTCAGCCGGTCGAGGACGACGACTTCTTCACCCGCATCGAGCAGTTCCCAGACCATGTGGCTGCCAATATAGCCGGCGCCGCCGGTGACGAGTACGGACATGCATGACCCCAATGACAAGCTGCGTTCGACAAGCCGATGCCGCGTCGCTGCCGCGAACATCGCCGTTGGACTTAATCGAAAGCGCTAGCGGGGCGCAATGCCGAGAAGCCGGGTGATGCCGCTTCGCTTCTTCTTGGGAGCGACGACCGCGGCGAGCTGCGCCTGCAGATCAAGCACCTGTTGCTCGAGTTCGGCGATGCGTGCATCTCGTTGAGCGAGAGCGGGGGCAAAATAGGAGCTTCGCTCCGCCTCATAGGCTTCGGCAGTCTGCTCCAGATGGGCAATGCGCTGCTGCCTTGCCTCTAGCTGCGGCTCGTACCAGGTGGAGCGCACATTGTCGTACCGGCCAACCTCCTCCTTCAATTTGACGAGTTCCGGCTCATACCAGTTCACGCGCTTGTCTTCGTAATCGTCCGCACGCTCGGAGAGCTCGTGGATGATGTTGGACATACGGCGCATCTGTTCGGCGTAATGCATGAGGCGCCGCCGCATGACAGCCTGCTCGCTGCTCTCTGCCGGCGGCTGCTTCGAATTGGCCGAGGAGCCGCTCTGCCGCTTCGTCATCGGCTCATAAACATGGCCATTGCCATTCATGCCATCGTTCCCGTGCATCACATCGCTCTCGCGGTTTCCAGCAGCTATTCGATCAGTTTGGTGGGTTGGCCGCGTTCAGCTTCTGCCCGCCGATGAGAATCGGTCCGGCTGGCGGCGGTTTGGTCGCCCGCACTCCATTGGCGCGCTGGATGCCCCGCTCCGGCGAAATCCGGCTTTCCGAAGTCACAGGATCAGTAAAGATCTGATCGACCCGGGTTTGGTGCTCACTGATCGAATGTCGGCTTTCCATCAGCTTGCGTGCGTTGTCCGATCTGCGTCGCGTTGCAACGGGATCGGCGTAAAGCTCGGCTACCGCGGCCAGATAGGCGGCTACGAGGGCGTCGTCGTCGATCACGTCTGGAACAAGAAATCCGGTTTCCAAACTCACCGCTTCTCCGATGCCGCCAACGGCCGGCGCGATGACCGGCAAGCCCGCGCTCATGGCCTCCAGCACCACATTGGGAAGACCATCGAACGCTGCCGTGTAGATCAGGGCATCGTAGCATCCGACATCTAGGGTCGACAGGCCGTCGAAGGTGCCGTGGTAGACAAGGTTGGGCAAGTTCCGGAGACATTCAGGTTCAGAGCCGACCCCCAAATTGCCAAAGACGTCGACGACCAACCCAGGCTGGCTGGCGTGAAGGCCCCGGGCGATTTCAGCCAGAAGCTCGGGCCGTTTCTGGCGATCGATGCGCGACGCCCAAAGCAGCCGTCCATTCGGCGCCTCCAGGTCCGAGAATACGCGCCGCTCATCGCTGCATGCTGCGTAAAGCGTGCGAAGTTTCGGAGTGACATGATCGCCAAGCCGGACTTTCAGATCGGTCAGGACCGCCTGATGGTCTGAAATGATGCCATCAAAACGATGGCCGGCCTCGGTGATGAGATCAAAGCCAAAGCCGTTCTCGAATCTGAGGCCATGAATCGTGTCGATGGCTTCGCAGAAATGGTAGAAGTAGGTCGAGACGTCACCCAGCCGATCTGCATGGTTGCGCATGAACGCGTCGACATATTCGCAGTGTTTCAGATGCAGGCGCTTCAGCCCGGCTTGATGCTGGATGATGCGGAGCGTGATCGTTTCGATGTCGGCTTCGCTCAATCCCGTGATGCCGAGGCTGTGCAGATCGACAAACAGGCTGTCATTTGGCAGGCGATCCACCCAGTGATGATGGGCGATGCGTTGGCCGCCGAGCACGAGGCAGCGGGTGTCGGGCCGTTCGGCCTTCAGTGCAGAGAGCACCGACAGGATGAACTTCTCACCGCCGCCCCGCGTGAGATACGGGACGAGCAGGATGTCGGTGAATTCCTGGCCGGCAAGGATGCCGCAGAGCTCGAAATAAGCACGCGACAATCCGGCAGGTTGCGTGAAGTTCGTGCTGCCGTGTTTGTCTTTCAGGATCCCGAGACTGATCGCGGGATCGATGGCGTTGGCTGCTGCGACGAGATCTGCCATTCCGGGCATATCGACGAAGGTTGGCACTGAGAAAGTCGGCGGCTCGCTGCGTGGCAGGTCGCCGTTGAAGTCAGCCCAAGCGATCTTGTGGAATCTTGCCGGTTCAAAGAAGGGGCTTGCCGGAATGAGGCCCGGGGTCTCGGCGCGAAAGCGGCGACTCATGCTCCTCTGGCGTTCGCGATAGAAGACGAGCGCGTCTTTGGCGACCGCGATGTCGTAGCCTTGCGCGACTGCCGAACAGTTGAAATGCCAATCCTCGTAGGCGTAGCCGGATTGGTAGGAGACGTCGGCGAAGTGCAACTCGTTGAAGGCTTCGCGATAGAGCATGATCCGCGAGACGAACGGGTGGTTGTCCATCATGGCCGCGGCGCCGATGGTTTTCAGCGGCAGGAATTGCCACACGTAGGATGTGGTGCCGAAACCCAGATAGTATTCGGGGCAGATGATCGACTTTCGCCCGCCCGCCTTCAGTGCGGCGTACATGCGATGAAAATAATCAAAGCCGACGAGATCGTCGCCGTCGGCAGTTGCGATGATGGCGCCACGAGCCGCGTCGATGCCCGCATGACGGGAGGGGCCGAGCGAGCCGTGCGCGACCTCTATGACCTGAAAATGATCAAAAACGGTGAGGTCGACGCTCGACAGCGCCGATCGCATGTCTGCATCGGCGTTGTCGAGCACGACGACAAGCTCCATCCGCAGGCCGAACTGCGCTGCGTATTGCATCGCCTCCTGCAAGGATCGAAGTGTCCGCAGCAAGTAACGGGCTTCATCATGCAGGTTCAAAACAACCGATATGTCGACCCTGGCTGAAGTCTTGGTCGGTTTGTTCGGGGAAGACCTGGCCGCCCGCTCGCGATCGATCTGGATTTTCACGCGGCCTCTCAATGCCGCCATGGCCTTGGAATCGTTCAATGTGCCCACCCCTACGCAAGGGCACACCGTTGCATTGCGCACCTGTTGCATGATGCGCTTATCCCCGAGCCCCAGAAGAATAGTATGATAAGAAATCTGTTAAATAAAGGGGAATTCTATGGGCCGAACGACTAACTTGAAAATCCCCTATATTCTTATGGCTCAGGCACAGAAACATGTCACCCACAACGAAGCTCTACTTATGATCGACGCGCTCATGCAGATGAGCGTGCAAAGCAGAGCAGTGAGCGAGCCTCCGGCAGACCTTGCGGATGGAGCGCGCTTCATCGTGCCGGAAACAGCTGCCGGCGCCTGGACTGGCCAGCACGCCAAGATTGCAGCCTGGCAGGATGGCGGGTGGCGGTTCTACCAGCCGGTGGAAGGCTGGATCGCGTTCTGCTCGGACGAGAACCGGCTTCTCGTTTTCCATGAGGGGGCGTGGCAGGCCCTGGCATTCAGCATCGACTTTGCCGAGCGTCTTGGGATCAACGCCACGGCAGATGGACCCAATCGCCTGGCGCTTGCCGGAGATGCATCGCTCTTCAACCATGAAGGCGCCGGTCATCAGGTGAAGATCAACAAGGCGGCAGCGACCGACACAGCGAGCATTCTCTATCAAACCGGCTTCTCTGGGCGTGCCGAATTCGGGCTGACCGGCGACGACGATTTCCATCTCAAGGTCTCCAGTGACGGTGAGACCTTTATCGAGGCTATGGTCGTGCAATCGGCCACCGGGGTGGCGTCATTTCCTGCCGGCATTTCCGGTGTGCGCGAGCGGCTCGTCGCCCCGCGGACGCTCTTCGTCGCATCGGGCGGCTCCGACGCGGCGGATGGCCTGAGCCCCGATACGGCCTTCGCGACACTGCAGCGGGCGGTGGATGCGGCCCATATGCTCGACTGCATGATGTTCGACGTCACGATCCAGCTTGGCGCGGGAACGCATTTTGGTGCTGCCGTGTTGCGCCCTCTCGTCGGCGGTGGGCTGCTGCGTATCGAAGGCGATGAGGCGGAGCCGTCGACCGTCGTCGTCTCTTCGAGCATCCTTGCCGGTGGCGGCGCCCGGGTTTTGGTTTCCGGCATCCGATTTGTCATGGCGTCGCCTTGGATGAGCGCGTTGACAGTCCAGGAGGGAGCGATACTGTCGCTCGGGGTGGTGGATTTCGGCCCTTGCGGTGCGAACGGATCCCATATTGCCGGTACCGGCTTCGGCCAGATTAATTTCCTCGGCGACTATACGATTTCCGGCGGTGCGTTGAGGCATTTCAATCTGTCCGGCCATCTGATGGTCACGAGCAACAATCAGACGGTGACGCTGGTCGATGATCCCGCCTTCATCGAGGAATTCGCGTTCGTTTCCAACGGGGCAGTGCTTTCGCTTTGGAACGCGACGTTCTCGGGCACGGCGACCGGGCGGCGCTATACGGCCACGACGAATGGCACCATCAGTCTATTTGGAGCAGGCGAGGCATTTTTGCCGGGCAGCAGCGCTGGAATCGTCAATGCGGGAGGGATTCTTGCATAGATCGCGCAGAAATTAAGCGAGAATCGAGGTCCCGCAGCCCTTCGGACGCCGGCGGGTTGCGTGCCGTTCCAGTCCATGCATGGATGTGATCGTTCAAATCCGCATGCACCGAGTCGGGGCTGGCGGTCAGTTCGAGTAGACGGTGCATGACCCCATCATGGGTTCCGGTGCGTTTTGTCCGGCAGAGGTTTGCGCAATCCCTCTGGCGCCAAATCATTGCCTTGTCCGGGTACTTCGATCGCGACTGGTACCTGCTCGCTTATCCGGATGTGCTCCGCACCGGGCGTGATCCGCTCGATCATTTTCTGCGACATGGTCACGAAGGACGCTCACCGGGGCCGCGTTTCGATGCGGCTGCCTACCTCGCGCGTTATGAGGTGATCGGCAATCCGCTCGTCCACTACCTTATGCATGGCCGTCGCAAGGGCTTTGAGGTCCGACCGCCTTCGCCGAGTGACGCAGATCGGGTGGTCGCTTCGGGTTTCTTCGATGCGGAATTCTATCTGGACACCAATCCCGACGTTCGGCGGGCCAACTATCCGGCGCTCCTTCACTACATGCTGCATGGCGCGCTGGAAGGTCGCTCGCCGGGTCCGGATTTCGATGCGCAATGGTATCTCATGCGCAATCCCGACATCGTGGGCATGCACCCGCTTCTGCACTACATCGATCACGGCCGGTTCGAAGGGCGCAAGCCGCGTCGTCCGGATGGTGCGCTGAAGGCGGCGCGGGAAGCCATTGCCAGCGTCGAGGATCTCGACGTGGCGCTTTTTGGCGCGGATTACTTCGCGCATGCGGATTATCTGGAAGTCGTCGATGGAGCGGCACACAACCGGCTGGAGCGGGCACTGACCGCGCTTGTCGACCAGATCGAGCACGTGCCAGAACGGATTGTGTTCATGCCCTGGCTGGTGCGCGGAGGTGCCGAACGCGTGGCAGCCCATGCGGTGCGCGCAATGGCCGAGCGGCTGGGGCCCAAAAAGGTGCTCGTCATCCTGGCCGATTACGACCTGGAAAGTGCCCGCGACATGATTGCGCCGGATATACCGGTTCTGTCCTTCTCGCGCGTCGATCCGGATCTCTCTCATGATGAGCGGGTGCGTCTGGTCGAGCTTCTGGTCCGGGGATTTCGTCCGGAGGCGATCCTCAATGTGAACAGCCGGGCGTGCTGGGACGCAGTCCTAAAGAAAGGACGGGTGCTTGCCCGCTATACGCGGCTCTACGGGGCGCTCTTCTGTGCGGACTTCACGCCGGATGGGCGACGTGCCGGCTACAGCGATCTCTATCTGCGCGACTGCCTGGCGCACCTTTCAGGGGTCTATTTCGACAACGCCGACCATCGAGACGAGCTGATCCGATCTCTCGGGATTCCTCAAACGCTCGCATCGAGGCTGGTCGTGGCACGGCAGCCTTCGCCCGCGGCCCGGGTTTTGCCACGACACGAAATGACGGGCCGGCAAAGGGTCATCTGGGCGAGCCGGCTCAGTCGCCAGAAGAACATCCCACTCTTGCTTCGTATCGCTCGTGCCGTGCCTGAATTCGATTTCGAGATATTCGGCAAGGGCGATGTGGAGTACGAAGCGATGGTGACGGAGGCCGCACGCGAGATCGTCAATCTTCGTTACCACGGTGCGTTCGACGACTTCTCGGCGCTGCCGCTGACGGAGGCGGATGTGTTTCTCTACACGTCGCATTGGGACGGGCTGCCGAACATCCTGCTGGAGGCGGGGGCATGCGGGCTGCCTGTCGTTGCGCCGAATGTCGGAGGGATCAGCGAACTGATCGACGACGACACGGGTTATCTCATCGACGATCCCGATGCGCAGGAAGGCTTCGTTTCAGCGTTGCGCGCGATCGGGCGAGATCCGGAGGAAGCCCGGCAGCGGGCGGGGCGGCTGCAAAAGCGCGTCGCGGATGTGCATAGCTGGGCGGGCTATGTTCGCATGCTCGAAGCTGAGCCAAAACTGGGAGGGCTGTTGCATGTCGGTGGCGCCTGACATCACCGCAATTCTCAATGCACATCGTGAAGGTCTGCTTGCCCACGCGTCGCTCACCAGCATGAAGCGGGCCATCGCCGCTGCAACCGAAGCGGACATCCGTGTCGAACTCCTATGTGTGCTCGATCGCGGCGATGATCTGACGCGCACAGTCATCAGAGACGGACTTGGGCAGGACGATCGCCTGATCGAGGTCGCCTATGGGGATCTCGGTCGGTCGCGCAACACTGCTGTGGAGGAAGCGCGCGGCGCCCATGTCGCGTTTCTGGATGCCGACGATTTCTGGGGAACCAGCTGGTTGGTGCGTGCTCATGCGGAAGCAACGAAGCGGGCCGACCCCATCGTGTGGCACCCGGAAGTTTGCGCGTTCTTCGATGGCACCAAGCACATCCTGCACCATGTGGACATGGAGACACCGTCCTACAGGCCCGTGGTGCTGATGGATCAGAATTACTGGACGGCGCTAAGTTTTGCCCGACGCAGCATTTATCTGGACACGCCCTATCCGCCCTCGGATATTCCAGGAGGTGTCGGGTTCGAGGACTGGGCCTGGAACAAGATGACCATCTGCAAGGGCGTCCTGCACAAGATCGTGCCCAACACCGGTCACGTCATCCGGCGCCGGACCTTTTCGCTTTCGCATGTGACGGTGGCGTCGCAGGCGGTGCCGCATTCGATGGGCTATCTGCGCCATCTCGTGGAAGCCAGGCAGCGTTCGGCAAAGTCCATGCAGCGGTGACGCGTCAGTCGCCCGAGCCTTCCCGCCACACATCCATTTTGCGGCGCTCGCGCTTTGTCGGACGGCCCGTTCCAGGCTCCCGGATGGGGGCCAGGGCCGTGGGCAGGCTGTCGGCCGATTTTTCCACGACGGGCGTAAGATCCTCGTAGAGGGTTCGTGCTTCCTCGGCCGGGCCGCGACGAATGCCCGGCGCGGAAATCTTCAGAATGCGCACGGTTCGGTCCAGCGTGATCGTCAGCGTATCACCCAGGCGAACTTGGTGGCTTGCCTGATCGATCTTGTCGCCATTGACCCGGATGCGTCCGTTCTGGGCGAGCTTTGCAGCCAGGGTCCGTGACTTGACCACACGCGCGAAGAACAACCACTTGTCGATGCGCTGGCGGTCTTCGGTCATTGGCGCTTGCTACTTCCCAAGCTTGTCCTTGAGGGCTGCGAGCTTCGCGAAGGGTGAATCCGGATCGATCGGACGCTCCTTGCGGAGTGGGCGCGCCGCCATGGGGGCCGGACGCTCCGCATCCTTGCCCTTGCGATTGCCGGGGTGACCGCCGCGCGTGTCCTTGCCCTTGCCGCCTGGCGCATGATTGTCGCGGCGACGATGCTGTTGCTTGTCGCGTGCCGGCTGTTCACCGCCTGCGGGCGCGCCGCCTGCCTCGGCAGTGCCTCCGGCAGGACGACGTCCACGACCCTGCTTCTGGCGCTGCGGCCGCTGCGTCTCCGGCCGGTTGCCGGCCGGGCGCCAAAGCAGCACTGGCTTCGGCTGCTCCTCTTCGCCTGCTTCGGCAACGGTAACGGGTTCCGTCGGCGCTTCTGCGGCAGGGGCGGGAGCTTCAATCTCCGTGGATGCCGGTTCTTCAGCAGCCTCGTCGCCGGCCGGCGTCTCCTGCTCGTCGGTCGCGGCGGGCTGTGTCTCGGCGTCGGAAGTCGTTGTGGAAGGAGCCTCGGCAGCCTGTTCTTCGCTCGGCGCTTCCTGTTTGGCCAGATAGGTGGCGGCCTCTTCGGCGCTCACTTCATCGGCGCGGTAGCCGAGGCCTTTCAGGATTTCTTCGATATCGCTGACCGTTGCGCCGAGAATCGACAGCATGGCGGGCGTCGTGGTGAAGCGGCGACCATCGTAAGCGCCTTCCGGACGACTGCCCGTTCCTGGCTTCCAGTTGAGGGCCGGGCGGATCAGGTCGGCCAGACGCTCGAGGATATCGATGCGAACGGCGCGCTTGCCGAGAAAGCGGAAGCCGGCGAGCTTGTAGAATGTGCGCTCGTAGCCAGGCTCGGTGACAACGGAGGTGCGGCCAGCAGCGAGGGCGGGGATGAGCTCGCCATAGCCCGGCTGGTCGATGCCGTCGTTTTTCAGTGCCCAGAGCAGCGTGATCAGTTCCGCCGGCGCAGGCTTCAAGAGGGCCGGCATGAAGATGTGGTAGGCGCCGAAGCGCACGCCATAGCGGCGCAACTGGGCACGGGCATCCTGATCGAGCGCCTTGACGTCGTCGGCGACATCGCGGCGGAAGAGCACGCCGAGCGCCTCGACCAGCTGGAAAGCGAGGCCGCGGCCGAGACCGTCGATGTCTTCGGCGCGCGACAGATCGTCGAGCGGCTTGAGGACGGTTGCGATGTGGTGCTGAACGAAGCGCTCAATGCGTGCAGCCACATGGGTGCGTGCCGTGCCGCTCAGATGATCGTCGGCCAGAAGCACCACGCGCGGACGCAGCATGTCGTCGCCTGAGGTCAAGCGGGCAATCGGCTCGCCGACCCAGCGCACGGTCGCGTCGGAGCCGATTGCGAAGTCGCTGTTGCCGGCGGCGTACAGACGCGCAGCACGTGCTTCATATTCGATTGAAAGTGCCTTTTGCGCGGCGCCCAGGACGGCCTTGGCGTCCGGCCCCTCGGCTTCGCTGTCGGGGGTAAACCGAAAGCCGGCGAGCTGGCCGACAAGATGGCCCTCGACATAGACGTCGCCATCGACACTGATTTGAGCTTCGAGCATTGCATTTTCTCTCAGGCGCTTCATGAGAACGGATGTCCTGCGGTCAACGAAGCGTTTCGTCAACCTTTCGTGCAGAGCATCGGACAGACGATTCTCGATTTCTCGAGTCTTTTCCTGCCAGTGTGTCGGATCGGCAAGCCAATCCGGGCGGTGGGAAACGTAGCTCCATGTCCGAATTTGCGACACACGGGCGGAAAGCGTGTCTATTTCGCCATCGGTGCGATCGGCGCGGCGGACCTGCTCGGCCATGAAGTCTTCGTTGACCGAGCCGAGCTGCACCAGATCGGCAAAGAGCGTCGCGATGAGGTCGGCGTGCTGTGCGGGCGCAATCCGGCGATAATCGGGCAGGGCGCAGGCATCCCACAGCCGGGCGACGCGCTCGGGCGTTGTCGCAAGATCGCGAATTTCCGGATAATTCACCAGATAATCAAGCGCCTGTTGATCGACCGCCGGCAGGGCGCGCGTCAGGCCCTGGGTGGGCGGCAGACGATCGAGCGAGCGACGGAGCGCCTGCAAATCGGCAAAATCCATGTCCTTGCTGCGCCATTGCAGGATGCGAACGGGATCGAAGACATGTGCTTCGATGCGCTCGACGGTTTCCTCGCCGAACGGATCCACGCGACCCGTGACGCCAAAAGTCCCGTCGCGGACATGGCGCCCCGCGCGACCGGCGATCTGGCCGAGTTCGGCAGGATTCAAGGGTCGATATTGATAGCCGTCGAATTTGTGATCCTGCGCAAAGGCCACATGGTCGAGATCGAGATTGAGGCCCATGCCGATGGCATCGGTCGCCACGAGATAATCGACATCACCGTTCTGGTAAAGCTCGACCTGCGCATTGCGGGTTCTCGGGCTGAGCGCGCCGAGCACCACTGCAGCGCCGCCGCGCTGCCGGCGGATGAGTTCGGCAATCGCGTAGACTTCATCGGCGGAGAAGGCGACGACGGCGGAGCGTCTCGGCAGGCGGGTGATCTTTCGCGCGCCGGCATATTGCAACTGTGACAGGCGTGGGCGCTCCACCACCGTCAGGCCGGGCAGCAGCTTTTCCAGAATGCCGCGTACGGTGTTGGCGCCGAGCAGCAGCGTTTCGTCCGTTCCGCGCAGATGCAGAATTCGGTCGGTAAAGACATGGCCGCGCTCGAGATCGCCGGCAAGTTGTACTTCGTCGATGGCAACGAAGGCTGCGCTCGTGCGGCTCGGCATGGCTTCCACCGTGCAGACGGAGTAGCGCGCCTTGGGCGGAACGATCTTTTCCTCGCCGGTGATCAGCGAAACGTGCTGTTCACCCACCCGGGCAGCGATCCGGCCATACACTTCCCGCGCCAGCAACCGCAAAGGCAGGCCGATGACGCCACTGCCATGCGCGATCATGCGCTCGATCGCGTAATGCGTCTTGCCGGTGTTGGTCGGTCCCAGGACCGCCGTCACACCCCAACCGGAAAAGACGGGTGGCTGGTTCTTTTCGGGCATCCGACGGTCGGATGTCACTGGTGAATGGGGCAAGGCGTCCTTCCTGCCCGAAACCGGACGTGGGCTTGGCAGCGCTCCATATGGGCCTGTTGCCGCCCAAATGCGAGCAGGTCCGTCAGGCGCCAAAAGCACAAGCACAATTGGGGCATCTGGAACAGGCGCGGAACGAAAGAACGACGAATCGCTGACTCTAACGGATTCCGGGTTTGTTCACCGCAACATCTATGCCGCGTGGCGGCTGGCGCGTCTAGATCGTGAATCTTTTGAAGCATTTGGCGGTTGATGTTGTCCGCACGGGAGAATGCGGGCGAGGACTCCGAATCGAGAGGGAGTCAAGCCATGCGGTGAAGGTGACGGGCCAGGTCGCGAGAAAGGGATCGGCCGCGAAAGCGCCCGATCCCGATGAGCGATAGATCGGTTTTCTTAGTAGCCGCGCGGACAGGCTGCCACATACCGGCGGCCGTAGCTGTCGCGATAGTAGCACTGGCCCGGCTGTTCGGATGCGCGGCCGATCAAAGCGCCGGCTGCGCCACCAAGCGCTGCGCCGACGATCGCGCCTTCGGTATCGCCAACGGCCCCGCCGACAGCGCCACCGGCAACGGCACCGATCACGGCACCTTCCTGGGTCGGGGTGCAGGCGGCCAATGCGGCGGTCATAAGGATTGCAGACAGGATCTTTTTCATTTTGGTTTTCTCCGAGCGTCCCACTGCAAAAGTAATTACGGCAAGTGCTTGTTCCGTCAAGGAGCAGGATGACAGAGACTTTTGCCTGTCAGGCGCGACGCAGGTTCAAGCGCTCTGCCCGGAGCACGAGCTCGGCATCGCGGGCAAAGGCGTTCAAAAGGGGATTGAACAGCTGCGGCGCGTGCCAGAATGCGGCATGACCCGTTGCGGGGATCAGGTGGGAGCGATCACGCCACAGATTGGCGAAGGGGATCGTTTCGAGATAGCTCAAGCGAACAAATGGATCGAGGACGCCGTTGACGAGCGCGATCGGCATCGACGACGTTTCCACCAGTCGTCTCTGATCGGCGCCATGTCCATGCATGAGGCTTCGCAGGAAATTGACGCGCAGGCGTCCGTCCGTGCGCGCAATCATCGTCAGGAATTCCGGGTCGAACGCATCGCCGAAACACAGTTGCGCGAACCGCGTCACGTCGCGTTCTGAGAAGTGGCGCTTGGAGGTGAGCAGGATGTCGAAGCTCGGCTGAAAACCGCGCAGCAGTCCGAGCGGGCCGAGCGAGACAGGAGGCGTGCCCGATAGCAAGAGAGCGACCGGGATGCTTGTGGTTGCTGCGATCTGCAGCGTTACATGGCCGCCAAGCGACCAGCCGAAGAAGACCGCTCTGCTGACGCCGATCGACGTCAGGGTTTCCGTGACGACGCCGGCCAAACCCTTCAACGTGTAGGTCTTGTCCGGTGTTGCGGCGTCCGAGGAGAGGCCATGGCCCGGAAGCTCGATCGCTACCAAGCGGTGGTGGCTCAAGATCGGGTCTGCGAACTGACGATGAAAGACGTCGATCGAGCTGCCGGAGCCGTGAAGCAGAACGATCGGCAAACCGTCGCCGCCGGTGTCGCGCACCCGCAGCGCCGCATCGCTTGTGGTTATCATCCGATCGATTGGCGCCATGGCCATTGTCCCATTCAGTAGCGTCCCATGTTGACACGAGGCCCTCTAGATTTCGTGTAGGGGAATGGTCAATGAAACGTTAGCAAGGCGACATATTACGGTTGTGTTCAGAAAGCTGTGCTACTTCAGCATGTTGCGCTTGCCATCTCTAAGCCCCCCGGTTAGCGTCCCGAAACCCTGCAAGACAGTCGTTGATGATGAACAATCAGACCCTCCTAGATCTCGCCAGCATTCTTCTCGGCCTTGTCGTCGTCGGTCAGTTCACCTGGGCAATGCGGTTTCATTTCACCACTGAAAAGATGCCGCCAGCCGCGAAGATGATCTCGGTGATCAGCATCGCAATGATCGCCCTTTTCATCTATCTGCTGATGACGCGCGTGCAGCCGGTCGGGGCCCATGTGGCAGGACTTTTGATGATGATCGGGGCATCGTTGCTGTTCGTCAGTGCGATCCGGGCATCGAAAAAGGCGCGGCTCTGGTACGTCTTCGAAGGCCGCAGCCCAAATACGCTCGTCACCGATGGGCCCTACCGATATCTTCGTCACCCGTTCTACGTTTCCTATCTGGTTCTGTGGGCCGGCTGGGCACTGACCACGTTCTCTCTCGTCTCGATCCTTCCGGTCATGATCATCGCGCTCGTCTATATGCGGGCGGCGAAGGGCGAGGAGGCGACCATTGCCGCCTCGCCGCTGGCGCATGACTACGCTGCCTACAAGCGGCGCGCGGGTTTCTTCTGGCCTAAATTCGGCAGCTCTTCCTGATCGGCGGCAACCGCGTCCTCAATGAAGCGCGTAAAGGCATCGACCTTTGCCGGTAGCCGCTCATAGGGCGGATAAAATGCCGTCAGCCAGATCATCTCGGGCGGCCAATCGGGAAGCACCTGCACCAGGCGGCCATCAATGAGCGCCTCCTCCATGATGAAGCGCGGCAACAGCACGATGCCTTCGCCGGCGATTGCCAGATCCGCCAGAAGCTCTCCGTTGTTGCAGGCAAGCTTCGAGGCGATGCTCACGTCGGCTCTCTCGTCGCCATTGCGCAGGCGCCAGATCTGCGGATCGTTCGAGTTCGAATAGGCGAGACAATTGTGCCGGGCCAGTTCCTGCGGCTTGGCGGGGCTGCCACGCCTGGCAACGTAATCCGGTGACGCTGCGAGCACGCGGGGCACCTCGCAGATCTTGCGCCAGATGGTGGAGCGATCGGTGGGCGGACCCGAGATGCGGAGGGCCATGTCGTAGTCGTCGCGCAGGATGTCGACGAAGCGATCGGTCAGGTCCATGGCCAGCGTCAGGTCCGGATAAAGGATGCGAAATCGGGCGATCGCGTCGGGGAGGAACCTCATGCCGAAGGATAGCGGGGCGCTGACCTTCAGCGTGCCGCGCAGCGTATGCTGTTCGTCGCGCACGGCGTCCGTCGCCTGGTCGATCTGGCGAATGGCCGTGCGCATGCGGTCGGCGTAGATGGCGCCGGGTGCGGTCAGCGCCACCTTGCGCGTGGTGCGCACAAACAGTTGCACGCCGAGTTCTTCTTCCAGTTCGGCCACCTGCCTGGTGACCACAGAACGCGACAGGTTCAGCGCCCGCGACGCATCGGCGAAGCTCGACCGTTCCGCGACCTCAAGAAAGATACGGCTGCGCTCGAGATGTCCCATCATTGCCTTCCAACTGTTCTGAATCTGGCAACAGATAATAGCAGATTATCGTACTAGAAAAGACAGTGGAAGATCGCGACATTGGCTCCAACAGTTCACATGCCCTCTCAGGCAGAAAGGAATTTCCGATGTTGAACGAGATCAGAGGCCTGCACCACGTCACGTCGATGGCTGCGGATGCACGCGAGAACAATCGCTTTTTCACCGACACGCTCGGCCTGCGCCGGGTGAAGAAAACTGTAAATTTCGACGCGCCCGATGTCTATCACCTGTATTATGGCGACGAAGTCGGCACGCCGGGTTCGGTCATGACCTATTTCCCGTTCCCGAACATCCGCCGCGGTCGCCCGGGCACGGGTGAAGTCGGAACGACCGTCTTCGCCGTCCCGCAGGGTGCGCTGCCGTTCTGGAAAGAGCGTTTCCAGAAAATGGGCGTCAGTGGTCTAAAGGAAGAGGAACTCTTCGGCGAGAAGCGCCTGCATTTTGCCGGGCCCGATGGTGACGGTTTTGCGCTTGTTGAAACCAGCGACGACGACCGCCAGCCCTGGACCGGCAATGGCGTTGGTGACGATGTCGCGATCCGCGGGTTTCACTCTGCCGCCATGCGGCTGCGGGACGATGGCGCGACCGGCGAACTCCTGAAGTTCATGGGCTACAGCGAAATCGAAGCGCGCGACGGCGTGAAGCGGTTCGCGATCGACGGCGGCAACGGTGCGCACCGCATCGACATCGAAATCATGCCGAACATCGCCCATGCTGACCAGGGTGCCGGTTCGGTGCACCACATCGCCTTCGCGGTCGATAATCGCGACAGCCAGTTGGCGGTGCGCAAGGCATTGATGGACACGGGATACCAAGTGACGCCGGTTATCGACCGGGATTATTTCTGGGCGATCTATTTCCGCACGCCCGGTGGCGTCCTCTTCGAAGTCGCCACCAACGAGCCGGGCTTCGAGCGTGACGAAGACCGGGCGCATCTCGGTGAAGCGCTCAAGCTGCCGCGCCAGCATGCGCATCTTCGCCCGTATCTCGAAAACACGCTGCAGAAGATCGACGGTGCAGCGGGAGCTGCGGCATGAGCCTGCAGTCCTACAAGCATCGCATCCGGCCGGGCGCGCCGGGTGCGCCGATCCTCTTTGCCTTTCACGGGACGGGCGGCGACGAGAACCAGTTTTTCGACTTTTCCGCCCGGCTGATGCCACAGGCAACGATCGTCTCGCCCCGTGGTGATGTGTCGGAAGGTGGCGCACTGCGCTTCTTCCGCCGCAAGGCCGAAGGTGTGTACGACATGGACGATCTGGCGATCCGGCGGGATGCTCTTGCTGCGTTCGTCGCTGCGCATCGCGATGAGGCGAAGGCGGGCGCCGTCTATGGCCTCGGCTACTCCAATGGTGCCAATATCCTGGCAGCCATGATGCTGGAGAACGGTGCGCTCTTCGACGGCGCCGTGCTCATGCATCCGCTGATCCCGTGGGCGCCGGCGGCCAATGCGGCTCTCAAGGACCGAGACATCGTGATCACAGCCGGCCGCCGCGATCCGATCTGCCCGCCGGCCGAGACGCAGGCGCTCGCCGATTACTTCTCGGCACAGGGCGCAGCGGTGAAGCTCGATTGGCACGAGGGCGGGCATGACATCCGTCCGAACGAAGTTGAAGCCGCGCAGGCTTTCGCGTCTCGTCTCGGGGTCAGTGCCTGAGTTCAGAACGTGCTCGACACAACGCAACGACGCGGTCTCGTACGGAAGCCGCGTCGTTCTTGTTTCAGGCAGACTTGGTTTTGGTGTCAGGCAGGCCTGGCTTCGCCGACCGTGTCTGCTACGACAGCTCCCCGCTCGCCCATCCGACGGCCTGGACCGACTGTCGTGTCGTTCAATGTCTGGTGCTCGATCTCGGCGTTCAATTGCGCGCCGACCAGCAGGATGATGACCGAAATCCAGGTCCACGTCATGAAACCGATGACAGCGCCGAGCGAGCCGTAGGTGGCGTTATAATCCGCGAAATTCTGCAGGTAGAAAGAGAAGGCGGCCGAGGCAGCGATCCACACGATGGTCGCAAGCACCGAACCGGGGAACAGCCAACGCCATTTCGCCGGTCGCCTGCTTGGACCAAAACGGTAGACGAGCGTGATGCCGACCGCGATCATGGACAGTAGGATCGGCCAACGCAGCCACGCGATCATCAGATCGGCCTGACGTTCCAGCCCCATGAAAGCGATGATCGCTGGCACGACACCCACTGTGAAAATCAGCGCGATCGCCACCATCAGACCGCCGAGCGTAAAGACTGCGGAGAGGAGGTTGAGCTTGATGAAGCCACGTTTTTCCTCCTCCGCATAGACGATGTTCATCGCGTCGAAGAGGGTTTTGATGCCGTTGTTCGCACTCCACAGGGCGATCATGAGACCCAGGATGAAGCCGAAGCTAAGCGCGCTGACATCCTGAGTGGCCAGAGCGTCCAACTGGGTCTCGATGATATCGAGCCCACCGGCCGGCAAGAGCGAACCCAGAAACGCGATGTGGTCGGCGACGCTGACGGGGTTGGCGACGAGGCCATAGAGCGACACGAACGCGGCAAGCGCGGGGAAAAGTGCCAGCAGCAGATAAAAGGTTGCGCCTGCTGCCACAAGCATGATGCGATTGGCGCCTATGTTGTTCCAGATGCGCCATGCCACATCGAGCCAGCCGTGGCGGGAAAGCTGCATCGGGTGGTCGGCACGACGTCCGCGCGAAATCTGCGCACCATCGGTCCGCTCCTTGTCCTGCTTGGCAGCGGTGGAAGCATCGATGATGCCGGTGCGTTCGTCGCCAAAGTCGCTCACGCTGGTGTCCCCGGTTTGGTTGGCGCGATGTTTCGCATGTTGGTAGGATCAAGGTCCGGAGGAAAGGAATGTTCCGAACGCGCATCGCGGATGATCTGGATTTGCTGGTGCGCACCGTCGAGCCGGCGGATAGGGCGCATCTTTTGGCCGGTTTTTCCCATCTCTCTGAACGGTCGCGGTTCTTCCGCTTCCTGGGCGGTGTCACGCGGCTTTCCGAAAAGGATCTCGCCCGCTTCACTGCTCGATCCAACTCCGAGCACTGTGCGATTGGGGCGCTCAACATGAGCGTCGTTCCGCCCGACCCGGTTGCCATCGCGCGTTATGAACGGCTCGACACCGATCAGGAAAGCGCAGAGATGGCTCAGGAAAGCGCAGAGATGGCCGTGACCGTCATCGACGCTTATCAGGGTCGCGGAGTAGGACCGTTGTTGATTGGCGCCATCGCCTTTTGTGCGGCGGAAGCTGGGATCAAGCGGTTCGTGGCTTATGTGCATCCGGAAAATCGCGGGATGATCCAGCTGATGATCTCCCTCGGCGCGCATATCGCGGATGCGGCCGAGGGGGAGATCACGTTCGACATGCCGCTGCATCGAGATGCAGAAGGCTATCCGGATACGCGGGCAGGAAAGCAGATGCGGCTGGCTTACGGTCTGATGGCGCATCATGCGCGGGAATCAGCCGCTCGTCCGACGGGGTAGTCCTGATTTGTTTGCGTCGTATCAGCTCAGGCCGAGGAACGACAGGATGGCGATGACGATGACGACGAGGCCGACGATGTAGATGATGCTGTTCATTGTTTTTCTCCTTGCATTTCGACCGGGAGAACGACGGCCTGCGACGATGGTTCCATTCGCAAATGGTAAAACACCGTCTTCGGTGGAGATTCACGAGTTTTCTGCGACGGCTTGTTCGAAAAGGGCGACGGGCTCGGATGTGGTCAGCCGCACCGGTGTGCCGATCGTCAGCAAGCTGTTGGTCGCCGCGATCGCCATGATCTCGGTTCCGCCGACGCGGACCCAATAAAGCTGGTCGTGGCCACGGAACTCGCGACCGATGACGACGCCGTTGCCATCTTCGGCGGGCGTCAGCACGAATTGCTCGGGTTTCACTGCCAGTCGCACATTGCCGTACATGGTCCGGTCGATGGCGAGGTCGCCGAAATCCGTCTGGGCGAGGAATCCGTTCGCGCAAGCGGGAACGATGTTGGAACGGCCGATGAAGCGCGCGACGAATTCGTCGGCAGGGCGCCGATAAACGTCATCGGGCGTGCTCATCTGAAGGATCCGGCCCGCATGCATGACAGCGATGCGGTCGGCAAGCGCCAGCGCCTCCTCCTGATCATGCGTCACCAGAATGGCTGCGGACCCGGCCTGCTTCAGGAGCCGGCGGACTTCCTGGCGGGTCTCGACCCGCAAGGCGGCATCGAGATTGGAAAAGGGCTCGTCGAGCAGAACCAGAGGCGGTGCCGGCGCTAGCGTGCGGGCGAGCGCCACGCGCTGCTGCTGGCCGCCCGATAGCTGATGCGGCATCCGCTCGGCGAGATCGGCGAGGCCGACCATCTCCAGCATCTGCGCCGTTCTCTTCCGTTGATCGGCAGCCGAGGCGTGTCGCAATCCAAAGGCGACGTTGGCCGCAACGCTCAGATGCGGAAAGAGCGCGTAATCCTGAAAGACGAAGCCGATGCCACGCTTTTCTGGTGGCAGGTTCGTCACATCGCGGCCATTGAGGCTGATCGTGCCTGCGTCCGGCCGCTCGAAGCCGCCGGTCAGGCGCAGCGTCGTGGTCTTGCCGCATCCCGAAGGACCGAGAAGCGCAATGAGTTCGCCCGGCATGACCTCGAAGGACACGCCGGCGACTGCGGCGCCGCGCGCCGACGGAAAATGCCGCACGAGATCGCGCGCCGCGAGCAGCGGTCCCGAACTCCGATCAATGTCAGCTGTTTCAGTCATGTTTTGCTTCATGCCTGAGAACGACCCCGACAAACAAGCCGGAAAAGATGATGATGGCTGCGGCATAGGGTGCCGCATTGACCAACATGCCCTCTGATGTGCGGCTGAACAGCGTAATCGCAAGCGAACGGTATCCGGTCGGGGCCAGCAGGAATGCGATCGGCAGTTCCTTCATGGCGATGACGAAGACGAGCACCATGCCGCCGATCACGCCGCGCCGGATCAGTGGGAACACCACATGGGCGACGACCGAAAGCGGACTGTAGCCGAGCGAGCGTGCCGCTTCCTCAAGCGACGGGCGCGCGAGGTACAGCGCCGCGCGGATCGGTCCAAGCGCCAGCGCCAGGAAAGCCAGCGAATAGGCTATCACAAGCAGCAGATGCGACTGATAGAGCGGCCGTGCGAAGCCGAGCGAGATGAACACGAAGGCAAGCGCAAAGGCGAGCGGTGGCACCGCATAGCCGATGAAGGCCAGGCGGTTGATCGCGCTCGACAGTGGCGACGGATAGCGCACCGCCATGACGGCGACGGGCAACGCGAGCGCACCGGCGAGCAGGGCGGAGGGGACCGCCACCGACACGGAATGCCAGAAGCTCGTCAGAAGCGCGGGCAGGCTCGGCAGCAGAGGCTCGGCCGAAAGCCAGAAGGCAAGAACCGATACTGGCAGGCCGAGCGAGGCGAGCGCCACGAGGGCGATGAAGCCCCAGGCGGCCGCAGACGTGAGCGTGCTGAGCGAAGACAGGCTCGATCGCACGCCGGAACCGGTGCCGGTGCGGGCGAAATGGGCACCTTCGCGCAGCTTGCTCTCCCACCAGATGACCGAGACCGCGATGGTGATCATGATCAATGCGAGCCAGGCGGCATAGATGCGGTCGTAGGCAGCGGCGTATTGCGTGTAGAGCGCGTAGGAGAAGACCTCGTAGCGCATCAGCGCAACCGCGCCGAAATCGCCAATCACATAGAGGCCGACGACGAGCCAGCCGGAAAACAGCGCCGGGCGCAGATAGGGCAGCGTGACGCGGAAAAAGACCTCACGGGGTGACGCGCCAAGTGCGCGCGCGCTCTCTTCAAGGCTCGCATCGATGCTGCCGAGCGCCGCGCGCAAATTCAGATAGATGTAGGGATAGGTATAGAGGCTGAGAGCGAGCGTCGCGCCGAGCCAGCCTTGCGGTCTGGGAAAAGTCCAGCCGAAGAGCGTATTCATGAAGCCATAATAGCCGGAGAGCCCGATCAGCGCATAGGCCATTACGTAGCCCGGAACCGCGAGCGGCAGCACCACCAGAATATGCGCGAAGCGCCGTCCCTTCAGGCTCGTGCGCGTGGTGAGCCAGGCCAGCGGCGCGGCAATCGCGGTCGCGAGAATGAGCACGCCGGCGACGAGGGCGGTCGTGTTCAACAGGAGTTGGCCGGTTCGGGGCCTGAAAACGAGAGAAGCGACCGTGCCGAAATCGGCCTCGGTCGCGCGCAGCACGAGGTAGAAGATAGGGACCAGCATCGCCAGCCCCACCAGAATGGCGGGGATGACGAAGATGGCGGGCGCCGCGCGTTTGCGGCCGCCCGTCACAAGGGTTGTCACAGCAAGCCGACCTCACGGAGCAGGTTCAGCGTGCCTTCCAGATCGTCGATGTCGTTCAGGTCGAGCGGAGGCGATGCGAGGATGACGTCCTCGATGTTCGGCTCAATGCCCGCATTGTCGGCACCTTCAATGACACCGTATTCCTGGTTGTCCTGCGCGAAATAGGTTTGGGCTTCTTCGGACAAGAGGAAGGCGACGAACTCTTCGGCCGCTTCCTTGTTGTCGGACGAGGCGAGAACGCCTGCGCCGGCCGCCATCAGCAGATTGCCGGCATCGCCATTGGCGAAGATCGACTGCTCGACCGGGAAGGCGGCATCGGCAGCCTTCTGGCGGAGAAGGTAATAGTGATTGACGAGGCCGAAATCGACTTCGCCGTCGGCGATCGCCTGAAGCTGCGACGCGTTGTTGGAATAGACCTGCGTGTCATTGGCGATCATCGCCTCGAGCCACGCCTTGGTTTCATCTTCGCCGAGCAGCACGCGCAGCGCGGTGAGATGCGCTTGGAAGGAGCCGTTGGTCGGCGCCCAGCCGACGCGGCCGCGGTACTCTTCGCCGGTCAGGTCTGTGATCGACGTCGGCAGCTCGCCTTCTTCGACACGCTCCGGCGAATAGACGAATGTCCGTGCACGTGCCGAAGCGGCAACCCAGCGGCCTTCGTCATCGCGCAGTGTTTCAGGAACGTTGGCCAGCACCTCTTCCGGCAGCGGCTCGAACAGTTCGCCGACGGCGCCCAGAGCACCCGGATCCTGTGCCCAGAACACATCCGCCGGGCTCTGCTCACCTTCTTCGGTGATCAGGACGGCCATCTCGGCGGTTCCGCCATAGCGGACTTCGACTTCGATGCCGGTCGCTTCGGCGAAGCGGTCGATGATGGGCTGCGCGAAGGCTTCGCCACGGCCGGAATAGATCGTCAGTTCCTGTGCGCTCGCAAGCGTTGGCAGCGATACGGCCGCAAAGGCAGCCGCGGCGATCAGCGATCGGGTCGTCTTGGACATCAGTGTCTCCCGTTATGTTGTCTGTCCCGGTCTGCGGAACGGATTAAGCCGTCCCGCGAACTCTCCTGAAGCAAGCTGCATTGCGCTACCCGTTCCATCGAGGCGTCGCTACAATACCTGACAATTAGCGTCAAGTAATATCCGCGGCACGAAGAGCGGCGCATGCGACTGCTTGGGGAGGGGTGGCGAGTAGCACCAGGCCGGCAGACCATCCCTGCCTATATAGTACGCGCATACCCGCACGTGCTGTTCAGACAAGTCACCTTGAAGCGCCAAGGCGGCGAGCCTGCACACTCAACAGGCAGCGCTAGAAAGCAGGCAGGGTCGGCGCATTTTTTGTCGCCAAAACGGGATGTTGGGACATTTTCTTGCAAGGTGCGAAAACTGTCATTTTTCTGCAAAATGGCTGTTGACCGGA